>NZ_JBZCMS010000006.1:0-348925 GCF_058267595.1 Paenibacillus mobilis
CTCATTCTCTAAGGTCATCTTGATGGAGCGAGCTCCTTTCTTGAAACCTCGGCGATCAAAGGCTTTCTTCACCCACTTTACGCTTTCCTCATCTTTTTGAGCTCGTTTGATGCGTACATCCGCAGTTTGCAGGTAATGATAGTAGCCAGATCTTGAGACCCCTAGGAGCTCACAAAAATACCGGGTCATCCGCTTAAATCCCTGGCTCATTGCTTGATGAATCCATTCAAATCTATGACTTTCGCTTGGATTGTTTTTCTCTAAGCATAGCCTCCTTTCGTTCTTGTCGAACTTTTTTAGCAAGTCAATCTGCGACTCGAGAAGTTTGATTTTCGCTTCTTGTTTGGCCATGATTTCAGCAGGTGTAAGCTCTCTTTGCCGTGGACGTCCTGAAGCCCCTCTTCTGGAGTCGGTGAGTCCGATAATCCCATCCCGTTCGTAGGCCTTCTTCCAACGATCTGCGCACTGCTCCACCCGCGTCATGCCGATGAGAGACACGTCAAATCCAGCCGTCTCAAAGATTTCTCTAGGTGTTTTCCCTGACAAATACTGATCGATGAAAAGGCGTTTAAATTCATCTGTGTATGTTAATGATTTTTCGCTAACCTTAGCGATATATGGATTTTTAGATAAAGCCTTGCGCTCTGCTTGGTTAAAATGTTTCTTACTCATGTCATCCCCTCCATTGCCTCTTCCAGTATACAAAAAGTACCCATAGCCCAGACACCTTTTTTTCAAAGTGTCCAGTCTATGGGTACCAGTTTAATGAAGGATTCTTTCTTTTGCATAAGGATCACTCTCTTTTGTTGTCTTAAGCGAATCTTGGCTTCCCGCCGCTGTTACCCGGTAACCCGTTGTATAAGCCAAATAAGGGCGATGACCGTAATCCCGGCATTTAACGCCCGGAAGCTTATCCTATAACCTTTAAGCCGGTACCAATACCACAATAAAGGTGAGGCCAAGCCGAGCAAGGCGAGCTGCGTGAGTTCGATGCCAAGGTTAAAGCTCAGCAGGGCCGGCACAAGCTGATTTTTCGGCAAATGCATATCCATCAGCAAATCGGCGAACCCCAGGCCATGAATTAGGCCAAATAAAAAGGTGACCCACCAGCGGTTTTTGGCGTTCCGCGGGAAAAATAAATTTTCCAAAGCCACGTAAATAATGCTGGCCGCGATCATCGATTCGACGAACCTGGAGGGCAAGCTGACGAGGCCGAGCACGGACAAAGCCAGCGTCAAACTATGGGCCAGGGTAAAGGCGGTGATAATTTTGATAACGTCCCGGACCTTCATTTTCAGGGCGATCAGGGTAAGCAGAAACAGCAAATGATCGATGCCGGTCAAAATATGAAGGGAGCCCAGTTTTAAAAAAAGCGAGCCATTCCGCGCCGGAGGCCGGTTTGCCTGCAGCAGGGTCTCCGCTCTGCACGGTGTAGCTCCACACGTTTTGAAACAGCGCCGAAGTCGTTTGGATCTGCCCATCCTTTAAAACATTGATGAAATTGACGTATTGCCCCTGGATAATTGAATGAAAGTCGTCCTTGAGGACAAGCGAATCGCCTGGCTCCAAAGGGAACGTAAGCGAAAAGGTGACGATTTTGGCGTCCGGCAGGACAAAGTCGCTGTAGGTTCCGGTGTCCATTTGAAAGCCGGTTTTGTCCGGCAATTCTTTGTTTAATTCGAGATTTCCGCTCAGCAGGGCCATTCTTTTTCCGTTGACTTCAATATCGAGATGCTGGTTTACCCACTGAAGAATCTGAGCTCGCCGGGCTTGAACCTCCTGCAGGTCCAAATAGCTGTCCTCATTGGCGTCCAGCTGGCTGATGGATTCAAGGACGGAAAGATCGTCGATCGAATACTGGATCGTGGTTTGACCGCCGGCAGATTCGATGCGCGTGAACGCAACGCTGTAAGCATGCGCATACGTTCGGGTTTCGAGGAGGCCCGACAGGGAGAGGAACAGGATCAGAATCAGGACCGCAGGGAATCTCCTGTTCATATTTATTCCTCCCGATGAACCAGTGATGACAAGAGATCATCCAGAGAACCGTTAAACTGGTTCATATCCACCTTGCCGATAATGCCGGGAATGCTGCCGGTTTGCGAAAACTGCCAAACGGACCAGCTGCTCCAGGCCGGGACGGGAGTCGGCGATTGAGTGCTGTATTTGGCCACCCAAAGCTTGTAGGAAGAGAAGGTAGCGTCAAAGTTGGCGGCAAAAACATTCCCCGTGTAAATCATGGGCGTAATGCCGGTGGCGTTTTCGAATTCGGCCAAAAAAGCTTTGGCTACTTCGTTGATCTGCGCCGGGGTCAATCCGCCGGGATTATTTTCATAATCCAGGACGGGCGGCAGATCCAGCAGCTGAATTCCCCCCGCGGCCTGCAGGGCTTGTACGAAATTATCCGCCTCCAGTTTTGCATTGCCAACGCTGGTTGCATCGAGGAAATGATAAGCGCCCACCAGCAGACCCGCCGATTTGGCGCCGGCCAGGTTGACCGCAAACTGGTTATCCCGAACCGTTTTGCCTTCGGAAGCTTTAATAAACACAAAGGAGTAACCGGCGCTGGCAACCTGCGTCCAATCAATGGTTCCATTATGGTGCGAAACGTCAAGTCCCATCACGTTTGAGCCTGGTAAATTGGCGCCCGGATTTGAGCTTGAACCGGAATCCGGGCCCGAACCCGTACCGGAATCCGTGGTCTGCAATTGGACCCTAATGGCCCCCGGGGATTTTTGCAGCTGGTAGGTTCTCGAGCCTTTAAGAACCATAACGATTTCTATGGAAGAGGGGGCATTTGTATTGTTTAGCTGCGAAACTTCGATTTCGCTCAGATCCGGATCGTCGGTAAACAGAAGATCTCCATGACCGCTCGCATCCAATTGGAGGGTATCCGCGAAACCGGGATCAAAAGCCGCGCCAGGCAAATCGATTTGAAGCCGGTCCGGATTCGTCAGGAGCGCTGTCCCGGGATCGGCAGAACCTTGGAGGCTCAGCGTTAATTGCCCGTTTGCAAAGTTCATATCCTGAAGCAAGGCTGAGGCACTGCCGGCCGGCGAGGCCGATGAGGTTTTGACCTTGACGGATTGGGTCTGCTGATCCCAATCGACGGTGCTCCCGAGCTGTTCGCTTACAAATCTCAGAGGCACATAGGCTTTGTTGTTATAAAGGGAAGGAGCCGCGCTTAAACGAAGCTCTTGTCCATTCGACACAGCGAGACTGCTGTTAAGGGTCAGTTGAAGCGTCGTTTGCGCATTATGTATAGTGATGGTTTTGTCCTTCTGATTCCAGTCCACGGTATAGGCCATTTCTTCGGTCAGGATTCTAAGGGGAACAAGCACGTGGTTGTTGGACACCCGTATTTGTTCGGCATTGGAGAGAAGGATTTCTTTATCGTTCAGAAAAAGATGCGTGTTTTCTTTGGCCGAAACCGACTGATTTTGAACCCAGAAGAGCATAAAAAGGAAAACGAAGCCGAAAAGTAACCATTTTTTCACGATGTACCCACCATTCTTGTATGTTGTAAAGTTCCAGAAGTTGTTGAATCCTGATTAGCTATATATTTAAACGGACAATAAATCGTAAATGTTTCGATTAAATGACAAAAAATTTACTTTTAAGCGGCGGTTTTTTATGACTTTTCAAAAATGAAGCTTGTGCTATAATCGTAATAATTACGATTAAGCATTTGGAATAGCGGAAATGACGAAAGAAGCCGTGTTTTATTCCGTAAGTTTGGGGGAAGGAGGGAAACGGGGAGCTCCCGGCTTGTTCAAACCGCTTAGCTTAATTGTTCATTACATACAAAGGGAGAATGGAGATATGAAATTTGCAAGTTCCAAATCCAGCGTTATTTTTGCCGTTTTGCTGCTGGCTTTAGCTTTGACCGCATGCGGACAATCCGGCTCTTCGAATCAGGGGCAGGCCGTAAATTCGGCCGGTTCATCTGCATCTGCATCTGCATCTGCATCGAACCAAACGGAGCCTTCAGGTTCAACTGCAGCCACCGCTTCAGCTTCTTCTGATATTGAGGCCGGTGCACCGTTTCTATCCTTCAAAGATAACGAAGGCAGGGAAATTACCTTAGACCATCAGCCTCAGCGAATTGTAGTTTTGTCTCCTGAAATTCTGAGTATGATTTATGCCATTGGAGGAGAGGTGACGGGCCGGGCGGATGCAACGGATATCGAACTCCCTCCGGGAGCCGAAAAAGCCGAAAGCGTGGGACAGGTTTCCGAGGTCAGCAGCGAAAAAATACTGGCCCTTCAACCGGATCTGGTTATCGGCCAGCCCCGTTTCCATAAAGATTTGGTCCAAACCTTTGAAAGCAGCTCTATTCCGTTTGCTCTCATGCAGGTTTCTTCTTATGACGAAATTGCCGATACAGTGAACCTGCTGGGGAAAATCACGGGGAAAGAAACCGAAGCCAAACAGAAACTGGAGGAGCTCCAGCAGCGCGTGGATGCGATTAAGGCCAAACTGCCGGATAAAAAGCTGACGTTTGCCAATTTAAACGTGACGCCGGCATCGGTTTCGATCCAGCGGACAGGAACGATTGGACTGGATATCGCCAAAACGATGAACATGACCAACGTAGCCGAGCAGCTTGAGCCGGATCAGAAAAGTCCGACCACCGTTCCTTACAGCCTCGAGAAGCTGGTGGAGCAAAACCCGGATTACCTTTTCTTAATCATTCATGGCAGCCGGGCAGTGGGAGAAAAGAAAATCAAAACGGATATGGAAAGCAACCCGGCCTGGAACGCTTTGACAGCCGTGAAGGAGAAACACGTCATCATCGTGCCTTCCTCCCTGTTCCTGACGAATCCGGGACTGAAATACGATGAATCGATGACTTATTTGGCTCAATACGTTTATCCGGACATTTTTGGGGCGCCGCCTGCGGCAAAGGAATCCGCCGGTTCGGGACAAGGCCATGGGAAGTAACTTTTCCCCCCGTTTAAAAGAACAAGCGACGTACCGCATCTTCATGCTGACCCTCTTTGCCGCTGCGGCATTGGGGGCGGCTGTTTTTAGCATTTGCGTCGGAGCCGTCAAAGTGCCCGCAGCCGATTTGGTTCGTTATTTGTTTGATTCCGGTTTCCATGGGCCTCTTCGGGAGATTGTTTGGAACATACGGCTTCCCCGGATTCTGGTCGGTCTGCTGGTCGGCGCATGTCTGGCCGTATCCGGCTCGCTGCTCCAGGGCATTATGCGCAACCCTCTCGCGGATCCGCATATTATCGGGGTATCCAGCGGAGCGGGATTATTTGGCATCCTGGTCATGCTGGTGTGGCCGGCGTACGAATATTTGCTGCCGCCCATCGCTTTTATCGGGGCCACGGCTGCCGCTGCGGTCATTTATCTGCTCGCCTGGAAGGACGGCATCCAGCCGGTGCGCATCGCCCTTTCGGGCGTCGCCGTTTCGGCGTTTCTGGGAGCGGGCATCTCGGGGTTGCTGATTTTCTACAGCGACCGCGTTCAAGGCGCGCTGGTTTTTATGGTTGGAGGTTTGGCGGCCAAAAGCTGGCCGCATGTCCGCATTATTTTGCCGTATGCGGTATTAGGTCTGCTGGCTGCCGGATTAGGCGCCAACAAAATGAATTTGCTGATGCTGGGGGATGCGGCGGCGCGTAATCTGGGCGTACGCGTCGAACGGGTAAGGCTGCTGATGACGGCCGTGGCGACGCTGCTTGCGGCAAGCGCGGTCAGCGTCGCCGGTTTGCTTGGATTTGTTGGCCTGATCGTCCCCCATGCGGCGCGGCTGCTTATAGGAAATGATTACCGTCTGCTGCTGCCCGCCTCGGCACTGCTTGGAGCGGCCGTCGTCCTTTTCTGCGACACGTTCGCCAGAATCGTTTGGGCGCCGACCGAACTCCCGGTCGGAATTATTATGGGCGCGTTAGGCGCGCCGTTTTTCCTGTATTTATTAAGGAGGAACAAGCCATGAGGATGTTATCGACCCGGGATCTTTCGCACAAGTATGCCGGGAAATCGGCCGTGCTGCAGGGCTTGACTTTATCCATAGAGGCGGGAAAAATGTACGGCATCATCGGGCCAAACGGCTGCGGAAAAAGCACGCTGCTTAAAGCGCTAGCCAGGCAGCTGAAAGCAACGGGCGGCCAGGTTTTTTTCCAGGAACAAAACATGCTGCAGATGAAACCTAGAGAAGTGGCGCAAAAGCTCTCTTATCTGGCGCAATCCCAGGAATCGGCCGATTTGACGGTGCGGGAGCTCGTAGCTTACGGACGTTCGCCCCACCAATCGCTGTTCAGGCCGGATCAAGAAGAGGATGCGCGTCTGGTGGAATGGGCGCTGCAGTCCGCTTCGCTCAAGCCGCTGGAGCACCGGCACCTGAACGAGCTGAGCGGCGGAGAGCGGCAGCGGGCCTGGATTGCGATGTCGCTGGCCCAAAAAACGGATGTTTTGCTGCTGGATGAACCTACTACGTATTTGGATATCCGTCACCAGATGGAGGTTCTAGAGCTTGCGCGGCAGTTAAACCGGGAAATGTCCATAACGGTGATTCTGGTGCTGCATGACCTCAATCAGGCCTGCCAGTTCAGCGACGAATTAATCGTGATGCAGGAAGGCAGGATTTATGCGCAGGGAGCACCCGGGGAAGTCGTGGACGCCAGGCTGATCCAAGAAGTATTCGGGGTGCATGCGGACATTCAACCGGATAAAGATACCGGCAGACCCTTTTGCCGGATTACAGGAAAAGTACAAACCTGATTTGCTGGAGATAAAGGATGGATGAAATTGACTAAACACCAACACCAAACGGTTTATCCGTTTACGGCCATCGTCGGGCAGGAAAACATGAAAACGGCGATCCTGCTGAATCTGGTTAATCCGAGACTCGGAGGCATTTTGATCAAAGGCGAGAAGGGGACGGCCAAGTCAACCGCCGTACGGGCCGCATCCGAACTGCTGGAGGACCTGAAAGTCGTAAATTTGCCGATCAGCGCTACGGAAGACCGTGTCGTCGGGACGCTGGATATTGAACATGCGATCCGGTTCGGCGAGAAAAAGTTTGACCCGGGCCTGCTGGCTCAGGCCGACCGTCAGATGCTGTATGTGGATGAAATTAATCTGCTTGACGATCAGATCGTGGACGTCTTGTTGGACGCCGCGGCTTCAGGCATCAATACGGTGGAACGCGAAGGCATATCGTTTTCCCATCCGGCGCGGTTTATCCTGATCGGAACGATGAACCCCGAGGAAGGGGATTTGAGACCCCAGCTGCTGGATCGATTTGCTTTGTCCGTAGAAGTGGCCGGGGAGAAAAGCATGGAGCAGCGGGTAGAGGTCATTCGCCGGAGAATGGCTTTTGAAGCGGATCCTCCGGCTTTTGCGGAGCATTACCGGCCTGAACAAGACCGGTTAAGGGACAAAATCCTTCAGGCTCGGCAGCTGCTGCCGGCGCTTGAACCAAGGGAGTCCATTTTGCGTCAGGCGGCTGAAATTGCCATTGCCTTAAAGGTGGATGGCCATCGTTCGGACATTACGATGATCAAAACGGCCCTGACGCTGGCCGCGTTTGAAGGCCGGACAAACGCGGAAGCCGAGGATTTGTACAAGGCGGCGATGCTGGTTCTGCCGCATAGGCTCAAGCAATCGCCTTTCGACGATCCGGCCGGGAATGCGGAGAAGGTGCGGAAGGCGATTCAGGAAGCCGGGGCGGCCTTCTTATGAACCCTCACTTATTCCCTTTCAAGGCAAGAGTAGGCGATAACGAAACGGAGACGGCGCTGCTCCTGCATTTGATTCATCCCGGGTTAGGCGGCGTTTTGCTGTCCGGTCCCAAGGGAACGGGCAAATCCGTCTGGCTTCAGGGATTGCGGGAGCTTTGCTCCCCGATGAAAGTGACCGTTGTCCCGGTCGGAGTCACCGAAGACCGCTTGTTCGGAGGTTTAGATCTTAGCGGCCTGACAAGTGCCGGAGGCGGTCCGTTTAAGGAAGGGCTGCTGGCCGAAGCCGACCAGGGGCTGTTATTGGTCGATCCAATCAATCTGCTTCCCGCCGAAAGGGTTTATGCCCTTATGGAATGCGCCAAATCCAAAATGCTGCGGATCGAGCGGGAGGGTTTTTCGAAATCGTTCCCCTGCTCGTTTCGGTTATTCGCCGCCATGGACCCTGAGGAGGGAGAGCTGTCTCCAGGAATTCTGGACGGCTTTGGTCTTTGTCTTTATCTCACAAATGAGGAGGATGCAGACCGCCGCATGGAGGTGATGAGACGGGCCTTGGCTTTTGAACGGGACCCTGACGCTTTTACGGAGGGTTATCAACAAGACAGACAGGAGCTTCGCCGAAAGCTGGAGCAGGCCCAAGCTCTCCTTCCAGAAGTTCTCGCCAAAAACGAACATCTGCGGCTGGCGGCCGAGGTAGCCCATGAAGCAGGCTGCGGCGGTCAGCGCGCCGAATATTTTCTGATCGAAAGCGCGCGTGCCTTAGCCGCCTGGGACAACCGCCGGGTCATCACGGAAGCGGATATCGGCCTGGCAGCCCGGTGGGTGCTTCCCCACCGGATGAAGGCTCTCCGTTCGGTTGAAAGCCTGGTGTCAGCAGGGCAAAGGGAATCGGACGAGAACAGCCGTTCACAGGAAGAGTCTTCCAAGGAAACGGATCCGGGAAAAGAGCCGGGGCTTGAACCCGGGCCGGAGTCAGAGCACGAATTTGTGCCGGAGTCCGGACCAGGGCCGGGACACGATGAGGGGGCGGGCCCCACGGCAGCGCCGTTCTTGAACCCCATCGGAGATCTCTCCCCGGAAGGGGAAGGGACTCATCATCCGCCGCAAGGGCCTCAAGACCGGAAAGACGGCGGCGATTCCTCCGAGCCGCGAACGGAAACGGAAAACATTCACGGGATTGGCCGCTCCATTGCAGCGGAAGCCTTCGAATTTCGGAGCAAGAGCAGCATGAAGCAGAGCGGGAAAGGCAAAAGGGATCTTGTCCGATCAATAGGCCAAAAAGGGAGATACGCGGATTATGTTTCCCCCCGGGGGAAGGTGACGGATTTGGCGCTGGACGCCACTTTGAGAGCTGCCGCCCCCTACCAGGCGTTCCGCCGCTCCAAAGGGGAGCTGGCGTTCCGGCTGGAACCCCAGGATTTAAAGCAAAAGGTCCGTTTCGCCAGAAGCGGGACCTCTATTCTTTTTGTTGTGGACGCAAGCGGTTCGATGTCGGCGCGAAAAAGAATGGAAGCCGTAAAAGGCGCCGTCTTTTCGCTGCTGAAAGAGGCTTATGTAAAAAGAGAGGAAATCGGCATGATCGCCTTCCGCAAAAATAAAGCGGAGCTCGTTTTGCCCTTTACTCGCAGCGCCGCGTTTGCCGCAAAAGAGCTGCGGGAGCTGGCGACCGGGGGGCGGACCCCTATGGGTCAGGGACTCCGGCTGGCCTGGGAAATCCTGAACAGAAAAATGCGCGGGAATCAGCCCTTTCATCCGGTGGTTATCCTGGTTACGGACGGGAAAGCAAACGAAGGCTCCAGGCCGGGCATGTCTATTGAGGACATTATGATGGAAGGCATGGCCCTAGCCGGGCTTTACCGCAGACCGGACATACAGACGCTGGTCCTGGATACGGAACAAGGTTTTATCCGGCTGGGGCAGGCACGGAAGCTCGCAGATGCGATGGGGGCTGTTTATTACAAGCTGGAGCAGCTCGAACAAGCCGAGGTGACTTCCGCGGTTAGAGGAATTTTGTACGAATGATGGCTAAAAGGAGGGGATAAGAAATGAAGCTGAAGCTGGTTCTGTTCACAGCCTCGCAGGCCGCGGTTCGCGACCTTTCAAACGTATATGCGGAGATGGGGGAGGCAGAGAAAGAGGAGCTTGCCTTGACCGTGTTTAATCTGGGCATTCCGGTCGATACCGGCCGATTCAAGGAAATCCGGGCGGCAGCGGCCGAAGCCGATCTGATTCTTCATGACGCGCACGGTGCTTCGCCCGAACATTTGCGGGTGATCCTGGAAAGCTGCAAGGATATACAAGCGTTTCAGGTGCCGGTGGGCGGCAATCAGCGCCAATTGGCCGAATTGTTTTCCTCCGGAGAAAGGAGCAGGAGTCCCTGGGATCCGGAAGCGGTGCAGCAAATTCGGGATTACTGGCAGGGGGCGGGCGCTCAAAACCTGAAGCATCTTTTATTCTATATCCTGCATCGATCCGGCAGCGGCCCGAACCGGCGGACGGTTCCGCCTGCCCCGGTGCTGATCGACGGGATGGCGCTGCTGGATGCGGCTTCTTCCCGAATCTTCGAATCGACGGATTCCTATTGGGAGGCCTTGGAGGGAGAGGCTTCCAAACCAACCGTTGCCGTCCTGTTTATGGGTTACGCTTATCCTTTGGACACTCACGCCGTTGTGGCTTCCATTGTTGAGAGAATCCGGGAGGAAGCTGCAGCCAACGTGCTGCAAATCGGGTTTGCGTCGATTGCGGGCCTTGATATCGGGAAATTAAGGGGATTTCTTTTAAAAGGGGCCGCAGACGGCTCGGCAGTCCGGCTCATCGTTAATTTCATTCCATTCCGTTTAGGCTCTGGGCCGGTTGGCGGAGATTCGGCTCAGGTTATGGAACTGCTTGAGGAGCTTCGCGTTCCTCTGCTGCATCCTTTTTTCCTTACGCGCAAACGGCGGACGAACTGGGAGACTTCCCCCGAAGGGCTGGGGCCTTCCGAGTTTCTGGTTCAAATGATGCTGCCGGAACTGGACGGGGCCACTGAAATGCTGCCCGTAGCGACCATGGAGCCGGGGGGAGCCGATGCCGGGCTGCGTTCAAGCTGGAATGAGCTTTCCGGCATTCCGGACCGGATTGGACGTTTGGTCAGACGAATCAGCCGGTACCTGGCCCTGCAGAGCAAGCCGCGAAACGAGAAAAAAATAGCGCTTATCGGCTACAACTACCCTCCGGGCGAAGGGACGATGTTCGGCGGATCCTTTTTGGACACGTTTGAATCCCTGGCCAACCTTTTATCCGTCCTGAAAAAAGAAGGATACCTGGTCCAGGAAATGACCGGGGAAGAAATCAGGCAAAAGATGCTGAACGAGGGGTTGGTCAACTCTGCGGTTTGGGCCGACGAGGCCTCTCCGTCAGCGCTTATCCGTTATCCCGCAGGGGCATATGCAGGCTCCCGCAATCCAAACCGGGCAGCGGAGATGCTTGAACGATGGGGGCAGCCTCCGGGCGAAATCATGGCGAAGGACCGGGATTTTCTCATTCCCGGCTTTATAAACGGCCATGTGTTTATCGGGCTGCAGCCGACCAGGGGCATTCATGAAGATCCTTCCAAATCCTATCATGATAAATCCCAGCTACCCCATCATCAATATTTGGCTTTCTACCAATATCTCCGGGAGGGCTTTCAGGCCGACGCTCTGCTTCATATCGGGACTCACGGGACGCTTGAATTTATGGAAGGCAAGGAAGCGGGCATGTCCGAAAACTGCCTCCCGGATGAGCTTATAGGAGAGCTTCCGCATTTCTATTACTATTATCTGGGGAATCCTTCGGAAGCTATGATCGCCAAACGGAGAAGCCATGCGGTTCTGATCAGCTATCAGTCCCCTTCTTTTATTAAAGGCGGGCTTTATGGCGATTTATCCAGGCTGGATGATCTGCTTCACAGCTATTATCAGGCCAAACGCCTCAGTCCCGGCCAATGCGAGGAAATTGCTTCCCAAATCAGGCTGGCGGCCGAAGCCGTGCATTTAAACGGCGAAGACCTGGAGCAGGTGGAGGCGGAGTTGTACCGGATGCGCCGTTCCTTGATTCCGTATGGGCTTCATATATTGGGCCGCAGAAGCAGCAGGCAGCAGGCAGCCGGCTACATGACAGAGGTTCTGCGCCAGGACAGAGCGGAGGCCCGCTCGCTGGTCTCCTTGCTGGCTTTAAGAAAGCAATGGGACTACGAGCAGATGCTAAAAGAAAACCGGATCGAAGCGCTGGAGACGCTGGACAGGGAGGCGGAGGCGCTCCTGGAACAGTTTGTCCGCAGCGGTAAAGCTCCTTTCCCGCAGGCGGATACGGGGGAATGGGAGAAAGAGTGGAATAGAACCTGGGCGTTCGGAAAACAGGCGTTTGAACGCGTTAAGAACAACATGGAGCTGGAGCAGCTGATTTCCGCACTGGACGGCCGGTACGTTCCGGCCAAGCTGGCCGGGGACGCGCTGCGCCATCCAGATATTTTGCCGTCCGGCTATAATCTGTTCCAGTTTGATCCAAGGTCCGTGCCGGGCGATACGGCGGTCAAACGCGGAAAGGCCATCGCTGAAAACACGCTGTCCCTGTACCGGAAGGAAGAAGGCCAGCCGCCTTCCACGGTAGCGGTGGTTCTGTGGGGACTCGAAACCTCCCGGACCCAAGGCGAAACCTTCGGCCAGATTTTAAGTTATTTGGGGGTCCGCCTAACGGAGCGGAATTCTTTTAATCAGCCCGTCTATGATTTTATTCCCGTCGAAGATCTTGGCAGACCCAGAATCAACGTAGTTATTCAAATTTGCGGTTTCTTCCGGGACATGTTCCCCAATTTGCTCGAGGACCTGAACCGGTTGTTCGAGCAGGTTTCCATGCTGGATGAAGACGATGCGGACAATGAGTTCAAGAAACAGACCCATCGGATTTACGAACAGCTTTTGAAGGAAGGGCTGGATCCATCCGAAGCCTGGGATTTGGCTTGCGCCCGGATTTTTGGGCCCGCGCCAGGCGAATACGGTACACGCATCAGCAAACTGGTTGAAACCAAGGCCTGGGGCAGCGAGTCGGAGCTGGGGAAAAGTTACATGGACAGCTTAAAGCATGTTTATAGTCAGCGAAGCCGGGGAAAAGCGGCGGGTGAGCTTTTCAGCGTCAATCTGAAGGCTGTGGATATCGTCTCGCAGGTCCGGAGCAATCATGAGCATGAGGTCACGGATTTGGACCATTATTACGAATATTTCGGCGGTCTGGCCAAAGCGGTGGAAATATCGAAGGGGGCGCGGGCACCCATTTATATTTCGGACACGACGGGTCAAAATGTGCTTACGGAGGGTGTGAAGGCCTCCATTCAGAGAGGACTGCAAACCCGGCTGCTTAACCCTAAATGGGTGGAAGGACTGCTGGAGCATGCCTATCACGGCGTTCAAAAGATAGCGGACCGGTTCGAAAATATGATAGGCCTGGCGGCCACCACGAACCAGGTAGAATCATGGATGTTTTCGGCCCTGCACGAAACCTATGTAGCGGACGAGCAGCGCAGCAGAGAATTGGAGAGGAACAACCGCTGGTCCTACCATCATATGCTGGAGACTTTGCTGGAAAGCCATCAGCGGCAGTACTGGAGGGCTTCAGAGGAAGAGCTCAACCGGCTCTATAACCGGATTATGGAGCTGGAAGGCGAACTGGAGAACGCCGAGCCGAGGAGCAATCAATTTTTTCTTTTCAAAAGGGGATAAGTCTGGTATTGTTTAATCGTAATAATTACGATTAAATGGCGAGTGGAGGGTACAAACCATGCTGGATCCTTTTACGCTAAGAAGAGTGGGAGCCATTTTGGACGGATATATTACGCAAAAAGTGCCCGCCGAAATGAGAGTATCCGTCCGGCTGACCTACAGGATGAATCAGGATGAGCTCATATTAACCGAGGAACGTCCTTCCCATGAGCGTTATCAATGGGAGAAGGCCGACGTTGCCAGGTTTTGCTGGGAACAAGGAGGCTGGCGGGTTTACGCGCTGGAGCCTGAAACCTGCAGATGGACATGTGTGGATGCCATCCATCCCTCTTCGGATTTTGAGAACCAATTGGAGCAGGTGGAGCTCGACCCGCAGGGGATTTTTTGGCCGGAATAAGACGAGCCGCATAGGAAGTCAGAGCTTAACCGTCATTTAATAACGTTAAACTGGAGGAAGACCCATGGAGAAAGTGGATTGCATAATCGTAGGCGGAGGGCCCTCCGGCATCGGATTAGGGATCGTTTTGCAGGATTTGAAAATAGAAAACTTTTGTATTCTGGAGCGTAGCTCGGTAGGAGCCTCCTTCCGGTTATGGCCGGAAGAAATGCGTATGATTACGCCCTCTTTTACAGGGAATGCTTACGGTTTGCTTGATTTAAATACGATATCGATGGATACGTCGCCGGCCTATACGCTGGGAACCGAACACCCTTCAGGCCGGGCTTATGCCGACTATCTCGATGCCGTTGCCGCTTATAAAAAGCTGCCGGTCCGCACCGGCGTGGATGTTTTGAGGGTAGAACCGGCCGGGGACGGCTTCCTTGTGCATACGTCGGAGGGATCCCTGGAGAGCCGATTTGTCATCTGGGCGGCGGGCGAGTTCCAATACCCGAACCTGGACGGGTTCCCGGGAGTCGAACACTGCATTCATAACAGCCTGGTTCCGCGCTGGACGGACCTCGCCGCTGAAGAAAGAATCGTCATCGGCGGTTATGAAAGCGGGGCCGACTCAGCCATTCATTTGAGCAGGCTCGGGACGAAAGTAACGCTTATCGACCGCGGAGTCAAATGGCTGGAGAAAGACAGCAGCGATCCGAGCGTCGAGCTTTCCCCTTATACCAAAGACCGGATCATGGAATTGGATGCCCGGGCCCGGATTGATTTTGCCGGCGGGCTGGAGGTCAAATGGGTGGAGCCTGAGGAGCAGGGGGGATTTGTGGTTTACGCGGAAAGCCCGGAAGGGGAGACCCGATTATTCAAAACCGCTGTGCCGCCCATATTGGCGACGGGTTTTAAGGGAAGTTTAGGTTTGATAGAGTCCTTGCTGGAACGGGGAGAAGAAGGCGAACTTCTGCTGAGCACGATCGATGAGTCTACGCTTGCACCGGGGCTTTTTGTTGCCGGTCCCGGCGTGGTTCATCAGCATCTGAAACTTTGTTTTATTTACAAGTTCCGGCAAAGATTTGCGGTCGTGGGCGGTGCGATTGCCGAACGGCTGGGGCTTTCGACAGAGGTTCTGGAGGGTTACAGAAAAAAGACGATGCTGCTGGATGACTTATCCTGCTGCGAGGAAGATTGCCAATGCTGAATGCTCTGTCCGAACCGCTGGAAAGGAAGCGGCATGCCGTGCTGGTGGGGTTTGAATCCTCGGGCAAATCTTCCTTGTTCCGGGGATTGACCGGAGAAGATACCGGGGAGGAAGCCAATTTCAAAGGTTCAACCATCATGGCGCGGCAAGCCGGGTGGATGGAGGGGACCGATTTGATCGATCTGCCGGGCATCAGGCTGATGGATGACAGCCTGACTACGCGGCTCGCCCTGAAACGGACGGCGGATTCGGACCGGGTTATCCTGGTGGTCCGCGGAACCCATGCCGCCGAAGAATTGCCGAAGCTTATGGAAGCAGTTCCTTTAGCGTCGAAGCAAGGGGTATTGGTCTTAACCTTTGAAGATAAAACGACCCACCGCATTTATGAGCTTGCCGAACGTTTTAAGAACCGGCTTGGCGTTCCGGTAGTTACCGTGGATACCCGTCATCTGACGGAAGGGAAAATCCGGCAGATTCAAGCGGCATTAAAGCTGGCCAGGCCTTTTAATCCGATTGAGGAGTGGAAGCCGGCCGCAGAGGACGCAGGTACTGATCCGTTTTCGCAGGCTATGGAAGCCGTAAAACCGCAGGAAACCTGGTTCGAACATGCCTTATGGGGAAAATGGGTATCCCTTTGCACGCTGTTATTGATGTTTGCCCTGCCTGTTGCATTGGCTTACGGCTTATCGGCCTGGCTGCAGCCGATTCTGGACGCCGCCGTCATTCAACCGGTCAAGCAGTGGTTTCTGCCGGCGCCTTCTCTTCTGCAAACTTTATTTATTGGCAGCTATGGGCTGATTACATTGGGTTTGTATTCTTTTGTGTGGGCATTCCCGGTGGTGGTTCTGCTCGGCTTCAGCCTGGCTCTTGTGGAAGAAAGCGGGTTAAAGGACCGGATAACGGATTCGTTGGACGGGTGGCTGCGAATCATCGGACTGACGGGCCGGGATTTGATCCCCGTTATTTCGGGTTTCGGATGCAACGTTGTGGCCGTCTTTCAGAGCAGGTCCTGCAGTGCCTGCACCCGCAAGTCCTGCGTCTCTCTTATTGCTTTTGGTTCGGCCTGCAGCTACCAGATCGGAGCTTCCTTATCGATCTTTGGCGCATCCGGCCATTTGGGGTATTTTTTTCCGTACCTGTTTGTCCTGTTTATCGCGGGAGCCGTTCACACCCGGATTTGGAACCGGAACATGAACGCCTTGCCTGAAGCGGCTTATGAAGCCAAAACGTATTTGCAAGTCCCCTCGGCAAGAGCTGTGTATTGGAGGCTGCGCAGCGTCGTTAAGCAATTTTTGACCCAGGCGATGCCGATTTTTCTGCTGATTTGTTTTGCGGCCACGCTGCTTGACGATTCGGGCGTTTTAAAGGCTTTATCCGCTTTGGCCGGCCCGGTTCTGACTCTCTTCCGGCTGCCTGCGGAAGCCGCGAACGGCATCATTTTCTCCATCCTGCGCAAGGATGGATTGCTAACGCTGAATCAGGACGGCGGAGCTTTCCTGGCCGGCCTTCAGCCTTCGCAAATTTTTGTGCTGGTGCTGCTGGCTTCGACTTTGACGGCCTGTCTGGTCACTTTGTGGACCGTACGCAAAGAAATGGGCATCCGGACGGCGTTGTCGCTGGCGGGCAGACAGCTGCTTACCTCGGTCGTTTTTTCCATGGGAATAGCTTGGCTGACCTTTTTATTTTAGGAAATCCATACAGGAAGAATAACCGCAGGTTATAAAGGACCAAAACCTAAATGGGGGAAGCCCAGTGGGGACAGGGGGAGTATCGGGATGTGTATCGAATTTACGGATCTTCGGCTGAAGCCTGCAGGTATAAACTTGATGAGGCCCTATGTCCGCTATGAAGCGGCCGGTTTATTGGCTTTTTCAGGGAAAACCTTTCATCAGGATACCCAGCCTATCTTCCATCAAATCCGATTGATGGTTTCCCTTGATGAAGCCGAACGAAGGCTTGGACTTAGCCGGGATAAGCTGCTTTCAAGTTTTCAGAAGGAAAAGGCGGAGGAGGATCGGGGGCGGCTGCTTGCCGCCAATCTGGCGGTCTCGGAATTTCCGGCAGCCTGGAAGGAGCGCATGGGGGAAACCTGGTTTGACTGGCTGGACGCCGTAGACGGGGAACATTCCGTGATTGGTGCCCGCGCCGATGAAATTCTCGCTCAACAAGTGGGCAGGAATCCTTTTGATCAAGGCAGTCTGTTTTACATTCAGCAATTGAACGTACATCCCTTTTTCAGAGGGAAAAAGCTGGGGCTCCAGCTTATTGCCTTCACTTTTCAAACCCTGATTAGCAAAAACAAGGGGATGGTGTTTTTAATCGCCGAACCTCGATTGGAAAAACAGCCCGGCCTTCCCGGCCTTATGAGAGATCCTGCCAACCTGATCCCGTATTATAAACGGCTTGGTTTTGCCGAAGCCTTCCCTACCGCCAATCAAGAAGACCGGATTATGGAAATCCAAGTTTGCGAGCTCTTAACGAAGGAAGCAGATTAAGGGTTGGCCGTGGAGCTTACCCGTTTGGAGAAGCTTAAAACGCTCGTTGACTCTATGGGGCTAGGCGGGACAGTTCCGGCCTTCGAAACCGCCGGCAGTGAAATTTACGTCATTGAGCTCGGCAGCTGCGTGAAAATAACGGCGGCAGCGGAACGGGCCGTCATGTACGGACTGCGTACCGTCCTGCAGCAGCTTCTGACGCAAGGTTCCCTGGTGTACGGCACGTGGTGGACTATCCGGCCGTCAAGGAAAGGGCGCTGCATATCGATATCGGCCGGAAATTTTTCACCAAGGCATGGATCATGGACCGCATCAAGGAGCTTTCCTGGCTTACGAATGAAGAGGCCAAACGTTTTGTTCGGGATTTGATCGACGAGTATGCGGAACTATTTGCAGAAAGCCCTTATTTTCACATTAGCGGGGATGAATTTATCGATTCAAATGACCTACTGGACCAAGTGGCATAAAAATATGGCGACCGCGCAAACCTTTATCGATAAAGGGTATGAGCTCATCAATTTCAACGACGCTTATTTCTACTACGTATTGGGTGAACATGCCGGCTACAAATACCCGACCGGAGCAAAGATCTACGGGGACTGGCATCCGGGCCTGCTGCCGAAAATCAGCGATACGGAACCCCAGGAGTATGACAAGCCTTATCCGTCCAGCCTGGTCGGCTGCTCTTTCTCCGTCTGGAGCGACAAACCGGAGGCTCAAACCGAACAGCAGGTAGCCGAAGGCCTTCATGAGCCGCTGCGGGCAATGGCCGAAAAAGCCTGGAGCGCGGAAAAAGGTACGACAGCTACGAATCGTTTAAACGGCTCTTTAGCCTGATCGGCGGCATTTAACGTCGCTTCAAAGAAAAATAGGGCAGGGCAGTGGACGAACAGGCCGGTGGCGCAGATTTTGCGTCCCGGTCTATTTTTTGCGGGGAACAGCGCGGCTGATAAAATTTTAAATAAAAGCTAAAAGTGTGATTTATGTCACACCTATTGTGAAATATTTCACTTATAATAAAGCCATAAGAGATGATCATCAAACAAAAACAAAAAGCAATAAACAAAATCACAAATGGAGAGAAACCAAAAGGAGAGATTTATATGTTTAACAATTGGTTGAGAAACAACAAAGCGGCTATGTGGCTGTTGACGATCCTGCGGGTTTACCTGGGGTACCAATGGATGACGCACGGCATTGAAAAATTGACGGGCGGCTTTGACGCCGGCGGTTTCCTGCAGGGCGCGATCGCTAAAAGCACCGGCGAAAATCCAGCCGTGCAAGGCTGGTGGGCCGCTTTCCTGGAACATGCCGCGCTGCCGGGCGTCAACTTCTTCAACGTCCTGATCCCGCTTGGCGAACTCCTGGTAGGCTTGGGCCTAATCCTGGGCACCTTCACCACCTTCGCCGCTTTGATGGCCGTCGTGATGAACACCGCGTTCCTCTTCTCGGGTACCGTAAGCACGAACGCACAAATGCTGATTCTTGAAATCTTCCTTGTAGTCGCCGCTGCCAATGCCGGTAAAATCGGTCTGGACCGTTGGGTAATGCCTTACCTTCGCGGCCTGTTCAACCGGGAAAGAAACGAAGAACAGCCCGGGGCGCCAGCGCCAAGAAACATGAAACATACGGCCTGACCGAAACGCCGTATAAATAGCTGATCATAAGCCCAGCTTCAGGATATTCGCAAGGAGGCCCCCCCGTCCCGCGGATATCCTTTTTTCTTTTTAAGGATCCTGCTAAATTTTATTCAGGTTTAGAAGTGATTCCCATAAATAGGTCATTGTTTGCGGGAGATTAATGGTATATAATGAGTTCTCGTATTTCCCTTACAAATTAATAGCAAACCTCATCTGATCTTGATGAGGTAGAGGTCGCGGTTTGGAAGAGTACCGCCGGGGTAAGTTAGAAGCAGCTGAGGATCCCGGCAGGAAAGGGCAAACCGCCGAAGTGTGGTTCCCAAGCTTCAAAGGGGAGCGACGCTGGGGCTGTTTCCGAAAGGAGCAGAACTGTCACGGACGTTTTCGCCAAAAACGCCGTGTTGTGCTATCTTCATGAAGGTTTGAGGCAGATGATTTCTGATGATCCGAAGACCGCGCGAAATAGCTGCGGTCTTTTTCTGGTTCTTCCTGCATGAATTTAGGGGCATTCTATTCACCTAAAGGAGTGTATTTCAAGTGAACAAAATTCAATCCCCTTCAACCGGTCTGAAAGCCGGCCTGAAGGCCCGTCACATGACGATGATCGCTTTGGGCGGTTCGATCGGCACCGGGCTGTTCCTCGCCAGCGGCGGCGCGATTTCTTCCGCCGGTCCGGGCGGGGCCATCGTGGCTTATGCGGCTATCGGCTTTATGGTCTATTTCCTGATGACCAGCCTGGCGGAGCTGGCCTCCTACATGCCGGAATCGGGTTCGTTTGGCACGTATGCCGGCCGGTTCGTCGACCCGGCCCTCGGTTTTGCCCTGGGCTGGAATTATTGGTACAACTGGGCGATTACGATCGCCGCCGAGCTGTCGGCCGCGACCTTAATCATCAAATACTGGTTCCCCGGAAGCTCCTCGTTCCTGTGGAGCCTGCTGTTCCTGGCCGTGATTCTGGGGCTCAATATTTTATCCGTTAAGGGCTACGGCGAATCGGAGTATTGGTTTGCCATTATTAAAGTGGTAACGGTTATTATTTTCCTTGTGGTCGGTGTTCTGATGATCATCGGGATTTTGGGCGGAACATCCCCCGGCTTAGGCAATTTCACGATCGGAGATGCGCCGTTTAACGGAGGTTTCCTGGCTTTGCTCGGCGTGTTTATGGCCGCGGGTTTCTCCTTCCAGGGCACGGAGCTGATCGGCGTGGCCGCTGGCGAAAGCGACAACCCGGCGAAAAACGTGCCGAAGGCGGTACGGCAAATTTTCTGGCGGATCCTGATCTTTTATATCCTGGCGATTTTCGTCATCGGCATGCTGATTCCTTACACGAACCCCGATCTGTTGAAAGGGGATATCGGCAGCGTCGGCGCTAGTCCGTTTACGCTGGTCTTCAAAAAAGCCGGCCTGGCTTTTGCCGCATCGGTCATGAATGCCGTCATCCTGTCCTCCGTCTTGTCGGCGGGCAACTCGGGCATGTATGCTTCCTCCCGGGTGCTGTACGGGCTGGCCAAAGAAGGCAAAGCGCCGAAGCTGTTCTCAAGGGTCAATCGCCGGGGCATTCCGGTGTACGCCGTTTTGCTGACGGGCGCCGTGGGCATGCTGGCGTTCCTGGCATCCTTTTTCGGGGACGGGATTGTTTATACGTGGCTGCTCAACGCGTCCGGCATGTGCGGGTTCATTACGTGGCTGGGCATCGCGATCTGCCATTACCGGTTCCGCAAAGCTTATTTAGCCCAGGGGCGCAGCTTAAGCGACCTGCCTTACCGGGCCAAATGGTTTCCGTTCGGCCCGATTGTGGCTTTCCTGATTTGTGCCGTGGTGATCGTCGGTCAGAGCATGTCGGTCATCTCGGACGGCACCGTCGACTGGACGGGAATGGTCGCCTCTTATTTGAGCATTCCGCTTGTGCTGGCTTTGTGGCTGGGCTACAAATGGACGAAACGGACCAAGGTCATTCCCCTGACGGAGTGTGATCTGAACCCGGAATCCGGCAATGAATATAAAAGAGTATGAAAAATGATAAATCCCCTTCGGGCAGGCTGCAGCGTTCAGGCGCAAAAGCAGGCCCCGCAGGGGATTTTTTATGCTCGCCAAAGCTCAGCTGTTATTGAAACGCGTTCGGGGAAAAGCTTTGCGGTATTCGCTCGGCGTTACCCCGGCGAGCCGTTTAAACCATTTGGCAAACTGCTTGTCGTCCGGAATGCCGACTTTTACGGCGATTTCCTTCACATGTAAATGGCTGCCGGTCAGCAGCTCCTTGGCCGTTTCAAGCTTCATATGGTGAATGTAGCGGAGCAGCCCCGAGCCGAACCTCTGCTTGAACATCCGGGAAAGGTAGTCTTTGTTGTAGCCCGTTTGCAGCGCGATTTGCTCTACTGAGATGTCAGGGTCAAGCGCATGGATGCGGGTCCATTCCAGCAGCTTGGGAAGCCGGGGATCAAGTGCCGCAAGCCCGCTGGAATCCTGCAGCTGTTCGGCCAGCTCGATCAGGAGCGAGGTCAGAAAATAGTTCCCGGCGGCCCGGATCCGGTTTCCGCCGCTTGCGGCATGCAGCAGCTGCCTGGCCAGGATAAGGATTCGCCCGGGGTTCGGGCAGCTCGCATATTGCGGGATCTGACTATCCGGGCTCCCGCTGGCTGGCTTGGCCTCGTCCGGAATCAGAAAATGAAACCAATAAAAAGAAACCCCGGGCAGCGAAAGCCTGTAGCCGCGGTGCCTTACACCGGGCTCCAGAATAAGCATATCCCCGGCTTTAACCTCATACATAAGCCCGTCGGCTTCAAGGAAAACGACGCCTGACACCCCGATAATCAGCTCATAATCCTCTATGGTCCGTTCCATATGCGACCACTGCTCATCGGACACGAATTGTCCGCCCATGCGGAGCTGATAAGGTTTTTCCCAATACAGAGGAAACATGACAATCCTCCTTCAGTGCAGATAGAAGGTCATTTTTTGACACCTATTATACAGGAACCTCTACCGACAAGTTCGCTTTTTTTCTTTAGTATGGAGATATAAGGAACTTTGCCCGGGAGTTTATCGACGGAGGGGCCGCGCTTGATCCAGCTTGACCGGATAGAGCCGGATTGCCCCAGCTTGCCCCGCAGAGCGGTTCCTGCCCAATCCGAACGATGGAGCGTGATGTCATGAACAACGGATTAAAACGCGTAACAGCCGCTGCTGCCGGCCACCTAAGCCCCACTTTGGAGCTGCGGTCCGTCCAAATCAACGATCCTTACTGGACTCCTTATTTGGAGCTGGTCAGGAACACGGTGATTCCCTATCAATTGGAAGCGCTTAACGACCGGATTCCGGAAGCCGAACCGAGTTATGCGGTCGCCAATTTCCGAATTGCGGCGGGATTAGCGGAAGGCAAATTCGGGGGAATGGTTTTTCAGGACAGCGATCTGTACAAATGGCTGGAAGCCGTCGGTTATTCGCTGGCCGTCAAACCGGACGCCGGTCTGGAACGCGAGGCGGACGAACTGATTGATTTGATCGCTTCGGCCCAGCAGCCGGACGGGTATTTGAATACGTATTTTACGGTAGCCGAGCCGGGAGGGCGGTGGACCAATCTGACCGAATGCCATGAGCTGTATTGTGCGGGCCACCTGATCGAAGCCGCCGTCGCCTATTACCGGGGGACCGGCAAAACCAAACTGCTGCATGTGGCAAAACGGCTGGCCGATTGCATTGAAACCGTGTTTGGAACCGGGGAGGGACAAATCCGCGGTTATGACGGCCATCAGGAAATCGAGCTTGCGCTTGTGAAGCTTTATGAGGCGACAGGGGAAGACAGATATTTAAAGCTGAGTTTATATTTTATCGAGGAAAGAGGGCGGCAGCCGAGCTTTTTTCGCGAGGAATGGGAGCGGCGCGGCCGGACCTCGCATTGGGCTCCGGGCGCTGCCCGGCAGGATCCTCCGGACCTGGCTTACTTTCAGGCGCATAAGCCGGTGCGCGAGCAGGAAGCCGCGGTCGGTCATGCGGTCAGAGCGGTTTATATGTATACCGCCATGGCAGACCTGGCCGGGCATATCGGAGACGAAACCCTCCTGCAGGCCTGCCGCCGGTTATGGCGCAATACGGTCCATAAGCAGATGTACATTAACGGGAGCATCGGCTCGACGCATCATGGCGAAGCCTTTACGTTTGATTATGATCTGCCGAACGAAACGAATTACTCCGAAACCTGCGCTTCCATCGGCCTGATCCTGTTTGCCGGCCGCATGCTGAGACTGGAGATGAACAGCGAATATGCCGACGTGCTGGAGAGGGCTTTGTACAATACGGTAACGGCCGGGATCGCGCGGGACGGGAAACATTATTTTTACGTGAATCCGATGGAGGTGTGGCCCGAAGCCAGCGGCAAAAATCCGGGCAGACACCATGTGAAGCCGGTCCGGCAAAAATGGTACGGCTGCGCCTGCTGCCCGCCCAATATCACTCGCCTGCTGTCTTCCTTGGGCCAGTATATCTTTACGGCGGATAAAGATACGCTGTACACGCATCTCTACATCGGCAGCGAAACGCAGGCGGCATTTGCGGACGGCTCCAAAGCTGCTGTTAAGCTGGACAGCAGCCTGCCTTGGCAGGGAGACGCCAAGCTGACGGTCGGCAAGCGGGAAGGCAGCGGACGTTTCACTTTGGCGATGCGGGTGCCTTCCTGGTCCAAAGCCGCGGCGTTTACCTTAAACGGCAGCCCGGTAACGCCGGAAACCCGCGGAGGTTACGCCTGTTTGGAGCGGGATTGGCGGGAAGGAGACTGCTTTGCCGTCACTTTGGATATGCGGCCGCAGCGCCTTTACGCTCATCCTAAGGCGAGAGCGGCAGCCGGAAAAACAGCTTTGCAGAGAGGCCCCCTTGTGTATTGCTTCGAGGAAACCGACAACGGGTGTCTGCTGCCTGCGTTGAGCCTGCCGCGTGAAGCGGAAATTCGCGAGATTCCCGGCAGCGGGGAGTACCTGGAAGGTGCCGTTTTGCTCGAAGCGGACGGCTGGCGCCTGGAAACCGGGGAGGAAACCGACAACAAAGCCGATAACGAAACCAACAACGTAGTCCGGGATGCCTTGTATCGGTCCACCCCGGCTGCCGGCAGGCCGCATAAGCTGACCGCCGTGCCTTACACGCTTTGGGGCAACCGTACGCCGGGCGAAATGCTCGTTTGGATCCGGGAATAGGAAATTATGATTCCTTCGATAAGGAAAGCAGCACAAAACCAGAACACAAAACAGGAGCCGGAATAAGATCCGGCTCCTGTTTGCTGTCCTGCGTATTTTCGCTTCGGTTACGGTTTGCTCGAAATGACTTGATCAAGAAACTTGTCTGCATCACTATTAAACTTCCAGGAAACGCCGAACTGATCGACCAGCATTCCAAAACACGAAGACCAAGGCGTAGAGGATAACGGCATAATAACGAAACCGCCAACAGATAATTTGGAAAAGTAATTTTCCAGCGTCTGTTTATCCTCATTAACGATACTGATCAGGACATGATTGCCTTTAACCAACTCGCCCGTTACCCCCTTCATCGAAGGCAGAATATCCGACATCATGATTTTCCCGCCTGCAAATTCCACTGCAGACTCCATGATCATATCCAGCTCATTTTCCGGCAACGGGTAATTTGGATCCTGCGGGAAATCCCTAAATTTAACTTTTTTAACTTCTTTCGCATTCAAAGCCTCCGCATAAAAATCAATCGCTTGTTCTGCGACTCCATCCAAATTTAAATAAACAATCGCTGACATCAAGTAAAACCTCCTTCTTGTTATAAAGGTAGTATAATGAACAAGAGGTGACATACGCCTGTCATCATTTAAAAATAAAGTCCGAAGAAGAAGGGGAACTCTATGGAAAAGGTTGAGAGATTAATATCCATCATCATGATTTTGCTGAAAAAGGATGTGGTTTCAACCAGAGAATTCGCTCAATTATTTAACGTTAGCAAAAGAACGATTCTGCGCGATATGGAAACCTTGAGTTTATCAAACATCCCTGTTTATGCGGTAAACGGCGTTCATGGCGGGTACGGGATTATGGACGAATACAAGGTGGATAAACGCCTTTTAAGCAGCTCCGACTTGGAGAATATTTTAACGGCGCTCGGCGGATTGGAACAAATTCTATTTAGCGAAGATGTTGAAGTGACTATCAAAAAAATAGAAGCCATGGTGAACCCCTTGTCTCCAAAAGCTTCCATTCAACTGTCCTTTTATGATTGGGAGGGACGCTCTGAAATTCGGCAAACCTTAAAGAAGTGTCAAGAAGCCATATTGGCAAAAAGGTTCATTTCATTTGATTATATGGATAAAAACGGCGTGAGTACAAATAGAACGGTCGAGCCGTACCAGCTTCATTTTAGCGAGACGAGCTGGTATTTGAAAGGGTTCTGTTTACAGCGGATGAGATATAGAACATTTAAATTGTCCAGAATCGAAAATCTTCAAGTGGATGAAACAACCTTTAACCCTAGAGATTATTTGTTGGAACAAGCACAAGAAACTAGTTATCAACCGGAATTAGTCGTTATAAAAGCGTTGGTTTCGCTCAGCCAAAAAGATCAATTCATTGAAAGGTACGGCCGAAAAAGCATTGAAAACTATAGCTCCGGGCAATTTTTAGCCACCATCCGGGTTCCTAAAAACCATATCGGCTTTCAATTTCTGGCTGGCTTCGGAACCAATCTGGAAATCGTAGAGCCGAAAACCTACATTGAAGCATTTCGGGATTATTTAAATAAAATGGTGGAGAAGTATACCGGCCATAAAAAGGAACCGGAGAGCCAAGAAATTCAATAGAGTTATAGAGTGAGGAGAAGAGGCAGGAGAGGCAGGAGAGCATAAAAATAGCAGGCCGTTTGTCGCAAACAGCCTGCTATCCGAATCTTATCCGTTATTCGGCAAAAAGCTTTTGCCTAATGGGTTAAATAATCGCGGGCAAAGATCAGAAATACGCTGGTGGTCCAGGTATAGCCGTTATCCCTCAGCGGGTGTCCGTCCAAAGCGCTGTAGTTCTCCGCAAAGCCGGCGCGAACGCAGTTGTCGCAAAACGCGCGGGCATTTTCCCGCGCTTCCTGTTCGCGGCCGTTGATCCGCAACATTTCGGACAGGATATAGGCGAGCGGCGGCCAAACGGCGCCCCGCCAGTAGCCGTCCTCCACGAAATAAACGCTGTCCACGGCTTCGGAAGCAAAACCAAACGCGGTCTGGAAGCGCCCCGGCGAAAGCAGATCCTCCAGCATGCTGTGCCGCAGCCCTTCCGGCAGCCTTTCGCCAAGCAGCAGCGGGACGAACAGGAGCAGGCTGTTCGAGCCTGTTCGGATGTTTTCCGGCACTTTTAACGCCGTAAAACGATCTCCTTCCACCAAAACATCCAGCATGGCCGCCAGCAGGCTGTCCGCTTTCGCGTTCCATTCGTCTGCCTCGTCCGGCCTTCCGAGCCGGAGCGCCATACGTTTCAGGAAATCCATTTGCAGGATCAGCCAGGTGCAAAGATCGGGCGATTGGACCGGCACGCCGGCCGCAAACGCCGTTCCGTTATCCCAGCCGGAATCGTTCCCGTGGTGGTACAGCGGCAGGCCGTCTTCGCCGGTCCGGTAGTCAAGCCACCAGCGGGTCAGCCGGGACACCGAGCCATACAAGGTTTCCAGAACCTCCCGTGGAGGAACTGCAAATTCCAGCATGCGGTCCAATATGAATCCTTGAACCGGCGGTTTTACAAAGCCGCGGATCAGCTTCCGGGCATTAAAGCAGTCCGGATACGCCCCGTCTTCGTCCTGAACGTGCACCATCGCCAGAAACTGGTCATAAGCGAGCTGCTCCCAGCCCTGGCACATCGCCAGCGCGTTAAACGCATAATCCCAGCTCCAGATGAAATTCATATACGATTTGGTCATAAGCATGGCCGGGGCTTTGACATACCCTTCCGGCTCCACGACCGAAGACCAGTTGATGTACAAAGCCAGCTCGGCTGCTTTCCTGTAAACCTCGGGCAGCTTCGGCATCTGCCCCAAAAATTGCGAAAACGCTTGTTCTTTCGCTGCCCGATTATCCTCGTAAGGGAGGTATGGTTTGGGCCGGAAAGTCAAATCGAACCGCTGAACTTGAAAGTCGACGCGGCCGGTCTCATCCGGAACAATCCGCAGACGGATCGTGTCATCCCCGGTCCCTCGCGGACTCCACACGGACTCATTGACCGCCCGCCCGGCCCGGACAATCACCATGAGAGAGGAGGTATCCCCTGCCAGCTCCCATAGATCCTCCCGCCGGTACACGGCGCGGTTATATCCGCCGAGCTCCGCTTTCGTGAGCTGCACCCCGCAGTTGCCGGTAAAATGGACGTTGTCGGCATCCTGATAGCAGAAACGGAGCTGCCTTTCTCCGGCGTTTAGCATGCATTCGGCCGGTGTTCCGGTCGCTTCGTAAGGAAGCTCGGAACCCGATTCGTCTTCCAGGAGCAGCGGATACATGTCCTGCCGCTCGAATTCCCCATGCAAAATGCGGAGGCAGACCTTTTGGCCGAACGGGCTGTTTTTATCAAAAGGATAAGAAAAAGCCAGATAAGAGCCATAAGTACTGAACGACTGTTCGCGCAGATCAAACTTCATCGGCATCAGCCCTTCGGTTGGGCAGCTGCGGATACGGTATGCGTTTCTCCCTCGGCAACCCGAACGGTAACAGAGGAGAACGTTTCGCCAAGCAGCGTAGTTACGGTCTGGGCGGGAACCGCCTCGCCGTTATGGTATAAAACATCGGCTTTTCCGGGAAACGATGCCTTCCAAAGGAGCGTTTCCCCTTGCTCAAGGGTCAATTTCGTTGTTTCCTCTTTCAGGTGACGGACTTTGGCCGTGCGGCCCAGAACGGGCACCCCGCTCACTTCCGCCCATTCCAGCGAACCGTTCAGCTTCGGCAGCGTCGACAGCGTGCTGCCTCCGTCGCCGGAAATGCCCATCAAGCCGGTGACGACAGCGCCTACCGCGCAATAAGACACTTCCGGATATTCGCGGCGGTGCAGGTCAGGATCAACAAGCTCCTTCAGTTCGCGGAAAGCTTCACGGTTCATGCCGTAGCGGTAAAAAATATCCGGCAGATAGGTTTTTCCCTCTACGTTTTCTACAAGATTTACATTAACGTCTTGCAAAGACCGCCGCAGCTTGGCGGGATCTGTCACGACTCCAAAATAAAGCGGCAGAAAAGTGCCTTCAGCGTTGTATTGCGTCACAAACGAACGGTCCTGACGCATCGCGCCGCTGAAGCGGCCGTGCTCCTCGCTCCACCAGAGACGATCATATACTTGTTCCAGCTCGTGTGCCTTAGCGGCATAAAGTTGCTGCTCCTCTTCACGGCCCCGCAGTCCGGCCATCTTGGAATAGGCGTGGTAAGCCGCGATTTGGGTGCCGATCATATCTCCGCCCGCAAGCGGCTGGATGCCGGCTTCATTATAGGTAGCGAGGCCGCGGCGGCCGTATGCCGGATTGTAATCCAGAATGCCGTCTCCGTCTTTGTCCCACGTATTCGTATATTCCGTTAAGGTCAGTCGGAAAAATTCCCGAAGAACCGGATGGTCAAGGTAATCCTGGTCGCCCGTCCAGAGATACATCCGCCAGCAGGCATCGATGATATCGAAGTTGGCCGGCAGGTTATACCAGAAATCCTGGTCATTGTCGTAATCCTCTTTGGCGGGTTCGCCATCTTTGGTAATTTCCCAATAGGTGCACCAATCGCGCGAAGGCGAAATGTTTTCGGCGAAACGCAGCAGCATGTTTTTTGTGTGCGGCGTAAGGCCAAGCGCTGCCGCTCCGGCGCTGTGGTGCATGACGTCCCGGATGCAGAAGGCTCCGCGTCCGGGCAGGGCTGCTTCGTACCAAGGCCCGGCGGCGTCTTCGCCGAAATGGGCGTAAGCCAGAGCTTGGTTTTTCGCCCAAACGAAACCTTCATTCAGCTCGGCGTCCGATGATTGAAAAGCGATAACGCCGGCTTCTTTTTTCAACTTCAAAATGTCTGTCACTAAACTCCACTCCCTTGTCTGTAATTTAGCTCTCTTTAGAACCGGAGAAGGTCAAACCTTCCATAAATGCTTTTTGGGCGGTGAAGAACAAAACGATACATGGCAATGTAATCACTACAGCTGCTGCCATCAGCAGGTTGGTGGCTGTCGAATAGGTGCCCTGGAATCCGGCCAGCCCGAGCGTCAGCGTTTTCCATTTATCGCTGTTGACATAAATCAGCGGCCCCATAAAGTTGTTCCAGGAGCCCATGAACACCATAACGCCTACAGCCATAAGCGCCGGTTTGGACAAAGGCAGAAAGATGGTGCGCCAAATCTTGAAATAACCGCTGCCGTCAATGATCGCCGCCTCTTCAAGCCCGACCGGAAGCCGGGAATAAAATTGCCGGAACAGAAAAATGTAAAACGGCGAGGCGAAAAAGGTCGGAACAATAAGCGGGTACAGCGAATCGAGCATCCCCAGCTTTTTGAACAGGATAAACTGCGGAATCATCGTAACCTCGCCGGGAAGCAGCATAGTCGACAGCACCAGCACAAACAGCAGACCGCTGCCTTTTACCTTCATGCGGGCAAACGCATATCCGACCAGCGAACAGGAGAATACCGTGCCGATAATCGGCAGTACGGTGGTGATAATGGAATTGACCAGATAACGGCCAAAAGGGAAGGAGGACAACGCTTTGGAATAGTTATCCCAGCGCCAGTTCTGAGGCCACACGTTCATGCCGGATTTCGCGATTTCCTCCAGACTGCGCAAAGACGCTGCGATCATCCAGATAAACGGATACAAAAAAGCGACGCTCCCGGCGATCAGAATGAGATAGGCCAAAATACGCTTGACGGTGGTACTACGCTTTTTGCTTGCGAACACGACGTTTCCTCCCCCCAACTTCATTTTCGTAATAAACCCATAACGCGCTGCTGCGGAAGACCAATGCCGTAAAGATCAGGATGATGACGAACAGCACCCAGGCAAGCGCGGAGCCGTAGCCCATTTTGAACCACATAAAGGCGTTTTGGTATAAATAATAAGCGTAAAAAAGCAAAGAATTATCTGGCCCGCCGGCCGTCAGGAAACCCTGCGTAAACGTCTGGAACGCGCCGATCATGCTGGTCACCGTATTAAAGAACAAAATAGGGGAGATTTGCGGCAGCGTAACGTTCCAAAATTTGCGCCAGGCGGTGGCGCCGTCGATATCCGCTTGTTCGTAAAGGCTCTGCGGAATATCCGTCAAGCCGGCCAGGTAAATAATCATATTTCCGCCGACCGTCCACAAGCTCATGATGATAATTGCCGGCATGGCCCAGGAAGGGCTCGTCAGCCAGCCCGGCCCCTCAATGCCGAATACTCTCAGCACCGAATTGATCAGACCTACGTTTGGATTGAAAATCCAGATAAACAGCACGACCTGCGCAACCCCCTGCACCAGGGTAGGCATATAATAGATGGTCCGGAACAGATAGATCGTCCGCAGCTTCAGATTCATCAGCAGGGCGATCAGCAGGGACAAAGCCACCTGCAGCGGCACGCTGACCAGCGTGTAGTAAAAAGTGACGCCGAGCGATTTGTAAAAGATGCTGTCCTTAAACAACATCCGGTAGTTATCGGTCCCTATCCACTCCGGCGGGTTGACGACCTCCCATTGCGTAAAGCTGATATAAAGCGAAAAAATCATCGGTCCGAGCGTAAACAGAAGGAAACCTACGACCCACACCGACACAAACATATAAAAGCTGGCGGTTTTGGTCCGCATCACTTTTTTCTTGACTAAAAAACGCGTAACCGCAAACAGAACCGCGTACAGGATGATGATCAGGGTCAGAAAGGGGAGAAGCGGCAGCAGAACTGCCGGCATCCCCATGTTTTCATAAAACCGGTAAAGTGTTTCAATTAATCCGTTCATAGGCCGCTCCTGTCTTTATTGTTGTAGGATTTTGTTGATCTTCTCGGCCACCTGCGGGAAAACTACCTTGACGTCCTGCTTGCCGATGCCGATCGGCGTCTGATCGTCAATGGCTTTCAGTTCGTTGTTGATTTCGTTCGTGCGTTTTTGCGCTTCCTGGATATGTTGATTTTCTGCGGCATAAACAAACGCGTTCAGGTTTTTATCCGGAAAGATTTGCTCAAAAGCATCCATGGCGCTTGCGAGCACGGGTACGCCGTAAGCGCTTTTATCTCCGCCAATAATCTTTTGGGCCTCTTCATTTTGCGTCAGGTAGGTGATGAAGGCTTTGGCCGCATCCGGATTTTTGCTGTCCTTGCTCAGTGCCAGACCATCGACCTCTTTGGAGCCGCCGTTGCCCGGGAAGGGAACCAGATCCCAGTCAAAACCTTCGGTTTCGGCCATTTGAGGAATGCTCCAAGGACCAAAGTCGGTATACATGCCGATTCGGCCGGAGAGGAACCAGTTCATCATGTCCTGTCCCTGTTTTTCGTTATCGCTTGGCACGGTGCCGGCCTGTTTCGTGGAAACGATATATTCCCCGGCTTTAATGGCTTCCGGCGAATCCAGCATGGATTTGCTCAAATCATCGGAATAATATTGGCCGCCAAAGGCGTAAATCCAGTTGCCGATCCAGAGCGGTTCGGAGCCGTAAATTTTGGAGGAGCCTTCGCCGCTGGTAATTTTTTTGGAGATTTCATCAAACTGATCCGTCGTCATCGGTTCGGTTTTGCTTGGAAGGGGAATGTTGTTCTTTTTGAACAGATCCGTATTGATCGCCATCACCTTCGGTTTGATGATAAATGGCGCGGCATAAGTTTTGCCGTCAATGGACATCGCATCAACGAGGGACTGGGAGCTGAACACGGAAGGATCGATTTGCAGCTCTTGGAAAGCGCTTGCAAATCCAGGTAAATCTCCTCCGGAGACCAAGATAACATCCGGTGTTGTGCCGCCTGCAATCATCGTTTGAAGTTTAGTCAGATAATCCTGCTGAATCCACTGGCTTTCCACTTTGATGCCCGGATTGTGGCTTTGAAAATTATCAATAACCTGCTTGATGGCATCGGCTTCCGTCTGGGCTCCCCAGAAGGCAAATGTGATGTTCCCTTTTGGGCCTGCCCCTGCGCCGCCAGCACCACTTTGATTACTGGCATTTGCATTGCCGGCTGCATCGTTCGAAGCATTGTTCGAGCCGCTGCCGCATGCCGTCAAACCCCATACAACGAGTAAAGACAAAACCAGGATAGACCATTTTCTCATATATAATCTCCCCCTAATGGTAGATATACGGCTGTCGTGACAACAGCCGCTCTATCGGTTGCAAGCCGCTCATTGCTTATGCGCTGTCCGTCGATTTCAGCTTTTGCTCCGCCCCGCAGCTGCTTCTGACGATCAGCCTGGAAGGAAGCACGACCTTAAGCGGCACTTCTCTGCCGTTCATTCGTTCGAGCAGCATTCGGACTGCAGTTTGACCCATTTGTTCGGTATAGATTTTGACCGTCGTAAGCGGCGGATCGGTATAAGCGGCCATTTCAATATCGTCGATGCCCACGAGCGCAATGTCCTTCGGCACTTTCAGGCCCGCTTCTTTAAGCGCCCGTCCGGCGGCAATCGCCATGGGATCGGAGCCGATGAGAAACGCTTCAGGCAAGCTGCGTCCTTCGATCGCTTCTTTCATCAGCCGGTATCCGGTGGACATGGAAAAATCGTTGCCGATATGAACATGCTCCGGAGCATAAAGGCCTTTCTGCTTCATATAAGCCTCGAAGCTGGCCTGCCGCTGATCTACCGAATCAAACCCTGTATTGGAACCAAAACGGTTGATGAAATCCCGGGAGCTGATCAAGCCGATTTTGGTATAACCCAATTCGAGCAAATGGTCGAGCGCCATCGTCGTCACTTTGTTGAAGTCCACTATGACCGAGTCAAACCGGTTTTCGTCCGGGCTATAATCGACAAACACGACATTTTGAATCCGGTTGAAAAATAAATTGTACGGATCAAATTCGAATTTCCCGATTACAATCAGGCCGTCAAGTCCGGAAAGGCTTTCATAAGACTCGTGGTTAACCCAGCGGATCGTGCGGGTAATCAGAAGGCCGAGCTGATTGAATTCTTTTTCAATTTGCAGGCGAATGGATAAATAATACGGGTCTTCGGCCTCGAATTGTTCGGAACAAAACGTAACCAGCCCGATTTTATAATCTTTTAATTGTGCCGCTTTCCCCGCTGCCGACCGCCGCTGAACCATTTTGTATTTCAGCTCTTCTGCGGCCGAAAGGATTTTCTTGCGCGTTTCTTCTTGAACCGATAGGGACGGATCTCCGTTCAGCACCCGGGATACCGTTGACGGAGACACGCCAGCCAAACTGGCTACGTCACGAATTGTTGCCAAAACCAATCACCTTTTTTCACTTCATATTTTGGGAAACATCCCTCGCAATCATTGTATATTTTAGGTACTAAAATGGCAATGAGATTCGCTTTTGTTTAGTAAACATTAGCGAACTTGTTTCCGTGTTCAATATAACAAAGAATCATTATTTTGACAATATCTTTTTAGAGATCGCTTTCATAATCCAATAACCTGATTTAATTGGAATTCGGATCCAAAAACTACCCGAATTAAGATTTTTGTTTACTGTATGTTTCGTAAACTATATACTGAATCAAGAGATGTTATTCCCAAAAACTTTTACTTAATTGCAGGAGGTATTATGAAAAGTTTTATCAAAACTTTCGTACCGGAATTATCCGTAACGACTGATGGCAGCGGATTTGAAATGGAGGTAACCCGCGAGCAGCCGGAGGACCATGTCGTTTTGTTTCATATCCGAATCAGCGCAAAAGGAGGGCCGGCGCACCCGCCGGTTTGCCGGATCGAATGGTCTCAGCCGTCCGTGGATATCCACTCTCTGTGGCATCCGGGAACGGATCGGAACAAAGCGTTCCAGATCGATTGGGGGGAAGGGTTTCATTCCCGGATCACGTCGCTTGCCCCGGTGGCCTCCATGTTTAATTTGAATGGCCAAAACCGGATGACCTTCGCTTTTTCCGATGCGCTGAATCATTTGACGCTCAAGGCCGGACTGCATGAGGAGGATTCTTCCTTTCTCTGCTCCATTACCTTATTTGAAGAACCGATGCCGCAGATCGAGGTATATGAAGGCACACTGCGCATCGACTACCGGGATATCCCTTATTACGAAGCGCTCAAAAGCACGTCCGACTGGTGGGAAACGCTGCCCGGATTCAAGCCTGCACCGGTGCCTGAAGTAGCTCTGAGTCCTATGTATTCCACCTGGTACTCCTTCCATCAGGAGCTGACCGCCGCTGAACTGGAACGGCAGGCCGGGCTGGCCAAGAAAATCGGCTGCGACAGCATTATCGTTGATGACGGCTGGCAAACGCTGGATAACAGCCGGGGATATGCCTATACAGGCGACTGGGAGGTCTGCGGCTCAAAAATCCCTGATATGAAAGCCCACGTCAAGGAGATCCACCGGCTGGGATTAAAATACATGCTTTGGTATTCCGTGCCTTTCGCCGGTATCCACAGCCAGATTTGGCCTCGCTTCAAGGACATGCTGCTGCTGTACGAGGATAAGCTGAACGCCGGCGTGCTCGATCCCCGTTATCCCGAAGTCAGGGAATATTTGATCGGCGTTTACGAGCAGGCTGTCCGCGAATGGGATATCGACGGATTGAAGCTGGATTTTGTCGACAGCTTCAGAATCAGCCGCGAGCTTCAACAAACCGGTCTTCGGCAAGGCCAGGATTACCATTCGGTGCCTGAGGCGGTCGACCGTCTGTTGACCGATGTCATGGTCAGGCTGCGGGCGATTAAGCCCGATATTCTGATCGAATTCCGCCAAACCTATATCGGACCGCTGATGCGCAAATACGGCAACATGTTCAGAGCCAGCGACTGCCCGAACGATTTTATACAGAACCGGGTCCGGACGCTCGATTTGCGGCTGCTTTCCGGAGACACGGCCGTCCATTCGGATATGATCATGTTCAACCACGGTGAAACTCCCGAAAATGCCGCTATGCAGCTGATCAACGTTCTGTTCTCGGTGCCGCAGATTTCCGTCCGGCTGGATGAAATCAGCTCCGATCAGCTGGAGATGCTGCGTTTCTGGCTTGCTTTTTGCACCGAGTATCGCGAAGTGCTGCTGCAGGGAGAACTCGCTCCGTTATTGCCCGAACTGCTGTACCCGGTCGTTACGGCACATAAGAACGATCGCCGGATTATCGCTTTGTACACCCGGATGGTTGCCGAGGTAAAAGAAGGGTTTCGGGAGCTGGTTATCGTCAACGGAACGGCAACCGGAAACGTAGTGATCAAGCCGTCCCTTGCCCCGGCAGCCTATGAAATGGAAATTAAGGACTGCCGCGGACGAACCCTGAGCCTAAGCACCATAGAGATCGGGGATAAGCTGATAGAAGCGGCGGTTCCCAAATCCGGAATAGTCCGATTTACCCATAAACCTGCGGGGCAAATTTAAGGGAACTGCAGGAGTCGTGATTGTGATCGAAGCCGCCGGCCTGCTTTATTTGCTGGCGGCTTTGGCCGCCGCGACTGCGCGGCCGGCATCGTTTCAATTCAATCGAATCATAGAGTAAATGAAGAAAAGGCGATTTTTCCACTTTATAACCGGTGGTCAAATCTCCTTTTTATTGATTTTATTTACTTTTACTGGTGGTATCGTCATCAAATGACCGGCTAAATAAACAGTAAAAAATAGGGAAAAAATCAATTGGTTTTACACTTAATTAACAAATGGATAGTTTCGATACGAGTGATGCCCGGTCATAGGATAACAAGAGAAATAAACCGATATACCAATAAAAACAGCCCGATATCTTTAGTATTCCAGGCTCTTATTTAAATTACATACCGTGTGAGTTAAGGGATAAACCTGATTGCAAACTTGTTTTATAAAGATAAAATCTATGGATGCTTAGATTCCGTTAACACAAAGTTAATTTTAATTTTACCATTCATGAATTGAACCCCCCCTCCTTAAAACGTATCATGACCTATTGAAAATCATCATCAATTAGGAGGGAAAGTGATTTGAAAAGGAGTAGCAGGCTGACAAGCCAAATCCTGGCGGGAATATTGCTGGTGACCTCGCTGTTTTCTTCGGGCTCAGGGCAATTGTACAAGCCGGTTGCAGCAGAAGCTGCCGAAACCGCCGAAGCTGCCGAAACGTCGGGAACGAATGTTTTTGCAGGCCCGGGTGTAACCGCGACGGCCAGCAGTTACCGGTCCGCGGATGAAACGCCGGAAAAGGCGATTGACGGCAAAATGAACGAAGGAAATTGGGTTTCCCAAGGTCAAGGCGATTTGCCGGACCCGGAAAATCCCGACTGGTTGGAAATCGATGTCGGAGCAGCAGCAACGGTTGACCGTTTTGTTATTGCTCACGCAGGAGCAGCGGGTGTCTCCCCCACATCGGATACCCGGGCTTTTACGATTGAGACCAGCGAAGACGATGAGAATTGGACGCCTGTCGTGACGGTAACGGACAATACCTATGCTATTAGCACGCATAACTTGGAAGTCCCCGTTACGGCCAGATATTTTAAGCTGAACATTCAAAATCCCGGAGAAGCGGATGCGGACACCGGATTGTATGCCTCTAATATTTACGAGTTTCAAGCCTTTGGAGCCCTGGCCGAAGAAGCCGGCGATGAAGAACCGGGCGATGAAACACCGGCTAGCATTACGCTAAATAAAGAAACTTTGGAGCTTGGCGTCGGAGAGACGGAACAGCTGACCGCCAATATAACACGTGATATATCTGGAGACCCAGTCCCTTATACCTGGTCCTCCGATGATCCGGGCATCGCAACGGTTAGCGACAGCGGCCTGGTGACTGGAGTGAAGCCGGGAACTACCGGAATTACGGCAACGACGGAAGACGGATTAAAAGCTTCCGCTCTTGTTACGGTTACGGAGGGACAACTTGCACCAAGCGACCAGCCTAATGGGCTTCTTGGCGAGTACTACGCCGGAGCCAGCGATTTTGGCTTCGGCAATTACAAAGCGACCCTTATTGATCCGCAGATTAACTTTACGGATCTGAATCCTATTCTTAAAACATGGACAGGCAGCGAGGATCATGCCAATGTCCGCTGGACAGGCCGGATTATGCCGCCCGAGGATGGGGATTACACCTTTTACATGACAGGGGATAACGGGTTCCGCTTGTGGATGAATGACGAGCTTGTCATAGACCACTGGGCGAATGATTGGGACCTGGAACAAGCCAGCGTTCCGATTACCCTGCAAGGCGGAGAAAAATACAATTTTAAAGTTGAATATTTTGAGGATTTTGGCGGTTCCCATTTGTATTTGCGCTGGTCAACCCCAAATCTTGCTAAGGAAATCGTACCAAGCAACGCCTTTTTCCTTCCGCAAAGCTACAGCGGGCCTGTTTCGGGCAATGTTGCGGCAGACGGCTTGACGGTCTCGCTTAACCTGATGGCTGATCTTGGCACTCTGCCGGACGGGCTTGCACAACACTTTACGGCCAAAATCGGCGATCGTGAAGCGGACATCCAAAGTGCCGAGCTTGGCGGATCCCCTTCCGTGCTGAAACTTAAACTGGAAGAACCCGTCGTATCCAAGGAAGTCATTAACATCAGTTATGACGGGCAGGCTGATTTGGCATTTTCCGAAGGCGGGAAAGTGGGAAGCTTTACTTTCAGCCCGGTGAATCATTATGTGAATTACTCGCCGATTGCGATTGCCATGTCTTTGTTTGGCAGCCCGCAAACAAACCGTTCTTTTGCCTGGTATACCTCTTACGAAATGCCGGACAGCGCGCCTGCCAACATTCTGGACAGCATTGTAGAGGTTGTTCCGGCAAATCAGGATTTTGATTCTGCTGCAGTAAAACGTTTCGAGGGCGACCCTGCCGATACGCGGGTTTTGCCAAATCTCAAAATCACCGATTCAACTACCGGCTCTTTTATCAGTCATAAAGCTATGGCCACCGGCCTGACGCCAGGAACGGCTTATAAATACCGGGTCGGCAGCGATGGTAGCTGGAGCCAGACGGGCACTTTTACAACGGAAGCCGAAGGGGAAAATAAGTATGAATTTCTCTATATGACGGACTCTCAAGGCTCCAATACAGATGACTATTCGGTTTGGGCAAACACTTTGAAAAACGGGTTGGAAGATTTTCCGGATGCCAAATTCCTGCTTATGACGGGAGACCAGGTGGATGCGGGCTCCTTGGAATCCCAGTGGCTCGATTATTTCGGCCAGCCGCAGGACATGCTCATGAATCTTCCGGTTATGGCAGCCGTGGGCAACCATGAAGGTCCCTACAACGACAACTATTATTACCATTTCAACTATCCGAACGACTCCATTCCTGACCCGCTGCCTCCGGGAAGTGTTTATTCCTTTGATTACGGTGAAGCCCATATTATGGTCCTGAATACGATGGATATTGGCTGGGACGAGCGCCAGAAAAAGTCCTTTGACGAGGAAATCAAATGGCTTAAACGCGAGGTTGCGGAGACGGATAAGAAATGGAAAATTGTCGCTTTCCATAAAGCGATCTATTCCGTGGGCAACCATGCGTTGGACAGCGACATCTTGGCGCTAAGACAAACGCTTTATCCGGTATTTGACGAATTGGGCATCGACGTAGTTCTTCAAGGACACGATCATACGTTTATGAGATCTTACCAAATGTACAATGACCAACGGGTTCAAGACATCGAAACTGACGTGAAAGGCAATGTGATTGAACCGGGCGGTACCCTATACATGATCAACAACTCGGCGGCAACTAAGTTCTATGACCTGAAGGAAGGAGTTAACCGGTATTATACGGATGTGTTCGAACAGCCGCGGGTAGCCATTTATTCCGGCGTTCAAATGACTGAAGACAGCTTTACTATCGATTCTTATAAATCCGGCGAAGACTCCCCTTTCGATACTTATTCCATTGTCAGGAACGACAACAAACCTAATCCGGTTGAAAAATTGTCCGTTAAGAAGACGGAAGAACGGAAAACGGTTCTTACCTGGACGAAACCTGCGGATGTCAGCACGGATGATGTGATCCGGGGTTTCCGGATTTACGAGGTTAACGGCAAGCTGGGCAAAAACTGGAGTGTTTACGTTCCGGCCGTACAAGGAAAAACGGAGTATGAATATACGGTGGAAGGTGCCGATCCAGGCATCAGCTACGAGTTTGCGGTCCGTTCCGTAGATAAACGGGATAATTCCGATATCAAAACAGCCGTTTCGCTTGGCAATACGCCTCCGGCACCGACAGATCCGATTGTTGACGATGCGCACAATACGTTCGGCTGGACGCTTGTGCCAGGATATGACGAACTGTCCGATTACGAATACAGTTTGGACAGCGGCGAAACCTGGGAGAACGTAACCGCGAATCCGCTGCCTGTAGGGGATCAAGATTATCCTTCGGGAACTGTAAGGGTACGCGTAAAAGCAGACGGGAACTTAGGCACGGTTGCCGGAATGCCTCTTGCATCCGACAAGCCGTTTACCGTGAACGGTACGCGGGATACTTTTTTCCTTGGAGGTACAGTGAAACGGGAAGAGGGTCAGCTTCAGGTTGACCTCGCCTACGAACGGCTGGCCGAATACAGCGGCGAAGCTTATGCCATTTTTGAGCTGCTTGATGGAAATAAGCCGGTGTTGATTAACGCCATTCCGCTGAAGGAAGACGAAAATCAAATTTCTCAATATTTTAATGTCAGCGGACAAAATTACAGCGTCAAAGTTTTTGTATTCGATTCGTTTGACAGCACTCTTAATGTGCCGCTCCAGTTGGCGCAGCCGGTTGTGCTTAAGTAATCGACAAAGAGAGGACGGGTACGGTGAAAAAATATGTAGCGGCCCTTATGGTTTTGCTGATTATGCTTTCGCCTGTTTCAGGCTACGCCGCCGCAGCTTCCTTCACGCTTGAATTAAGCGCGAAGGAAGTTCAGCGCGGCGGAGTCATCAAGCTTTCCGGAACGGCGGCAGACGAAAACGGTGAGGTTAAAGTCAAAATTGTGAGTCCAAACGAGACCGTTTTTTACATTGATATCATTACAGCCCAAAAGGGCGTCTATTCCCGGAATATCACTATTCCGTCTACGGAGGACTTGGCTCCATACGGAAGTTACACAGTGATTGCAGGCAGCGGGGATCAATCGTTGACAAGAACTTTTTCCGTCATAAACCGGAGTACAGGCGGTACCTCCCCTTCCATTCCGGCGGAACCGACAACAGATAGCGATATTCCGGATGATTCCGGTATTCCGGCTGACGCCGGACAGTCCGCCGGAGCAAACGTGAAACCTGAACTTTCCAGTGAGGGGACCTACCTGGTAGGAAGCGATACGTTGGCTGAAGCGGTGAAGCAAGCGCAGAACGCCGTCACGATTGAACTGCCGGCTGAAAGTGGAGATGCCGGAATCACTTTGGAATATCCAGCTAAATCCATGAGTCTGCTCAAGGATAAAAACCTGGATTTGATTGTCACGAACGGCGCCCGTACTATACGCTTTCCGGCCGGTTCCCTGTCTGCAGGGAACGATGATTTGTCCCGAGTTCGCATCGTGTTAAATGCGGCATGGAGCAATGAGGCCAAGTCCTTCGTAGAACAGTCGCTGGGTTCTAATACTGAATATGCTCCAACCGGAATTGTCCTTTCCGTTGCTATTCAAGTTATTACCGGAGAGAAAGTAACGGAGATTCACCAGCTGGATAAGCCGGCGACGGTGTCTTTCAAACTGACGGCAGAACAGGAAAAGCTCATTTCATCCGATTTGGCCGGCGTATATTACGTAGACGGCAAAACGGCCGAATATATGCCCGGTACGCTGAAGAACGGAATCTTTGCGTTTAATGCGGAGCATTTTTCCTACTATGCAATTCTTGAATATAACAAGTCTTTTGCCGACATGGCTGGACATTGGGCGGAAGAATCCGTTAAATCGCTGACTGCAAAACATATCGTTCGCGGCATTGACGAGCAGCATTATGCGCCGAACCGCAGCATTACCCGGGCCGAGTTCGTCACTTTGGTTATGCGTGCCCTGGAGCAGTCGGGCAACCCGCTGGTTGGGCAAGGTCCTGCCGATGCCTTTACCGACATTCCGTCGGGTCAATATTATACGCAGCAGGTAGCGGATGCGGCAGCATTGGATATCATTACGGGTTACGACGGCAAATTCCGGCCAAACGATTCCATTACCCGTGAAGAGGCCGTGGTCGCTCTGGTCAGAGCGGCGGATTATTTTAATCTTGCCACTGTAAAGCAAGGAAAACCTGCTTTTACGGATACAAGCAGCATTTCGGTGTGGGCGGGAGCGGCCGTGGAAAGAGCCTGGACGAAAGGCCTGATCCAAGGCGACGGGTCCCAATTTAATCCGGACCGTTCAGTAACTCGTGCCGAGGTTGCCGTGATGATTCAAAGACTGATTACAGACAGTTCTCTGTAAGGATAAGAAGAGAGGGGAGATCCAAACGCGATGAAAAAGTGTTTTTTTGGAACGCTCATGACTTTGGTGCTTTTGTTCAGCATGATCGGATCCTTGACGGTGGGTACTTTTACCGTTTCCGTCTCTGCGGCCCCACCCGCAGGGCAAGGCGAGAAGACAAAAAATGTGGCTTTAAATGCTCAGGTCACGGGATCGGGACAATGCAACAGCAATGAAGCTCCCAAGTTTGCGGTCGACGGTAAAAATGACACGAAATGGTGCGACGCGACAACTCCCAAGCAAGGTGTCAAATGGTTGAAGCTGGACTTGGGCAAGGTGTACACCATCAATCAATGGACTGTGAAAAACGCTGGTATTAACAATGAAAACAGTCCTTATTGGAACACGCAAAACTTCCGCCTGCAAAAAAGCGACGACGGAAAAACATGGACCGATATCGATATCGTGCAAAATAATGTGCAGTCGATTGTAGATCGTTATCTCCCTGAACCGTTTTCGGCTCAATATGTCCGTCTATACATTAGTAAAGGCGCGGCTAACGACAATACGGTTCGGCTGTATGAACTGGAGCTTTTCGGGGTAGAGCAGGGCAAGACACCTGCCTATCCGGCGATAAATTTAGCTCCCGTCGATTATGTGGATCCATTAGTTAACACGATGGGCGACAACGGCCAAACCAATCCTGGGCCTACTGCGCCATTCGGCCTTGTTTCGCTTGGGCCGGACAGCGACGGCGGTGCGTTCAGCGGTTACTACTACCAGGATAAATATTTAAAAGGATTTTCGCATCTGCGTTTCAGCGGCGTAGGCTGCAGCGGTGCGGGCGGCAACATTCTCATGATGCCGGAAACAAAAGCTTTTACCAAAAACGTAAATGAATACAAACAGCTGTATGACAAAAGCAGCGAGCAGGCTTCGGCGGGCTATTACGCCGTTAATCTGGCTTCCGGAGTTGGGGTTGAACTGACGGCATCGGACAACGTAGGTTTCCACCGCTACACCTTCCCGGCTTCCGCGTCTACGGGTTCGGTACTGGTTGACCTCTCGAATTCCTACGCCGGTATGATCGACGCTAATCTGAAGGTTGAAAACGGAAACGAAATTGCCGGCATGATTAAATCGAAAAACGTGTGCGGGAACGGATATTACACCCTGTATTATTCGATCCAGTTCGATCACAATTTCGATTCCTATACTTCCTGGCAGGGGGATGCAACAGGTACGGCTGCGGAGCGCAGCGGGACCAACAGCGGGGTATGGTTGAACTTCAATACTGACGGCAACAAAGTCGTCCAAGCGAAAGTGGGGCTTTCCCCGATCAGCGTGGAGCAAGCAAAAGCAGAACGCGATCAGGACATTGCGGGCTGGGATTTCGATGCCCAGCATGAAAAGCTTCGCAATACCTGGAATGACTTGCTTGGCAAAGTGGATATCACGGATGCCGATGAAGAAAACAAACGTGTTTTTTATACGCAAATGTACCATACGTTTCTTCATCCAAAAAACGTAACGAGCTCCGCCGGAACCTTTAAGGCGGGCCGGGACGAAAATACCATCCGTCAAGCGTCGGATCTCGGCGCAGATTTCGAATATTATAACGGCTGGACAACCTGGGACGATTTCCGCAAGTACGCCTTGTTCTCGGTACTGACGCCTAACGAATACAATAACATCGTACAATCTTTGGCGGATCTGTACAAAACGCGCGGTACTTATACGCAGTGGGGGGACGGTTATTGGCCAAGCCCGACGGTTCGAAACGAATTTAACGGGGCTGTGCTTCTGGATGCTTATACGAAGGGCTTCCAAGACTTCGACGCTTACAACTCGCTTAAAGGCATGGCTGTTGATGCGGATAACTTCGGCGATCAGGACAAAGTGTCCGGACAGCTGGAGAAGGCCAAAAGCGCCTATTTCCCGATGAAGCTGGCCGAGCTCCTTGGGGATAAAGTCACCTATGAGAAATATAAACAGATGACCTTGTCCTACAAAAATCTCTGGAATCCAGATCAGGTTGATGAAAAAGGCCAGAAGCTTGGATTTTTTACACCAAACGGAAGTACAGTTAACGGAGCCGACGTAGCAGCGGTAGACAAATATGCCTACCAAGGAAATTTGTGGCAGTATCGTTGGTCCGCTACGCAGGATATGGACGGTTTGGCTGCACTGATGGGTGGCAGAACCGAGATGGCCAAGCAGCTCGTAGACTTTTTTAACCGGGATGAATACATGGCCATCAATGAAGAAGACTTGGATGCTCCATATTTATTCGACTATCTGGGTTATCCTTATTTGACTCAGTATTTTGCCCGGGAGTACACAACGGAGGTCGTTACCCAGAAATACCACAACCACGGCCTATACAATTATCCGCTAAAATCACGTGTTTACCGTGCAGACCCGGAAGGGTATCTGTCTTCGATGGACGATGATGCGGGTGCCATGGCTTCCTGGTTCGTATACAGCGCATTGGGATTGTTTCCGGGCAACCCGGGGGATGCGGATTTCCTGATCGGCTCGCCGATCTTCTCGGAAGTAAAATTGCATCTGGACGGCGGTAAAACGTTTACCATCAAAGCAAATAACGTTTCCAGCGATAACCGCTTCATCCAGTCGGCCACGCTGAACGGAAAAACGTTTGATCAGGCCTGGATCAGCTACGAAGATCTGATGTCCGGCGGCATTTTGAATTTTGAAATGGGCTCCAAGCCGAATATGGCCTGGGGGGCTAAAACCTCCGCCGCTCCGCCTACAACGGATTACAGCGGTGACGTGGACACCTCCTTGTCCCATCAGGATTTGATCGCCCAAGGTTCAGACTGGAAGTATGACGACAAAGGCCAGTCGGTCGATGCAGGCTGGATAGGCGCAAGCTTTGACGACAGCAGCTGGAGATCCGGCGCGGCACCGCTTGGCTACGATAACAAAGGATATGCCAAAACGGTTGTCAGCTACGGTCCTGATGCGAATAACAAGTACACGACCACTTATTTCCGTAAAACGTTTGACGTAACGAATACGGATGATATTTTGGAGCTTAACGCTAATTTGGTTCGCGACGATGGAGCCGTCGTTTATTTGAATGGCCATGAAATTGTCCGCACGAATATGCCTACCGGTCAAGTCAGCTACGCAACCAATGCGAACGTAACCGTAAATGACGAGCGCGACTGGAATGCGTTTAGCGTGGATCCGTCTTTGCTTGTGAAAGGAACCAACGTATTGACCGCTGAAGTTCACCAGGCTAATGGAACAAGTTCGGATATCGCGTTTGATTTCGGCCTGGTTGCGGTGAAGCAGCTGACGAAACCGGCAGCGCCGACGGGACCTTTGGTAGACGATACTGCGAACACGTTTGGCTGGACGTTTGTTCCGGGGTTTGAACAAGCCTCGAATTATCAGTTCAGCACAAACGGAGGACAAACCTGGACCACGGCGACAAGCAATCCGCAAATTGTAGGGCCAGCCGCTTATGAAGCAGGGAAAGTTCAGGTGCGAGTAAAAGAAAATGAAGAGCTGAACGTAGCGGCCGGCGAAGCGCTGCTTTCGGACGCTCCTTATACCTCGGACATTAAATGGGACGTATTTGATCTGGATGCCAAGGTCAACCGCACCGGCAACATGGTCGTGGACGTTTCGGGCACACTGAAAGGGGCTTATGCGGATTCGGCCGTAGCCGTTATCCAATTGATGGCCGGCGGTGACCAGGCCTATGTGTCCAGCGCCATTCCTGTCCAAACGGGAGACTTCGATCTGAAGCAGAGTTTTAACGTAAACGCCAAGAAATATCAGGTCAATATTTATCTGGTAGATCAATATAACGGTAATATTTATGATGCGGTCTGGTTAGCTGATCCGATTGTTTCCCAGCCGGAAACACAGCCTGATCCTGGTAATCCGGGAGAAGAGCCTGGAAACCCGGGCAATCCTGGCGGAGAGGAACCGCTGCCCGAACTGATTCCGGTACCGGTGAAAACGCCGGATATTCCGGAGCCGCCGATTGAAATTGTTGAGCCGGAACCGGATCACCGGACTATCGAGTTTGAAAGCTTCAGCGATAAAACCGCCGTAAATCATCCCAATAGCAAACCACTGGGTACAGAAGAGAATAACGGAGGCAATATTGTTGTTAGCAATACCTTTAACGGTGCATGGCTGGCCTATAATAATGTTGATTTCGGCACGGAAGGTGCAAACCGCATGACGGTGGAATACGACGCGCCTAACAACAAAGTTCCGGCTGACGCCAAGCTGGAATTCCGCTTGGGAGCTGTAGACGGAGAACTGATAGGGACACTGGCCCTGCCGAATACCGGCAGTAACTGGGCGGACAAAAATTCTCGATCCTATAAAACGACCTCAGGATTCCTTGACAAAACGGTAACCGGGAAACAAAACCTGTATGTGGTCATGAAAGGTGACACCAGTTCGCTTCCTTACATCGGCAATTTTGACCGCTTTACCTGGGAATACCAGGCGGTTAGAAGCGATTTCGCAAAGCTCGAGCTTGAGAAGTACGATGAATGGAGCACAGATACTAATCCCGGCAACAGCAGACCGCTCAGCACAGAAGGCGGAAAAAGCGGCCAGCGGGTAGCCAATACCTTTAACAATGCATGGTTAGCATACAAAGGGATGGATTTCGGAACTACCGGGGTGAACACATGGTCTGTAGAATACACGGGTAAACAGGCCAATACAGCTTCGGATGCTCATGTAGAGCTGCATTTGGGGGCCGTTGACGGACCTTTGGTGGGAACCCTGCAGACGCCGCCAACCGGTTCTGGTTGGGACACTTATGCTACGGTTAGTGGAGGACTGACAAAAACATTAACGGGTGTTCAAGATCTTTTCTTTGTTTTGAAAGGGTCAACGGACGGAACTTATTGGTACATCGGCAACTTTGACAATGCGAGTTTCACGCTCAATACCGTTCCGCCGGAAACCGATCCGCCTCAAACGGATCCACCGCAGACGGACCCGGATTTGACGGTGGAATTCGAATCCAGAAGCAGCTGGTCAGATGCAAAAAACACCTTCAATAATGAACCTTTGAAAACGGAAAATAAAAATGGAGGTGTGACGGTAGGCAATACTTTTGACGGAGCATGGCTGATTTATAATAATGTAGACTTTGGTACTAAGGGGAAAAATTATGTTAAGGTAGAATACGATTCTCCTATTGATAAAACACCAAATGATGTTTATGCGGAAATCCGTCTAAATAATAAAGATGGTGAACTTGTAGGTCGTATCAATCTTCCCAATACCGGTACAGGCTGGGATCATTTTTCCATAGCGGGTGCACAACTTGATCTGCCGCTGACAGGCGTACAAACCATTTGTGTAGTGCTAAAGGGTTCCACTACGACTGACCGCAAATATCCTGGTAATTTTGACCGGATGATTTTCTCCAATACCAATTAAACGAACTTCTGGAACTAACTGAAAGTATAGAAACGACCTGACGTCTTTTAGACTGTCAGGCCGTTTTTTTTTGCTATGTCTTGTCCTTGCCTTCTGCTGTGCTATTAGGGCTGCTTTACCTTCAAACCCCCAGCTTATTCCTGTACTCCTGCGGCGTCAGCCCGAAGTACCGGCGGAACAGCTGGATAAAATAGCTGGGTTTGTGGTAGCCCAGCGATTCCGAGATTTCATAGATTTTGTCCTGCGAGCGTTCGAGCAGCAAGGCCGCTTTTTCCATCCGGATGCGCAGGATATATTCGCTGATGCCCTCCCCGGTCTCCAGCTTATAGATTTTGGAGAGATAGGAGGGATTCAGGTAGACATGCGCCGAAATCGTCTGCAGCGTCGAGCTGTCCGGATGCTCCGCGATAAAATCCTGCACTTTGCGGATAATCGCTGAACGGGAGTCTTTTTCAACGCCGCTGACCGAATGCCGGTAATGCTCCATGACCCGCATCGTCCACCGGCGCAGCTCATCCGTCGTTTGGATCGGCTGGCGGCTGGCCACAGCGTAGAAATCTTCGCCGATCGTGTCGGCGAGCCATTTTTTGGTCCGGTGGATCAAGGCCGCGATCGAGGAGGCGACGGCCAGATAAGTTTCGAGAAGGTGCTCCTGGGAACCAAGCCAATCTGCCTCAAGTTCCCGAAAAATGGCTTCCACCTTCTGCTCTGCGGCCTCCCACTGGCCGAGCTCCAGCAGCGTGCCGAGGTTCGGCGTGCGGTACAGCTCGCCGAGCAGCCGAGGCTGGCCGCGGTCGGGCTCGCGGGCCAGCGACACAAACAGCTCGCTGTCGCTGCCGATGAAATGCCGGAAGCCGGCCAAGGACGACTGGTACATCGAAGCGATGTCCTCCGGGAATTGGCCGCTTCGGCTTGCGAGCACGGATACGCCCGTGCGCAGGTAGGTTTTGGCCGCGTGCTGCAGCTGCACGGCCTGCGTCTCCACCCAGCCGTCCAGCTCGGCGGACGACGGCTGCTGCCCTTGCGCGGCTTCCGCGGCGGAGCCGGAAGACGCGCCGGGCGCCGGCTTTGGCGTCAGGACGCAAACGATAAACCCGTTTGCGTCCCGGCAGCTCCAAAGCCGCAACCGGTCGCCGAACAGCTCGGCGGCCATGTTCGTGAGCGCGTATTCGAGAAGCGCTTCGTCCGCGGCGTCCACGCCGCCCGGCCGGGGCTCGAGCCGCAGCAGCAGCATGCGGCCGGGAGCGCCGGGATGTACGGCCAGCTCGTACATCGCCAGCTTTTTGGCAAACGCCGCCGTGTTCCCGGCTTCCTTGCCGTTAATCAGATCCAGCAGCAGGTACTCGCGCAGCTTGGGCAGCTGTTCGCGCAGCGCATACATTGCTTTCTGCATCGACGAAATCTCCTGCCATTCGCGGATCCGCTCCTGGAGCGCCTTGTTTACGGCCTCCAGCAGCTCTTCGTCCTCGACGGGCTTCAGCAGATAATCGCTGGACCTCAGCTTCAAAGCCTGCTTCGTGTATTCGAAATCGTCATAACCGGTCAGCAGGATACACTTGACGTGTTTCCAGTTTTTTTTGATTTGTTCGATAAGCGCAAGGCCGGACATGCCGGGCATGCGGATATCCGTTACCACGACATCGATGGGGTGTTCATAGAGCAGCTCAAGCGCCTCCGCTCCCGAATAAGCCTTGTGCACGACGTCCATGCCGATCGTGTCCCAGGGCAGCATGTCGGCCAGGTCATCGGCCAAAACGGTTTGATCATCGACAATAAGCAGTTGAGGCATGTCATTCCCTCCCGGACGGGGTTGCCGTCAGTGATGTTCCTGTACATCGTCTGATTGGATAGAGTCCCTAAGGGGGCCTCGGCCACTCGGCCAGGGTTCAACTCGTTAAGAAACCTGATCCAGCTCCGAGGATTTGCCCATCGGCCAATAAAGAGCAGCTTCCACGCCGCCCTCCTCCAAACGTTTAATTCTAAGCCCCGCCTCCGGCCCGAACTGCAGCAGCATCCGCTGGCGGGTGTTCCAAAGGGCGCAGCCCTTGTCCTCTACAGGGGGCATCGTAATTTGATAGGTCAACGCTTTGAGCCCCTCTTCGGTCAAACCCATTCCGTTATCCGCGACCTTGATGAAATGGCAGCCGTCTTCAATTCCGGTTTGAATAAGGATCGTTCCGCTGCCTGCCGGTTCGATGCCGTGCAGAACGGCATTTTCGACCAAGGGCTGCAAAATCAGGCGGGGCAGCTCCAGCTGCCCGAACCCTTCCGCGACCTGAATATCGTATTTAAGATCCTGAACCTTGATCGCTTGAATCGCCAAATAGCTGCGCACCAGATCCAGCTCCTCCTCCAGCCGCGCCGTCGTCCGTTCCGAACGGGTCGTGTACCGGTAATATTTGCTGAGATGCATCGTAAGCTGCATCACCGTTTCTTTTTCCCCCAGGCGCGCCAAACTCCGGATCAGCGTAAAGCAGTTGTACAGGAAATGCGGATTAATCTGGGACTGCAGCTGCTTCAGGTTGGCATCCCGGGAGCGGATCTCTTCCAGATAAACGTTCTGGATGAGCTGTTCAATCTGTTTGGCCATATCGTTAAAGCTGATCATGAGAAAATGAAATTCATTGCCCGGATGAAAAACTTTCAGCGTAGGGTATTCGCCCCGCCGCAGCCGGCGTACGCCCCGGATCAGTTCGCGTATGGGCACCTGCACGTTTTTGTAGAGGACGTAAGCGGCTATGGTGCTGCCGATCAGCAGAAACAAAATGCTTCCGTAGAACAGATAGCTGTTGGACGTGATCGGACGGACCACATCCTGGATCGGCATATAATCCACGAGATACAGGCCCAGCTCCGGCATCCATACGCAGCTGGCTGCATATTCGCTGCCCGACAGGGTAAAGCGGGTGAAGGGTTTTTGGATCAGATGCTCCGGATCGAGCTGCCCGATCAGCTCCTGCTGCAGGGCAAGATCGGCATCCTGGGCCGCAATTCTTCTGCCTTCCGGAGTCAGGAAAAAAGGGTCGCCTTTGCCGCCGCTTTTAAAGCGGTCCAGCGCCTTGGACAGATCGGTGACGGGAAAACTCATTTCCACAAGCAGCGCGGCTTTGTCCAAAGGGGAGTCGATCGGGTCGGTAATGTAGCGGATAAACCGCGGTTGGCCGCGAAAATAACCCGGAACGTCTTCGGTGTAATGCCAGGTCCGCGAAAAATTGCGGCCGATCCGGGCGCTGTCGTAAGGTATGGAGGCGTTGGAAGAGACGTAAGTATCGGTGCCCGGGGCATAAATGCTGAGCGTTGTATCCCAGGCGGAGGAGGCGATCATCAGCCTCATTTTTTCGTCAATTCTGAGCTTTTCGTTCGTTTGTTCATAAAGGGAAGCGATTTCAATAAATTCAAGCGTCCGCACATTCATGTCCTCGCTGATCATCAGCCCGCTTTTGGAAAGCTGGGAGGCGCCGTTATCGGTTTGTGCGGCGAAGTAGGTCAGATCCTTGTACATTGATTTCTCGACCTCGCTGGTGACGACGTGCAGGCTGGTTTGGTTGGAGAACCAGTACAGGACCAGAATGGGGATAAGCAGCATCAGGATGAGCCCCATTACTTTTGTAAACGTATTCATATGAAATTTCACGAAAGAACGGCCTCCTCCGGAAAGCGGATACAGAAAACAAAAAATCGGGTATCGTTCCAAAATGTTTGGCGCAGACGGAAAAAAAGGTGAACTATATACTTACTATTGCAGGATGACGGCGCAGATGTCAATCCGAAAAAAGAGTTTCAGGAAAGGATTTTTGGGCATGGAGACACCATTAAAAGCTGTAGAAGCGGGCACGGCCATTCGGAGATCCGGAATGAAGGGTTTCCTGAGGAGGACCTGGCCCCTGCATCTGATGCTGCTTCCGGCAGTCGTGCTGCAGTTCGTATTCGGTTATTTGCCGCTGGGCGGACTTGTAATCGCATTCAAAGATTATAAGCCGTATGACGGGATCTGGGGTTCCGCTTGGGTAGGTTTTGAGCAGTTCAAGTTTATGTTTGAGTATCCGGACAGCAAGCAGGTGATCATCAACACCGCGTTAATTGCCGGATTAAAAATCATCTTCAACATCGTGGTTCCTTTCTGTTTTGCGCTGCTGCTCAACGAAGTGCGCCGCAATTCGTTCAAGCGGACGGTGCAGACGCTCGTTTATTTGCCTTATTTTATCTCCTGGGTATTCCTCGGCGGGATTTTGACCGACATGCTGTCGAGTGACGGCATCATCAACACCCTGCTGCAAAACTGGTTCGGGATAGAGCCGATCCTGTTCCTCGGCAACGGTATCTGGTTCCGGATTATAGTCGTGATCAGCGACGTGTGGCAGCAGTTCGGCTTTGGCACCATCGTTTATCTGGCTGCCTTGGCGGGCGTTAACCCGTCGCTTTATGAAGCGGCCGAGGTGGATGGCGCAAGCCGGTGGAAGCAAACGCTGAACGTCACGATTCCGTCGCTTGCCCCGATCGTGATCGTGGTCGGGACGCTGGCGATCGGCAACATTTTGAATGCCGGTTTTGACCAGATTTTTAACTTGTATAACCCTCTCGTATACGACAAAGGGGATATTATCGATACCTTCGTGTACCGCACCGGGATATTGAACGGCCAATACAGCTTTGGTACGGCGGTCGGCGTATTCAAGTCACTTGTCGGCTTTGTACTCATTGTGATCGGCTATCGGATTGCGTACAAACTGGCGGATTACAAAATCTTTTAAGGAGTGCGGAGCATGTACCATAAAACAACGGGATACAGAATCTTTTCGGTATTCAATTATTTGTTCCTGATCGTCGCAGGCCTGCTGTGTATCCTGCCGATCGTTCATATTCTGGCCGTAAGTTTCAGCGCCAGCGCCCCGGCCAACGCGCATCTGGTTGGACTTTGGCCGGTGGGCTTTAATTTCGATTCGTATACGAAAACGATGAACAACCCCAATTTTATCCGGGCTTTCGTGATTTCCTTGATCCGGACGTTACTGGGGACCGCGATTACGATGACCGTGATCACGCTTGCCGGTTATGTGCTTTCCAAAGATTCGGGCGTTTTGAAGAGCCGCAATATTTATGCCTGGTATTTCGTCTTTACGATGCTGTTTACGGGCGGCATCATCCCGAGTTATATCATCGTGCGCAACCTGCATCTGATGAATACGATCTGGGCCCTTGTTCTGCCTGGCGCTGTGCAGGTGTTCAACATGATCCTGCTGATGAACTTTTTTAAAGCGACGCCGAAAGAGCTGGAAGAGGCGGCTCTGATTGACGGGGCAGGCCATTTTACGATTTTGCTGCGGGTGTATTTGCCGCTGGCGATGCCGGCTATCGCGACTATGTCCCTGTTCTCGATCGTGGGCAACTGGAACGCCTGGTTTGACGGGCTGCTGTATATCAATGATTACCGCAACTATCCGCTGGCCACGTTCCTGCAGACGATTATTGTCCAGCAGGATTTCAGCAAGCTGAATCCGGATATTAACGAGCTCAAAAATATTTCGCAGCGGACCGTCAAAGCGGCCCAGATCTTTATCGGCATTTTGCCCGTACTGGTCGTTTATCCGTATCTGCAAAAGTATTTTGTGAAGGGGATTGTACTGGGCGCGGTGAAAGAGTAAGGCTCCAAGATGTCAATAAATTAGCATCGGCATCAAATTTGGGGCATTTCAACCATGGCATCCCGCGATTTATAGTGGGGTAGGAGAGAAAAGTAAGCGCTCTCAATCAAATTCTGGGGGGATAAGGAATTATGCAACTCACTTGGAGAAGAATGCTGGCTCTGTCGCTGACGGCAGTATTGTCTTTCAGCTTGGTGGCCTGCTCGGGAGGAAACAATGCTTCCCCGAACGCCAGCGGCGGAAACAATACGCAAAGCGAAAGCGGCGGCAATAACGGCGGCAGCGGGAATACGGCGGCCTCCGGCGTAGATGAAACGGGCTGGGACGGCAAGAAATATGTGGAGCCGGTCACGCTGACTACGGTCAAAGGCGTGGGCACGAATTACTTTTTCAAAACCGGCGAAACGATGGAAAACAACGTGCTGCAGAAGTACATGAAAGACAATCTGGGCATTGACGTGAAATACGACTGGGTCGTAACGGATACAAACGACGCTTATAAAACCAAGCTGCGCCTGATGCTTTCTTCCGGGGAAAAAATGCCGGACGTCATTACGTACCGCGGCGATATCGAAACGGTGAACATGCTGATCGATTCGGGACAGTTCATGGATGTCGGCGAGCTGTTTGATAAATATGCCGATGACGCCTACAAACAAGGCGTGGCCTTGAACCCCGATACCTGGCTGGCCGTAACGCGCGATGGCAAACGGATGGCGCTGCCGGTGCTGGATTATGCATACAACGGCGACTTGGTGCTTTGGCTTCGTCAGGACTGGATGGAGAAGCTGGGCTTGCAAGCGCCGAAGACGCTGGCCGATTTTGAAAATATTATGGATGCTTTTGTGAACAAAGATCCTGACGGCAACGGCAAAAAGGACACCATCGGCCTTGCCGCCGGCTTTAAAAATACGTATCTGAACTGGATGACCGATATCAGCTGGGTATTCGGCGAATATGGCACGCTGCCAGGCCAATGGAATAAGGCTGCCGACGGTTCGCTGGCCTACGGTTCGATAGATCCGGCTGCCAAACAAGCGCTGACGACTTTGAAAACCTGGATGGATAAAGGTTATCTGTCCAAAGATTCCGGCATCTTGGATGAAACGACCGGTTCCGAGCTGTTCACCAAAGGCAAAGCGGGGGCGATCGTAGGCCCAAACTGGATGCCAGACTGGCCGTTCAGCGACCTGCTGAACAACGTGCCGGGCTCTAAATATAAAGCTTATCCGATTCCGGTCGGACCGGACGGGAAAATCGGCGCGCAAAGCGGCAATCCGTCGGTTAACGGCTGGATGCTGATCAACAAAAACGCCAAAAATCCGGAAGCGCTGCTGCGCTATTATAACTTCTTCTTTGAAAACTGGGCGAACCCGGAGAAGGGCGGCATCTTTGAAAACGGCTTTGCCGAAGGCTACGACTGGGCGAAATTGCCGGACGGCACGATCACCAAGGACCCGCAAAAATATCCGGACCTGTTCCCGGGTTATGCGGACCGTACGAAACTTGTAGAACCGATTTATTATTCGCTGACCTTTGAGGGCGCGCGTATTCCTTCGCTCTACGCGGATACGATGCTCAAGCTGGCGGGCGGCGGCACGCCGGAAACGCCGTATGAAGTGCAAACGGCGGCCATCCGCAAGCCGGAAAATATTGAAGGCATGAAGATCGTCATGGATCAGAAGGATATCCGTATGAAGAACTACTTCCAGGGTCCGCTGACCGAAACGATGAAATCGAAAAACGAGCTGCTCAACAAGCTGGTTAACGAAACATACTCCAAAATCATCTACGGCCAAAGCCCGATCGATCAGTTCGACAAGATGGTCGAGAACTGGAAGAAATCCGGAGGTGATCAAATCACTAAAGAAGTAAACGAATGGTATCAATCCGCTAACAATCAATAAAGCACAAGCTATTTGCCCTTCAACCTGTCCAGTCCCAAATGTAACGGAAAAGGAACGCTGCACAAATCTGTAGCGTTCCTTTTTATGAGCAGGTCCTGCAAATGTCTTAACTATTTCTTGAGAAACGCCAAGAGAACAGCATTAATAATCTGGTTTCAGGAAGGGAGACATGTAAGGAATGACGTTATTTTCGGGAAAAAACAATCGTTTTCGGCGGCAGCTTGCCGCCGTACTGTTCGGGACCGTGCTGCTGGCCGGCCAATTGCCGGCGGCAGGCTGGGCCGCTCCGGCGGCTTCTTCGGAGGCCGGAGCCCATTCTGCTTCGTCCGGTGTACTCAGCGCTTCAGCGGACCCGGCCGGACCGGATTCGGCTTTTAGCGATATTCGAGGGAGCTGGGCTGGCGGAGACATAAGCAAATGGGCCGGACTTGGCCTTGTCAACGGCAGCGGAGGCCAGTTCCGGCCCGGGGACACGGTCACGCGGGCGGAATTGGCCAAACTCGTAAATGCCTTGTTCGGTTTCAGTGCCAAAGCCGGGCAAACCCTCGCAGACGTGGCACAGGGCAAATGGTATGCGGAGCAGGTGGCGATCGCCCTTCAGGCCGGATATATGGAAGGTTATCCGGGAGGGCTGTTCAAACCGGAAGCCGCAGTCACCCGGCAGGAAGCGGCCAAAATTGCCGCATTGCTATTTCCGCTTGACCGGGCCGATTCATCCGCCGTACTGAGCGGCTTTAAAGATCGGGCCGCTATCGGCGGGTTCGCCGTTCAGCCTTTGGCTGATCTGGTATCCGCGGGCGCGGTCAAAGGGTTTGCGGACGGCACGCTGCGGCCGCAGCAGCCGCTTACCCGGGCGGAAGCGGTTGTGCTGCTGGACCGGCTGGCCGGCGAAATCATCCGTCAGCCGGGAAGTTATGACGGGGTGAAATCGTCCGGAGGTCTGCTGATCGCCAGCGGAGACACGATTCTTGCCGGGGCCGAGGTGAAAGGCAATGTTCTGATTACGGCAGGCGTCGGCGAAGGGGATGTGACACTGGACGGACTTTCGGCTGACGGTACTTTATATGTAAACGGCGGAGGAAGCCATTCGGTTCATCTCCTTGATGCCAAGGTGGGAAAGGTAGTTGTCCATAAAACCGGCGGGCCGGTGCGGGTTATGCTGGAAGGCAGCTCCAAGGTGGGCGAGATGAGCCTTGAAACCGGGGCGGTTGTTGAAGTAGGCGAGCAGGCCGAAATTGCCCGGCTTCAGGTGGAGAACAGCGCCTTAGGCACCGAACTGAACGTGAAAGGAAATGTCGGTGAACTTCAGACTCAGGCTTCCGGCGTAACGCTTAACGGCGGGATCCTCGAGCAGGGAAAAGTGCTGGAGGTCCAAAACGGCAAAGCGGCCGACAAACCGGAGGCCACTCCCGGCGCCGGCTCTGGCAGCGGAGTCCCTTCCTCCGGCAGCGGTAGCAGCGGAAATGGAGGGGGCGGCGGTGGCGCGGTCGGCGAAAATCTGACGGCTCCGGTATTGGCGCCGGATACGGTCAACAACGTGCTCGGCAGGGACGTTGCGCTTGCTTTTGCCGACAATGCCGCCTGGCGCAACGCGGTCACGGAGGTCTCGCTGAACGGACGCAAGCTGACGCCAAGCGCGGATTACCTCCTCAGCGCCGGTTTGCTTACGCTGAAGGCTTCCGTTTTTACAGCAACCGGTGATCAAACCGTTCTCATTAAAGCATCCGGTTATACCGATGCAAGCATAACGCAGCCGATGGGTAAATGGGAGCTGGTGTGGGGCGACGAATTTGACGGCAGCGGCACCCATGTGGATACGAACGGGGTCAACCTGGACAAATGGGGCTACCAGGACGGCACCGGAGCCGAATACGGCCTGGACGGCTGGGGCAACAACGAACAGCAGTATTATACGAAAGACAACCTGAAGGTACAGGACGGCAAGCTGACGATTACGGCCAAGAAACAGTCCCTCGGCGGCAAGCCCTATACCTCGGGCCGGCTTTGGACTTCGCCAACCTTTTCGAAAAAATACGGCCGTTTCGAAGCCAGCATCAAAATGCCTGAAGGAGAGGGATTTTGGCCGGCGTTCTGGATGATGCCAAAGGACAGCGTATATGGCGGATGGGCGTCATCAGGCGAACTCGACATCATGGAAGCCCGGGGCCGCCTGCCGGGCGAGACCTCCGGCACGATTCATTTTGGCAAGCCTTGGCCGAATAATAAATCGAACGGCGGCGACTTCGACTTCCCTGCCGGACAATCGATCAGCAGCGGTTTTCATACCTATGCGGTTGAATGGGAGCCGGGGGAAATCAGATGGTATGTGGACGGAAATCTGTTTCATAAAGCTAACGAGTGGAGCAGTGAAGGAATCGGACAGCCGGACAAATACGCATTTCCAGCTCCGTTCGATCAGCCTTTCTATATTATTTTGAATTTGGCTGTAGGCGGCAATTTCGACGGCAACCGGCTGCCTCCCGATTCGAAGCTGCCTGCGGAAATGCAGGTCGATTATGTAAGAGCCTATGAATTGGACGGCAAACCTTACAAAACGCCGGTAGAACCTGTGCTGGCCAAAGAGCCGATTCCGGCCGAAGCCAGACAGCCCATAGACGGCAGCTACATTGCCGATCCGAATTTCGAGCAAGGACTGACGGACATCGCCACCGGCAGCCAGCCGCTTGCGGCGGATAAATGGAATTTCCTGCATACGACGGATTACGGTGGTGCGGGTTCGGCTTCGATTGAACCGATTGATGGGCGAAATTTCGCCAAAATCTTGCCGACCAGCGCCGGCAATCAAAACTATTCCCTACAGATGATCCAGTATGCGCCGCTTGTCAGAGGCCATGTCTACAAGCTCAGCTTTGACGCCAAATCCTCCGCGGAACGTTCGATCGCCGTGAAGATGGGCGGGGACGGGGATAACGGCTGGTCGGCTTATTCGGACAACTTTGACGTCAAGCTTCAATCTTCCCTTAACCATTACGAATACCGTTTTGTGATGGGGGCGCAAACCGACCTGACGGCCCGCCTTGAATTTAACGTGGGGCTGAACACCAATCCGGTTTGGATCGGCAATGTCCGCCTGGAGGAAACCGATCAGGTGACTGACCCGGACGGGGCCAAAACGCCGCTTGAAGACGGCAATCATGTTTATAACGGCGCTTTTGATCTGGGGACGATGGACCGAATGAAATATTGGCATTTTGCAGCGGATCATGCAGATGGCGGCGCGGATGCATCGGCAGCCGTCGACCCGGACGCCCGGGAGCTTGCCGTTGATATCCGCAGCGGCGGAAGCAGTCCGCAAGCCGTTTGGCTGCTGCAGAAAGGCATCAATCTGCTGCAAAACGACACCTATGAACTGACTTTCGAAGCCAAAGCCGCTATGCCGCGCAGTATCGGCGTAAGATTTCTTAGCAAGGACGGTGCCACGCTTTACGGCAAAGCGGAAGCTCTCGCCGTCGGGACGACGGCAGAGCAGCAAACGGTTTCGTTTACAATGCCGGTACAAGTGAATGATCCGGAAGGGCAGCTGGTGTTTGACCTTGGGGGCGGCGCGTCCGGCAATTCTTCCTTGACGCTGGACAATATCCGGTTGATCCGTACGACCAACAACAACGTTGATTATTCGAAGGTCAGCTTGTACCCGCTGGTCAACGGGGACTTTTCGGCCGGTTTGGCCGGCTGGGAGCCGTTTACGCAGGGAGGGGCCGCCGGCTTCAGCGCGGCTGACGGCGTGGCTAAAGTGTCTGTAACGAATGTGGGCGCGGAAGCCTGGAACATCATGCTCAACCAGTCCAACCTGAATTTGACCAAAGGCTTTACCTATGTGCTCGCTTTTGACGCCAAGTCATCGGTTGCCCGGGACACGGAAGTAACGCTTGAGGATGCGGCGTACAACCGCCGTTTCGACTCCGGCTTCATTTCCCTGGAGCCGGATTGGCAGCATTACGAATACACGGTTAGAGCGGCAGCGGACGATAATGTGGCCTTGAAGTTCCTGCTCGGCAAAACTCCGGAGGCTCCAAACGGCGCCCACGAGATTTCGTTCCGCAACGTGGTGCTGGAAGTGAAGGACGCGCCGCTGAAACGTCCGCCAGCGCTTGCCGCAGACGGGATCGATAATCGGTTCGGCCAGCCGGTAGAATTGGGATTCAAAGAGAACGAAGCCTGGCGGACGGCCATAGGCTCGGTTTTAGTCAATGACCGTGCGCTGGAAGCCGGGGAATATGAGATTCAGCCGGGAGTCCTGATCCTCCATCCTTCAGCTTTCGGCTCGGAGGGCACCTACCGGATCACGGTCAAAGCTGAAGGGTACGCCGATACGGGCGTCACGCAGGCGCTGATTGCAAGCGACGGCAATTTGCTGGTCAACGGAGGATTTGCGCAAGGCAAAACCGGCTGGGAGCTTTGGGTAGCGAACGAAGGGGATTCTACCTTTGACGTCAAGGAAGGGGCTGCCGAACTCAACATTCATTACTTCGGGGGCCTGGATCCGCAGTGGGGTGTGCCTTTCAGCTGGTATACCCAGCTGATGCAGTCCGGCGTCCGGGTAGAAGCCGGGAAAACGTATGAGCTCTCCTTCCGGGCATGGTCTTCCGTAGACCGTCCGATTCTGATTGAGTTAACGGATTATAACAACAATCAGCAGCTTCCTTTTTCGATTACCGGGGATTCGCAAAAAGTGTATACGGCTGTCCTGAAGCCTTCGGCCAATGCCGTTTTTACGCTGAAGTATCTGCTCGGCAATGTTATTGCGGGCGGCCAAACTACTCCTGATGCCGAACACTTTCTTCATTTTGATGACATCAAACTGAAGGAAGTTAAAGGAGGTCCGCAGCTGGCGGCCGATACGACGGAGAACCAGGCAGGCCATGAGATCGAGCTCACCTTCGCGGACGATCCAAGCTGGCGCGGAGCGATAAGCGGCGTACAAATCAACGGAACCTCGGCGGCTATGGAGAAGGTTTCGATTGGACCGGGCAGCCTCAGGCTGGATCCTTCGCTGTTCCTGTCCCCGGGCAGCTATACGGTTTCCGTTTTGGCCGATGGTTACGCAGGGAACGAGGTTTCCCAGCTGATCCTGTCGGCATCGCCTAACGTGGCGCTGGGCAAAACGGCATCCGCTTCCTCGTCCGTTCAGGCGGCGGCCTACGCGGTTGACGGAAATACGAATACACGCTGGGAGTCCGAATCTAAAGACCCGCAGTGGTTTTCGGTGGATCTTGGCGGCCTTTACCGGATTGATTCGGTGCTTTTGAACTGGGAAGGCGCGTACGGCAAAACTTATCAAGTGCAGATCTCCCGGGCCGAACAGCCGGGGGATGACGACTGGACCGACTGGAATACGGAAAGTGCAGGGAACGGCGGTCAGGACCTGATTTTTGAGGAACCGGCTGAAGCCCGTCATGTGCGTATATTGGGTACAGCTAGGGGCACGCAATACGGTTATTCTTTATGGGAGATGGAGGTGTACGGCACTCCTGCGGGAGATCCGGAGGATACCGGGGAAGACGGCGGCAATTCCAGCCCGGGAACAGCGGATCCCCTTGCGCCGCCAGCCGTAACTGCAGACACCTATGACAATTATGTGGACCATGACCTGGACTTGACCTTTACGGCCGATCCTTTATGGGAGCAGACGATTACCTCTGTTACCTTAAACGGGAAGGAACTGCAAAAGGATACAGACTATTCGCTTCAGGCAGGGAGGCTGACCCTCAAAGCGGGAAGTTTGAATGAAGCTGGAGTTTATACGGTTTTGATTAAAGCGGCAGGATACGCGGAGGTTTCCATTAAGCAGGAAGTTCTGCCCTCCGGCGGGGGAGAAGGCTCGGGAGGAAGCGGGGATGGAAGCCCGAATCTGGCGCTCCACCGCCCTGTGACGGCTTCCAGCTCCAACGATTCTTTTGATCCGGCGGTCGTCACGGACGGCAACCTGTAATCCAGATGGGAAGCCAACTGGGCTGAGGGGGCGGAGGAGGAATGGATCTATGTGGATCTCGGAAGCTTGCAGCAGCTGCATCCCTCTATGAGATTGAAATTTATTAACACATTATAAAAAAGGAAAAACAGCCCCGAGTCCATCGACTCGGGGCTGTTTGACTTCAGATCGGGCCGGTGGAACGGCATGCCGCCAACGCGGACCGGATCTTGCAGGTTGTTAGGCTGTGAATCTATCACTTACGGCAAAATGTTTCCTGCAGCCGTGTAAATTTCGTACCACTCTTCGCGGGACAATACAACGTCTCCGGCTTTGATGCAATCCGTCAGACGGTTAATGTTCATTGTACCGATGATCGGCTGCATTTGCGCAGGATGACGGAGTAGCCAGGCAATCGCGATCGTAGTGTTGCTTACGCCGTATTTAGCGGCGATTTCGTCAATTTTTTTGTTCAGCTCAGGGAACTTGTCGCTGCCCAGGAATACGCCTTCGAAGAAGCCGTACTGGAACGGGGACCAAGGCTGAATCGTGATGTCATGCAGACGGCTGTAGTCGAGGATGCTTCCGTCGCGGTCGATCGAGGAATCGACTTCCATGTTGACGTTAACGCCGTTGGAAATCATTTTGGCATTGGTGATGCTCAGCTGAAGCTGGTTAGCCACGATAGGCTGCTTCACGAATTTCTTCAGCAGCTCGATCTGCATCGGCTTTTGGTTGGATACGCCGAAATGGCGGACTTTGCCGGAGCTTTCCAGCTTGTCGAACGCTTCAGCAACTTCTTCAGGCTCAACCAAAGCATCCGGACGATGCAGCAGCAGCACGTCGAGGTAGTCGGTTTTCAGTCTTTTCAGAATGCCGTCTACCGAATTCAGGATGTGCTCTTTGGAGAAGTCAAAGCTGATGCCTGGACGGATGCCGCATTTGGATTGCAAAATGATGTTTTCGCGTACTGCTGGGCTCATATGTATGGCATCGGCAAAAATTTCTTCGCAATGACCGTTACCGTAAATGTCGGCATGGTCGAAGAAATTGGCGCCAAGTTCCAGCGAAGATTGCACGAAGCGTTCGGCTTCGTTTTTATCCAAAGAGTTTATGCGCATGCAGCCTACGGCTACAACAGGTACTTCGAGCGAGCTTGTTCCGAGTTTGATCGTTTTCATGGTTTCACCTTCCATTTCGTATATTAGAGTGATTGCGGGTCCAAACGGTTCCTTTAAACTGCTAAAAAGCCTATCGTTCCGGCCGGGATCCAAAAATTGGATTTTATTTGAAAGCGATAACACTTTTTTCTTGTTGGACGTAAAAAGACCTGCAAAGCCCCCGTCTATTTTGACACGCCGGCAGCCCGGATTCAAGCCCTATTCTAGGATTTGAATAAAAATTTACCTTCTCTTAATATTCGGGAGAGCATTTACCACACTTTCGCAGTCTTGTAAGTTACATTTCTCACTGAAAAATTAGAAGATATTGTTAAGCTTAGGACATACATATCCAAAAGGTTTCGGGTACAGGTTGTTTAGATCGGCTATCGGGTTTTCCAAAACGAAAGGCAATTCAATCGAAAAGGCGGAGCAGGCTTATGTTCAGATCGTTAACCGGAAAAATTTTAGCTTTAATCACCGTATTAGTCGCCGTATGCACCGTCGCTTTTGCGGGCGTTTCCTATTATGAGCTTCAGCGGTCGGTAACGGAACAGATGAAAAACGACGGCACAACTCTTATCACCAATTTGAAGCGCGAGATCGTGGCGGGGGAAACTACGGATTTGCAGGAGCTGCAGCACATTTTTCAAACCATTAAAGAGCAAAGCGGAGGCAACCTGATCTATGTGTCGCTCTCCGATCAGAACTCCAGGCTGCTGGTCTCCAGCGACAACGCGTCGGACCAAGGGCAGAAGCCGGCCAAGGGATCGGACCAAGCGGGCGACGCAGGAACGGCTGCGGGCGCAACCGATGCCAATTCGGCAGCCTCCGCGGCCGGCGGCACGGCAGTGGCCGCAGGCGGACAGCAAACGACGGGAAAGATGCTGACCATGCCTGATGGGGATCGCGTGTACAACGTTTCGACGGATTTCACCTACAATAAAAATTTGTCCGGCACGCTCAACATCGGAGTTTCCCTGCAGGATATGTACAAGCAGCTTTGGCGTTCCGTGGAGGAAACGGTGGTCATGGCCCTGCTGATCATGGCCGCTTCGATCCTGGCCGGCATCGTGCTGGCCAAAAGGCTTGTCCGGCCGCTTGCCATGATGTCGGGAGAGATGGGGCATTTTGCCGAAGGGGACTTTACGGTTGATTTCAAATATGCGGGGCGGGACGAAATCGGAAAAATGTCTTCCGCTTTGTCCGGCATGCGCCGGACGTTAAATTCGGCCGTCAGAGGCATCCGGCATAATACTCATCAGGTAGCGGAAAGCTCCAGACAGCTTACGGCCGTTATTAAGGAAACCTCCTGTTCGGCGGAAAACATTTCAAGCGCCGCGGGCGAGCTGGCAGCGGGGGCCGGAGAGCTTGCTCGGCATTCAGGCGACGGGCTGGAGCGATTGAACAGGCTGGCGGACGAAATCCGGCTGCTGGCCGGACAGGCGGATGAGATGAAAGTACGGATCGAGGAGACCAACAGCGCGAACCAGACCGGGCTGAACAGCATTCGCGAGCTGCGGGAGGCGATAGAAGACAATACCGAAATCAGCTCGCAAATCGAGGTTCAGGTCCGTGAGCTCGGCGACAAGTCCGCCAATATCGCCGGTTTCGCGTCGGTCATTAAAGAAATTGCCGAGCAAACCCGGTTGCTTGCGCTCAACGCGATGATCGAGAGCGCAAGAGCCGGGGAGCAGGGCAGAGGTTTTGCCGTAGTGGCCGGGGAAATCCGGAAGCTGTCCGAGCAAACCGCCAGTTCTATCGGCCGGATCGAAGGGATTGTCCAGGAATTGGGGGAAGCCGTCACGAATACGCAGGTTTACATGAAGCGGGAGGCTTTGGCCATCGGCCGCACCGCTGACGTATCGGCCCGAACGGGCAGCGCTTTTCAGGTCATTGCGGAGGCCGTCGCCGCCGTCACCTGGGAGATTCAAACCCTGAACGCCGGCATCTCCCAGGTGAACGGAGATAAAAATGAACTTATAGCGGCCATTCAAAACATCTCTTCGATCGCCGAGCAGTCCAGCGCGTCAACCCAGGAGATTTCCGCCGCCACCCAGCAGCAGCTGGCCAGTATGGTATATGTAGACGAGTCGGCCAGGAAGCTGAAGGAGGTGGCGGACCAGCTGGACCAGCTGATGAGCCGTTTTAAATTGGCGGAAAGCGAATAAATCCATTGTCCATTTGCCGGCCCTTCGGGCAGCCAAACTCAAAAATCCCCGTCTGTCAGGCCTGCGCCGACGATAACCGGGGATTTTTTGCTGAAGTTTCAGAAAAACTTATCCGGCGCTCCGCCGGTTCCAGACCGTCTTCGGGATGTCTTCCGGCCGTCTTCCGCTTGTCTTCCGCCTATCGCGCCATCCAGCCTCCATCGACGCACAACACGTGCCCGTTTAAGTAATCGGAGGCTGCGGAGGCCAGAAAAACAGCCGGACCTTTCAGGTCATCCGGAGTTCCCCAGCGCCCGGCCGGAATCCGTTCGGTGATTGAACGCGTACGCTCTTCATCCCGCAAAATCGGCGCCGTATTGTTTGTCTCCATGTATCCCGGTGCAATGGCGTTGATTTGGATGCCTTTTCCGGCCCATTCATTCGCGAAGGCCTTGGTCAAACCGGCCACGCCGTGTTTGCTGGCCGTATATCCGGGTACGTTGATGCCTCCCTGGAAAGAAAGCATGGAGGCGATATTGATGATTTTGCCGCTGCCGTTGGCCAGCATGTGTCTGCCCGCCAGCTGGGACAAGAGGAAGACGGAGCTTAGATTCAAATCGAGCACGTCGTACCAGTCCCGGCTGCTGTGCTCGGCGGCCGGGGTCCGGCGGATCGTGCCGGCATTGTTGACCAGAATGTCAATCCGCCCGTTCAAGGCAAGCGCCTCGTCAAATACGTCTTCCAGTCCGTCCGCCAGGCTGAGATCGGCGGAAATGGCGGCGCCTTTGCGGCCCAGCGCTTGAATCCCATTCAGGGTAGCTTCACAGCCGGACTTGGACACCGCTACAATATCCGCTCCGGCTTCTGCGAGGCCAAGGGCGATGCCCTGGCCAAGACCGCCGGACGCGCCGGTGACCAAAGCCGTTTTGCCGCTGAGATCAAACAGGTTCATAACCGTATTCTCCTTCTATATTAGATTCTCTCCGCAGCTTTGGAAAAGCAGGGGCGAGCGTCAGTCTGCCCGTTCAAGCCGCACGCCCGCCTTCTCAAAGGCTGCCGCCGTTTCGGCGGGGATGCCGCGGTCCGTAATCACTGCGGTAATTTCGTTGAAACGGGCAAAAGTCCTTAAGGCGCTGTGGCCGAATTTGAAATGGTCTACCACCGCGTAACATTCCCGGGCCGTTTCGATCAGGGCCCTTTTGAAATCGATCAGCTCTCCGGTAAAAACGGACAGCCCGTATTCGATATGGACACCCGTAGAAGAGATAAACGCCTTCTGGATATTCAGATTGCGAACGTATGAAACGGCCTCCGGACCGGTCAGCATGTTGCGGACCCGGTATCCGCCCGGGACGACAAGCCGGATGTGTTCTTTGGAAGCCAGCTCGCTGATAATGTAGACATCGTTGGTGATAACGGTCAGGGGCAGGGCGGGATCCAGCCTGCGCGCAATTTCCAGCGTCGTGCTTCCCCCGTCCAGGGCAATGACATCCTGAGCCTGAATTCCCTGCAAGGCTTTGTCCGCAATCTTTCCTTTTTCATCCGCGTGTTTCGTCAGCGGTTCCTTCACCGGAAGGATGCCGAACTGGTCATGGTTGGCAAGCACCGCTCCGCCGTGAACCCGGCGCACCAGTCCTTGCTCCTCCAGTTTGCTCAGATCTTCCCGTATGGTTTTGCCTGTAACCTGCAGCATTTCGCTAAGCCTTGCTACGGTGACTTCCTGTTCAGTCAGCAGGGCTTCCATAATTTTTTCATATCTGCGGATGGGGTTCATTTTGGTTCAATCCTTCTCTATACGTGTAATTCCCTTTATTTTAGCTCTTTCATGCCGACCCCGTCCATATCCTCGAAAGTCTGGTTTTCCCCGGCCATTCCCCAGATGAAGGTATAATTGCTGGTTCCGACCCCGCTGTGGATCGACCAGCTCGGCGAGATCACCGCTTGTTCGTTCCGCATGACGACATGTCTCGTTTCCTGCGGTTCGCCCATCAAATGAAAAACAACGTCGTCCTCCTGCAGGCCAAAATATAAATAAACCTCGGAACGGCGGTTATGCGTATGGGCAGGCATGGTGTTCCACATGTTTCCGTGCTCCAGCTGGGTCAAACCCATCACTAGCTGGCAGCTCTGAATGCCTTGTTCGTGAATGTAGCGGTAAATCGTTCGTTCATTCGAATGGTCGATGGCGCCCAAATGAACGTTAAACGCGTCAGTCTGACCTGTTTTAACCGTTGGATACGATTGGTGGGCCGGGGTGGAATTCAAATAAAATTGGGCGGGAAGGGAGGCGTCCGTACTTTCGAAAGTCACTTCCGCGGCTCCAAGACCTATATAGAGGCACTCCTTAGGATCAAGCAGGTAATCCGTGCCGTCCACCGTAATTTTTCCCTGGCCCCCTATGTTGATGATGCCGATCTCCCGGCGTTCCAAAAACGTCTTGGCCCCGATTTCCTTCGGGTCGGCTTCAAGCACGATTTTTTCTTTGAGCGGCACGACGCCGCCGACAATAAAACGGTCTACGTGGGAATAAACAAGCGTCAGCCTGTCTGGGACGAACAGGGCTTCAATCACAAATTCCCGGCGAAGGCGTTCGGTGTCAAACTGCTTTACTTCATTTGGATGAGAAGCGTAACGAATATCCATGGGGGTCATTCTCCTTTTCAAGGTAGATGGAATTATATAAGGTTCATATATGTACAAAATAAAACTTTTTCGTGCATAAATCAATAGTATGAACTAAAATAAACCTAAACAAACATTAAGGAGGGATTTAATCCGGCTGACCGCAAACAGGTCAAAATCGGCGTGAAAAAGATCAAAATACCGTCATCGGAGCACACCTCGGCTTTTTATACTGGAAACAGTTCAACTCAAACCCTTCCACTCAGGGAAAAAGCGAGGTGCCAAGATGAAGGACAACTCTACGCTGGCAGCGGCTGCCGCCCGGGCCGCTCTGCCGCCGTCCAAAAAACGCCTGCATCACAGCGAAGAGTTATGGGGCTGGCTGTTTGTCAGTCCGATGCTGCTCGGCGTGACGGTGCTGGTGCTGCTGCCGATTATCGCAACGTTTGCGTTAGGTTTTGCCGACTGGAATTTCGTGCAGGGCTGGGACGGCATCCGGTGGGTCGGCTTCGATAATTTCGAAGGTCTGCTTCACGACCGGATGTTTCTGCGGTCCGTGCGCAATAATTTGATTTTTCTGCTGACAGTTCCGATTTATATGCTGATTTCCATGGTGCTGGCGGTTTTGATCGACCGGCACGTGCATTTCAAGGGCTTTTTTAAAATGGCTTATTTCATGCCTTATATCTCCAATGTGGTGGCGGTGGCGGTCGTTTGGCAGGTGCTGTTCCATCCTTCGAACGGGCCTGTGAACCAGATGCTGCGGAGCCTGGGGGTCCAGAGCCCTCCGCAGTGGCTGGCCGATCCGCATTATGCTCTGGCTTCGATCATGATGATCGTCGTCTGGACCTCCATCGGGTTTAACATGATCATTTACATGGCGGGCCTTCAGTCGATTCCGAAGGATTTGTATGAGGCCGCGAACATCGACGGGGCGAACGGCTGGCTGAAGTTTACGAAAATCACGTTTCCGCTGCTGTCTCCCACCTCCTTTTTCCTGCTGGTGACGGGCATCATTTCGACCTTTAAAGTATTTGATATCATTGCGGTCACCACGCAGGGCGGTCCGATCGGCTCGACCTCCATGATGGTGTGGTACCTGTATGACACGGCTTTCGTCAATTTGAAAATCGGGTACGCTTCCTCCATTGCCGCCCTGCTGTTCCTGTTCGTGCTGCTGATCACGCTGGGCCAATGGGCCGCGCAAAAGAAATGGGTCAACTACTAAAAGGGCTGCCGCCGGAGGAGGAGGAAAAGCATGGGTGAAACCACCGCAATGAAATGGAGCAAAGGGGCGTTAACCGCCGTCATGCTTGTTATAAGCATAGTGTTCCTGCTGCCGTTTGTCTGGATGCTGATCACTTCATTTAAGCTGGAAAAGGATGTTTTTGTTTATCCGATCGAATGGATTCCGAAGAGATGGCATGCCGCGGAAAATTACCGCGAGGTGTGGTTCGGGGATTACCCCTTCTGGCTGTATTACGTGAATTCGATCAAAGTAGCCGTGCTGACGACGGCGATTTCGGCGCTGTTCTCCAGCATGGCCGCTTACGGATTCTCCAAGGTCCAGTTCAAGGCCGGAAGTTATTTGTTCCTGATCGTGCTGGCGACCTATATGGTGCCGGGGCAGGCCATTCTGGTGCCGCAGTTCATTTTGTACCGGAGAATCGGCTTGTTCGACAGCCATTTCGGCCTTGTGCTGCTCGGCTGCTTCAGCGTGCTTGGCACGTTTATGCTGCGCCAGTTTTTTATGGGCATCCATCAGGAATTTATCGAATCCGCCAAAATGGACGGGGCCCATCATCTGCGGATCTTTGGTTCGATTGCGCTGCCGCTGGTCAGGCCGGCCATCGCCACCTACGCGATCCTGCGTTTTATCTGGACATGGAATGACTATCAAAACCCGCTGATCTTCCTGAGGAGCGACCGGCTCTTCACGATTCCGCTGGCCATGCAGAAATTTACCTCGCTGAGCGGGCAGTTTTATTCGCTGATCATGGCTGCCGCCGTATCCGCCATCGTGCCTTTGCTGATCGTGTTTATCCTCGGTCAAAAAAGCGTCATCGAAGGCATTGCGCTCGGAGGCGTCAAGGGATGACGAGATCCGCCGTCCCGGCCCGGGCAACAGGTAAAAATTGTTCCAAATGCAGTCAATATAGTTGCATGGCGGACCTTTGCAAATCTCTATAATGAGGTTTAGGCAAGCGGAAATTAGGAGGAACAAGAGGAGGTCAACGGAATGAAGCAATCCATGAAAAAGTGGTCGTCCGGCCTTTTAACGGCCCTCGTGCTGTCCGGCCTGCTGGCGGGCTGCGGCAGCGCTTCTAGCGGCGGAAAAGGAAGCGGCGGCCAGGCGGACGGCAAAATCAACCTCAGGCTGTACACGCACGGAACGGAAGAAGCTTACAACTGGACCAAAACCTTAAGCGCTTACGAAGAGAGCCATCCTAACATTACGGTTGAGCTGGTGCAGCTCAGCGAAAAAGGCGACACCCAGGAAGCCGCGAAAAAGCTGGACCTTGCGGTCGCATCCGACGAGCAGATCGACGTGCTGATGTTAAGCGACGCGGCGGGATACGCCCAGCGCGTGGCGCTTGGCATGGCCGCGCCCCTGGATGAATTCATCGCCAAAGACGGATACAAAGAGGAAGAAGATTATAAAGTGGACACTCGCTTAAACGGAAAAGTGTATGCGCTTCCAGCTAAATTCAACCCCTGGTATGTGCTGCTCAATAAAGATCATCTGGACGAAGCAGGTTTGAAGGTGCCGACCGATTGGACCTGGGATGAATTCGCCGATTACGCCAAAGCGCTGACCAAAGGCGAAGGAAGCGGCAAACGGTACGGCGTTTATTTCCACGGCCCCCAAAACGGCGGTTGGATGGAATATTTGAAGCTGGCGATGGAGAATCAGCCGCAGGACGCCGATTTCCTCAAAGCGGACGGAACGTCCAATCTGGACAATCCGAATTTCCGCAAGACGCTGGAGCTCCGCCTCCGGATGGAGAAGGAGGACAAATCGTCCGTGCCTTACGCCGACATGATCTCCCAGAAGCTCGCTTACCGCGATCAGTTTTTTAACCAGTCCGTCAGCATGATTCCGATCGGCTCCTGGATGAATTCGGAGATCGGCGGGACCGATAAAGTGCCGGTGAACTTCCATGTGGCGGTGGCTCCGTTTCCGAAAAACAACCCGGGCGACGAAAGCGGGCTCGCCCCGGTGACCACCGATTACGTAATCGTATCCCAGTCCTCCAAACATAAGGAGGAGGCTTACCAATTCGTCCGCTGGTATACGACGGAAGGCCAGGTCGTGCAGGGCACCAACGTTCCATCCTGGAACGGGGTTAAGGAGGAACAAGTCGCCTCGACGATCGATACGATCCTGGCCGGCACCCAAACGCCGGAGATGGTCGATAAAGAATCGCTGGTCCGCACGCTGGTGAATTCCAAGGCCTCTCAAATCGTGGCCCCGGTCTCCTATCAGGCGGAGATATACAAAGCGCTGAACGAAGAATACGAAAAGCTGATTCTCGGCAATCAGGACATCGATACCACCGTCAAAAATTCTCAGTCCCGGGTAGAGGAAATCATAGCGGCGAATAAGAAATAGGAAGGGATGCGGAAAAAGGGGGATTCTCCCCCTTCTTTTCCCGTTTGTAAGGGAATCTTGAAGCGAGGAGGTTGCCCCGTGTATAAGGTTTTGCTTGCGGATGACGATTACCCGGTTCTGGAGCTGCTGTCCGAAGCCGTGGACTGGAATGCGCTCGGGTTCCGGCTGTGCGGGGCCTGCGAAAACGGCGCCGAAGCGTGGGAGCTGGCGCAGACGGAACAGCCGGATGTCCTGATTACGGACATCGGCATGCCCAAGATGGACGGACTGGTGCTGGCCGGTCATTTGAAAACGCTTAACCCCTCGGTGCGGATCGCGCTGCTGTCCTGCCATACGGAATTCCAATACGCCAGACAGGCGCTGAGGCTGAACATTCAGGAATATATCGTGAAGGACACGTTTGAGCCGGCGGATCTGGAGAAGCTGCTGCTGCAGTTCAAGACATCGCTGGATGCCGAGAAGCAGACCAACTGGGAGCAAACCCGCATCCGCCATCTGGTAGAGGAGACGAAGCAGCTGCGCAGGGAGCAATTTTTTCACCAATTGCTTCATCAGCCTTTGCTCGGGGAGGAGCAGTGGCGCCGGGAAGCGGAGGCATACGGCGTGCTGGCGGACGGGACGGCCTGTTATCCGGTGCTCGGCTGCATGGAGGATTACCGGGAGATCAAAACCCGCTTTTATTCCGAGCAAACGCTCCATTTTGCCGTCGGGAACGTGATCGAAGAGCTGCTGCGGCAGACCGAACCCCAAGCGGTTTATGCGGGTTACAATGCCCGGCAGCATTTTATTCTGCTTTCTTGCCAGCCCGGCTTGAAATACAGCCTGCATGAAACGGCGGCGCGGCTGCTGGAAGGGCTTCAGTCCGAATTATACAGGGTGCTCAAAATCCGGATGGCCTTTCTGCTCGGCAGCGGGGCAACGCAAACCCCGGATGGTTTAAAACAAAAGCTGAAGGAGCTGTTGGCGGCCTCACCGCAGCGGTTTTATTTGAATGAGGGGGAGATAACCCCTTTGAAGGAATTTTTTGCGGGCAAGGAAGATTTGTTTGCCGTCTACAGCCAGGCCTCTGGCGAGCTGTGGGAAGCGGTCGTGCGGAAGGATGGGGGCGTTATACGGGAGCGGACCGGCAAATGGATGGATTGGATCCGCAGCCGCCGTTTTCCCGAAAACCGGGTGAAGGACTGGACGCTGAAGCTGCTGCTCGACCTCCAGCTGAAGCTGCATGCCGTTCATGTCGGACAGCCCGATCCTTCGGCGGAGGTGCTGCATAAACAGGTGGCGGACATCGACTCCCTGCGGGATTTGGAACGGTGGCTGGCTTCGCATCTGGCCGCTCTGGCCCTGCCGGGCGAAACGGCGGTCCGGACCGGGCGCAGGACGGAGGTCATCGAAGCCTGCCGTTACGTTTCCCTCCATCTGCAGCGGCGGATCAGCCTGGAGGAGGTCGCTGAAGAGCTGCACCTGAACCCGAGTTATTTCAGCCGGCTGTTCAAAAAAGAAACCGGGCTGACGTTTATCGAATACGTGACCCGCCGGAAGATGGACAGGGCCAAGGAGCTGCTGGAGCAGACGGGCAGCACCGTCGGCGAAATTTGCGAGGAGCTCGGCTACGATAACCAGAGCTATTTTATCAAAACCTTTAAAGCCGGCTGCGGATTAACGCCGGTCGAATACCGGACGGCCGCGACCGGATCAAAGGCCGGCGGGCTGGCGGCAAAGGGCTAGCAGGTTAGAAGGCCGGCAGGCCAGCAGGCAGCGCCGTGCAGACGGCGGCGGCAGGAAAGAGGGGGACGCCCATGCGAAGGAAAATGAAGTGGACCCAAGCCGTCCAGACGATCCGCGGCAAGCTGATGACGACGGTTGTTGTTTGCATTTTAATTCCCGCGGTATCCACTTTGTTTATTTATAACGCACTGACCGAAAACGCCGTGAAAGAGCAGGCGATTGCCAATTCGGCCAGCGAAATGAAGCTGGTGAGCGGTTCGGTTAACAATCTGCTGCAGGAAATGCTGAATATCGCCAACCATATCCAGGTCAACCCCGATATGAACAGCTATTTTAAGCAATTTGCAAGCCACACGGGCGGCGAACCCGATCCTTATTTGAAATTTACCGCGACAAGCCGGATTCTGCAGCAGCTGGACAGCCTGACGGCGGTCGGCGAGCAAAGCTACATCAGCGTGATTTTGACGGACGGAACCGTTTTTACGAATTATTCCACGGATGAATACGATCCCCGTTCCTTCGAACGGGAGCCGTGGTTTCAGCAGCTTAAGGATTTGAACGGCTTCCAGACCTATTGGGTCGGAACGACGCCGACCACTTTTCCTTATGAGCAAAAAGACAGCCCGTATCAGATTTCGATGGCCCGTACGCTCCGCCTGGATAACTCCAACATTTACGGTTATGTCGTCGTTACGATGATGGAGAGCAAATTCAGGCAGATTTTTAAGGAGCTGGCCGGGGAACGCCAGGTGCTGCTGGTCAATGCATCGGGCACGGTGCTGTCCGGACCGGAGGTCGGCGGCATTCACACGCTGTTCGGGGAAGGAAGGCCTGTGCTGACGGATGCCCGTCAGCCCGGCTCGCTGATCGTGAAGAAGGAAGGACGCAGGCTGCTCATTACGGAAGCGGACCTGGCGGCCAACGATTGGAGCCTGGTCTCCGTTCAGCCTTATAAAAGCACGGTGGTGAACATCAGCACGATTTTCAACCGCGTGTTTCTGTTCCAGCTTCTTTCGTTTGCCGCTGTACTGCTGGTGCTGCTTGCCATGATCCGGAAGCTGACGTATCCGCTCGTAAGGCTGGGAAAGGTAGCTAACACGGTGCAGCGGGGCAATCTCGAGGTTCGAACCGGCATTCGCGGGCCCGACGAAATCGGACGGCTTGGTTTTTTGTTCGATCAGATGCTGGGCCGCGTCCAAAGCATGATCGAGGAAATTTCCGTCACCCAGATGCGGAAGCGGAAAGCCGAGCTCGCCATGCTACAGGCGCAGATTCATCCGCATTTCCTGTTTAATGTCCTGAATTCGATCCGGATGAAGGTGATGAAACACGGCGATCAGGAAAGCGCCAAAATGATCGGCTCCTTATCCAAGCTGCTGCGCATGACGATTTCCAGGGAGGAAGACGCCATCACGCTGCATGAAGAGATCGAGTTGCTGGGCCACTACGTGGACCTGATGAATCTGAGGCAGAAGGAAAGGGTAAACCTGCAGCTGGATATAGAAGCCGAAGCTTTTTTTATCCGCGTGCCAAGGTTTATTTTGCAGCCGCTCGTGGAGAATGCGCTGATCCATGGATTACATCAAAAGGCGGGAACCGTCAGGGTTACGGCTGTCTGCCGGGGTTCTACGCTCCAGCTTGACGTGACCGACAACGGAAGCGGAATAGAGGCGGATCTCCTGGCTTCCTTGCGGCGGGAGCTGGAGACGATCAGGGAAAGTCCCGCTCTGGGCGGAGAACGGCAATCGGGCATCGGTCTGCTGAATGTGGCCGAACGTCTCCGCATCCGGTTTGGCGAGCCGTTCCGCATGGATATCGAAAGCAGGCCGGCGGAAGGCACCACGATTCAAATGTCAATTCCGATTCAAAGGGAGCAGCTTTCCGGGCAGGAGGATTCGCCCGATGGTCCCTCAAATCTTAATTCCAACAAGGCGGTGTACCGACATGAATGAAACAACAATTCAGCAAAAACAAAACGAACGTTTGGGCTGGGTGGAAGAAGCCTGGAACCGTTCGGTGGACAAAGTGCTGCGCACAAGCAAACGGATCGGGGCGAATTTCCCGCATGCGAGCCAAAACGACGAATACCAGCTGGAAGAGCCGGCCTGGTGGACGGCCGGATTTTGGCCGGGGCTGCTATGGCTGCTTCATGAAGGAAGCGGCAGGGAAGAGTTCCGGCAAATCGCCGAAGCGTGCGAGGAGCGGCTGGACGAGGTGCTGGACGGCTTTGACCGGCTGGACCACGACCTCGGTTTTATGTGGATTCTGACCAGCCTGGCCAACTATAAGCTGAACGAAGCGGAGGTTTCGCGCAGACGGGCGTTTAAAGCGGCCAATTATTTGGCCGGGCGCTTTAACCTTCAAGGCCGGTTTATCCGGGCCTGGAACGACTGGAATTCCCGTTCCGACAATGCCGGGGTGGCCATTATCGACTGCGCGATGAACGTGCAGCTGCTGTACTGGGCATCGCGGGAAAGCGGAGACGTGCGTTACCGCCATGTGGCGGATGCCCATCTGCGCACGGTGCTGGAGCATTTTATCCGTCCGGACGGGTCGGTCCGGCATATTGTCCGCTTCGACCCGGAAACCGGCGAAGTGGCCGAATATATCGGCGGACAGGGATATGCCCCTGAATCCGCCTGGTCGAGAGGCACGGCATGGGCGCTGTACGGGCTGGCGCTGGCTTATCATCATACCGGCCGCGAGGAATATCTGGACGGCGCGAAGCAGGTAGCCCACTTCTTCCTGTCCCAGCTGCCGGAGGATCACGTACCGCATTGGGACTTCCGGGCGCCTGAGGACACCAAACACCTGCGGGATTCTTCGGCCGGCGCCTGCGCGGCCTGCGGTCTGCTTCTGCTGGCTGAAACGGTGCCGGCCGGGGAACAAGCGGGCTACCGCGTTGCCGGGGAGCGGATTCTGGAATCCCTGTACACGCGTTACGGGGCGTGGGACAATCCGGACGAAGAGGGCTTGATCCTTCGGGGAACGAGTCATTATCCGCAGGGCAAAAACGTCGATGTGCCGCTGATTTACGGCGATTATTTTTTCGTGGAAGGCCTGGCAAGGCTGAAGGGCGGCCTGACGATTTATTGGGAATAGAGTTTCTTGGCAATAAGGCCCCTTAGCCATGTGCTTTATAGCCATGAATCAACCTGCGGAAGCGGGCAAGTCAAACAACCGGGAGGACGCTAAGATGCATGGAACCGTTAAGCCAGCCGCAGCGGACAATCCGCTGCAGACCAAACAGGATCTCCGGCAGGCGCTGCTGCAGATTATCGAACCGCTGAAGCCTTACTACAGCGAACATGGCTCCCGGCTGCTGCTGGTCGGCAGCGGTGCCGGCCATTCGCCGGAGGTCAGCCAGATGGAGGGCTTCTCCCGGGTGCTTTGGGGCCTTGTCCCGCTGTGGGCCGGCGGATACGAAGGAGCGGAGGAATGGCAGCGCCTGTATGTGCGGGGACTCGCAAACGGCACCGACCCCGAGAGTCCCGGCTATTGGGGAAGGGCAAGCGATTACGATCAGCGGCTGGTGGAGATGGCGGCCATCGGCAACGCGCTGGCCTTAGCGCCGGACCGGCTTTGGCTCCCGCTTGCGGACCAGCAGCGGCGAAACCTTTATGACTGGCTGAATCAAATCAATGCCCGTCCCGTCTATGACTGCAACTGGCTGTTTTTCCGCGTGCTGGTCAATATCGGGTTCCTCAAGGCCGGGCTTCCTTATGAGGCCGGACAGATGGAGGAGAGCCTGCGGCGCCTCGATGATTTTTATTTGGGAGAAGGCTGGTACGCAGACGGGGAAAACGGGCACAGCGACTACTACGTCCCGTTTGGAATGCAATATTACGGGCTGCTGTACGCCAAGCTTATGCACCGGGAGGACCCTGTGCGCTCGCAAAAATACAGGGAAAGGGCCCGCGAGTTTGCGGCCCGGTTCATTCACTGGTTCACCCCTGAGGGGGCGGCCGTTCCGTACGGGCGAAGCATGACCTACCGGTTTGCGCAGGGGGCCTTTTGGGGAGCGCTTGCTTTTGCCGGTGAGGAGGTTTTGCCGTACGGCGTGCTGAAGGGGCTGCTGCTCCGCCATCTCCGCTGGTGGTTCCGGCAGCCGATCTTTGGCCCGGACGGGGTGCTGGCGATCGGTTATGCGTACCCCAACCTGATTATGGCGGAGAACTATAATGCGCCGGGATCGCCTTATTGGGCGCTGAAAGCGTTCCTTCCACTGGCGCTGCCGGACGATCATCCGTTCTGGGCGGCGGAAGAGCTGCCCTTGCCGGAGCTGCCGGCCCTGTCCGTGCAGCAGGGACCGCATCTGGCGCTCTGCCGGGACCCGCAGACGGGTCATGCGGCAGCGTTCAACACGGGGCATCCTTCGACGAACGATCACCCGCATGCCTCGGCCAAATACGAAAAGTTCGTTTACTCCACCTCGTTTGGATTCAGCGTGCCGCGCGCCGAATGGGGCCTCGCCCAAGGCGCTTTTGATTCGATGCTTGCGCTAAGCGAAAGCGGAGACAATCTTTTCCGGGTCCGGCGCAGCAGCGAAGAAACGAAGATGGAAGGACAGAAGCTTTACGCCCGCTGGAAACCTTGGGGCAACGTGGAGATCAGGACGTGGATCATTGCCGGACTGCCCTGGCATTTAAGGGTTCACCGCATCGAGACGGGCCGTCCGCTGGACGCGGCCGAAGGCGGTTTTGCCGTGAAGCTGGAAGAGGGGCTGGACCAGCAGACGGAGGAGCAGGCGGGCTGGGCTTGGGCCAGCGGTACAGGCGGAACAAGCGGCATCGTACGAATAAACGGGGAAGCCGCGGCGGGGGGCCCGCAGCTAGTGCAGCCCCATGCGAGCACCAATCTGCTGTACCCGAGAACCGTTCTTCCCAGCCTGCTGACCCGCCTGGAACCGGGGGTTCATTGGCTGGTGTCGGCGGTATTCGGGCAGCCGGGCAGGACGGAAGCCGGGCCTGAGGATTGGCGGAAGGTTTTTACCGTGGAGCAGGCTGGCGACCAGGGCTGGACCGTTGCGGCCCCGGACGGAAAATTTTACCGTCTGGAAGGCTGATCGGTTCCTCTGAAATCCATAAAACTATTAAGAAGAAAAAACCTTGGGAGAGAGTCTCAAGGTTTTTTCTTCTTAATTAGAACCTTATTATTCTATGAAAAAATTAACCGATTACAGAAATTTACCGTGTCATTATGACACAGATTTTGTATGATGGTTATAGAAGGATTTTTAGAGGAGAACACCAGAGGAGAATCGCTTAATGAATTTAAGGTTTAGAAAGTTAATGATCACATATATACTGGCTACGGCCGTGCTTTTGCTGCTGCTGAACGGCATTTATTATTACACCATGAGAAACACTCTGCTGGACGGCCAGAAGCAAAATATAGAAATCATGACTTCACACATTAAGTCGTCTCTGGAAATTACGCAAAAAGGCGAAATGCTGTTCGAGGATGCTTTGGCGGACAAGCTCCGCATCGCGGCCATCAGCGCTCAGGGCATGCTGCCTCATAAACTGGAGGACGTTACCAACGAACAGCTGACTCAGGTTAAAAATAAATTGGGCATTGAAGGCATTACCCTGTTCAAATATATAAAGGATGAAAACAACTTCGTCGGCGCCAGATCCAGCGATCCGAAGGAGATCGGATTGACCACTGAAACATGGGGCAGCGGCAAATGGAACAAGGTGTTCGCCGAGCTGATGGAGAAACACCAGGCCACCCCGATTGAAAATTTCGGCGAAAACCTGACGAATTTCTGGGCCGGCCCCTATGATACCTCCACCGCCGATCCGACCCGGATCAGCAAGTGGGGATATTATAATGACGGAACCACGGATTATCTGATTGATCCTTATATTTCGGAGGACATCATCAATCGTTTTCATAATCAGGCGGGCGTAGAATTTAATATTGCCGACCAGGAGAAAAACAATCCGCTGGTGCTGGAGGTTGGCATTCTGAACGACAAGATTCTGCAGGGTGAATGGAAAGCGCCCAATCCCGACAATCCGGAATGGCATTCGGAGCGGATGGTCTTGTACGGCGACTATACCTATACCTCTTCGCAGGATCAGAAGCTGGCCAAGAAGGCTTTCGACAAGATGGAGAAAGTGCATGAAGTGATGGAAATCAACGGAAGGATGGTGCTTCGCACCTACTCGCCGATTACGCTTGAGGACAACGTGAATAAAGGCTTCGACCGGATGCTGATTATCGTTACCTCAGATATGGACAAGATGACCTCCGATCTGATTCATAAGGAAATCCGCATTTCGATCGTAGGTCTGGTATTTGTCCTGATCGGCGCGCTGATGCTGGTCGCCGTAGTCCGCTATATTCGTAAACAAACCGAACTTGTGGACGACGTGCAAAACATGTACCTGCAAAATATCGAAAGTTTGTTCAAGACAGTCAAAGAATACCGGCATGACTTCGTTAACCATATTTTTGCCATGTCGGGCTTGGCCAAGATCAAGAAATACAACGAGCTGGAGCAGTATCTGCAAAGCTTGTCACATATTAACAAGTCCCTGAACGATATTATCGATATTCCAATCCCGGCTTTTAACGGGCTGATTCAGGCCAAAATGGCGCAGGCATTGGAACGGAAGATTTCTTTCGAATACCGCTTCACCCATTTTGCGCAGCTGAACCTGGATATCGTAAAAATAACCAACCTGGTGCGGATTGCGGGAAATTTGATCGACAACGCTTTTTACGCGGTGCAGAACCTGGAGGAAAACCAGCGCCGCGTTACCATATTGGCCTATGTAGAGCAGAAAACGCTCATTATGCAGGTGCTGAATAACGGGGAGGCGATCCCGCAGGAAATTCGGGAGCAAATTTTCGAGCACGGCTTCTCCACAAAACCGAAGAGAAGCAACAGCGGTTTGGGTCTGGCCATCGTCAAACAAATTACGGCTACCTACAACGGACGGGTGCTGCTTGAGAGCACGGATGAGCTGACCTGCTTTACCATAGAAATACCGTTAGCACCAAAAGAGCTGACGCATAAAGATCCGCTTCATGTTCAAGATGACCGCGCTGCCATCGGATAGACAAAATTTCAGACGGCCCCCTCGGATTCCTCCGGTGGGGCTGTTTCTTTTTTTGCAGGCAGGGTAAATTAAGGTTTAACTTTCGGTTAATACTCCGGAGGTATTGACAAAACGAATGATATGTTGTAAAACTAAATTGTAGACAATATAATTTTTAGAAATTTGTCATGAACGGTACAGACCTCATTTACGTTAAGGAGAGGATCAAAATGAAAAATGTTGAATTGGATTCGATGGCCAAAGAAAAACTGGAGAAAGCGCTGAAAGGCCAACCCGGTTATTTTAAACTGATTACGGAGAACGAAGGCTGCGCTACCGGCGGGGTTTTTAACATTTTGATCCTGAGCGAACCCGGAGCTACCGACAAACCGCTGGAATCGGAAGCTTTTTCGTTCCTGGTAGACACCCAGCAGGAAATTTATTTCGAGCAAACGGTGCGGCTTAAAGGGCATCCAACCTTCCCGAGCTTCCGTCTCAGCAGTGATTCGATGCTCTACAGCGACCATGTCATCCTGAAGGACAGACGGAAAGACTTGAACGAGGCGGTTTAAGAACCGGACTAGAGGGAATTTAAATGGAAATTAATACAATTTGTATGCAATGAAATGACCCCTGATGAACGGAATTCATCGGAGGTCATTTTCTTTTTTTAGGACAGCGGGGCAAAATAAGCCGTAGACTCTGCAATCAGACAGGCCGTATCGGTTAGAACCAGTCGAGGTTTTTTCCGGTAGAGGGAGACGTTTTTGAAGCCCGCGGAGGATATGCCCGCCGCCAGCTTGAGGTTTCGGGAAGAGGAGGTCTGGACCGCCGATAAAGCGGAGTGCAGCAACTCGCGTTGTTCCACGGACCATTCTCCTTCGTGTATACGCAGCAATTCCGCCGCCTCTTCTGCCGTTACATAAAGAAAGGACCGTAAGTACATTCCCCATTCAATCAGATCCGGCGCCTGGCCCGGCGGGAGCAGGAGCTGACATTCCCCATAGCTGTCGCAGTCCCCGCATTCAAGCCTGAGAACGAGATACCAGCGGCCGGGAGGAAGAGGCTGACGGCAGAAAGAAGGACGGGTTTGAAAAGAGAACAGCTCTATTTTTGAAAGTATGTTTCGGTCCAAGATTACCTACCTCCTGAAATATATATCTGGAAGGATTGTGGCACAGAGTCCTCCGGCGTGTAAAACCGGGGAATTTCGATAACCGGAGTTCAACAGGCGAAGCCGGGAAAAAGAACGGGGAAAGGCCGCGAAAGCTCTCTTTTTCCCTGTTTTACTCGTATATTCTTGCATTTTCGCCGATCTTAACAGACTCTTTATTTCGGTTTAAACCTTCTAACAAGTCCCTAATGCTTCCCGAATGCCGCCTCAAAGGCGATGTCGGATTTCATTTTTGAGCGGGCAGGAAATCTTAATGCGATCTTAATATCTTTGAGCAACATCCAAATACGGCATTAATTCCTTGCATGTTATACTGGCTTGATGAATTCGGCTTGCCGGCTTTGTTTCAAGGCTCGAGAAGGACTGAGGTGATTAGGATGCCATTAGCCAATCTAAACGGAACAAAATTATATTATGAGGTGAAGGGGAGCGGCGTACCTATCGTTTTTGTTCATGGCCACGGGCTTACGCATTCGATGTTTCAGCATCAGATGGCCTATTTCTCCGAAGGGTACCGCGTCGTTCTTTGCGACCTGCGCGGCAACGGGAAATCAGGCAAACTGTCGCAATCCAGGGAAGACATTTTGGAGACGCAATGCGCGGATTTGATTATTTTGCTGAATGAGCTGCAGATCCGTGACGCGGTTTTTGTCGGAGTCTCCTACGGAGGTGTCGTAGCGCAGCATTTGGCCGCCGAATACCCCAACCGGGTAAAAGCCCTTGTTCTCGTAGACAGCTATGCTCCGGAGGTCGAAACCTCGGCGGCGATTAGAAAAATCCAGCTGGCAGCCGCCTACTGCAGCTGGGTCACCTATTACGCGCCCAGCGAATGGGTGCTTCCCGCCATGCGTTTGTCCTATCAGCGTTGGAGATCGGCTTATCAGGTCATCCGTCGGTGCATGCTTGAAAAACGGCCGTGGGAATTATATAAACAAAGAATAGCAATGGCCTTGGCGCAGCTTCCCGTCTCTATGGAGCTGTTCAGCAAACCGGTCCTTTGCTTGGCGGCAGACTCCGCCGAATATGAAAGGCATAAAATGGAGGCCTTTGCGGCCCGGCTTCAAAACGCCCAATTCGGCGTGATAGCGGATTCGTTGCCCCCAAGCAATTTATGTCAGCCGGACCTTTTTAATCAGGTTGTCCGGTCTTTTTTGGAAACTAGCGTAAAATAAGGAATCAGACGATTCCGGTTTAACTTCATTTTTTAAAGGAGGTGGGTCCGTTATGCCTAGGGATACGATGCAAGAGGGCTCGCCGCCGGGCCCACCCAGAAAGAAACGGGGCAAGCTGCGGATTTTTCTTGGATTTACTCCCGGTCTGGCCAAGGTTAGCGCCATGCTCAGCGCTGCGCAGCGGGATGCAGGCAGCGGGATGGACGTCGTTCTCGGCCACGCCGGCGTTCCTATGCTGGAGGTTTCCTCCGGGCTTGAAAAGCTCAGGCCGCTGCCCGCTCCGTCTTTAACCGGTCAAGAAACGGCCGTTAAGGAATTTGACCTCGACGCTGCGCTTCGCCGGAGTCCCGATATTCTTGTGCTGGACCAGCTGGCTCACGTCAATGCGGAGGGCTGCCGGCACAAAAAAAGATACCAGGACGTGGAGGAGCTGCTCCGGGCGGGCATTCATGTTTATACGACGCTTGATATCCAGCAGATCGAAAGCTTGACCGATATCGTGACCTCGATCACGGGGATCCCTGCCCAAGAGCGGATTCCGGACAGCGTGTTTGAACGCGCTGATCTAGTTGAACTGGTGGATGCGGACCCGGATGAGCTGGCCGAACGTTACTCCAAAGGCCAGATGCATCCCGAAGAGCTTTCCCAGGACAGCCGGGATTTCTCCGGGATTTTCGTCCGCGAGAAATTAAGGGCGCTGCGGGAAATCGCCCTCAAAATTACGGCTCAGCAGCTGCGACGGATAGCGATCCAGATCAACGAACAGGCGAAAAAAGAGGAGCGGTACCAGGATCACGTTCTGGTGTGCCTTTCCTCCGCGCCTTCGAACCGGAAGGTCATCCGCACAGCGGCGAGAATGGCCGAGGTTTTCCACAGTCACTTTACAGCCCTATACGTAGAAGCGCCTGAACGGGAGAACAAAGGCGCGAGGGATTTTGAACATTTGAAAAAAACGCAGCTGCGGGAAAATCTGAAATTGGCCGAGCAGCTTGGGGCACAGATCGCAACCGTCTACGGGGAAGACATCCCGGTTCAAATTGCCGAATACGTCAAAATGAGCGGGGTGACCAAGCTGGTTTTGGGACGTTCTCCGGACCGGAAGCGTGGGGTGCACAAGTCTTCATTGATCGATAAACTGATCCCGCTAGTTCCCAATATAGAGACTTACATTATTCCGTACGTGGAAACCGAAGGCCCGGCGAAATTCGGTTTCCAGCTTAAACCTCCCGAGCTGTCTTTTAGAGATTTGTTAAAAAGTCTGTGTATTTTGCTTTTTTGCACAGTCGTGGGCATATGGTTTAAAGATTTGGGCTTTCGGGAAGCCAATATCATTACGGTGTATTTGCTGGGCGTCTTATTGAATGCCATGATCACCAAAGGCAGGCTGTACAGCGCGCTTTTGTCCGTTTTTAGCGTTGTGGTGTTTAACTATTTCTTTACGGAGCCTTATTATTCGCTTAAAACGTATGATTCCGGTTATTTGATCACGTTTGTGGTCATGCTGGCCGCTTCGATCCTGACCAGCACCTTGACGATGCGGGTTCGGGAGCAGGCCCGGCTTGCCGCCCAGAAAGCTTACCGTACCGAAATTTTGCTGGAAACGAGCCGCAAATTGCAGCAGGCCGGCAACGCGGCCGCGATTATTGAAGAAACAGCCCGGCAGCTCGTCAGGCTGCTGGGACGGACGGTTATTTTTTACCCCGTGGATCAGAACAAGCTGTCCGAGCCGATTGTGTTCCCGGGCGGGGAAGAGTCGGCAGACCTGGCGCTGTATACGGGCGACAACGAAAAGGCCGTGGCCAATTGGGTGTTTACCAACAATAAAAGAGCAGGCGCAACGACGGATACCTTTTTTGGTGCCGAATGTCTCTATCACGCCGTCCGGGGAGGCGAGGAAGTGCTGGCGGTGTCGGCCATAGCGATGGATGAACGGGATCCGCTCGACTCCTTTGAAAAAAGCCTGGTGATCGCCATGCTGGGCGAATGCGCGCTTGCGCTGGAGAAGGAGCGTTTAAACGAGCAGCAGAAAGAAAGTTCAATGCAAATTCGCCAGGAGCAGCTGCGCGCAAATCTGCTGCGCTCCATCTCGCATGATTTGCGGACCCCGTTAACCAGCATTTCAGGCAACGCCGGCATTTTGCTTAGCAACTCCAGGGTGCTGGATGAAGAACAGCGGATCGGGCTGTATTTGGATATCTACGACGATTCCATATGGCTGATCAATCTGGTGGAAAACCTGCTGTCGATCAGCCGGATCGACAACGGAACGATGAGGCTGGATCTTCAGGCGGAGCTGATGGAAGAGGTCATTTCAGAAGCGATGCGCCACGTAACTCGGAACAGCCAGAAGCATGAAATCCAGACCGAGCTGGAAGATGAGCTTTTAATGGCAAAAATGGATTCGCGGCTTGTTGTACAGGTTTTGATCAATCTGGTAGACAATGCCGTCAAATACACGCAGGACGGATCCGTTATCCTAATAAGCGCGAAAAGAAGCGGAAAATGGATTCTCGTTGAAGTTTCGGACGATGGTCCGGGAATTTCCGATGCCGACAAAAAACGGTTGTTCGAAATGTTTTACACGGGAAATAATAGCTCGGCTGACGGTCGGCGCGGGCTGGGACTTGGATTAGCCTTATGTCAATCCATTATCCAGGCGCATGGCGGGACCATCGGGGTGAGAGATCATGAGCCCCGCGGGAGCGTCTTTTACTTCACTTTATACGCGGAAGAGGTGAATATTCATGAATAAACCGGTCATTTTGGTCGTGGAAGACGACAAACCGATCCGGAAGCTCATTACGACGACACTGGAAACCCAGGGTTATAAATATTTGACGGCGCATACGGGAGAGGCCTCTATTCTGGAGACGCTGTCCAGGGCGCCGGATTTAATAATTCTGGATTTGGGGCTGCCGGATATGGACGGCGTGGAAATCATCCGCAAAATCCGCACCTGGTCCAATTTGCCGATCATTGTGGTCAGCGCCCGCAGTGAAGACCGCGACAAAATCGAAGCGCTGGATGCGGGAGCGGACGACTATCTGACCAAACCGTTCAGCGTTGAAGAACTGCTCGCCCGGCTTAGAGTCAGTCTGCGGAGAATCCGGAACGACAGCACGAAGCTGCTGAGCGACTCTTCCATCTATACGAACGGCAGCCTCAAAATTGATTACAGCGCAGGCTGCGTCTGGCTGTCCGGAGAAGAGGTGCACCTGACGCCAAGCGAATACAAAATCCTGTGCCTGCTGGCCAAAAATTCCGGGAAAGTATTGACGTATAATTATATGATCAATGAAATCTGGGGCAGTCATTCGTATGACATTCCGGCCCTCCGGGTCTTTATGGCCACCTTGCGCAAAAAGATCGAAAAAACATCGTCACAGAACAAATTTATTCAGACGCATATCGGGGTCGGCTACCGGATGCTCCAGCTTTCCGAGGAATAAAATGAGGCAGAATAAAGCTAAAGTTTACCCATACCCATATCCGCGAACGGAACCATGCTTCTTCCCAAAGGCATGGTTTTTTGCTGTCTTCATGTCTTCAGATAAATAACCAGGCTATCTTAATTTGATCTTTATTAAGCGGTTCGAGTTCTAATCCTATGCTAATGGCGGAAATGATACCCTTAGCTTGAAAGGGAACGCAAGGGGGAGGAACCTATGAATGCCTTAACAGGATCTTAATACTTCGAAACTAAACTCTAATCCCAAGTTAACGGGGGAACTGATACGATTTACAAGGCAGAGAAAGAAGGCAAGGTTATGCGCAAGCAGGAAGCAAAAGTACTGGTGTTTCCGTTCAGCAAAGCAGGGGAGGCTTTTGTTCGAAGGCTCTCTGAACTTCAGCAAAGCTACACCGCTATCCCCGGCATTTCCGAAATTCCGGGGAAGGAGCCTGAGCCGGTTTTAAAACCTTGGGAGCCTGACGATAATGGTGGCGAAGCGGCGAATTTAGGGGGCTGTTCTGAATGGACGCGGATTTATATTTTTGAGGAGGATTTGGAAACATGCTGTAAAGTATTGAAAATTGTTGGAAAATACAGAAACTCAACCATTTTTGTGATCACCCGTAATCACTATCCTTCAATGGTCTACCGATCATTGGGGGCAAATTATGTCATCCGAAGCCAAAGTGATGATCTGTCATTTTTGCTTAAAAGGACTGAAGAGGAGGACCAAACCCATGATGGACCTGTATATGATCGTGATCCTGCTGCTGATTGCTCTCTCGCTGATCGGCTTCACGGCCTGGGCTTCGGCCGTGGTCGATGAAGGAAGTGAACCACGATGATCTGGGTACTGCTGGCATTGACAGCCGCGCTGTTTCTTTATTTAACTTATGCGCTTATTCATCCGGAAAAATTTTAGCCACGATTTCAGGAGGGATTCCCTGTGACTACCCAAAACTGGATTGCCATAGCAATCACATTACTAATATCGCTATTGCTCGCCCGTCCGGCGGGCTTGTATATAGCGAAAGCTTTTAATTATGAACCAACCGGCCTGGACCGCGGCTTTGGCTGGCTGGAGAAGCCTATCTATTATGTCAGCGGCATACGCAAGGACAATCAGGGCTGGAAGCAATATGCACTGTCCTTGCTGCTCAGCAACTGCGTGATGATCCTGATCGTCTACTTGATCTTCCGGTTTCAGGGCAGCCTGCCGCTGAACCCGAGCCATGTGGCCTCCATGGAGCCTACGCTCGCTTTTAATACGGCGATCAGCTTTATGACGAATACAAACCTCCAGCATTACAGCGGGGAGACGGGGCTTTCCTATCTGTCGCAAATGGTGGCCATCATCTTCTTGATGTTTGCCGCTCCGGCTTCCGCACTGGCTGCGGCGATCGCATTTATCCGGGGCATTTCCGGCAAGCCGCTCGGCAACTTTTTTGTGGACTTCATCAGGGGCATTACCCGCATTCTTTTGCCGGTATCCCTGGTGATGGCGGTTGTCTTTGTGGCTTTGGGCGTTCCGCAAACGCTGGAACCGACCGCGGTAGCTACAACGCTGGAAGGGGCCAAACAGGAAATTGCCCGCGGGCCTGTCGCTTCATTCCTGTCGATAAAGGAGTTCGGAAACAACGGCGGGGGATTTTTTGGAGTCAACTCCGCACATCCATTTGAGAACCCGAACGGCATCAGCAATTTGCTGCAAATTTTGCTCATGCTGCTGCTGGGAACGGCGCTTCCGTTTACTTACGGAAAAATGGTGGGCAATGCCAAGCAAGGGCGCGTGTTGTTTGTCTCCATGGCGATGATGTTTATCGTGCTGCTCGGCGTGGCCCTGGCCAGCGAAAGCGCAGGCAACCCGGTCCTGAATGCGATGGGCATTCAGCATGACCAGGGTTCCATGGAAGGGAAGGAAGCCCGCTTCGGAATGGCGCAATCGACGCTTTACGCTGTCGTGACGACCGCATCAGAGACAGGCGCCGTAAATACGATGCACGACTCTTTGACGCCTATAGGCGGATTGGTTGCTTTTGCGAATATGATGCTGAACACTGTGTTCGGAGGCGTCGGAGCCGGATTTATAAACGTTTTGATGTACGCGATGATTGCGGTTTTCCTGTCCGGGCTGATGGTCGGACGAACACCGGAATTCCTGGGCAGAAAAATCGAAGGCAAAGAGATGAAGCTCATCGCCGTCAACTTGATCATAAGCCCGCTGCTGGTTCTGGTGCCGACCGCGATCGCTTTGTTTGCGCATGCCGATACGCTGTCCAACCCGGGTTTCCATGGACTCAGCCAAGCTTTGTATGAGTACACCTCTTCGGCCGCCAACAACGGTTCCGGGTTCGAAGGCCTGGGAGACGCAACGCCGTATTGGAACATATCGACCGGACTGGTGATTTTCTTCGGACGGTATTTTTCCATCATCGCCATGCTGGCTGTCGCCGGATCGCTGGCCGTCAAGAAAACCGTGCCTGAATCTTCGGGAACCTTCCGCACCGATAACGCGCTTTTTGGAACCGTCTTTGTCGGCGCTGCTGTTATTGTTGGCGCATTGACCTTTTTCCCGGCGCTTGCGCTTGGACCGATTGCTGAATTTTTGACCTTGAAACCTTAGCGCATATTGGAGGAGTCGAGAAATGAGTACGAAAAAAAGTGCATTGTCCGGCGAAATCGTCCGGCAGGCAGTAAAACAATCCGTCATCAAGCTGGATCCCCGGATCATGGTCCGGAATCCCGTCATGTTTGTGGTTGAAATCGGGTTTATGATCACTTTGTTTCTGGTTTTTGTGCCGGATGCTTTTTACGGATCGGTTTCATCCGGATTTAATCTGGCCGTAGCTTTGATCCTGCTGTTTACGGTGCTGTTCGCCAACTTTGCGGAAGCTTTGGCCGAAGGCCGGGGGAAAGCGCAGGCCGATTCATTAAAGAAAACCAAAAAAGAAATTATGGCGAACAAAGTGAACGGCAGCGGCATCAAGCTGGTACCCTCCACGGAGCTGCGCAAGGGGGACGTCGTTGTTGTTTCCCAAGGGGAAATGATTCCGGGAGACGGCGAGGTGATCGAGGGATTGGCTTCGGTCGACGAATCGGCCATCACCGGGGAATCAGCGCCGGTCATTAAAGAAGCGGGCGGCGACTTCAGCTCCGTAACCGGCGGCACGAAGGTGATCAGCGACAGAATCAAAGTCCGCATCTCCAGCGACCCTGGCGAATCCTTCCTGGACCGGATGATCTCCCTCGTCGAAGGGGCGAAACGGCAAAAAACGCCGAATGAAATTGCGCTGAATACCGTGCTGGTCAGCATGACGCTGATTTTTCTGATCGTCGTAGTAACCCTGCCGTTTATGTCCGATTATCTGGGCATTCAGTTGGAAATTCCGGTGCTGATCGCTTTGCTTGTCTGCCTGATTCCGACCACCATCGGCGGGCTGCTGTCCGCTATCGGCATTGCCGGCATGGACCGGGTCACCCAGTTTAATGTGCTGGCGATGTCCGGTAAAGCCGTAGAAGCCTCGGGGGATATTAACACGATTATTTTGGATAAAACAGGGACGATCACCTACGGGAACCGGATGGCCAGCGAGTTTGTCCCGGCAGGGCAGCGCAGCGTGGCCGAGGTTGCGGAATGGGCGGCGCTCAGCTCCGTGAAAGACGAAACCCCGGAAGGACGATCCGTCTTGGAACTGCTGAACAAGCTGAACCTCTCTTATCAGCCGCAATTGGCCGATGGGGCGGCCTTTATAGAATTTAAAGCGGAAACCCGCATGAGCGGCGTGGATTTGACGGATGGACGCAAGGTCCGCAAAGGCGCTGTGGATGCCGTCAAAAAGTGGGCGGCCGAGCAGGGGGGACAGATTCCGCGCGATTTGCAGGAGAAATCCGATGCGATCGCTTCGGCAGGCGGCACGCCGTTAGCCGTTGCCGTCGATCAACATATACTGGGCCTCATTTATCTGAAAGATACGGTAAAACCGGGAATGCGCGAACGTTTTGACCAGATGAGAAAAATGGGCATCAAAACGATCATGTGTACGGGCGACAACCCGCTGACGGCGGCGACGATCGCGGCGGAAGCCGGAGTCGACGCCTTTATCGCCGAAAGCAAACCGGAGGACAAAATCGCCGTGATCCGCAAAGAGCAGGCGGAAGGGAAGCTGGTTGCCATGACCGGCGACGGAACCAACGATGCGCCGGCGCTGGCCCAGGCGGACGTCGGAATTGCGATGAACAGCGGCACCGTCGCCGCGAAGGAAGCGGCCAACATGGTCGACCTGGATTCCGATCCTTCAAAGATCATCGAAGTGGTTTCCATCGGCAAGCAGCTGCTGATGACGCGCGGGGCCTTGACGACCTTCAGCATCGCTAATGACATCGCCAAATATTTTGCCATTATTCCGGCTATGTTTATGATGGCGATTCCGGAGATGGAATCTCTGAATATTATGCGGCTCCATTCGCCGCTGTCGGCGATTTTGTCCGCTTTGATTTTTAACGCGGTCATTATTCCGTTGCTGATTCCGCTGGCCATGAGAGGAGTCGCTTATAAACCGATGAGCTCGTCCCGGCTTCTGGGCCGCAATCTGCTGGTTTACGGGCTGGGCGGCGTCATCGTGCCGTTTATCGGCATCAAATTGATTGATCTGCTAGTTCAATTCATGGTTTAGGGAAGGAAGAGCGAAAAATGATGAAGACCCTAACGGTAACCTTAAGAACAAGTTTGGCCCTGATCATCCTTGTGGTGGTTTACCAGCTTGTCGTAACGGGAATTGCCCAGGCTTTTATGCCTGATAAAGCAGACGGCAGTCTTGTATATGATGCGAATCATCAATTGATCGGCTCCGAACTGATCGGACAATCGTTTGCTTCGCCTGCCTTGTTCCATGGAAGAATCTCCAGCATCGATTACAATGCGGCTTCTTCCGGGACGCCCAATTACGCGCCGTCCAATCCGGACATGATCAAACGTACCGAGGAAGCCGTACAGGCATGGGAGAAGGAAAATCCGCAGATTCCCGTCTCCGAGCTGCCGATCGACCTGATCACTAACTCCGGTTCCGGGCTGGATCCGGACATCAGTGTAGCCGCAGCCGAAGTTCAGATTCCGCGCGTCAGCGCCAACACGGGCATACCGGCGGATCAGCTGCAGGAGCTGGTCAACCGGCATACGAAGGGCAGAGACCTTGGGCTGTTCAGCGAACCTGTCGTTAATGTGCTGCTTCTGAACCTTGATGTGCAAAAAGCGGCAGCGGGGAAATAAGGGCCTTCCATGCCCGCCATTCAAAATGAGTTCAGATCATGAACAAGCTGCGGATCAAAGGGGAAATGGTCGCTTGGACAATTACCGGAGGAAAAGCCCTGAGGAAATTTTGCTGTCAATCTCCAAGCTGCATCGCGGCCGGCTGAAAATTTTTATCGGGGCCGTGAGCGGCACCGGAAAAACTTATCATATGCTCCGGGAGGGCGCTGCCTTAAAGGATCAGGGAATCGACGTGGTGATCTGCGCGGTATCCACCCTGCAGCGTCCGGAAACGATGGAGCAGCTGCGGGGGCTGGAGCGGGTGCCCAGCATTCCGTGGATATCGGATGGGATCAAGAAAAAGGACCTGAACATGGAGGCGCTGCTGGAGCGCAATCCGGAAGTGGTACTGGTGGATGGACTTGCCCACCGCAACCGGCCGGGAGCGGAGCGTCCGACCCGATGGGACGATATCCAGGAGCTGCTTGCCCGCGGCATCAGCGTCATGACTACCGTCAACGTCTACGAACTTGAAGGCGTCCGGGAGCTTGCCCAAAAATATGTGAATATCAAGGTAGAGGAAACTATCCCGGCCAATCTGCTGGAGCTGGCGGACGAAGTCCGCCTGATCGATGTCACCCCGGAGACGCTGCTTCAGCGATTTTCGGAAGGCAACCTGAAGAACAGCTCGGCTGCTCCCTGGTTTGAGCGGGGCAACCTGGGCGTGCTGCGTGAGCTTGCCCTGCGGCTCGTGGCCGAAGGCGTCAACGATTCCCTGGAGAAACATCGGGAGGAAATGGGGATGCTGGGGCCTTCCGGAGCCGCCGAGCGCATTTTGGTTTCGACCCAATACCATTGGAACGGGTCCATTTATATCCGGCGCGGGCAGCAGGTGGCCAAACGGTTAAACGGGGACCTTCATGTAGTCACTTTTGTCCGTAAGGACCGGCGGCCGAGCAAGGAGCAGCTTGCCTTTAAACAGTCGATGACCAAGCTGATCGACAAGGTGGGCGCCCAATTTGCGGAGCTGACGCTGCTTTCCAGACGGAGGCTGCCGGATCAGCTCATCCGGTATGCCCTCGATCACAGTGTGACCCGCATTCTCATCGGCCATTCGAAACAAACGTTTTGGCAGGAGCTGCTGCAGGGTTCCGTCGTCTATCAGATTCTTAGAAAATCGCGGAATATGGACATTTTTATTGTGGCCGACCGGGCCGCGCATCAAGGGGAGCGGATCATGCCGGCCAAAATGGCCGCTTCCCGGCAAGGCTCCTTGTACCACCGGCTAAGCAGCCGGGAGGTCGATGAACGGATCGGCCGGATGACCCGAGGCAGGTTTAAGGTTTATATCGGCGCTGCGCCGGGGGTGGGCAAAACGTACACGATGCTGCGTGAAGGAAACCACCTGCTGAAGAAGGGAACCGACGTCGTCATCGGATACCTGGAAACCCACGGCCGGGCGGAAACCGCCGGGCAGGTTTCGGACCTGCCCACGATTGAACGGATGATTCTTTCTTATGGAGGCGCTAATCTCACCGAGATGGATACGGCGGCGATCCTCAAGCGGAATCCGGAGCTGGTGCTGGTCGATGAGCTGGCTCACACCAACGTCCCGGGCAGCAAGCATAACAAGCGTTACGAAGATATTCTGGACATTTTGAACGCAGGCATATCCGTCATATCCACGGTTAACGTTCAGCATCTGGAAAGCCTTAACGATTCGGTCGAGCAAATTACAGGCGTCCGGGTGCGGGAAACCGTGCCGGATTCGATTTTACGCATGGCCGACGAGGTGGAGTTGATCGATGTGGCTCCCCAGGCCCTGCAAACCCGCATGAAAGCCGGGAAAATTTACGCCTCCGAGAAAATTCAGCAGGCTTTGGAGCATTTCTTCAAGATCGGGAACCTGATCGCGCTGAGAGAGCTGGCCCTTCGCGAAATCGCGGATGATGTGGACGAACGGCTGGAGGCCTGGGAACGAAAAAGCTCGCTTCGCGGCCCGTGGAACAAAAGGGAATTCATTTTTGTCTGCGTAAAGCTGACTCCAAGCGCCGAGAAGCTCATCCGCAGAGGATTCCGGATTGCCTACCGGCTGAAGGCGGGCTGGAAGGTCGCTTATCTCCAGTCCGGCAGGAGCATCGGGGAAGAGGAGCGGAAAAAAATCGAATCGCTGCAAAGCCTGACCGAACGTCTGGGCGGAACTTTCGAAATCGCGACCTCCGGCTCTCCCTTTCAGGAAGCCGAGGTTTTACTCGCTAAAGCAAACGAATGCCGGGCGACGCAGCTGATCATCGGCCCAAACGGACGGAATTGGCGGAGCCGGATCCGGGAAGGGATCACTACCCGAAAGCTGCTCAGGATTGCCAGACATTTGGACATTTTGGTCGTAGACGATTATAATCCGAATATCAAACGGGAGCCGTGAAAAGGGGGAACACAATGGGAACAGAACTGCAGTATAAACAGCCGAAAAGCCTGTTAAATAAAGGAACAGGATTTCTGGCCGGTTATACCCATTCCCTCAATCCTTATACCGGCTGCTCGTTTGCCTGCTCTTATTGTTATGTAAGGCAGATGCCGGTTTCCCTGTTCCGGCCTCTGGAATGGGGAAGCTGGGTGGATGTCAAGCAGGGGGCAGCCGAGCTGCTGGCGAAAGAGCTGGCCAGAGCCAAAAAGAATGGCAAAGTGACGATTTTTATGTCTTCCAGCACCGATCCCTACCAGCCCGCCGAATACAAGGAGCGGGTCACGCGGACGCTGCTGGAGGTCATGGCCGCCGAGCCGCCGGATTTTTTGCTTGTCCAAACCCGGAGTCCGCTGGTGACCCGGGACGCCGATTTACTGGAGCGGCTGGGAAGCCGTGTCAGGGTCAGCCTGACCGTCGAAACGGATCTGGAGCAGGTACGGCGCCTTTTTACGCCTTCCGCGCCGCCGATCGCAGCGCGTCTTAAAGCGCTTCAGCAGCTGAAAGAGGCCGGGATCGCCACCCAGGCGACCGTCGCTCCGGTGCTGCCGAGCAGTCCGGCATTTGCCGGCCTGCTCGCCGGCGTAACGGACCGGGTATGCGTGGACGACTATTTTATGGGCGACGGCAGCGGCGGCAAACGGACCGGCCGGCTGGGCATCTCTGAGCTGTATGCGCAAATCGGCAGACAGGATTGGTATCACCCCTCCGCCTATAAAACCGTTTATGAACGGATGTGCAAGGCGTTTGGCGAGGACAAGGTATTCGTCAGCCAAAAGGGATTTGAGCCCTGATGGAATTGGGGAATGGGCTCAATCGGACGTAAACAGCGCTGTTATATGAACAGCGCTGTTTGGCAAGGGATGCAGAGGTTCTCACCTGGAAGCTGCTGATTAATACCAGAAAGCTTTGGAGATGATGACCAGCAAAATGAACAAGACGAGGATGGCGGCTGTGGAAGTACCCCAACCTACGTTGTTGACTTCACTCATTATGGACTCCCTCCCATCAAACAAGATATATATCAGAATACAAGATAGAATATGATATTGGTTTTAGGAATGAGAGGGCGATTTGGTATAAAAATCGATGCAGATAGAGCCAGCGGTTCCTTCCGCCTGCCGAACAAAGGGCAGACGGAATGGACCGCCGGCTTTTTTCGTAGAGTAAGAGTACATTGTTGTGCAGTTTCCCTGACAAGAAAGGGACCTATAAACAATACCGTTAAGCCTTTTAGTCTTGTATGCTAAGGGCAGAGGGGGATATCAGGATGATTTTAGACGAACGTAGCGCTGTGCTGCTGAAGCTGCTTCAGCAGTCGTCCTCTCTTCAAATGTCGGAGCTTGAAGCCAAGACGGGATTGACCCGCAGACAGGTGCAGTATGGCATAAGCAAAACCAACGACTGGCTGCAGTCTCAGGGTTACCGCCCTGTGGAGTATGACCGGAAGCTCGGGTATTACCTGGCCGAAGGGCTCCGGGAGGAGGTTTTTCCGGAAAAGCTGTCCAAACGGACTTACGTATTTTCGGAGCAGGATCGGGAGCAGCTGTTTTATTTCATGCTGTTCCTGGCCGATGAACCGTTGTCCGTTTACCATTTTCAATCGGCGACGGGCGTTTCGAGGAATACGGTATTAAAGGATTTTCAAAAATTCAGACGGGATTTGCAGCTCGAAGGGCTCCAGCTTCGTTATTCGAAGCAGGAAGGTTACGGCATTGCCGGCGAAAGCCGCGCTAAACGGTATTTCGTTGAACGTCTGCTGTTTGACCTGCTGCACGGAACTAGCCGGGAACCGGTCGTAACCGCGTTATGGGGCGATCCCCGCCGGGAGATGCAGCTGGCCCGGATCAGGCAGAACCTTGAGGGCCTGGAGCGGGAGCTTGGCACTGTTTTTGCCGATGAACGTTTTCAGGAGCTGACTTATCTGCTGCTCTGCACCGACCGGCTGATTGCCAAGGGCGAAGGGCTGCCGGAGACGGACAGCTGGCTGCCGCTCACCAGGACCCGCGAATTCAAGTCGCTGCGCAGGATGACGCAGGAGGACCGCATGGCGTTTCCCGCGGACTGGAGCGAGACGGAATGCTTGTACGCCGCGCTCCATGTGCTGGGCACGAACCGGACCCGGGATGATTTCTCTCCGCTTCAGGAGGATCTGGTGATCCAGGAACTGCTGCAGGAGGTCGTAGCCGAATTTGAAAGATTGGCTTGCGTGCAGCTGCAGGAGAAGGAGCTGTTTCATGAGCAGCTGTATGTGCATTTCCGGCCCGCCTACTACCGGCTGCTGTACGGAATCGAAGTCGCCAATGCGATGACAGAGCGGATCCGCAAGGTGTACCCGGAGCTGTTCCATTTGACGAAAAAATCGCTGCAGGCCGTTGAACGAGCCATAGGCGGGGCGATCCCCGACAATGAAGCCGCTTATTTTGCGATTCATTTCGGCGGCTGGCTGCGCAGGCAGCAGACCGTGCTGGACGACCGCAAGCGGGCGATCGTCGTTTGCCCGAGCGGGATCGGCATCAGCCGGATCCTGATCCTGACGCTGCGCGAGCTGTTTCCGGACATTTTGTTCCTGGACGCCCTGTCGGTCAGGGAAGCGGCGCATTATCCGCTTGCTTATGATCTGGTGTTCTCCACCGTCTTCCTGCGTACGGATGCAACTTTGTTCGTCATTCCGGCGATTTTGGACCTGCCGGACAAACAGAAGCTGCGCCAGCAGGTGATGCAGGAGCTGTACGGTTATGCGGTGCCTCATTTTGACGTGGGCGCCCTGCTGAAGCTCATCGCCGGCCACGCGACGATCCGTGAACCGGAGCAGCTCGAGAAGGCGCTGCAATCCCATCTTTATGCACAAACCCAGCACATTAACAGATATGCATTGGAAGGAGCTGAGAAACCTGTGTTGGAACAACTAATTACGGAACAGACGATCCAGTTCGGCTCCCGGGTGGAGGATTGGCGCGAAGGCATTCGGATGGCGGCCGTACCGCTGCTTGAACAAGGGACGATCGAAGAACGTTACGTGGATGCCATGATTGAGACGGTTGAAGCCAACGGGCCTTACGTGGTGATTACGCCGGGGGTGGCCATCCCGCATGCCCGGCCGGACATGGGCGTCAATTCCTTGTCCATGAGCCTGCTCAGGCTGGATGAACCGGTGCAATTCGGGCCGGATAAGCCGGTCCGGCTCATCATCGTGCTGGCTGCGGCGGACCGCTCGTCGCATCTCAAAGCGCTTGTCCAGTTGACGGCCCTGCTGGGCAACCCGGCTCATATCGAAGATATTTTGCAAAGCCCCGATAAATCGGTGCTCTTAGAATACATTCATCAATATTCCAAGGAGGAAACAAAATGAAAAACATCATGGTCGTATGCGGAAATGGGCTCGGAAGCAGCTTTATTATGGAGATCAACGTCAAGAAAGCGCTGGATGAGCTGGGTCAAACGGCGGAAGTCGATCACACCGACTTGGCCTCGGCCAGAACGGTCAAAGCCGACATCTACATCGGCGCGGCCGATATCGTGGACCAGCTGGACGACGGCACACGCACGATTGTGACGCTGGAGAACATGATGAGCATTCCGGAGATCAAATCCAAGCTGGAGCCTCATTTGTCCTGACCGATCCTTTAAAACATGGAAACGCAACTTTATTCTAAATCCTATGAAAAAGAAAGAGGGTGGCAGCTATGCTGGACCTGATCATGAATGATATTTTGGGCACTCCATCCATTCTGGTTGGCCTGTTTGCCCTGGTAGGGCTTCTGCTGCAAAAAAAATCGGCGGCCAACGTAGTTTCGGGCACGTTGAAGACGATCATGGGGTTTGTCATCCTGGGGGCAGGGGCCACCGTTTTGACGGGAGCGCTCGATATTTTCGGCAAAATGTTCAACCATGCCTTCTCCGTCTCCGGCGTCATTCCGAACAATGAAGCTATCGTGGCTGCGGCACAGGGCAAATTCGGAACCTCGACCGCGCTCATTATGGTGCTCGGGATGATCGTAAACATTTTGCTGGCGCGGTTTACCCGCTTCAAATTCATTTTCCTGACCGGGCACCATACGCTCTTTATGGCCTGCCTGATCGCGGTAACCTTGTCCGTTGCCGGTCTTTCCGGAACGCCGCTGGTGCTGATCGGGGCCGTCATCCTCGGCTTGTGCATGGTGCTGTCCCCGGCGCTGCTTCAGCCGTACGTGCGCCAGATTACGGGCAGCGACGATTTTGCCGTCGGCCACTTCGGTTCGCTGGGTTATTTCACCTCGGCAGCCATCGGCCGTAAATTCGGCAACAAGGAAAAGACGACCGAACAGATTAAAGTGCCGAAATCGCTTGGGTTTCTGCGCGACACGTCGGTAGCGGTATCGCTGACCATGGCCATCTTTTTTGTGGTCGTGGCGTTGTTCGCCGGTCCTTCGTATATCGAAGGCGAGCTTTCGGGCGGCTCCAACTTTATTGTTTTCTCCTTAATGCAAGCGATTACATTCGCGGCCGGCGTCTACATCATTTTGGCTGGCGTACGGATGCTGATCGCGGAAATCGTTCCGGCCTTCAAAGGCATCGCGGAAAAAATCGCGCCAAATGCCAAACCGGCGCTCGACTGCCCGACCGTATTTCCGTTTGCGCCTAACGCGGTTATCATCGGGTTTATTTCCAGCTTTGTGGCAGGTCTTATTTCGATGTTTATTCTGCCGGCCGTCGGTCTGGCCGTAATCGTGCCGGGACTGGTGCCGCACTTCTTCACCGGTGCCGCAGCGGGCGTATTCGGCAACGCTACCGGCGGACGCCGCGGCGCGGCGCTCGGCGCATTCGCCAACGGCCTGATCATCAGCTTCCTGCCAGCGATCCTGCTCGTGTTTATGGGCGATCTCGGCTTTGGCGGCACGACCTTCGGGGACTCCGATTTCGGGGTCGTCGGCACCCTGATCATCGGCATCATGAAGCTGTTCGGGGCTGCGTAAAAAATAGAAGAAGCCCATCGCTGGAATCCGGAACAAGGCCTGTAAACAGCCTTGTTTCGGCTCCCGGAGGATGGGCTTTTTTCATTGATTCCGCCAATTGGTCCAAATCAACCAATTTTGGCTCCATAGGAGCGTGCAAACCAAACGGCCTGCTCCCGGTCTAATTTAGTGCCGGAAAGGGTCAGCGTTTTGAAATCGACGCCTTCCAGGTCCGCCCCTCTTAAATCGGTCCCCTGCAGGTTTGCTTGAGCCAATATCGACATGGACAAATCGCAATCCCTTAAATCGGCTTTCTCCAAATCCGCGCCGGACAGGTCGGCTTCATGAAATTTGATTCCGCGCAAGTTTTGCTTCGCCAGTCTGGCAAGCCTGAGGTTCGTGTAGGACCAGTCGCCATCCTCGATCGTGATGCCGTCCAGATTGGCTCCCGAGAAGTCCGATCCGGTCATTTTGCAGGCTTCAAATTTGGACACAAAAAGATTGGCGCCAATCAACCTGCAGTTTTCAAAAGCCGATTCTTTATGGATGGAGCCGTTCAAGGCCGCGCCGCGGAAGTCGCATTCCACGAAACGGCATTGGCTGGAGATGATTTCTTCCAGGGATCCGTTCTGGAAAGAGCAGCGGACGAAGGTGCAGGAAATCAACTCGCCGTACCGCAGATCCTGTCCGCCGAAGTTGACTTCCTCATAATGCTGGTGGCTGTGCTGAAACATGAAACTCCCCCTTTTGTCCATTCCACTATAGCATAGAGATGTCAAGGGCCAGCGGAAAGCCTGCCAAAAGTCAAGGCATTTATTTTTGTCAGGTTGAATGGAGGCGGTGTTCCTGAATTGGAACTATTTGCTCGGGACCAGATTCAAGTCGATGTTGGTGTAATAAACCGTCGTTAAACCTTCGTAACCGGAATCGGTGCCGAGGATGACAAAAAGCTCGCCGCTTGCGCTGCTGGTGACGGTGAACGTTTTTTCGAAATGCTTGAGATAAAAGCTTGGCCCCGAATCGGGCGCAGCTTCAGCTTCAAAAACGACTGCGCTTTCTTGCTCAATATTGCCCAGCAGCTTCAGGTCCTTGCCGTCGGTAGACTGGTTGCCTTTATCCAGGTTCAGCCTGTAGTAAGCAGCGTCTTCTTTAACTTCTACGGCTTTAGGTTCGGTATTGGTGATACCGGCTTTTACGTAAACCGATTGTCCCGGCGAACCGCCGATTCCCACCGAATCGTTCGCTTCGGAAGCGGCCAGGTCAAATCCAAGCTTAACGGTATAAGCCGTATTCGGTTTAAGACCGTCAGCGGGGCCTAATTTTCGGGAAATGAACATAAACAGATCGTCGCTGCGGTTCATGCCGCTGAGCTTGAAGCCGTTTTGAGGTTTTGCTCCTGAATTTGCCGGAATTGCGGCAGGCCCGCTTTGCAGCTGGTAATCCTGATCCCGGTGATCCGCCGGCAAATCGGCAAATCCGGCTGACCAGCCTTCGGCCGCGTTTTGCTTGAATGTCGAAAGAATGCGCAGCGTGTCTGTGTGATCGGATGTTTGGCGGATCACGACCGACTTCGCCTGGGCATCCCAGCCGGCTTGAGCGTCAAGCGCTTCTGCCGTCTGGCGGGCAGGAACGTAAATTTTTCCGTTTATAACCTGCACCTTGGCGGGCAGCTTAACGGTTTGAGCATTTTTGACGATGGAGGACTGGCCGATTTGGACCGTCAGGGTATCCCGGCCGTTCGTCAACATCGTTGCTCCGCCCGGCTTCCAGGTCACTTTCCAGCCCAGCGCTTCGGCGAGCTCGCGGACCGGCACTAAAGCCGTATGGTTGGTTAACTGGACCGAAGAGCCGGCCCCGCCGGTATAAGTGAAGGTTTTAACGACGGGCGTACCGCCGTTTTGCTGGATTACGCTGGATTCGGCAGCATAGGCGGGGGGCAGGCCCGCGTTTGCCGGGATGGCTGCGGTTAGCAGCGCAGCGCTTAATGCGAATATTTTTACGGTAAGTTTAGTCATGGTTTCAGGTCCTTTCTTGGCAGGATCTTTGATTGTGCGGCTTCAGGTTCTAAACGGGGAAGGGACGCTGAAGGTTGCAGGAGGGGAGAGGGCGGCCTTGTTAAAAGGGATGTCTCCAATTTACGTGGTATCGCGGCCGGATATTAGCTGCCTGCTTAGGGGGTTTATCTAAGGGTTGTGAGCGGCGCTATAGATCAATTGACTTTAAACCTCCCGCCGCGTTATATTTGAGTAAGCTTATAGAAAATCACCCGAATAGATATTTAGTCTTAAGAATGGGCTTTAAAGAGGAACCGTGAGGTTCTTGTTTTTTAGCGCATTTTTTTTAGCGCAAAACCCCGCTTTTATCGGGTTTATTTAAGGATAAGGGAGAATCAGGACAATGGCAGGATCACCAAACGTTTTTCCAATCGGCAAGTTGTCCCTTTTGCTGGCCGTCCTGCAGGAGCATGAGTGGCGGGAGGAAGTAGAGAGGCAGCTGACCGAGCAGGGCTACAAATATACGATCGGGCGCGTCGGCGCCATGGATATTACGAAGGTTGTGGCAGCCATGGAAACGGCGGCTAAAAACAACAACATCATCGACAGCAGCTCCTACCATGAGGTTCACGCCGTTTATCATGCGATTATTGAAGCCATCCAGGCGTTGGGGCGCGGCGTCACGCAGTTCGGGGAGATTTTGCGGACGGTGGGCTTGACCTTTGCCATTGTACGGGGAAAGCTGGAGGGTTCGGTCAAACACGAAGGCGAATGGATTGCGGTCAGCGTGTACGGCACGATCGGCGCTCCGAAAAAAGGGTTCGAGCACGAAGCGGTAGGTTTTGGATTTAACCATATTTAATGAGATTTGCCGCTGTTGCCGTTTTGGCACATATCCGGATCAGGCGGCACATAATAGGAGAAAATGAATTCCTTTTTGATTCAGTAAGTCAGGCAAGGGGCATTTTTAGGGCAGCGGAAGCGGCCGTTTAGCGAATAGTTTCTTTAGAAAGCCGATACCAATCTTTTTTTTGGTATGGGCTTTTTTTATTCCAAAAAGAACAGGTGGAGACAACATGAATCAGACGGCAGAAAAAATGCTGACGGTAAGCGGAGGTTCTCTTACGATTAACGAAGTGGTCGAGGTTGCCCGCTTTGGACAAAAGGTTGCAGTCGATCCGGCCGGTCTGGTCCGTGTCAACAAGTCGCGGGTCTATGTGGAGCAGCTGCTGAGGGATCAGAAGGTGGTTTACGGCCTGACGACAGGGTTCGGAAAATTCAGCGACACCTACATTTCCGGCAGCGACGTGCAGCAGCTCCAGCTTAATTTAATCCGCAGCCATGCCTGCGGGATCGGGGCCCCTTTTCCGGTCGAAGTGGCGCGGGCGATTATGCTGCTGCGTGTCAATGCGCTGCTGATCGGCGTATCGGGGATCCGCCCGGAGGTCATTGTGCTGATGACCGAGATGCTGAACAGAGGAGTCACGCCGGTCATTCCGGAAAAAGGTTCGCTCGGCGCAAGCGGCGACCTGGCGCCGCTTGCGCATCTGGCGCTGGTGCTGGTCGGCGAAGGCGAAGCGTATTTCGAGGGCGAACGCCTGCCGGGGGGCACGGCGCTCCAGCGGGCCGGCCTGTCGCCGGTCGCGCTGCAGGCCAAAGAAGGGCTGGCGCTCATCAACGGAACTCAGGTGATGACCGCCGTAGGCGTGCTGGCCTGCTATGACGCGATCAATCTGGCGCGCTGGGCCGATTGCACGGCCGCGTTGACGGCCGAAGCGCTGCTTGGCGTGAAGGATGCGTTTGATCCGCTGACGCATACGATCCGCCCTCACCCGGGACAGAGCCGGTCCGCCGAAAATATCCGCCACTTAACGGCGGGCAGCCGCCACATGACCCGGCAGGGGGAGATCCGCGTGCAGGACGCTTATTCCCTGCGCTGCGCGCCGCAGGTGCATGGGGCAAGCCGCGACGGTCTGGCTTACATTAAGGATAAGCTGGAGATCGAAATTAATTCGGCGACGGATAATCCGCTGATTTTCGTGGAGGAAGACCGCGTCATTTCCGGCGGAAATTTCCACGGGCAGCCGATTGCGCTGCCGATGGACCATCTTTCGATCTGCGCTTCGGAGCTGGCCAACATATCGGAACGCCGGGTTGAGCGGCTGGTCAATCCGCATCTGAACGAAGGGCTGCCGGCGTTTCTGGCCGTGAACGGAGGCCTGCAATCGGGATTTATGATTGCCCAGTATGCGGCCGCAGCCGTAGTTTCGGAAAATAAAGCTTTATCCCATCCGGCAAGCGTCGATTCCATCCCTTCTTCGGGCAACCAGGAGGACCATGTCAGCATGGGCACGATTGCCGCCCGCAAAGCGGCGCAGATCGTAGACAATGCTTATGCCGTTCTCGCCATCGAGCTGCTGTGCGGTGCGCAGGCAGCCGATTTCCGTGATCCGTTGAAGCTGGGCCAAGGCACAAGATGGCTGTATGAGCAATGCCGCGCCCGCGTCCCGTTTGTGGACGAAGACCGCGTTTTGTCGGCCGACTTCAAAACGATCGCTGACTGGATGAAGGAGACCGATATCCGGGCGGCTTTGGCCGGGAAGGCCGGAATCCAATAAAAGTTAACGAAAAGAAGCACGGCGGGCTTGTTCCGCTGTGCTCTTTTTTTATCTATGCTAAAGCAGCATGTGACAGATCGCCGCCAATTAGAAACATACCGGACGGGCGCCGAAGCGACTTCGTTACAATCCGGAAAAAGAAGGAGGAGCCGAACTTTATCGTCCCCCCTGAAAATGATACAATATTCATATTTGCTAGAGTTTTTATGAACGTGATCCGGAAAAGGACCGCAGGAGAAAACATGAGAAAGAGAAAATAAGGTGGTTAGTGGATGAATCGGCAAAGACCAAAGCTTGGCATCGTGGTGCCTTGCTATAATGAGGAACCTGTGATTGAAGAAACGGTACGGCAGCTGAGCGAAGTGCTGACTTCTCTCATGCGGGAGGAGTTGATTTCGCAGGACAGCTTTCTGCTGTTTGTGAACGACGGAAGCGCGGACCGGACCTGGGAGCTGATTGAACAGCTTCATGAGCGTTATCCATGGGTGTCGGGGCTCAAGCTGGCGGCCAACGTGGGGCATCAGAACGCCCTGCTGGCAGGGCTGATGCAGGTCAAAGACTGCTGCGACTGCTCGATCTCCATCGATGCGGATTTGCAGGACGACGTGAAGGTCATCCGCGATTTCGTGCTGAAATACCGGGAAGGTTATGAAATCGTATACGGGGTTCGTCGAAAAAGGGATACGGATACTTGGTTCAAAAGGAACTCCGCGGTTGGTTTCTACAAGCTAATGAAAAGCATGGGCCTGAAGGTGGTTTACAACCATGCGGATTACCGGCTGATGAGCCGGACGGCGCTGGAGCACCTGTCCAAGTTCCGGGAGGTGAACCTGTTTCTGCGCGGGCTTGTGCCTTTGATCGGCTTGAAAACCGCGGAGGTTTATTACGACCGGCTGGAACGTTTTGCGGGAGAATCCAAATATCCGCTTAAGAAAATGATCAATTTTGCGCTGGAAGGCATCACCTCGCTCAGCGTCGAACCGATCCGGTTCGTGACCGGCTCCGGTTTTCTCTGCTTCGGCATCAGCCTGATCGTGGGCATTTATTCGCTGATCTCGAAGCTGATGGGGAATACCGTATCCGGCTGGACCTCCCTCATGTTGTCCGTCTGGTTTATCGGCGGCATGGTGCTGATTTCGCTTGGGCTGATCGGAGAATATGTAGGCAAAATTTATAAAGAAGTCAAAAGCCGTCCGCTGTACCTAATCGAACGCGATCTGCCGGCGCAAAACGCCTCCGGTTCATCCGCTCAGGCAGGAATGGCGGGGGACCGGGTGGCCCGTTATGAGCACTAAACTGAAACGGCTGTTTCAGAACGGTCTGATCCGTTTTATTATCGTTGGCGTTGCGAATACCGTGATCGGACTGACCGTAACCTTTATCTGCCTGAACGCTTTAGGGCTGAATTATTGGGCCTCCACGCTCATCGGCAATGCGGTGGGAGCCGTAAACAGCTATTTTATGAACAAAAGTTTTACGTTTAGATCCACGGCGAGCATCGGGGCTACGGTCTGGAAGTTTATGCTGGTTACGGCGGTCTGCTATTTCGCGGCCTACTGGATCGCCGGCAAAGCGGCGGATATCGGGCTGGACCTGGTGCTGCCGGAAGCAAGCGGCCGGTTTAAGGACAACGCGGCTGCCCTGGTCGGCAGCGGGTTGTATACGATTCTGAATTACTTCGGCCAGAAGAAAATTACTTTTGCGGACAAGGGCACGGGGATGGACAAAGGAACGGGCAAGGGCGCAGGCGCGAACAGGACTGCGGTCAGGGAAAAAAGCGCTGTGTCCGCCGAACCGGAAACCCGTGTCCCTGAAAGAGAGGAATCCAGCCTATTATGAGAAAATGGCTCACCGTCGAAACCTTTGCGGTTTTGGCGGGCTTTTGTGTTTTGTTGTACATACTGATCGGCAGCCCTTTTGTGGGCGTGGCCGACAACGGCGATTTCCAGCGGATCATGAGCTCCATCGGGCTTAATTATTATGACGGGGCGGAAAGTTACGACGACCGATTTTTCGGATTCGCGCACCAGTATTTTGCGTATGATACTTTTTTTCGGGGATTTTATCCTTCTTCGCAGCTCCTGATCGTGGCGGTTGCGCGTCTGGTCGCGGCCATATTCCATCCGGATGCCTTCGATATCCGTGTGCTTGGGCTTTTGTACGGTCTTCTGCTGCTTGCGGCCATCTGGATCCTCGTGCGCGGCGGCAAATTCCGCTCTCAAATTCTGGCTGTATTTTTGGCGCTTTGCCTGCTGTTCGTTTTTTTCGATATCGGTTATCTCGCTTATTTCAACTCGCTGTTCGGGGAACCGGTTTCGATGGTGTCCATGCTGCTTTCGATCGGGCTGGGGCTTTGGCTCACCCAACAGAAGCGCCCTTCGAAGAAACTGCTGTGGCTGTTTTTTATCGCCGCGTTTGTTCTTACTACCTCGAAGCTGCAAAATGCTCCGATCGGCATTGCGTACGCACTGATCGGTCTACGGTTTATGAAGCTGCGCGACGATTTCAGCTGGCGCAGGCTGACCCTGTGGCTGTCCGCCGGGCTGTGCGTCATCTCGATCGTGCTGTACGTGACGGCGCCGAAGGAGCTTAAGCACATCAACCTGTACCAGACGGTGTTTTTCGGGGTTTTGAACGGCTCGCCGGACGTCAAAGGCGATTTGAAAGAGCTGGGATTGCCGGAACGGCTGGAAGTGCTGGCCGGGACGAACTATTTTCAGGCGGGAACGGCGATCAAGCAGAACGACCCTTCACTCCAAGGCGATTTCTACAGCCGGGTTTCCCATGGGGACGTTTTGTTGTTCTATCTCAAACACCCGTCCCGGTTTGTCAGCAAAATGGAGTTTGCCGCTTCCAACGGCATGAGCATCCGTCCTTATTATTTGGGCAACTACCTCAAAAGCGAAAATAAACCGCCAAGAGCTTTGGATTATACCTACAGCGGCTGGAGCGAATTTAAAAATAAACATGTGCCGCATGCGCTGTGGTTTGTCGTTTTAATTTACGTGCTTTATTACGGCGTCGCCTTGTTCGAATATTTCCGTTATTCCGATTCGGCCAGCCGAATCCGGAACGAGCTGCTGATGCTGGTCGGGCTGGTCGGCCTGTTCAGCTTTCTGGTGCCGATTCTCGGCGACGGACAGGCGGATATGGCCAAACACCAGTTTATGTTTAACGTTTGCTTCGACATGATGCTGATTACCGCTGCAGCCTGGCTGGTATACCAGCTGGTTCATTTGCGGGTTTGGCGCAGACGGTAACGGATTTAACGTTTATAGAATGGCAGAATGACAGAATGACAGGGCGGCTATGACGGAATACGGTTTGCTAACGGTGATCCTAGCGCTTAATCGATCCCCTAAACGGAGGTTTGCGGAAAAAGGGGGAAATAGCCCGCTTTTGGTTTTGGACTCCAAAAAGAAACCGTCCCCACACCGGGACGGTTTCTTTTTAATGCCTGCGCCTCATATCCGAATCAGAGGTTCATGCTCCGGCCGGAAAGGAAAAAGCTTTTGCGCGGTTTCGATAAACAGCTTTACGGCGATGGATCTTTCGTCCAGAGGAGCGGCGACGATATGGATATCCCGGTAGGCCTCCGGCGACAATCGGCGCACCTTCAGGCCTGGAGGGAGGTCCAGCAGCGACAGTTCGGACATGACGGCCAGGCCTTCGCCTACAAGCACCATCTGCAGGGCCGTTCTGTAGTTGTACAAGACGTATTCGATCCGGGGAGTCTCCCCGGCGCGCTCGAACCAGGCCATCACCGGCGGCTCGTAGCCGGCTTTGCAGATCATCATCGGTTCCTGCCGCAGATCTTCCGGACGGATGATCGTTTTGGCCGTCAGCGGATGATCTTCCCTCATTACGGCAAAAATCCCCTCCCGGTAGAGCGGAATCGACGGACGCTCCGTTTGTCCGGACGCGATGACCAGCCCTACATCGATCTCGCGGTTGTCGAGCAGGCTGTGAATATCCGCTACCGTGCCTTCCGAAATCGAAAATTCCAGCTTCGGATACTGCTTTTTGATCCGGCTGATGATTTGGGGTACAAAATAAGAAGCCGCAACCGGAAAAGTGCCGATCCGCACGCTGCCGGTTTCGAGCCCTTTTTCGCTGGCGATTTCCTGGTCCACTTTGTCATACCCTTGCAAAATTTCCCGGTATATGCGGACAATCCGTTCGCCTACGGGCGTCAGCATAACGCCGCTGCGTCGGTCCCGGATCAGCAGCGTGACACCAAGCTCTTTTTCCAGAGAGGTCACCGCCCGGCTGACGGCCGGCTGCGTCATGTTAAGCTTCTCCCCGGCAGCAGTGAAGCTTTTGGTCTCCGAAATGGCAACAATCAGCTGCAATAGCGATCTGTTCATAACAAATTTGATATCTCCCTTATGATTTATATTCATTTTATTTATGTTGAGGCTTATTGTATCATTTTTTGTGAGCAGAGATAAAGACAAAATCTTTTGGGATAGGGGATTCCACATGAAAACCAAAGCATGGCTGTTTTTAATAATGGCGAATTTATTCTGGGCGGGAAATTTGGTGTTCGGCAAATCGGTTACGGCGGATTTTCCTCCGGCATGGGCGTCTTTTCTGCGCTGGGTGATCGCCGCTTCCGTGCTGCTTCCAATGGCTCAACTGATAGAGAAACCGTCGTGGATCCAGATCTGGAGAAAAAACTGGGGCCTTCTGCTGTTTATGTCGCTGATCGGCATAACCATTTATACGCTGCTTACTTATACGGCGCTGCAGTATACCTCGTCAACCAACGGCAGCCTGATCAACAGCTTGACTCCGGCCGTGGTGAGCGTGCTTTCTTTTCTCTTTTTGAAAGAAAAAATCGGCTTCCGGCAAGGTGCGGGTTTAATTCTGTCCTTAATCGGCGTTTTGACGGTTTTGACCAAAGGACAGCTGCTGTCAGTGTTCAGTACGGCTTATAATTCAGGCGATGCTATCCTGCTGGCAGCGATGGTTATATGGGCCGTTTACTCCATAACCAGCAAGCGGGCGCAGCATCTTCCGCCCATCACCTTCATTGCAATTATGGCAATTCTCGGCGTATTATTTATGATTCCCCTGCTGTTTATACAGCCGATTCATCCGGAGAAAGTTACTCCGTTTGGAATTACAGGAATCGTTTATCTGGGATTGTTCCCCTGCATCGGCTCTTTCCTGTTCTGGAATCTGGGCGTGAAGGAGCTGGGGGCAAGCAGAGCCAGCATCACGATGAATTTACAGCCGGTTTTTACTGCGGTATTATCCGTTTTGTTTGGTGAGCAGCTGCTGCTTTCGCAAATGATCGGGGGCGCAATCGTAATCGCGGGGATGCTGCTTTCGGCTAACCTGATATCCCGGAAACAGGCCGCATCCAAAGCCGAGGACAAACGCGGGGCTGGCATTCCTTTACAACCGGCGGTACAAAGCGAAAGAAAGCCATGTGAACTGAAGTAATAGAGAAAGAAATAAGCGAAAGCGAATTGACCTTAAAGAAGAAAAAAACAGGATGAATTTTTAAAAAAAGCCCATGCGCGAAAGGGAAGGAGATCCTTTAGCTTCCGCAGCATGGGCTTTAGTTTTTTATTGGAGATCTGTTGGGGTGCCCGCAGAGTTACATCAGCGCATGCAGCACAAAGTTGGCGACAAACAGGACCGTGATGACGTACATGACGGCTTTGACTTCTTTTCCGCGTCCTGCAGCCAGCTTCGCAACCGGGTAGGCGATAAAGCCAAACGCCATGCCGTCGATGATACTGTAAGTGAAGGGAATCATGACCATAACGAGAAAAGACGGGAACGCCTCCGTAAAATCACGGAAATCCATCTGCTGGATGTTCTGCACCATCAGGCTGCCGATGATGATCAGGATCGGCGCAATCGCGCTGTCCGGAATATAAGTCAGCAGCGGAATAAAAAAGAACGTAGCGCCGAACAATACGGCGGTAACAAACGGCGACAAGCCAGTCCGCCCGCCGGCGGCAATACCGGCGGAGCTTTCCGCCGCCGCCACGGTAGGGCTGCTGCCGAAAAGGCCGGCCAGAACATTGGAGATCGCCAGGGCGCGAAGGCTGCCCGTAAACGTTTCGGGCCGGTCGATCATCCGGGTCTGTGCGCCGATCAGGCCGATATTTTCAAAGACGATAATGAGCAGCAGCAGGAACACCGCAATCCAGAAAGCCAAAGTGCCGATGGAGCCGAAGGACAGATGGGCAAACAAGTCGCCGTATTGCTGCAGCGGTTTGCCTTCGATTTTGGAAGCGGAGGGGTGGGTGGCTCCGAGCACGTAGGCCAGCACCGTGCCGACCAGAATGGCGATCAGCAGATCGCCTTTAACCTTTTTCACAAACAGGACAAGCGCCAGCAGCAGCGTAATACAGGCCGTGATAACGTTGGGATCGCTGAAGTGGCCGATGGTCACAAAAGTTGTCTGGTGTGCGATCACGATGCCGCTTTTCTGCAGGCCGATAAAGGTCAGGAACAAGCCGATCCCGACGGTAATCCCGTGCTGCAGGTTATGCGGAATGGCGTCGCTGATCTTTTTATAAAGAGAAGAGAAGGCCAGTCCCGCAAACAAAAGACCCGCGGTTGTGGTTACCGCCAGCGCCTCCTGCCAGCTCAGTTTCATGGAATGCACAAGCGTATAAGTGAAGAAAGCGTTGATCCCCATGCCGGGCACCACAATAATCGGGGATTTGCCCCAGAAGGCCATCAGCAGACAACCTGCCATTGAGGTCAGCAGTGTCCCGACCATGGCAGCCTGCAGCGGCATGCCCGCGTCATTAAGGATCGCGGCGTTTACCATCACGATATAGACCACGGCAAAATAGGAGATCAGCCCCGCGCCGATTTCTTTTCTAATGCTGTGCCGGCCAGGGGTAAAACCCAGGCTTTCAGACAGCCAATTTCGTTTCATGTCTTACATAAACCTCCATTCGTTCTAGCCGATAAAAATAACAGCACATGTAAGCATACAATTGTCCGGCTGCGAGCACAAGGAATTCTTCAACAGTATGCCCTATTTTTTCATAAAGGAGCAAGAAGAAGGAAAGAACCAAGAAACCTTAGTTAGTGTCAGGAAACATTACATAAAATTAAGTTTAACCGTGTTTTTTAATGGAAAACACTTGACTAAACCTCCTTCAAGGCTATAATTAAACACATACGAAGCGGTTTTTAGAAAAAAATTCACTATGACGGGAGAAATCCTAACATAATGGATTGGAGATGATTCGGCGGCTGGCGCCCCAAGCAGGACCTTCCTTGATTCCAAACCGGAAAAGGGGAAGTTGGGGCCGTCAGGAGAAACGCTTGTGTTCATCGGCCAAAGAACAGCAGAGTAGGGTCCAGAAGTTGCCGGATGCGAACCACCCTCTTTCCTCCGGCGGCAGGACCGCAAGCTTTGTTAGAACTGTTCGGAAGAGTGGGTGCAACGCTCCGAAGGACATTTCCTCCCATACACCTCTTGAGTGCCGGTTTCGGACCCGACGCAAATGCCCCCTAGCATACGCGTACGGAAGTCCGGATCGGTCTTTTTTTGTACGGATTTCTGCCAAAACGTTTGCAAGGTTAAAATAGTGTTATCCGGACACGATATTTTGAAAGATTTTAGCGGGGAAACTCAGTATAATGCTAATAGAAATGCGGTTTGCCTTATCTCTACATATGAAAGCGCTGCAAAGGCGCGTTTAGAACACCGAGGGTTTGCTCTGAAGGAGGGTCCCGCTTTGATTAAAGTGCTGATTGTGGATGACGAACCCAAAGTTCGGGAAGGGCTGAAGGTGATCATTCCCTGGGAGGAATGCGGTTTTACCGTTGCAGGAACCGCCTCGAACGGACTTGAGGCTATAGATAAATATGAAGAAATCAAACCGGGGCTTGTTGTTGCCGACATCCGGATGCCGGGCATGGACGGCCTGCAGCTGATTCAAACCCTGAGGGAGAAGGATAGCCGGCTGCACATCTTGATCTTAAGCGGATATGCGGACTTTGATTATGCCAAAAAAGCGATTGCCCACCGGGCGGACGGTTATTTGCTGAAGCCGGTAGACGAGGAAGAAATGGTCTCTTATCTCGAGAAAATCCGGGAGGATCACCAGCATAACCACGAGAAGCAGCAGTGGGACGATGTATCGGAGAAATGGAACCGGGATATCTTTGTGCAATCCCTGCTGACGAAGCAGGGCGAGATGGAGAAAACCGCTTTGGAGGCGAGGGCCGAAAACCTGGGGCTTAATTGGAAAGAATATCAGGTGATGCTGATCGATTTCCATGTCCTTGCCGGCAAAGCCGCCGATATCGGCCTGATTGAGGAAGCCGAGGCGCGGATCAACGATTATTTTGAGCAAACCGGAAAGGGATGGTCTTTTTCCATTCATTTTCAAACCGGAATTTTGCTGAAAACGTCCGTGCTTGGGGAACAGATGCGCAAGCAGCTTTATCATGAAATTTCTTCTGTGCTTGAAGGCAGCGGCGTAGAGGCGACGATAGCGCTGGGGCCGCTGGTCCGTTCTCTCCATGAGGTGACGGGATCCTATGAAGCGGCGCGGGAGCTGCTAAAGCATTCGTTTTTCGCGGAGGAAAACGGAATATTAAGTCTGGAAAATGGAAGTCTGTCTCCTGTGAGCCGGGGGGAGTCCGCCAAAGGATCTGAAGGACATGAAGAGCCCGAAGGGCTTGAAGACAAGCTTTATTACGCGATGGATATCGGCAACAAACCGGCGATCGGCCCGCTGATCCGCGCGGCGGGGGGATGGCTGGAGGTCTCGGGGGCTTCGGAAGCGGAGGTCAAACGTTATTTTGCCGAACTGCTGAGCAGCTTGCTGTCCCGGCTGTCTTTAAGTCATTCCGTCCTTGGCAGCTGCCTGAAGGATTATATGGACCGGATCGCTTTGGTTTACCAGCAGCGCAATCTTCAAGGACTTTACCGGCATGTGGATGAATTGTTAAACCAGGTCATGGAACCGCTCGGCAGCCGTTCGCAGGGGCAGGATATCAAAGCGCTGCTGGATTTTATCCACCGCAATTTCAGCGACAACCTTAAGCTGGAAACTTTAGCGGGCGTTTTTAATTACAACACGGCATACCTGGGGAAGATGTTCAAAAACGCCACAGGCGAATATTTTAACACCTATCTCGACAAGGTCCGGATCGAGCATGCCAAACAATATTTGCAGCAAGGAATGAAGGTGTATCAAGTGGCCGAAAAAGTCGGCTACACGAACGTGGATTATTTCCACAGCAAATTCCGCAAATACGTAGGCACCTCGCCTTCTTCGTACCGCAAAAACGGGGAGTCGCAGGAGGGCGGTCAAGTTTGACGCTTTAGGAATGGCCAGAGATCTTTGATCCCTTCCTTGGATCTGGATAAAGAGAATGCTAATTTGTTGGAAATCAAGATAGGAAAAAATGAAAAGCGCAGCTTCCCTTGGGGGACTGCGCTTTTTGCCGTGGAGAAAAAGCAATCTGGTTTTACGTTTTTTTTACAAAGTTTTAACGAAGAGTTGTATAAACGTCCGGACGTCTCTTGTATGCTTGTGTATCGCCCTTCTCTCAAAAGGCGGAACAGCATGCAAATGATTCCTCTATTGCGAAAGGAGCAGATAATTTTACATTTATTTTACGAAAAAATAACGAAAAGTTGTATAAACTGCCGAACTGTCTCTTGTATGCTGGCGTAATGCCCTTTTTCTCAAGGGGCGAATAGAACGGAATACGATTTATCTATCGCGAAAGGAGCGGATCCCATGCAATCCAAGCTGTTTTTCTTTGATTTTGATGACACGCTTTATAGTCACCGGATCAAAAGCGTGCCGAAGAGTACCCGCGAAGCGATCGCTAGGCTGCGGTCCCTCGGCCACAGGGTGGTGATCGCAACGGGAAGAGGACCGGAGTCGATGGCTTTTATTCAGGAGCAACTGGTTCTTCCCTGCGAAACCATAACCTTTCTGAATGGCCAGCTTGTCTTTCACCAGGGCCGGAAAGTGTTTGAACGATTTATACAACTGCCGTCCGTCGGATCGATGATGGAAAAAGCGAGAACCCATGGTTTTGCTTATGGAGGGCACTGCGAGCACGGTGAGATTGTAGACCATGTGAACGAGCGGGTGCAAGCTGTCTGGAGCGATTTCAGCTCCCCGCTGCCGAAGGAAATGGCCCGGTTCGAGGCTAGCTATCCTTTATATCAGGCGCATCTTTATATCACAAAAGAGGAAGCGCGATATATGGGGGAATATTTAGACGATTATTTAACGAATTGGTCCCATGAATATTTAGTTAACCTGATCTCGAAACAGGCAGGCAAATCACAGGCTATCCGCTGGCTTATGGCTGAAGCCGGAATCCCGCAAGAGCATTCGTTTGCGTTCGGGGACGGCTTTAACGATGTGGATATGCTGCTAGCTGTCGGTCATGGAATTGCGATGGGCAACGCAACCGACGAATTAAAGTCGGTAGCGGAATTGGTGACCGGGAGCGCCGATGAGGACGGAATCTGGAAGGCGCTGCATGATTACAAAATCATCTGACGTCCGGCTACTTAATAAAGACTGAAATGGATGGATAGACGTTGGAACTTTTTATAGGCTTAGATACTCCGCCAGCTATTAAAAGGGAGTTGGAACGGGTGCAAAATCAGCTGCGGTTGTTTGATCCCAAGGGTGCATATGAACCTGCCGGAAATTTCCATCTCACCTTGCGTTACATCGGTGAATCACCGGAGGTCAGGGCGATTGTCGAAAGAATGGAGCAGATCGAATGCGAGGGGTTCAGCTTGACCCTTCACGAACTGGGGTTGTTCGAGCATTCGGACCGGAACGTAGTATGGAGCAATGTACAAGAGGAACCTCGCCTGCAAGCTTTGCAGCTGGAAGTCGATCGCAGGTTATCCGATATGGGTATCGGAACGGCGAGTTTCTTGTTCAACCCTCACATTTCTCTTGCTTTTCACTGCCGCTCCGACATTTCGGATGCGTTCCCTTCCTGCACGATCTCTCCCTTGTCCTTCAAAGTGTGCGGGTTCCATTTGTATGAAGTGGAGCATACACAGGAGGGCCAGCGGTTTCGCAAGCTAAGAGATTTCAAACTAAGGGAGTGACGGAGACAACATGGTGACCAAGACCGTATCGATTATCGGAATCAACGACTTTCATGCTGAACTTTTCGAGACCGGCCATGCACTCGGCTCTGCCAAGCTGTGCACCCTTGTTGAGCGTCAGAAGCTGGACAATCCTCACACAATCGTTGTCTTCGGAGGAGATAACTTCAAAGGCGACCCTATGTCGGAAGAACTGTCGGGCGAGCCGGTTGCCTATCTGATGAAAAAGCTGGGAACAAAGGTTTCGGCTGTGGGCAACCATGAATTCGAATACGGGCTGAAGGCGCTTGGAAACTGGTCGGCGCAAGGAGCCTTCACGTTTGTTGCCGCGAATGTCCTGGACAGCAGGACCGGCGAGATTGCTTCGGGCTTCAGGCCTTATGTCATGGTGGAGGAAGCCGGCACCAAGATTGCACTGCTGGGTTTGTCTACCCGGGAGAGGCTGGACCGCCATGGATACGAGCAGGATGTGCGTATTCTGGAAATTGCGGACGGGGCTCGTGAAGCAAGGAAATGGGTGGATTACTTAAACAGAGGGGCTGACCCGCTGGGCAAACCGGATGCGATCATAGCGTTGACGCATTTTGGTCTTCGGTATACGGCGGATCATTCAGGGTTTGTTGGCGAAGAGGTCCTGGAGCTTTGCCGGCAGGTTCCCGAGCTGGCGGGGGTATTTACCGCCCACTGGCACCAGTTCATAAGCGCGGAAATTTATGGCGTCCCCGTTGTTCAAGGAGGCAGCCATGGCCGAGGGTTTGCCAGGCTGGCAATTGAATTTTCCCGCGATAATCGGGTCAGCAAGGTCATCCCTGATTATTTGGATGCCGGCGGGACAGCTGGCGAAATAACTCCGGACCCTGTGATACAGGAAAAACTGGAAGAATACAAAAGACGTACGGAGCGTACGCTGGGTGCTGTCATCGGACGGCTGGAGCAGGAGATTGTGCACAAATCTCCGATCACGGCTGAGGTAGACATGGAAGGAACGCCGCTGACGAGACTCGTGACCGGCGTCATGCGAGAACAAACGTGCTGCCTTGTCGCACTTATTTATTCAGGCCGCATGGGTCCGGGGCTTGCGGCAGGCGAAGTGACGTTGTACGAGCTCCGCAAGCTGTTTTATTTCAACGACGAGATCGTCACGATGAAGCTAAGAGGCGAGGACTTGATCCGAAATATCGAAAACGGCATCAGCACGCTGAGCATTGAGCGGGCTTCGCCTATTGCGATTAGCGGGCTTAAGGTTACGGCCGATTATGACAAACCGTTTGGTGCACGAATCGAATCCGTCCTGCTGGAGAATGGCCAGCCGCTGGAGCCGGACCGTTATTATGAAATCGCCGTCGATGAATTCCTGGATTCTAACGAGATGGGTTATGATTTCTCGTCGGGCATTGACCGACGATACACAGGTATTTTTTTACGTGACCGCACCATTCAAACCATTCGGGAACAGGGCGGAATGTCCGCCGAACTTCCGGAATCCATCCTAGTGAAAAACAAAAAGGAGATCAATTTCGGCTATGTTCAAACAGAAGCGAAGTTCCTCTAAAACGCGTTACGACCATTCGGCTTATGTCTATCTGCTTCCGGCATTGCTGCTGCTTGGAGTCTTCACGGTTTATCCCGTTCTGCATACGTTTATTACCTCTTTCAAGCTGGGCTACCGGTTTCTTACGGGGGATTATACGGGTTATGGCATCAAGCAATATGTGGATGTCGCAAATGATCCGACATTCGGTAAAGCGCTCATCAATACGCTGTTTATCGCTTTCGTCTGCGTCCCTTGCTCGATGCTTGTTTCTCTTGCTTTGGCGCTTGCTCTGAATTCAATCAGACGGCTCAGAGGAGGATTCCTGACGATCTTTTATCTTCCTCAGGTCACGAACGTGATTGCTGCAGGCATGGTTTTTGCTTATATTTTCGACACGCATTTTGGGCTTATGAATTCCATCCTTGGATGGTTTGGGATGAAGCCGGTCGCCTGGATCAGCGGGGAAGGGATTTTAGGCTCGCAGCATCGGTACAATGAAGCTTATATGCGCAGCCTGTTCGTCTTATTTCTCTACAGCGTGTGGGATGGATTGTCCCTCCATATCCTGTTGTTTCTCAGCGGACTTCAAAACATCGACCGCTCGTATTACGAGGCGGCGAGCCTGGACGGCGTAAGCAGATGGACCGTTATCCGCAAAATCACGCTGCCGCTGCTGTCGCCTACCACCATCTTCGTTTTCGTTACGTCCGTTATTTTTGCCTTCCGCTCATATGCCAGCGTGATTGCTCTGTTTGGCGGTTCCTACAGGCCGCCGGGGGACAACTCCAAAATGATGATTACGCTGGTCGGGTATATTATGGATGCTTTGGGCGATTATTTGACGCCGGGGGCTGTAAGCAGCGCCAGTGCCGCCTCTGTTATTTTAATGGTGATGGTCATGATCGTTGTATATCTGCAATTAAAATGGACGAAAGGGAAGGTATTCTACCAGTGAGGACTACATCAAGGTTTGGTCAGGCGCTGCTTTACCTGTTTTTGATCCTTTCCGCCGTGCTGGTGCTGGTTCCGTTTTATTGGATGATCAGTACGTCCCTGAAATCGTCGGCAGAGGTCAATCTGTCGCCTCCGACGTTATTCCCGGCGCATTTTCGTCTGCGTAATTACATGGATGCCCTGGTTCAGGCCCCTTTGCTTACTTATCTGCTTAACAACTTGATTGCCGGAATGGCTACGGTAACCGTCAGCACGGCTGTTTCGGTTCTGTCGGCCTTTGCGTTTGCCCGGCTTCGTTTTCGCGGGAAACATGCGTTATTTTTCCTTGTGCTTGCGACGATGATGATTCCGCAGGAAATGCTGATCATCACCAATTTCCAGACGATTGCGCACTGGGGATGGATGAATACCTGGCAGGCCCTGGTCGTGCCTTATTGGGTGAATCCCTTCAATATTTATCTGCTTCGGCAAACGTTCCTGCAGGTTCCGGATGAGTTGTATCAGGCTTCCAAGGTAGATGGATTAACCAACTTCCGTTACTTGTGGAGTGTTGTGCTGCCACTATCTTGTTCGGCTGTGGCAACGTCCCTGATCCTGTCCATGATCTTGATCTGGCAGACCTATGCATGGCCGAATTTGGTTACGACGAAGGACAGCTTGAGACTCGTTTCCAACGGTTTGCAGAATGCCTTTACCAATAGCGTAGGAACGGTAGCCTATGAATTGCAGATGTCTGCGGCAGTGCTGGTAACGCTTCCTTTGGTGATTATGTTTCTCTTCTTAAGGAAACAAATTTTCACGGGGATGGCCCGTGGGGGAATCAAGGGTTAATGCGTTATTAATTCTTAGAGCTAAATTCGGTGAGGCTCGATGCCCTCGATGCCACCACCCTCTTAATAATCCAATTGCTAAGGGAGAGGTAATATAAATGAAGAAAATCTTGTTGTCCATTTTAATTGTTCTGTTATTGCTTCCGCTCACTGCTTGCGGCAAACGAATTGCCGAAACCGGAAATTCCGGCGGCCAATCTGCGCAGGCTGGAAACGGAGCGGTTTCTTCGCAGGATCAAGGCGCCTTGGAAGCAGCCGTTCAAAGCGTCCTGACCGATAAGAAAACGGTGAACATTTCGTTCTGGACGGGAACCGGCACGTCGAATTTTCCTGTGCTTCAGAAAATGGTCGGCGCTTTTCAAGCCAAATATCCGAATATCAAGGTGGAATTCTCCAACCAGGGAGCCGTCGGCGAACTGACGGACAAGCTGACCCAAAACATCGTTTCCAAGTCAACGCCAACCTTGTCCAATATCGATGCCGCAACCTTTCCCGAATATATCAAAAGCGATGCCATTGTCGATCTGATGCCGTACTATCAGAATAAGGAAATTGGACTGTCAAGCAGCAGCGATGGACTCTTTTCATATTATTTGGACGAAGTAAAAAGTTTGGGTCCGGAAGGCACGATGTTCGGTTTTCCAACCAACAAAAAGACGTCGGACGTACTGATTTATAATAAAACCTATTTTGACGGCAAAGGCTGGCAGGCGCCCGAAACGTGGGATGAAGTCGCAGCTGACGCTAAAACCATCAAGGAGGAAACGGGCAAACCGGGTTTCAGCTTCGATAATGCGTACGGGGACGCCCCGTTTAATCTGCTGTCCAGACAATGGGGGAGTCCTTATATCCAAGAGGATGGAACGATTGATATCGACAATGACGCCAGCCGGGATTCTCTTACCTTTTATAAGGAAAATATGGACAAGGGTTATTTCACGATGCCTGAGCTGCTGCCCAGCACGGCGGGGAAAAAGTACAGCAGCAACGCTTTTGTAAATGAAGAGACCTATATGTTTATCGGGGCTGCCGCAGGCGCGCAGTATGCCGTGCCTAAACCCGAAGCCGGTCAAAAAAGCTTTGAAGTAGGCGTGGCGCCGGTACCCCAAAAAGACCCTGACCATCCGGTCAGCTTCTCAAAGGGAGAAGACTATGTCATCTTTGCCAATGCCACTGAAGAAGAGCGGGTTGCCGCGTGGCTGCTCCTCTCTTTCTTGACGGAGGCCGAGCCAAATGTGGAATGGCTTACAGCTACGGGGAATCTGCCAGTCAGCCAAGCGATGCTGGATGAACCGGCGTATAAGCAGTTTCTGGCCGCGGGGCCAAGCAGCGATCCAGCGTATTATCGGGCTGCTGCGGTCAATGCCGTGCTGGCGTCCGGCAACCTGGACTTTAACCGGGTCATTTCGCAATCCGGCAAGCTGTCCCAGGCGATTGGAGACATGTGGGAGGCGATCATGATCGGAGGCGGGGATGTTAACCAGCAGCTGCAGGCTGCGCAGGCTAAAGCTCAGCAATAGCTCCGCGGGTTCCTTTTCGGCTGAATTCGTGCAAAAGGAAATAAGCTTAATTAAAAAAGGGCATTCCGGAATCATACTCCGGAATGCCCTTTTCACCGCTGTTTGCAAAATCAACTGCCCGTGGATTCGCCCCCGCCATTAGCCAGAACGGGTTTGTAATCCGCAGAAATATAGGTGCTTACTTTGATTTCCGTAATGACCTGAGGGACGATCGCATCCGCGTTTGGTCGGCCGACTTCCGTATAAATGACGGCCTGGTCGCCGTCAAACACGATAGAGGCGATCTTGAGCGAATAACCCGGCGTTGGGGCCTGGGCTGTAATGGTGACCTCGTTGACTTTATCACTGATTTTACTCGTGCTGAGACTGTAGCCGCTTAACGGATCGTTAGCCGGAATGAGCGGGTGGGACATTCCCGGCGCGGGAGGATCCGCAGGAATCAGCGGGTGGGACATTCTTGGCGGATCCGCAGGAATGAGCGGATGGGACATCCCTGGAGCAAGGTCGTCTTGACCTTGGCCCTTCATTTTTTTCACGAATTGAATGCCGTCATACAGCCAGCCGGCTGCCGTACTGCGGGTGACCGCCTGTTTAGGCTGGAAATTGCCATCCTTGTCCAGCAGATTGATCCGGATGTTGATGAGGTTCTGGACATTACCGGCATAGTCCGGATTCAGCTGGTCGCCATCCTTGATTTCGGTGTAAATCAGGATCGTCGGGTAGTTTCCGGTCGAATTGATGGCTTCGGACAGCAGATGGGCAAACACCTCGCGGCTCATCGGCGCGTTGGGGTCGACGTCTGAAGGAAGGGTAAGCCCGTTAGCCGCAGCAATTCTAAACGCGTTGTAGTACCAGGCTCCGACTCTGAACTTGCCGGACAAGCTCCCCGTTTGGGCCGCGGGCGAATCTTCCTTCGGAATCGTCAGTTGAAAGCCGTTGACGATGGCAGACACCCCGGCGGCATAGGTCATGGCGCCTTGGGGATCAAACTTGCCGTCAGGCAGGCCGCTGAGTACCTGGTCATTTTTAAGGGCTTCGATTTTATCGGCATTCACGTCGGATTGCGTATCCGAGAAAGCCCATGCCGGCATGGCCGCCGTGCTCAGGAGCAGCAGCGTCAGCAGTAGCGTGCGAACGGATTTTTTCATGGTTGAGGTCACTCCTTGGCTATTATTGGTATCTTTATGGACGGTCTTTCCACGCGGAAGGTTGCAATCGGCGGTTAAAAAAATCGGAGCCGCCGGCCGGAACCGGGCCGGGAGGCGCGACTTATAAACTTTCGATTTCCCCGCGGCGGAAAGCGGAAGGAGAACATTTCATCATTTTGCGGAACACGCGGATGAAGTAGCTGATGTTATCGAAACCGACCTCAAGGGCAATGTCGGAAATTTTGCGTTCGGATTGGGTCAGCAAACCGGCCGCCTGGCGGATCCGGTAGCTGTTGATATAATCCACCGGCGTTTGCCCGGTCATCGATTTGAAGAAACGGCAGAACTGCCCTTCGCTCATCGGAATCAGTTCGGCCAGGTCCTTCAGCCGGATCGGCCTGTCATATTCCCGCTGAATAAACAGCAGCACCTTTTTCAGCCGCTCCATCCGCGTATAGGCGCCGGAATTGCTGACGCTCCGGTCGCAGGCGATGCCTTCGGCCGCGATTTCATGCAGCATCAGGAGCAGATGCCCCTTGACAGCCGCCTCAAAGCCGGAGCTTTGTTTTTGGCAAAGGTTCAACATCGCCTCCAGATGCTCCAGCAGGCGGGCTTCCGCCGCCGTTGTCCGGCTCATCAGCCGTGGAAAGGAAGCCTTGCGCTCCTGAAAAGGCAGGATGGTCGCGTTTTGCACGGCATCATAATTGGCGCTGCTCAGCAGCTGCTGGCCGAAGACCAGCGCAAAAAAACGGCAGCCCTCCGTGCCGTGCGCGTGGCCCGCATGGATGTCCCCGCCGTCGATAAATACGGCTTCGCCCGCCTGAACAGGGAACAGCTCCTCATCCACCTGAAACATGACGTTGCCTTCCAGGACATAAAAAAATTCCGCTTCGTCATGCCAGTGGCAGTCCACGACATGCTCGCCGGGGCCGTATTCCATTAAATAAGCGCCAAACGGCCGCAAATGTTCGCCGTGTACGCGGCTTTCCTTGAGCATCTGTTTCAATGCCTGCTCCAATCCGATCACCTCGTCAAAATCGTGTTATTAGATCATCCAATTATGTTAGTTTTTTTAATTATCGATCAGTATAATGCTAGTATAGCGCTTACAAAACCATTTGTAAAAGTTCAAAGAAAAGGTTGTGTGATCAGGATGAAATTTACGGACGGCAACTGGCTGATTCGCGAAGGTTTTACGATTATTCCGGCGGTACAGCTTTATGAGGTGGAGCGGGAAGGCAGCTCTTTGAACGCTTATGTCTCGGCGACCCCGCTGACCGGCCGCTCAGATACGATTAACGGCGTTTTGCTCACTGCCCAATTTCATGCTCCGGCTCCGGGCGTGATCGGCGTGAAATGGATCCATTTCGACGGCGTGCGGGATACCGGTCCTCATTTCGAGCTCAGCGCGGCGGACGACAGCCATGCCGTGATTACGGAGACGGAAGAGGAAGCCGTATTGACCAGCGGCGGCCTTAGCGTTCGCATCAGCAAGGGCGCTCATTTTTCTTTTGCTTTCTATAGAGGCGAAGAACGGATTACGGCCAGCGGCTTTAAAGCCGGCGCCCATGTGTTGGACTCCGCAGGCAACGTATATATGCGCGAAGAGCTTGACCTTGCGGTGGGCGAATACGTTTACGGCCTCGGCGAACGTTTTACGGCTTTCCAGAAAAACGGTCAGGTCGTAGATATTTGGAACAAAGACGGCGGCACCAGCTCCGAGCAGGCCTATAAAAACATTCCTTTTTACGTTACCAATAAAGGCTACGGGGTATTCGTCAACGATCCCGGCGGCGTATCCTTCGAGGTTGCTTCCGAGAAAGTCAAAAAAGTGCAGTTCAGCGTTCCTGGACAATCGCTTGAATATTACGTGATCGATGGTCCCGACCCGAAAGGCGTGCTGGACAAATATACGGACCTGACCGGCAAACCGGCTTTGCCGCCGGCCTGGACGTTTGGTTTATGGCTGTCTACGTCCTTCACGACCAACTATGACGAAGCGACGGTAAACTCCTTTGTAGACGGCATGGCGGAGCGGGATCTGCCGCTTCACGTATTTCATTTCGACTGCTTCTGGATGCGCGAATTCCATTGGACCGATTTCAAATGGGATGAGCGCGTCTTCCCCGATCCCGCGGGCATGCTGGAGCGTCTGAAAGCCAAAGGCCTGAAAATCTGCGTCTGGATCAATCCGTACATCGCCCAGAAATCCCGTCTGTTCGCGGAAGGCAAAAAGCACGGTTACCTGGTGAAGAAGCCAAACGGCGACGTCTGGCAGGTGAACCTGTGGCAGCCGGGCATGGCGCTGGTTGATTTCACGAATCCGGAGGCTTGCGAGTGGTTCGCCGGATATTTGAGAGAACTGGTAGACATGGGCGTGGACAGCTTCAAAACCGATTTCGGCGAGCGGATTCCGGTGGACGTGGTTTACCATGACGGTTCCGATCCGGAAAAAATGCACAACTACTATACTTATCTCTATAACCAGGTAGTGTTTGAGACGCTGAAAGAGAAACTCGGCGAAGGGGAAGCGGCCGTATTTGCCCGTTCGGCAACAACCGGCGGCCAGAAGTTTCCGGTTCACTGGGGCGGCGACTGCTACGCGGATTACGAGTCGATGGCCGAAAGCCTGCGCGGCGGTTTGTCTCTCGGTCTTGGCGGCTTCGGCTTCTGGAGTCATGACATCGGCGGGTTCGAAAATACGGCGCCTGCTCCTGTGTTCAAACGCTGGCTCCAGTTCGGCCTGCTGTCGAGCCACAGCCGGCTGCACGGCAGCACCTCCTACCGGGTGCCTTGGGCTTATGACGAGGAATCCGTTGAAGTCACCCGCAGGTTTACCAAGCTTAAAGCTGAATTGATGCCTTATCTGTTCGGTAAAGCCGTGGAGGCCTCCAAGCGGGGCGTGCCGTTGATGAGACCGATGCTGCTCGAGTTCCCGGAAGATCCGACGGCGGATCTGCTGGACCGTCAATATATGCTGGGCGACGCTTTGCTGGTGGCTCCGGTGTTCAGCGAAGACGGCCGGGTTGTTTATTATCTGCCGGAAGGACGCTGGACTCATCTCCTGACCGGCAAAACGGCGGAAGGCGGCAAGTGGTACAAAGAAACTTACGACTTCCTGAACCTGCCGTTATGGGTCCGCGAGAATACGATTTTGGCGCGCGGGGCAAACAGCTCGCGTCCGGACTATGATTATGCGGACGGCGTGGAGCTGGCCGTATACGAGCTGCAGGACGGCGCTTCGGCAAGCCGGATCGTGCCTAATACGAAAGGCGAGACGGAATTGTCCGTAACGGCCGAACGTTCCGGTCAAACCTTGACGGTGCGAGCCGAAGGAGCGGGCAAACCGTTCTACGTTTCCGTGCACGGCATCGGAGAAGTGGCTTCCGTGCAGGGCGGGGAGCTGGCGGACGGCAAAGTGAAGGCAGCCGCCTTTAATGGCGAAACGACGCTGACGATCACGTTTAAATAAAGGTCGGCTTGGGACCTTCGGGCAGTTCCGTTCACGGGAACGGCCCGGAGGTTTTCTTTTTCGCTAAGGGAGCAGGCAGTTGTGGTAAAATGTTAGAGACAGGACAAGCGGCACAGATCAAACAGAGTCAAGCCGGAAGTCCATGAAGCCGGAAAAGTGTAAGCGCTTCTAAGAGGGGCAGGTGGCATAGGAATTGTTGGATAAACTGCTGCAAAAAACCAATAACCTGAAGATGAAACACAAACTTCTTGTGTCTTATGTCCTGATCGTCATGATTCCGGTGCTGATCGTCGGCGGCGTCATAACCAACTATTTCAGGCAGCAGACGCTGGAGCGCGCGGTAGAGCAGGCTACCAATAATGTGGAGAAAATTACGATGCAGATGGAGACGATGTTTAAAGTACCGCTTAACGTCTCGGACCTTCTGCTTTTTGATAAAGAACTAAAGACGATCGTCAATACCCGTTATGAGAGCGATCTGCAGTTGACTATCGCTTACCGGAATTTTTCCGCGTTCAAGGATTATAAAACCCAATACAAGGAGATCGCCGGCATTCAGATTTATTTCGATAACCCTACGCTGGTCAATAATCTGGAAATCATCCCTTTAACGTCCTCGGCCAAAAACGCTTATTGGTACAAAAAAGCTATGGGCACCAAAGCGGTTAACTGGCTTTACGTGGAAGGGGAGGAGGACGCCCCGGTCAACCGGCTGTCCCTGGTCCGCCAGGTGTCTTTTCCCGAATATCACACCACCGGGGTGCTGGTGGTCGAGGTCAGCCAGTCGGAACTAAACCGGATGCTGGTTCAGGAGCCTTTTGAAACGGTCGTCGTCGACGAGCAGGGTTACGTGGCCGCGGCCCAAAATCCGGACATGGTCGGCAAAAAGCTGCAGGATATCGGCTTTGACAGTGATTTGAACAGCGAAGCTAAAGGGACTTACCGGAAGGAAATCAACGGCAAAGATTCCTATGTGGTTGTGGATTCCATTTACCCGGATTCGAGCGTAAACGGCTTAAAGGTCATTTCCTTGTTCGAGACGCAAAGCATCGTCAAAGGCGCCAACAAGGTCAGCCTGATCGGGCTGCTGATTGTAGTGCTGGTGCTGCTTGTCGCCCTCTTTTTTGTTTACACGGTGTCCATCTTGACGACCAAACGGCTGCTGGTGCTGAGCCGGCGTTTTAACAAGCTTGCTCTCGGCGATCTGAACGTCGTCTCGCAGATCGACGGCAGCGATGAAATCGGCCAGCTATCCCGGCAGTTCAACTATATGGTGGAAAGCATCAGCCGCCTGATGAACCAGGTCGTGGAAACGACGGAGCAGAACAATCAGCTCGAAATCGCGCAGCGGGAAATCAAGCTGAAGATGATGGCCAGCCAGATTAATCCCCATTTCCTGTTTAATGCCCTGGAATCCATCCGGATGAATGCGTATATAAAAGGGGAAAAGGAACTGGCCAACGTCGTGCGGCTCCTCGGCAAGCTGATGCGCAAAAATCTCGAAATCGGCCGGGAGAAAACGACGCTGCAAAACGAGATGGAGATGGTTTCTTCTTATTTGGAGATTCAAAGATTCCGTTATGAGGACAGGCTGGAATATGAACTGAATGTCGCTCCCGAAACCCGGCTGCTGCGGGTGCCGGCCCTTATCGTTCAGCCTCTGGTGGAGAACGCCGTGGTGCACGGTCTGGAGAACAAGGACGGGACCGTCCGGGTCACCGTTAATCTTGCTATCCGGGATAACGAGCTGAAGGTCAGCGTAGAGGATAACGGAAGCGGAATGACGCCGGAACGGCTGCGGGAGGTGCTTGCTTTCATCTCCGGGCCGGAAGAAGAGAACAACCGGATCGGCCTCCGCAACGTGCATCAGCGCCTGACCTTGTCCTACGGCGAAAGCAGCGGTCTGGTGATAGAAAGCAAATACGGGCATGGAACACGGATGAGTTTTTCGATCCCTCTCTCTTTAGTGTAGGGGCCGAGAAACTCCTTTTTTTTTGAGTCGCAAATCCTCTAATTCTTTCATTTCTCTATTCTTCTAAGCCAACATTTCTCTGATTCTTCAGATCGATCTCTAATTTTTATATGGTTTTTTCTCCAATCTTTCGGGTATTCCCGAAAGCCCTTTCATCCTAGAATAAACCTATAGCAGAGAGGGGGAGTAAAGCAATGGAAACGCTAACAGCCAAAACGGCAGCCATGAGTGAAAGCGTATCCTCTGTGCCAACGGAACGGGAGAAAAGGAAAAAATCAGAATCCAAAGGGTTCCGAAAGCATTCGAATTTACCTGGAAATGAAAGCGCAACCGGCCTCCCGCCGAAGAAACGAAGCGGTTTCTGGCGAACGCTGGTCCAGCAAAAGTATTTGTATCTTATGTCTTTGCCGTTCGTCATCTGGTTGTTTGTTTTTAACTACCTGCCGCTCTGGGGCTGGACGATGGCTTTTCAAAACTACAAACCTGCCAAATCCTTCAGCGAACAGAAGTGGGTGGGTTTCGATAATTTCACAAGATTGTTTCACGACGATCAGTTTTATCTGGTGCTGCGGAACACGCTTGCGATGAGTGTGCTGGGACTGATCTTCGGATTTATCATTCCGATCGTGTTTGCGATCCTGCTTAACGAAATCCGCGGCATGGCCTTCAAACGGGTGACGCAGACCGTTTCTTACCTGCCTCACTTTGTATCCTGGGTTGTCGTGGCCGGAATTATCTCAAATCTGCTTTCGATGGACGGCATCATCAACCAGCTTCTGGTCTGGCTCCACATTATTGATGAACCGATTCAGTTCATGGCTAAGGGAACCTGGTTCTGGGGGATTGTAACCGCTTCCGATGTCTGGAAGGAAACCGGCTGGAACGCCATCATTTATTTGGCCGCCATTACCGGCATCGATAAAGAGCTTTACGAGGCCGCCCGTGTGGACGGGGCCGGACGTTTCCGGCAAATTTGGAATATTACGATTCCGGGCATCCGCTCCACGATTATGGTTCTCTTCATTATGTCGATCGGGCATCTGCTCAGCATCGGCTTCGAGAAACAAATGCTCCTCGGCAACAGTCTCGTAACGGATTATTCGCAGGTGCTCGACCTGTACGCCCTGAATTACGGGATTAAAATCGCCCACTTCTCTTATGGTACGGCGATCAGCATGTTTAACTCGGTCATCAGCATTATCCTGCTCTTTACCGTCAACGGTTTGTTTAAAAAATTCGCGAAAGAAAGCATCATGTAGGAGGTGGGCAGTATGGCAAGCAGCGGCAAGGCATTTAATGCAACCAATGGCGAGCGGACGTTTGACGTGATCAACTACATCCTTCTCGGCCTGGTGCTCGTGGTCACGCTGTATCCGTTCCTGAACGTGCTGGCGATTTCGCTGAACGATTCGACCGACACGGTCCGGGGCGGGATCTACATCTGGCCTAGGGAATTTACGCTGGAAAATTATAAAACGATTTTTGGTTATACCTCACTGGTTCAAGGCTTTAAAATTTCAATCCTGCGGACGGTCATCGGTACCCTGCTTGGATTGATCAGCTCTTCCATGCTGGCTTACACGCTGAGCCGGCCGGATTTCCGAAGCCGCCGCTTCGTATCGGTCTTCCTGGCGATGACGATGTATTTCTCCGGCGGCATGGTTCCGGTCTACATCCTGATGCGCGACCTGCACCTGCTCGGTACCTTCGGCATCTACGTCCTGCCCGGTATGGTCAGCGCGTTTAACGTCTTCGTGATCCGGTCTTTCATCGACGGTCTGCCTTACGCCCTGCAGGAATCGGCCAAACTGGACGGCGCGAATGATTTCGTGATCTACTACAAAATCATTCTTCCGCTGTGCAAGCCGGTGCTGGCTACGATCGCTTTGTTCCTGGCGGTAGGCCAATGGAACTCCTGGTTTGACACATATCTCTACAACGGCAACAAACCTAGCTTGACCACGCTGCAATATGAGCTGATGAAAATTTTGGACAGCACGAATCAGGGCAGCGCGATGACCAATGCCAACGACCTGGCCAACCAGATGGCCAACGTTTCTCCGGAATCGATTAAAATGGCGATCACCATTGTGGTTACGCTTCCGATTCTGATCGTTTATCCTTTCCTGCAGAAATATTTTGTAGGCGGGATGACGCTGGGCGCTGTGAAAGCTTGATAAGCCGAGCGGACAACAGGCCAGGGCTCTAAATGATTAGCTGACAAGCCTTGGCTTCGCAGCGTATTTTGGCAAAGATGAAGCGAACCTGCTCCGGATGGTCAGTTCCGGGGCAAAGCGCTTCAAGCCCCTTTTTTTGAAGGTTTCTTGAAAGCCCTTACTTCCTGGAGGTCACAGGCTAGACCGCCGCGGGTTCGGGTAAAGGCTGTACGCCGAATGGCGGTTTCAACAACGGTATGTCCAGGCCAAGCCTGATATACGATATAGGCTTAATCAATTTTTTGGGGGGAAAGTAGAATGAAATGGAGAAATCCTAAATCTCTCGCGGTTTTGACTCTGGCTGGCGTTCTCCTGCTTAGCGGCTGCGGCGGAGGCAATAACGGCAATGCAAGCAACAACGGTTCTTCGAACAGCGGCAACGCCGCAAGCTCGGCCGACGACACTTCACCGGTTACTTTCAGTTTCTTCGGTGCTGACGTCAGCCCGAACTGGAACAATATGCAGGACGATGTCGGCAAAGAAATTACGGCTAAAACGGGCGTAACGATTAACGCCGAATATGACGTAGGCAGCGGCGGGGGCCAAAGCAAAGTGGCCCTGATGGCGGCGAGCGGCCAATATCCGGACCTGATTTACGCCAAAGGCGAGCTTCCTAAACTTGTGGATGCCGGAGCCGTAATCGACTTGACGGACCTGATCGATAAATACGCGCCACATATCAAAGCATTGATGAAAGACAGCATGAATCGTTTGAAATACAGCAACGATGATCCGGCGATTTATCAAATTCCGACCAACGTCGGCGTTGATAACCAATATTTTGACGCGACAGGCGGCTTTGAGGTCCAGCTCCGCGTCCTTAAAGAACTGGGTTATCCGCAGATCAAAACGCTTGACGACTACGAAAAAGTGCTGAAGGAATACGTAGCCAAACATCCGACGACCGACGGACAGCCCACGATTCCTTTGACGCTGAATGCGGACGACTGGAAAATCATGATCACCGTTACGAACCCTGCGTTCATCGCTACCGGTGCTCCGGATGACGGCGAATATTACGTGAACCCTGAAACCTATGCAGCCATGCTGCACTACAAACGTCCGGAAGAGAAAGAATATTTCCGCTGGCTGAACAAAATGTATAACGAAGGTCTGCTGGATAAAGACACTTTTGTGCAGAAGGACGACCAGTACCAAGCCAAAATTTCCAGCGGCCGCGTCCTTGGCCTGATCTCCCAGGAATGGGAATACCAAAACGCGGAAAACGCTCTGAAAACAGCAGGCAAAAACGATTACACTTACGGGCATTTTCCAGTCCAATTGGACGGCTCGACCCAAGATCACGAGCTGCAATCCGTTGGTCTTGACGGCTACGGCATCGCGATCACGACCGCTTGCAAAGATCCGGTCCGCGCGATCAAATTCATCGACTGGCTGGCGTCCGATGAAGGCCAGGTGCTTAGAAACTGGGGCATTGAAGGTAAACAATATACGGTTGATGCCAACGGCCAGCGCGTAATCCCGCAAGAAATCCAAGACCGAAAAGTGAACGATGCCAATAACTTTGCCAAGGAAACAGGCATCGGCTTGTACAGCGTATTTGGTCCGCACTATGGAGACGGAGTAAAGGATTCCACAGGCAACTACTACACGACAAACTTCCCGGACCAAATCGTTGCCAGCTATTCCGCACCGGAGAAAGAAGCTTTGAAAGCCTATAGCGCAACTACCTGGAAAGATCTGTTCCCTAGCGAAAAAGATCTCCCTGTCAAAGACTGGGGCGCCCTTTATAACATGGCGGTTCCTACAGACGGCGACTACCAGGTGATCTATCAAAAAACGCAGGATATCATCCGCAAACGGATTCCTGAAGCGGTATTGGCCAAACCGGCCGACTTTGACAAAGTGTACGATGCTTTCATCGCGGAGTTGAACAAAGCGGGGGCTGAGAAGATGGAAGCCGAATACACGGAACTTGTTAAGAAAAGAGTAGAGCTCTTTACAGGCAAAGAAGTTCAGTAAGAGCTCGAAAATAGCTCGAGCAAGAATTAAGGCAAAAGATAGAGCTGCAACCGAAAATGACCGCTGTAAAAGCCCGTTCCTCTGGTACGGGCTTTTGCTGCAGGTACTTATTTAGATGGGAGTGGAGAGGATCCCTATGACAGGAACTAACGAATGGAAGCTGCTTTACCGGCAGCCGGCTTCCCGCTGGGAGGAAGCGCTGCCTGTAGGCAACGGACGGCTCGGGGGCATGGTTTATGGAGGAGCCGCAGAAGAAAAAATCGCCCTGAATGAAGACACGCTTTGGTCGGGTTTCCCCCGGGACAATGCCAACTACGAGGCCATCCGGTATTTAAGCGAAGCCAGAGAGTTGATATTTGCAGGAGCCTGCAAACAGGCGGAACGGCTGATTGATCAAAAAATGCTGGGACGCCGCACGGAATCCTACCAGCCTGTCGGACATCTATATTTGCGGCATGCGGAACAAGAAGGCGAACCCGTCGGCGTCGGCCGGGATTATTCGCGAGAGCTGGACCTGGACGGCGGGATCGCGCAGACGATCTACCGGATTGGCGGTCAGCGCTTTAAACGGGAGGTCTTTGCAAGCGCGGCGGATCAGGTGCTGGTCGTCCGTCTGCAAAACGATGAGGGCCGGCCGTTTGATCTGGAAGTCTCTCTGGATTCGCAGCTGTCTTTCGCCTGCCGGGAAGGGGCCGGCGGCCATCTGCTGCTGTCGGGCCGGGCGCCGAGCCATGTGGCGGACAATTATTTGGGGAACCATCCTCAGTCGATCCTTTATGAAGAGGGACTAGGCATGTCCTTTGAAGTGAGGCTGCAGGCCACCGTCAATACCGGAACGGCCGAAGTTAGGCCGGACGGGGTTCTTCGAATTTTCGGGGCTTCGGATCTGACGCTGCTGCTGGCGTCGGAGACCAATTTTGCGGGATACGGAGCGCTGCCGGGAAGCGATCCGGATTGGACGCTGCGGAACGCCGAGACGCTCCGCGCTGCCGTTCAGCTGGGGTATGACCGGCTGCTGGAGCGGCATCTGCACGACCACCGCGGATTGTTCCGCCGGGTGGAGCTGGCGTTGGGTTCCTCTCCGGAAGCGGAACGGCTGCCGACGGACGAACGGCTGGCCCGTTACCGCGAAGGAGGAAGCGATCCTGGCCTTGAGGCGCTGCATTTTCAATTCGGACGTTACCTGCTGATGGGCAGTTCCAGGCCGGGGACGCAGGCCGCCAATCTTCAGGGCATTTGGAATCCCCATGTGCAGCCGCCATGGAACAGCAATTATACGACAAACATCAATACGGAAATGAATTATTGGCCGGCTGAGGTTTGCAACCTGAGCGAATGTCATGAACCTTTGTTTGACCTTATAGGGGACCTAAGTATAACCGGAGCGAGAACGGCTCGCATCCATTATGGGGCACGAGGCTGGACCGCGCACCACAACGTGGATATTTGGCGTTCCTCGGGGCCTTCGGACGGGGAAGCCAGCTGGGCGTTTTGGCCGGTAGGCGGCCTTTGGCTGAGCCGTCATTTGTGGGAGCGTTATTTGTTCCAGCCCGATGAAGATTACTTGCGCAGCACGGCTTTTCCGCTGATGAAGGGGGCGGCGCTGTTCGGGCTGGACTGGCTGGTTGAACGTCCGGACGGACGGCTGACCACCGCGCCTTCGACTTCGCCAGAGAACAAGTTCCTGACCGCTGACGGGGAGACCTGCAGCGTATCCGCCGGAACGGCGATGGACATGGCTTTGATCGCGGAAATTTTTGCCTCCTGCCGGGAAGCGGCGGCCATTCTTGGCGCAAATGAAGAGGAGCTGGAGGAAATCCGGCAGGCCGAAGCGCGGCTGGCCCTCCCGGGAATCGCTCCCGACGGCCGCCTGAGGGAGTGGAGCGAAGATTTTGCCGAATCCGAGCCTGGGCACCGGCATGTATCTCATTTATATGGGCTGTATCCGGGCGAAACCATTACGCCGGAAACCACGCCGGAGCTTGCCCGGGCGGCCCGGCTTTCGCTGGACAGCCGAGTGGCTCAGGGCGGCGGCCATACGGGCTGGAGCTGCGCTTGGCTGATCAACCTGTACGCCCGGCTGAAAGACGGGGAGAAAGCGTACAGCTTTGTCAGAACGCTGTTATCCCGCTCCACGTATCCGAATCTGTTTGACGAACATCCGCCGTTTCAGATTGACGGCAATTTCGGAGGCAGTGCCGGCATAGCCGAGATGCTGCTGCAAAGCCATGGCGGCAAAATCGAGCTGCTGCCCGCGCTGCCTGAGCGCTGGCAGGAAGGTTTCGTAAAAGGCCTGAAAGCCCGCGGAGGTTATACGGTAGATATGCAATGGACGAGAGGAAAGCTGACGGCAGCTACGATCCGGGCCGCCCAACCCGGCATTTGCCGCCTTCGTTTTGCAGGGGGCGCTGCCGTTACCGAGGCCGTGCTGTCTCCGGAAAATGGAGGCGGGGAAGAAGCTGCCTTGCATGCTGTGGCGTTCACGGAAATAAATCCCGCGGAAACCGAAATAACCGCTGAGAGTGAAACTCCACAAAAAAGGCAAGTGGAGTTTGAGGTTAAGGCCGGCGGTATCTACCGGTTAACGGTTAGCGGTTAACAGTTGATCGTTAACGGACTCACTCACATGTTTGTAGAGACGCAGCAGGGTCATCTAGCAGAGCAGCGGCCCCGGCGGCCAAGTTCACTTTAATGCAACTTGCGGAACTGGTCGGGCGTCATGCCGGTCGCCTTCCGGAAGGTGGCGACAAAATGGCTCGGATCGCGGAAGCCGGTGGCCCCGGCGATCTCGCCGACGGTGCTGTCGCGTCTGCTGACGAGCAGCTCTTTGGCCTTCCGCAGACGGACCTGCAGAAAATAGGCGTAAGGCGAGACGCCGAAGGTTTGCTGAAACAGGCTGCTGAGATACCGGCCGGATACGCCCAAAACCGCGCCGAAATCGGCGAGGCCAATCTCCGGCGAAGCGAGCCGGGCATCCATCCATTTCAGCAGGGGTCGCAGCTTCTCCAGATTCCGGGCGACCGTTTTGTTCTGGTGCAGCCCGCCGAATTTGCTGAGCCTGGCGACAAACCGGTAGGCGTCCGCCGAAGCCTCAAGGCCGAAGGCGTCTTCTCCGGCCTCAAGCCGGGTCAGCATGGCATAAAGCTGGGCGGCGAAATCCGCGCCCGGCTCCCAGCTGAAGAAGGTGGACTCCCGGAGGCCGAACGCGCTGACGATTTCGGCGGCCGCAGGACCGCCGAACGTAAGATAAAGCGTTCTCCACGGAGTTTCTTCGGCGCGGTAGGCATGCGCGGCGTTGGGAAACAGCAGCATGCCGCTGTCCCCGGGTAAAACGTAATCATGCCCATCAAGGGTAAGCACGCCTTCTCCTTCTAGCGTTTGGATCCAATGATACAGAGGATACCCTTCGGGCCGGGCAATCGGTTCCTGGTCGGGGTTGATCCCCACGCTTTCCACCTGGAGCGGGAGCATCTGTTCCCCGGCCGGGGTAAACACGAAACGGCGGAGGGTCTGGACTTCGATATGTTCCATATTCTTATATCAAATCTCCATTATCTTATATTTAATGCTGATGTAAGCGGTATTACAATGATAACATAATTATATGTTAAAGGATGTGCAGTGCAAAATGATCAATTCCAAACTGCCAAAAATTTGGTACGGCGGCGACTATAATCCCGAGCAATGGGAGCCTGAAGTGTGGAAGGAAGACGAAAGAATGTTTAAGCTGGCGGATATTGACGTCGCCACGATCAACGTTTTTTCCTGGGCGATTAGCCAGCCGAGCGAAGACGAATATGATTTTGCCTGGCTGGATGAGCAGATGGACCGGCTGTACAAGAGCGGCACTTATGTCTGTCTCGCTACGAGCACAGGCGCTCATCCGGCCTGGATGGCCAGACAATACCCGGATGTGCGGCGGGTGGATAAGGCCGGGAACAAACGGCAGTTCGGCGGGCGCCACAACTCTTGTCCGAATTCCCCGACCTACCGCAAATATTCGGCAGCAATCGCCGGCAAGCTGGCGGAACGCTACAAAGACCATCCTGCCCTGCTGATTTGGCACGTATCAAACGAATACAGCGGCATGTGCTACTGCGAGAACTGCGCGGCGGAGTTCCGCGTATGGCTGCAGAAGAAATACAGCACTCTCGATGCGGTGAACAAAGCCTGGAATACCCGGTTCTGGGGGCATACCTTCTACGATTGGGAGGAAATTGTACCGCCAAGCGAGCTCAGCGAGGAATGGGGACATAACCGGAGCAACTTCCAGGGCATGTCCCTGGATTACCGCCGCTTCATGTCGGAGAGCATTTTGGACTGCTACAGACTGGAGTATGACGCCATTAAGGAGCATACGCCGGACATTCCGGTAACGACCAACCTGATGGGTTTCTATCCGGAGCTGGACTATTTCGAATGGTCTAAATATTTGGACGTAGTGTCCTGGGACAACTACCCGTCGCTGGATACGCCGGTCAGCTATACGGCGATGACGCACGACCTGATGCGCGGACTGAAAAACGGCCAGCCGTTTATGCTGATGGAGCAGACGCCGAGCCAGCAGAACTGGCAGGCTTACAACTCGCTGAAACGTCCGGGCGTCATGCGTCTCTGGAGCTACCAGGCGGTGGCCCGCGGCGCGGATACGGTGTTGTTTTTCCAATTGCGCCGTTCGGTCGGCGCCTGCGAGAAATACCACGGAGCCGTCATTGAACATGTCGGGCATGAAAATACCCGCGTTTTCCGCGAATGCGCGGAGCTCGGCCATGAGCTGAAGCAATTGGGCGACACGCTGCTGGACGCCAGAAGCCGGGCCAAAGTCGGCATCGTCTACGATTGGGAAAACCGCTGGGCCACCGACCTGACGAGCGGTCCGACCGTTGCCCTGGATTATGTAAAAGAAGTGCACAAATTTTATCACGCTTTGTTTGATCTGAACATCCAGGCCGACATGATCGGGGTGGAGGAGGATTTTTCGAAATATGATCTGGTGATCGCACCCGTCATGTATATGGTGAAGGCTGGTTTTGCAGACAAAGTGGAGCGGTTTACGGAAGCCGGGGGCACCTTCGTGACCACCTTCTTCAGCGGGATCGTGAACGAGAACGACATCGTGACATTGGGCGGCTACCCTGGAGAGCTGCGTAAGGTACTCGGCATCTGGGCAGAGGAGATCGACGCGTTATTCCCGGATCAGCGCAACGAAATCGTGATGAAGGAGCAGTGGGGCAGCCTTGAAGGCAGTTATGAATGCGGCCTGCTGTGCGATCTGGTGCATGCGGAAGGAGCAGAGGTGCTGGCGGAATACGGCCAGGATTTCTATCAGGGCATGCCGGTGCTTACCCGCAATAAATTCGGCAAAGGCCAGGCCTATTATGTAGCGAGCAGTCCGGATGAGCCGTTTATGAAAGGCTTCCTGGCGAACCTCTGCGAAGAAGCAGGGATCCAGCCGCTGCTTGCTGCCCCGGAAGGTGTGGAGACGGCCGAACGCAGCAAGGACGGCCGCAGCTTCCTGTTCGTCCTCAACCATAACGCGGAGGATACGGAGCTGGAGCTGGGCGGGAACAAATTTAAAGAGCTGCTCAGCGATGCCGAACTGGAAGGAACAACCACCATCCCGGGCCGGGGCGTGTTGATTTTGGAGCGCCTGTAAGCAGCTGCTTAAACCAAAAACTTCATAAGAAAGCATTTTCATTTATCTGCTCTTCTTATATAGTATTCGTTAAAGAAGCAGGGAAGGAAACCGTCAGCAGGAAAAAGCATTCGCTTTAGCTGGCGGTTTTCTTGTTCTCTAATAAGACGGAGGGGTTTGGCCATGAGGAGCGCAACAAAAGCAGAGCTGACCGAACAGCAGCTGGAGAAGCTGATCGGGGTTGTGTTTGGCGGGAAGACGGTTATACATCATTCCAAGGAGCTGGAGGACGGATGGTTCAACGCAGCTTACCGGATTACCTTGAGTACAGATCGCTACAGAGAAGATGAGAGCAGCGGTAAGGAGAGTGGCTTTGGCCATTCCGGGGGCGAAGGAAGCCGTGAGGATAAGATGGTGATTCTGAAAGTCGGAACGCCGCAGGGCGCACGCTGCATGCGTTACGAACGGAATATGATGAACGCCGAGGTGAAAGCGCTGGTAAAGCTTCGCGAAGCCGGAATTCCGGTTCCGGAAGTCTACGGGTACGATCCGAGCCGAACGCGGGTCCCGAGCGAATATTTCGTAATGGAGTGCCTGGACGGCATGCCGTTTAATCAAGTCAAAGAAGCCCTTGCGGAGCAGCAGGTCAAGCAGGTGCAAAAGGCTTTAGGGAGGATCAACCGGGCGATTAACGGAATTGGCGGTCCTAGATTCGGTTATCTGGCCCTGGAGGAATTCCAAAGTGGGGATTGGGCCGAATGTTTCCTGAAGATGGTTGAAGGATTGCTGCTTGATGCGGAGGATGTGAAATGCGAGCTGCCGGCCGATCCGTTTAGGGAATTTTATTTCCGTTCGAGGCGCTTTTCCGGAAGGATACGGTCCTGCCGCTCAAACACCGGGTGCGGCCAAAAGGAAGCGGATGTACGATATGTATTTAAATCTTATCTTTCATATTGAAGGCGTATTCCGGCAGTACGACAACCAGGATCATCTGGATTGGGCGAAAAATAACCTCTGGAACGACTGGCCGTCGTTCCGCCAAATCATGCAGCAGCCTTAAATGGGCTGCAGACAAAATAAAAGCAGCCGGCAGGAGGGTTCCTGCCGGCTGCCGTTTTTTAAACGATAAAACGGACTAAGCGCGCTCCAGAATCGTGTTCAGCGTGGTGCGGTCCAGACCGCGCACCAGCTTGGTGATCAGTTCTTTAGCTGCTGCATAGTCATCCGTGTGGATGATCGAAGAAGAGGTGTGGATGTAACGCGAGCAGATGCCGATCACGGCCGAAGGCACGCCGATGCCGCTGAGATGCACCTGTCCTGCGTCAGTTCCGCCTTTGGAAATAAAGTATTGATATTTGATTTTATGAGTGGAAGCTGTGTCCTCCACATATTCCACCATGCCGCGATGCGTTAGCATGCCGGGATCAAAGATACGCAGCAAAGCGCCGTCGCCCAAACGGCCGAAAGCTTGGCGATCCCCCGTCATGTCGTTGGCCGGGCTGGCGTCCAAGGCAAAGAAGACATCCGGCTGAATCAGGTTCGCCGCGGTGCGTGCGCCTCTGAGGCCAAGCTCTTCCTGAACGGTAGCGCCGGCGTAAAGCACGTTCGGCAATTTTTCCTTATGTAAGTTCTGCATCAGTTCGATAGCCAGACCCACGCCGTAGCGGTTGTCCCAGGCTTTCGCCATGATTTTCTTCGGATTGGACAGCGGTGTGAATTCGCACACCGGCACGATTTGCATGCCGATTTTGATGCCGAAGCTTTCGGCTTCTTCGCGGCTGTCCGCGCCAACATCCAGATACATCGATTTGATATCGACCGGTTTGTTGCGCTGCGATTCGTCGAGCAGGTGGGTCGGAATCGAACCTACCACGCCGTTCACCGGACCGTTAGGGGTGATGACCTGAAGTCTTTGGGCCAGAATGGTCTGACTCCACCAGCCGCCAAGCGGTTGGAAGGAGATCATGCCTTTGTCGCTGATGCCGGAAACCATAAATCCGACTTCGTCCATATGGCCGGCCACCATAACTTTGGGTCCGGTTTCGTCGCCGCGCAATACGCCGAACAGGCTGCCCAGGCGGTCCTGCACAAATTCCTCGGTATAAGCGGAAAGTTTCTCCTTCACGAATCCCCGGAGTTCTCTTTCAAAACCCGAGACGGAAGGAAATTCGGTCAATTGTTTGAATAAATCAAGCGTTTGTTGTTCCATATTTTGTCCAATCGCTCCTTTCAATATGTATCTAGTATGAACCAAGTAAGACGGGATGTCCATGTGAAACGGACAGAAAATACGAGGTCGACACGTAGTTGAGACACGCACCTTAACCCTTCGTCCCGCATAGTCTGATCAAGGGCTGAATACCGTATGCGGAGGGCTTGGGATGCTGGATGACAGACAGAAAGAGTGGCTGATGATTTGCCTTTTGTTTATCCTGCTTGTGATCGTGCTGCAGCTTTTTTGAGGAATAAGGGATTCGCCTTAAAAAAAATTAACGGTGCCAATAACATGCGGAACTGTCCGCTTTGTTAACGAGCACCGTTTTCATTTTTTGCGGGACATTTGCGAGTCAGGAGAATTTAACAAACATAAGAATGGGGCTGCTAACAAATAATAACGGCTAAACACCACTTTTACTGGATAAGGAGGAATCAGGCATGGCAACAAAAACGAGACCGGGGGCTAAAATCAAGCTGAACTCCATTTCGCTGAATGCCGAGGATTACAAGCAGATTGCGAAGAAACATGAGCCGTCGCGCAGCGTGTTTGCCAACTGTGTCCGGGCATTTTTGGCCGGCGGCGTTATTTGCGTGATTGGACAAGCGATTCAGGAATTTTTTAAAGCGGTTTTCAACATGACGGAACGGGAGGCTGCCAACCCGACTGTAGCCGTGCTTATTATTATTTCCATTCTTCTGACCTGTTTCGGGGTTTATGACAAAATTGCCCAATGGGCAGGCGCCGGTTCGGCTGTGCCGGTTACGGGATTCGCAAACTCCATGTGTTCGTCCGCCCTGGAAAGCCGCAGCGAAGGGATTGTGCTCGGTGTCGGAGCGAACATGTTTAAGCTGGCAGGCTCGGTCATCGTGTTCGGGGTTGTGGCTGCCTTTATCATCGGGGTGATTTACGCCATATTCGGTATTCAAGGAGGGCACTCCTGATGCTGCTGGGCGGACAAACCTGGGAATTCAAGAACAAGCCGGTTATCATCGGCGCTGCAGCCGTGGTGGGGCCCGATGAGGGCCAGGGACCGCTGGCCGCCGATTTTGATTATGTGTTCGACAATCTGGAGATCGACGAAACAACCTGGGAAAAAGCCGAACGCAAGCTGCTGGAGCATGCCGGCTCCACGGCGCTGATGCATGCGGGGATCAAAAAAGACCAGCTCCAGTATTTCGTCGGCGGGGATTTGATGAACCAGATCATCAGCGCTTCTTTTGCCGCCCGGACCTTTGGAGCTCCTTATCTTGGCGTATTCGGCGCCTGCTCCACCTCTATGGAAAGCCTGGCAATCGCTTCGATGATGGTGGACAGCGGCAATGCGGGATACGTGCTGGCCGGGACCTCCAGCCATAATTGCACCGCCGAAAAGCAGTTCCGTTATCCGACGGAATACGGCTCGCAGAAGCCGCCTACGGCCCAGTATACGGTTACGGGCTCCGGATGTGCGGTGATTGCCGCCAAAGGCAGCGGTCCCCGCGTTACCCATGCTACGATTGGCCGAATTCAGGATCTGGGCATTACGGATCCGTTTAATATGGGGGCGGCCATGGCTCCGGCAGCGGCCGATACGATCGTGTCTCATTTCCGGGATACCGGCAGGTCTCCCGGCGATTATGACCTGATCGTAACAGGGGATCTGGCCTCCGTCGGGCTTCCGATCGTCAAGGATATTTTGAAGCAGGACGGCGTGCCGATGGAGCAGACGAATTTTCAGGATTGCGGGCTGATGATTTACGACCGGGAGAAGCAGCCCCAGGTTATTGCCGGAGGAAGCGGCTGCGGCTGCTCGGCGTCCGTCACCTATGGGCATATTATTAAAAGGCTCGCGGCAGGTAAGCTTAACCGGGTTCTGGTGGTGGCAACGGGGGCGCTTCTTTCGCCGCTTTCTTATCAGCAGGGAGAATCCATTCCTTGCATTGCCCATGCAGTAGCTATAGAAAAGGAGGGACTGTAACCAATGATCTTTTTGTGGGCATTTATTATTGGCGGAGCTTTTTGTGTGGTGGGCCAACTGATGTTTGACGTGGGCAAGCTGACTCCCGCCCATACGATGAGCACCTTGGTGGTTATCGGGGCCGTTCTGGACGGGCTGGGCTGGTACGAGCCGCTGGTGAAATTTGCCGGCGCAGGCGCTTCCGTGCCGATTACCAGCTTTGGCAACTCCCTGGTGCACGGCGCGATCACCGAGCTGCACCGCGACGGATGGATCGGCGTGATCACCGGGATTTTCGACGTTACCAGCGCCGGGATTTCTTCGGCGATTATCTTCTCTTTCTTGGCGGCGCTGGTTGTTCGTCCGAAAGGCTGAGAATACAGGATCCATTTTTTTGATCAGGTACCTGAATGCAAACGGCCCTCCATTGTCAGCATCTTCTAAACAATGGGGGGCCGTTTTTTATTTCCTTTAAAGTGCTGCTATCAAGTGGCATAGCTGAATTGCTGCCTGAAGGAAGCCGGTGAACATTCAAAACGTTCTTTAAATGTCCGTGAGAAGTGGGTGGTATTCTCAAAGCCGGTCATAAAGCAAATATCCGTCACTGACAGTGAAGTATTTATGAGGAGTTCTCTTGCCTTCTCCAGCCTTCTCTCCCGGATCCATTGATGAGGCGGCATATTGTAGATGGATTGAAAGTCTCTTTTAAAGCTGGACAAGCTGCGTCCCGACAAATAAGCGAGATCGCTGACCGAAACCGGGTTCAGTAAATTTTCCTCAACAATTTTGGGGATATCCGCGCGGGCTTGCTGTTTCAGCTGCAGCAGCTGATGCATCAAATCCTGATCAGCGGCGGCAAGGTCAAATAACAACTCCAGCAGTTTAATTTTGATCAGATTCTCGTCAATGTCCTTGGGATCATCGAAATAGGGCTTTAAGGACTCTACGTATTTTAACAGGCGTTCATTTACGGCTTTCACGGATACGGCTGCCGGTTGAATGGACTCGTTCGGCTGCACGGGAGCCATTCTGAAAAATTCCTTTAAAAGCTCATCTTTCAGAAAAAACATGATGTATTCCATCCTGCCTTCGTCTTCAGGATCGCCTGTTTTCTCATAGTGGAACAGGATGGCCTTTTTCAGCAAAATCATTTCGTTCTTGCGAACCGTATAAATCTCCCCGCCATAATTAATGGTGTAATTGCCGCGCTGTACGAACAATAAAAGATAATCCTCCAGAAACAAAGAACCCTGGACATTCTCCGTAAAGGTGCAAAATTCCATGACCGAAAGTTCGTTCATCTTTAATCTGCTTTTATATTGGGATTCGTTAATGCCCTGCGGCGCTTTTAGAATTTTGTCAGCCATCGTCCTTTGGGCCTCCTTTGTTCGGCAATAAAAAAGCTATATGCAGCCTCATTCGTATTCATTCTGAAGCCATGTCGTGATCCATATAGCTTGCTGCTAATGTACTTATACCATACAAGAACGGAAGAGCCAACTTATCGGCAAGCAAAAAAGGATGAACCAAATTGTAAACTGCATATGGACCAAACAGAAAAGTACCCGGAAAGGCAGTCTGATACGATTAAGCCATCGCAAGATACATTGACCTTTTAAGGGGGAACTTATTATGAGTAAAGTATGGTTTATCACGGGCGCTTCCAGAGGATTTGGTCTGGAAATTACCAAAGCGGCTCTTGAGGCAGGGGATAAGGTTGTAGCGACGGTCCGGGGCAACGCGGAAGCTTTGAGCGATCAGTTGGGAGGCAGCGGTAACCTTCGTATCGTCTTGCTGGACGTAACCAGCGAAGGTCAGGCGCAAGAAGCCATTAAGGAGGCGATCGTCCAATTCGGCCGTATTGACGTATTGGTGAACAATGCCGGGTACGGTCTGCTTAGCGCAGTAGAAGAGGCATCCGGCGAAGAAGTGAAAAAGAATTATGATACCAACGTGTTCGGCACGCTGAACGTCATTCGTGCTGCCCTTCCATATATGCGCAAACAGCGTTCCGGACATATCATCAACCTTTCATCGGTTGGCGGACTTAGAGGGTCGGAAGGATGGGGATTATACGCTTCCACCAAATTTGCTATCGAAGGCATTACGGAGACGCTGGCCATTGAGCTGGCTCCATTAGGGATTTATGCTACTGCGGTGGAGCCGGGTTATTTCAGAACGGATTTCCTGGATCCTACTTCACTGACCCGAACCGGGAATGTGATTGACGATTATGCGGATACTGTAGGCAAAATGAGAAGTATAGCTACACAAGTCAACAAAAAGCAGCCGGGTGATCCGAAAAAGCTGGCTCAGGCGCTGCTGACGCTGGCCAACGCGGACAACCCGCCGGTTCATCTTCCGCTTGGCAAAGACACGCTGCAAAGCTACAGGGAGAAAGCTGCTAGCTTCGACAAAGAAATTGAAGCCTGGCATGACGTTATTGTCGGTACTGATCACGACGACGTAAATTGATCCGGATATTGTTGGCAATTGGACACTTAAGACTAATCTTAATTGTTGGAGGCAAACTCAAATGAACAATTTCTATATGCACATTCCTACTAAAATTTATTTTGGCAAAGGCCAAATCGAACATTTGGCGCCGTCCATTTTGGAACATGGCCGCAAGGTGCTTCTCGTATACGGCAGTGGAAGCATCAAGCGGACCGGGCTGTACCAAACGGTTCAAACGCTGTTTGAGCAAAATGGCATCGAATTTGTCGAGCTTTCCGGCGTGGAACCCAACCCGAGAATCGAAACGGTGTACAGAGGGGTGGAGCTTTGCCGGGAACACCATATCGATGTCGTTTTGGCCGTTGGCGGGGGAAGCGTCATCGATTGCGCCAAGGTGATAGCGGCCGGCGTTAAATATGACGGCGATGCCTGGGATCTGGTGCTTAGAAAGAGTACGATTGAGGATGCCCTTCCACTGGTTACCGTGGTTACAACTGCGGCTACCGGATCAGAAATGAATCGTTTCGGCGTCATTAACAACATGAGCACCAACGAAAAACTTAGCGCATTCAGCGAGCAGTTGTATCCCCGCGTTTCCATTTTGGATCCGGAATATACGTTTTCTGTTCCGAAGGAACAAACGGCGGCTGGAACGGCCGATATCATGTCCCATATCATTGAGCGTTATTTCCACAACGTTAAGGGCGCCTATCTTCAAAGCCGTCTAGCCGAAAGTTTACTGAAGACCTGCATTCATTATGGCCCTATTGCCTATCGGGAGCCTGACAATTACGAAGCGCGTGCCAACCTTCTCTGGACCTCAAGCTTGGCTATTGACGGTGTAACATGGAGAGGTAACGAAGTACAAAGCACATGTCATCCAATTGAACATCAACTTAGCGCTTATTATGATATTACTCACGGTGTGGGGTTGGCCATCATAACTCCGCATTGGATGAGACATGTTTTAAATGAAGAGACGGTAGGAAAATTTGTGGATTTCGGCGTAAATGTTTGGGGGATTACTCCTGATCTCGAACCTTTCGAAATTGCAAACCAGGCCATCGACAAACTGGTGCGGTTCTTTGTTGACCTGGAGCTTCCGCAAACGCTAAGGGAAGTCGGAATAGGCGAAGAGAAGTTGGAAATTATGGCGGAACGGGCTGCTCGCGGGCTTGACAAGGCGTTTTACCCGCTTTCCGGCGATGACGTTTTGGCTATATTAAAAGCGGCGTTATAGACGTTACAAAATAAAAACGGGCCGTCTTCGAAGTCCTGCATGGACCTGAAGGCGGCCTTTTTCTGCGCTCGTTTGCCACAAGCGATAACAAAACTGGGGAGAAGAGGGAGAACGTGTACTTTCGGAGGGCTTATCATGTACAATAAGAATTGAACAACAAATTTCACTCTTATTTTCCATACTTTTCTATTCCGTATTTTATTTATTAAAAACTAGATACAGGAGGAAGCTCTATATGCCCCTTAACTCGGAATCATTAGCCATCATATCCGCTGTAAGAACAAATTTGGAATCCTGTATCCTTGGCAAATCATTCGAGATCAGACTGCTGCTGACCGCATTGCTTGCAGGCGGGCACGTGCTTATTGAGGACGTGCCGGGAACGGGAAAAACCCAGCTGATCAAAGCGCTGGCGAAATCGTTAAACGGGGAATACCGGCGCGTTCAATGCAATCCGGACATTTTGCCTAGCGATATAACGGGTGTCTCCATCTATCATCCCCATGAACAGAAATTTGTGTTCCGGGCGGGCCCGGTCATGACCAACATCCTGCTGGCGGACGAAATCAACCGGGCGACCACCAAAACCCAGTCGGCGCTGCTGGAAGTCATGGAAGAACGGAGCGTGACCGTGGACGGCGTCACTTATCCGCTTCCTCATCCTTTTATGCTCTGCGCAACGCAGAATCCAATCGATTTTGAAGGCACCTACATGCTGCCGGAGGCTCAACTGGACCGTTTTATGATCAAAATCGCGATGGGTTATCCCGATGCCGACACGGAGAAAAGGATGGTGTTATCCCAGCAGATCGGCCAGCCCGCGGATGTGCTGGAGCCCGTGACCGATGTGTACCGCATCGCACAGCTTCAACAGGAGGTGCGGCATGTACATATCAGCGAAGCCGTAACCGGGTATCTGCTGGAGGTTGTGCGCAGCACAAGGCAGCACGGCGCCGTTCTGCTGGGCGCGAGTCCTCGTGCTTCCCTTGCGTTTACCGCCGCGGTCAAAGCTTTTGCTTTCCTGGACGGCCGCGATTTCGTGCTGCCGGATGACATTAAGGTGCTGGCGCCTTATGTGCTCAGCCATCGCATGCTGCTCCGTCCGGAATCCAGACAAGGCAGCCATCAGGCGGGAGCCGTGCTCCGCTCCATTCTGGAGCAGGTGCAGGTGCCTGTATCGGTGGGGCGGTAAGGTTGATGCCGCGGTTTAAAATAAGGCGCCTGAAGAGAACCGGCAGACTTTCCGGCGTCAAGCTGTTTAGTTTGATCTGGGCGATATGTTTGTTTTATATGCTTTTTCAGGGCGGCAAAACGTCCATTATGCTGTTTGTTATGGTGTCCCTGCTGGCGGCTTACTGGGGTTTAAGTTTGCTTGGTGCGAAACTCAAGACCCGCGGTTTCCGGACCTTGTCGACCGAGGGAGAAAGGGAAATGCTTCATGCGGGGGAACAGGTCCGCATCCGCTTCCGCATGGAGCCTCCGCGGCTGCTGCCGGTTCCTTACGTCATCGTGCGCGAGGTGCTGAAGCGGCACAACGGGGAATCCTGGTCCTTTGAAGAAAGCATCGTACCGAAGGTCCGGTCCGGTGGCGATTTGTATTACCAGACCCCTCCCCTGGAGCGGGGGACTTATTTTTTTGCCGATACGGAGCTGGTTTACGAGGACATTTTTGGTCTGGTCGAACATAAACGTACGGTTTCCGTGCCCGGCCGCTTTCAGGTGCTGCCGAGAACCGTCTTTATTCCGAGATGGCAGCTGTTTGAAGGAGGCCTTCGGCTTGCGGGGCCGCAGACGCAGCAGGCCAGATCGCGCAGGGAAACGACGCAAATCGGCGGGGTGCGCGACTACGTGCCGGGTGACCGCATCACCCGGATTCACTGGAACGCTACGGCCAAAACAGGTACGCTCAAATCCAAGGAATTTGAGCATGAGTCCATGCCCAATACGATGCTTGTGCTGGATGGCGGCAAAGAAAGTTATGCCCATCCGAACCAGTTTGAACTGGCGGTTTCGACGGCGGCTTCGCTGCTGGATTATGGCGGAAGAAACGGAATCCGGATGGGATTATGTACGCTGAACGCCAGCCCCGCCATTTTCCCGCCGGAGCTGGGGCATTTCCAGCGCCAGCAGATGCTGCACCACCTGGTCGATCTCCAGCCTGACGGACAAAACTCTTCTGGCGTTTATGACTTTTTGGAGTCCCAGTCCTCCATTTTCCGCAGCGGTCTGCTGCTGGTGTACATCAGTCCGCAATCCGTGGAAGGCGCCGCGGGCCTGCTTCAGTTCGCCAGACAGCGGCAAATCACCGTCTATCACCTGCAAATTGGCGCCCGGGCCGGAAGCGGCACCAAAACGGCCAGACAGGCGCTCAGGCCTTCCGTCGGATTTCAGGGCTCTTACATCGATTCGCTTGAGGAGCTTCCGGCTGCGGTGGGAGGTGGACGGGCATGAATAAATTTCGGATCTGGTCCAGATCGTGGTATTATCTGGCTTCGGTTGTATGGCTGTTTATTATTGCTTATCAGTGGTACCTGTTTACGGAGCCGATATGGCTCACCCGGACATCCAATCTCGTTCTTTATACGCTGATCGTCACGGCTGCCGCCGAGTTCCTGCCGATCGGCTCCATTCTCCGGTGGCTGGTCAAGCTGGCGGCCCTTGCGGTAATCCATATCCGGGTGCTAGGGATTTATCAAATTTTCTCCGCCGTCAACGCTTATCTTCCGGAAAACGTAAAATTTCGGATGGTCGCCGAACAGTTGGCTCCTTATATCTGGTTTACTATCGCTACCTGGGCTTTATTTGAGCTCGGAGCCCGGGTCGTGGACCGGCGGGGCCGGATTTTGGCTTTTCTTGGACTGAACCTTATAGCCTTAACGATTCTTGATTCTTTTACGCCCTACTCGCTTTGGATAGAGACAGCCTGGACCGTATTTGCCGGGATGGGCTGGCTGGTCAGCAACCATTTCCGGCGTATGGAGCTGAATCATCCCCGAGGCTGGAAGGCGCTGCGCAAAAGGCCTTTGCGGATTTTTGCCAACGTTGCGTTTATTTTTGCCGCCGTGCTTTGGATCGGAGTCAGCATGCCGACGATCAGTCCGATTTTGGAGGATCCCTATACGCTGATGCAAAAGTATTGGAACGGCGGCAATGCTGCCCTGACCGGAGGGAAATCACAGGGAGCCGATTCCGGGGAGTCCGGAAGCGGTTCTTCGGGAACTACGTCCGGCTACAGCAGGGACGACAGCAATCTGGGCGGCGGCTTTCAGTTTGACAGCAGCCCCGTCATGAACGTGGTGACGGACTCCAGGGCCTACTGGCGCGGGGAAACCCGGGAATTTTACACCGGTACGGGCTGGATTGACGATGCACGGAACAATATCGGACCAATCACGGCTTCCTCCGGGGAGGGCGTTGAGAACCCTCAGTCGGGAACGGCGCCTAAACGTCAGATCACCCAGCGGATTACGATGCTGAACCAGGAGAAATATCCGGTGCTGTTCGGAGCTTATTCGATTACTCAAATCGACATTCCGAACGTTACGGAGAACGAGGATCCGAAGCCCAGACTCATGTGGAGTGGAAAAAGGGCCACGATGTATTGGGGCGGCTTCAGCCGAGGCTCCAGAGGCAACGGGAATTACCCGAGGCAGTATACGGTCATTTCGGAGATTCCGGAATATTCGGAAGATCAGCTGCAGCAGGCCACCTACGAGGAGCTGTACGGCTCCGGCGATGATGAGCGGTCCTACCTGCAGATGCCTTCCGCTTTTCCGGATCGGGTGAAGGACCTGGCGCAGCAGGTGGCGGGCTCAAGCAGCACGCCCTACGGCAAAATTATGCTGCTGAGAGACTATTTGAAAACGAACTTCCGGTACACCAATACGCCTGACCTTAGCAAAAGAACCACCCACGATTTCGTGGACAGTTTCCTGTTTGAAATTAAGGAAGGATATTGCGATTATTTTTCCACTGCGTTGGTCATGATGGCTCGTTCGCTGGATATCCCCGCCCGCTGGGTGAAAGGGTACGCCCCGGGACAGCTGGGCACCTCGGATTTGCCCGAGCGAAACATCGATCCTGAGAATACGCTCCAGACCTATATGGTCACCAATGCCGACGCCCATTCCTGGGCCGAAGTGTATATGGGGGAAAACTACGGCTGGGTGCCGGTTGAAGCTACGCCCGGCTTCTCGCTTCCGGAAACTGCGACTGCCGAAGAGCAGGCAGACCAGCCGGAAGAAGAGCAGCAGCCGGAAGAAACGGCGGATAATACCGAGTCCCAGCCCCAGCAGACGACGGATCTTGGAGGCAGCTCCGTACCTGTCGGCCTGATCGGCTGGACCCTGGCGGCCGTTTTGCTTCTTTGGGCCGCATTTGCCGCCTGGAGGAACCGGACAGCTATTTATTTCGGTTTGCTTCGTTTCCGGCACGGTCAAGTTCTTACGAATGCGGACAAGGTCGTTGCGGAATCCAGAAGATGGCAGTCCATCATGAAACGGCAGGGATACGGAAGGGCCCATCATGAAACGATAAGGGAAGCGGCGCAACGCTGGGAGCGGGAGCACCCCGAGATTGCCCATCGATTGAGACCGCTTCTGCAGCAGTTTGAGCAGGCGAAATACAGTGCCGAAACGATCGGCGAAGAAGACTGGAGGAAGACGATCCAGCTTTCGAAGCAGTTAAAGGTTTTCCTGCGGGAGCATAAAAAGAATCAAGCCGGGTAATGGCCTGCAAACTTCATTTCATTGGCGCCGACTTTCTTTGACGGGTGCCGCTTCGCCGCTGCTGCGGAGGGGGCGGCTCCCGTTTCTGCTTCAAATTCAGCAGGGGGAAGCTATGAACCCGCTTTTCCCGGCTGAATCCTCTTTTTCCCGTTGTCGTTTAACGTTCGAATCGGCTGCTTTCCATTAGGCCGTTGCTACTTGCTATAATTGAAGATTATGGTATAGTTTGTCCTATGAAACCGAGGTGACGAGATTGTTTGAGAAATTTATGCCCAAATTGCGGGTCGATACGGTGTTTGACATCGATCTGGAGGATCTGTATGCCAAAGGCTACAGAGGAATCATTACGGATTTGGACAATACGCTTGTAGGAGCCAAGGATCCGTTATCCAACCCGAAGCTCGTGGCGTGGTTTGAATATGTAAAGAAATGCGGATTTCAGCTGGTGATCGTATCCAACAACAATATGAACAGGGTGTCGACGTTTGCGACCCCATTAAATATCGAATTTGTGCACCAGGCGCGCAAGCCTTCCAATGCCCCGTTCAGACGAGCCATGAATATGATGAATTTGCAGCCTCAGGAGACGATTGTTATCGGCGATCAGCTGATGACCGACGTTTTGGGCGGAAACCGTCTGGGGCTGTTTACTGTGCTTGTCCTGCCGATTTCGGTAGGGGACGAAGGCATTGGAACGCGGATCAACCGCAGACTTGAACGTTTTGTCAAAGGACGGCTGAATAAAGCCGGGCTTTGGCTGGAGGAGGATAAGAAGAAATGACAACCGCTCAAGAAAACTCCGTACTGCCGCGCTGCAGCGGCTGCGGAATTCCCTTGCAGACTACGGATACAAGCAAACCGGGATATGTGCCGGAGAAGGCGCTCCAGAATGAGCCAATCATTTGCCAGCGCTGCTTCCGCATCAAAAATTACAACGAATCCTCGTCCGTGACTCCGGATCAGGATGAATTTTTGCGTCTCTTGGGCCAGATCGGCAGCAAGGATGCGCTTGTGATCCACATTGTGGATATTTTTGACTTTCAGGGCAGCGTCATCAGCGGCTTGCAGCGTTTTATCGGGAACAATCCGGTTCTGCTGGCCGTGAACAAAACGGATTTGCTGCCGAAGGTTTCGAACTGGAACAAGATCCGCAACTGGGTGCAGAAACAGGCCAAAGACGCGGGGCTGAAAATCGAAGACGTCGTTTTGTGCAGCGCGAAGCAAAATGACGGGTTTGACCGTCTGCTGGATGCCATCGGCAAATATCGCGGCGACCGGGACGTTTATGTGGTAGGCGCGACCAATGTCGGCAAATCGACGCTGATCAACCGTTTGATCCGCGATTACAGCGATCTGGAGCAGGAGCTGACCACCTCCCGTTACCCGGGAACAACGCTGGATATGGTCAATATCCCGCTGGATGACGGCCAGTATATCGTCGATACGCCGGGGATCATGTATCCCTCCCGTTACACAGAAATTGTGGACACGCGGGATTTGGGCGTTCTGCTGCCGGACAAAACGCTGAAACCGGCCGTTTATCAGTTGAACGAAGGCCAAACGTTGTTTTTCGGAGGGTTCGCAAGGTTTGATTTTATCCAGGGAACGGGACATCACCATTCCTTTACGTGTTTCGTCAGCGGACGGGTGCCGATTCACCGGACCAAACTGGAGCGAGCGGATCAACTGTTTGCGGACCACGCAGGGGAACTTCTGTCTCCGCCGACCAAGGAAAATATCGAAAAACTTCCGGCCTGGACCCGGCACGAGTTCCGGATTGCCAAAGGGGCTCACTCGGACGTGTTTATTTCCGGCCTGGGCTGGGTGAAGGTCAACAGCGATCAAGGATCGATCATCGCGGTTCATGCTCCTAAAGGGGTTAAAGTGATGGTGCGGGATTCGCTGATTTAACTATGTTAACGGTTTAACCGATTTAGAGAAACGGGGGAGACGGAATGGGGAACCGTGCTGGAGAAACGACAGTCCGTGAACCGCTGCTGCTGGGCGTAATGGGCGATCCGATCGGTCACAGCAAATCTCCGGTTATGCATATGGCGGCGTTAACGGAGCTTGGCTTGTCCGGCTCCTATGTGCCGCTGCATGTTAAGGGGGAACAACTCGGAGCGGCTGTTGAGGGAATCAGGGCTTTAGGCTTTAACGGCGTAAACGTAACCGTTCCGCATAAGGTGAACGTCATTCCCTTCCTGGATGCAGTGGATGCCGACGCCAAAGCCATCGGGGCGGTCAATACGATCGTGAACGACGGAGGTTATCTTACAGGTTATAACACGGACGGCATCGGATATATCCGTTCCCTGAAAGAGGAAGCGGTTTCGGACTTATCCGGGGCGAAGGTGCTGGTGCTGGGCGCCGGGGGCGCGGCCCGAGGCATCGTTCATGCGCTGCTGAAGGAAAAACCGGCGGAAGTGTTCATCGCCAACCGGACGCTTGATAACGCAAGTAAGCTGTCTTTGGAATGGGCTTCGCTCGGTAAAATTACGGCCTGCGGCATGGAACCGGAGGTTCTGGCGGATCATGCGGGCCAGGCGGATATCATCATTAATACCACCTCGGTCGGCATGCACCCGAAAAGCGAGGCTACCCCGCTTGAAGCGCGGTTTATCCCGGAAGGGATCGTGGTGAGCGACTTGATTTACAACCCGCTGAAAACCCGTCTGCTGCAGGAAGCCGAGGCTAAAAACTGCCGTATCCACGGCGGGCTTGGCATGTTCGTCAATCAGGGAGCGTATGCTTTCGAATATTGGACCGGGCTGAACGCTCCTTCGGAAGCGATGAGACAAGCGGTGTTGACCGAATTTGGGGTATACTAATAACACTTTTAAAAGGGAATGGAGCAATGAATTTACGATGTTGACAGGAAAACAAAAACGCTTTTTGCGCGCGCAGGCTCATCATTTGGACCCGATTTTTCAGGTAGGCAAAGGCGGCACCAACGAAGGAGTCATTAAACATATCGAAGAAGCCATTGAAAAGAGAGAGCTGATCAAGGTTTCCGTTTTGAACAACTGCCTCGAAGATCCGAAGGAAATTGCTGTGGAACTGGCCGAAGGTTCCGGCGCGGAGCTGGTGCAGACGATTGGCCGCACGATCGTGCTTTACAAGGAGTCCAAAGACTACAAGCAAATCGTGCTGCCGAAATAAGGGAAAGGTCGTAGATGGCATGAAGGCAAGAAAAAAAGTAGGCATTATGGGCGGCGCCTTCGACCCGATTCATACGGGCCATCTGCTTGCGGCAGAAGCGGCGAGGGACCAGTACGGACTGGAGGAAGTCTGGTTTATGCCCTCGCATCAGCCGCCCCATAAAGCCAAGGCGGGAGTCAGCGGCGAGCAGCGGCTGGAGCTGGTTAAAGCGGCGATCCAGAGCAATCCGGCTTTTTATCCGCTGGACATCGAGCTGCGCAGAGGCGGCATCTCCTATACGGTCGATACGATCAAGGAGCTGCTGGCGGAGCATCCGGCTTATGATTTTTATTTCATAATCGGGGCCGACATGGTCAACTACCTTCCGAAGTGGGAAGGCATCGACGAGCTGGTGCAGATGATAACGTTCATCGGCCTGCAGCGTCCAGGCAGCATGCTGGAGCTGGACTCCCTGCCGGAGTTTATCCAAAACGGGGTCGTGCTGGCGGAGATGCCGCTGGTCGACATTTCCTCCAGCCTGATCCGCAGCCGGCTCAGACAAGGCAAATCGGTCCGTTATCTGGTGCCGGACGCGGTGTATGAATTGATGATAAGGAGCGGAGCTTATGGCCTTCACGCGTGATGAACTGATCCGGGCGGTATCCGCTCAAATGCCTGAGAAACGGTGGAAACATACCGAAGGCGTAATGTCGTCCGCCGCCCAGCTGGCCGAGCGTTACGGAGCCGATCCGGTTAAAGCGGATTTGGCGGCGCTTCTGCATGACGTGGCCAAATATTGGCCGATCGAGCAGCAGGCGGCCGTGATTCGCGACAACGCGGACAAGGGGTTGAACCAGGAGCTGCTCGAGCATGACAAACAGCTGCTGCATGCGGAGGTTGGCGCTTTTGTAGCCGAGCGGGATTATGGAATTAACGACCGTGAAGTGCTGGACGCGATCCGGTATCACACCTCGGGACGGATGGGCATGACCAAGCTGGACAAAATCATTTGCCTGGCCGACTATATCGAGCCTGGACGGGATTTTCCCGGCGTGGATACGATTCGCGAATTAGCGGAAAATAATCTGGAGGAAGCGCTGGTAGCCGGCTTCGATTCCACGATTTCTTTTTTGCTTCAGCAGCGAAAAATTATTTTCCCGATGACGATGTTTGCCCGGAACGATCTCATCAAACAACTGAATGAAGCTAAACGGGCTAAAGCCGCTAAAGGCTGAATATACAACTGACTGTAAGGAGGAAACTGAATGGCAGTTTCGCCAAAAGAATTGTTAAACCTCGCGGTTACGGCCGCTGACGATAAGAAAGCCATGAACATCGTGGCGCTTGATTTGAAAGGTATTTCCCTCATCTCGGATTATTTCGTGATTTGCCATGGTAATTCCGATACGCAGGTGCAGGCCATCGCAACCGAAATCCGCAAGCAGGTCAACGAAGCCGGCGGCATGGTAAAAGGCATAGAAGGCCTCGATACGGCCCGCTGGGTGCTGATGGATCTGGGAGACGTGATCGTGCATATTTTCCACCGCGACGAACGCGAATATTACAATATTGAACGCCTTTGGTCCGATGCCAAAGTTGTGGAGACGGTATGAGCCTGATTGCGGGTACGATCGTTTCCCTGCCGGTGGACCGGGAGGTATCGCCTTACGGCTATTTTCTGCGCGGCGATGAGGGGCAGGATATTTTGCTCCATTATTCCGAATTGACGCATCCGGTCAAAGCGGGAGATACAGTCGATGTTTTTCTGTTTTTTGATACCGAGGACCGTCCGGCGGCCACGATGAAAAAACCGTTCCTGACGCTGGGCGAAATGGCGCTGCTGGAGGTTGCGGATGTGCATCCGCGGCTTGGCTGCTTCCTCGAAATGGGGCTCGGGCGCCAGCTGCTGCTGCCGATCCGGGAGCTTCCCGAGCTTCCGGAGCTGCATCCGCGGGTCGGGGACCGGGTCTATGTCCTTATGGAGCAGGACAAGCAGGGCCGGCTGAAGGCCAAACTTGCCGGGGAGCAGGAGCTGAGCACCAAAGCCTTCCATGCGCCGGATTCGTGGAAAAATCAATGGTTTGACGCCATCGTCTACAAACCGCTGCAGATGGGAACCTTTGTGGTCGTACAAGGCGGGGTGCTCGGTTTTGGCGCCATCGGCATGATCCATTCCTCGGAACGTTCCAGATTGCTTCGTCTTGGCGAGACGGTTCAAGTGCGGGTGGCCCATATCCGCGAGGACGGACGAGTCAATTTGTCCATGACGGCGCGCCGCGAGGTCAGCCAGGGAGAAGATGCCGATAAGATTTTGGCTTTTCTGGCGGATCGTCCGGGCGGAGCGATGCCTTATTCGGATGCGACCCCTCCCGATGTGATCAAGCAGCGGTTCGGGATCAGCAAATCCGCGTTTAAACGGGCGCTTGGCAAGCTGATGAAGGACGGCAAAATAACGCAAAAGGAAAGCTGGACTTATCTCGTCAAACCGGATGAAAATCAGGACTAAATCTTTCGATTAAGAACCGGCGGATATACCGCCTTAATAAACAGAGGTAGGTTGGAAACGGCTAGTTGAGTTTTCGGGCCGCCTCTGTTTTTTTGTGAAAAAGGAGTCGAAGCGTTATGGTGGCTTACCGGAAATTTGCTTACGTGTATGATGAATTAATGCAGGACATGCCTTATGAAAGCTGGGTCGAATTTGCTCAGGAGGCCTGGCAGAAACATGGCATTCCGCATACGGTTGCCGAGCTGGGCTGCGGAACGGGGAGCATCACGATCCCGCTGGCGAATGCCGGTTATCAGATGACGGGCATCGATTTATCCGAGGACATGTTAGCGGTCGCGCAAAATAAAATGGAAGCCTCAGCCGGAGGCAACCGGTTATTCCGCGAAGGCAGCGTCAGATGGGTTTGCCAGGATATGCGGAGCTGGGAGCTTCCGGGAACCGTGGACTCGGTTATTTCCTTCTGCGACTGCATCAATTATGTGCTGGAGCCGGAGGAGGTGGCCGAAGTGTTTGCCCGTACCTATGCGGGTCTTAAAGAAGGCGGCAGTTTTCTGTTCGACGTTCACCATCCGAATACACTGCGCCGCTACGGGGAAGACCAGCCGTTTGTGCTTGACGAACCCGAGGTTTCTTATATCTGGACCTGCGATTACGACGAAGAGCGCCGGGAAATCGAACATCATTTATCGATTTTTGCGCGTGAGAGCAACTCTTTATATGAGCGTTTTGAGGAAACCCATATCCAGCGGGCTTATGATCCCGAATGGATGATGGCCGAGCTGAGACGGGCAGGCTTCAAGGAAATCCAGTGTTACGCCGACTTCGAGTGGAAGCGGGCGGATAATGAGGCGGAGCGGCTTTTTTTCGTGGCCATCAAATAAGCTTCTGTCTTCGGTAAGATTTGCAGGACGGCCTACTTCCCGGGAAGTAGGCCGTTTCTTTTTTGACAAGAATGGACAAGTTAATAGAGGCCGGAAAGGAAACGGCAAAATTTGAATCTTAATAAAGGTATATTTAAATATTGCGATATACGAAAAAAAGAGGTATAGTAATGAAGTTCTAATTTTACATAAATACAAAGGAGTGAAGAATCTTGCTGTTTGAACCTTACCAGCTCAAAAATATTACGCTCAAAAACCGGATCGTCATGGCATCGATGTGCCAATATTCCGTTGAAGACGAATCGGGAAAAGTGCAGGACTGGCATAAAATTCATTACCCGGCACGTGCGGTCGGCCAAGTGGGGCTTATTCTCCTCGAAGCAACGGCCATTACGGCGCAGGGACGCATTTCGCCTAAAGACCTCGGGATTTGGAGCGACGAACATATTCAAGGATTAAAAGAATTGGTAGGCCTCGTCCATGCCCAAGGCTCCCATATCGGCGTACAGATTGCTCATGCGGGACGCAAAGCCGAAGTGAAGGAAGCGATTATCGCGCCGTCGGCCATTGCGTTTAATGACCGGTATCAAACGCCGCAGGCGATGACCAAGGAGCAAATCAAGGAAACCGTTCAGGACTTTGCCGACGGCGTCCGTCGTGCCAAAGAAGCCGGATTTGATGTCATCGAGCTTCATGCAGCGCACGGTTATCTCATCAACCAGTTTCTTTCTCCGCTCAGCAACCGTCGCGAGGATGAATACGGCGGCAGCCAGGAGAACCGGTTCCGCTTCCTCAAAGAGGTGATCGGCGAGGTGCAAAAAGTATGGGACGGCCCGCTGCTCGTTCGCGTATCCGCCCATGACTATCATGCCGAAGGAGATACGCCGGACGACTATGTGGTTTATGCCAAATGGCTGAAAGCGCTTGGCGTTGATTTGATTGACGTGAGCTCCGGCGGTGTCCTGAACGGTCCGGCTAAAGTGTTCCCGGGTTATCAGGTTCCGTTTGCGGACCAAATCCGCCGCGAAGCCGAAATTCCTACCGGTGCGGTAGGCCTCATTACCGAGCCGGAAATGGCGGAAGAAATTTTGAACAATGGTCGTGCCGACTTGATCTTCCTGGCGCGTGAGCTGCTCCGCAACCCTTATTGGCCGCGGGTGGCCGCCGCAAAACTCGGCGTGGAACTGGAAGCGCCGAAGCAGTACGCACGGGGCTGGTAAGCAGGTAAGCAGCTTCGGTCTGATTTCTATAGCATCCATTCCGAGCGTCTTTAAAGACGATCCGGGATCTTAAATATAAAATGCTGCGGGTTTTGCACCGCGGCATTTTTTGATTGCGATGGATCCGATGACATAATTCCGACATTTTACGACAATCATTATATCTTATACCGCATCGGCGGATGAATTATGGTACAATCGGTTTTAGGTGCATTCATATTTAAGCAGATTGGAGCGAAGGGCATGCTTGGAGCAATAGAAGCAGGTGGAACGAAATTTGTTTGCGGCATCGGAACGAAAGAGGGAGAAGTGCTTGACCGCGTAAGTTTTCCGACAACAACCCCGGAAGAAACGATGGGGAATGTGATTGAATATTTTAAAGATAAACAAATCGAAGCGTTGGGCGTCGGTTCTTTTGGCCCGATCGATCCGGTTTTGGGCAGCGATACATACGGTTATATTACGACAACCCCTAAGCCTTACTGGACCAACTATAATATCATAGGCACGCTGAAATCCGAATTTAACGTACCGATTGCGTTTGATACGGATGTCAACGGCGCGGCCCTCGGCGAATCTTTGTGGGGAGCGGCCCAAGGCGCAGACAGCTGCATTTACATTACCGTCGGCACCGGGATCGGCGTCGGCGCAATGATCGGCGGCAAGCTGGTGCACGGCCTTTCCCACCCGGAAATGGGCCATATTTATGTCCGCCGTCATCCGGACGACCAGTTTGAAGGCACTTGCCCTTACCATGGCGACTGTCTGGAAGGTCTTGCGGCCGGGCCGGCTATCGGACGGCGTGCAGGCGTTCCTGCGGGCGAATTGGCGAAGGATGATCCGGCTTGGGAAATGGAAGCCTATTATCTGGCGCAAGCTTTGATGAATTACATCCTGATCCTGTCCCCGGAAAAAATCGTCATGGGCGGCGGCGTCATGAAACAGCTGCAGCTGTTCCCGCTCATCCATGCCAAATTGAAGGAGCTGCTGAACGGCTACGTGCAGCATCCAAGTCTTAGCGATGAGAAGATCTCGAGTTATATCGTACCTCCCGGACTGGGAGACAATGCGGGGATCTGCGGGGCGCTTGCTTTGGCCCAGTCGGCGCTGCAGGGCATTTAAGAGAAAACTATAAGACAGCTACTAGCTGACGGTATTCAGAAAATAAAGCGGCTTTCCGGAAATAAGGAAAGGCCGCTTTATCATTTGTTATGGCCCTGCGTTTTGTTGATTACAAAATCGGTATCCGATCCTCGGAAGTTTCTGCATGTTGTAACAATACTCCATATTCCCGTCCCATAAATCTATTCAGATTCCGAGATGAATCACCTAGGATGAAAGGAGATTTTGAGGACACTTTGAGTTTTTCCGAAATGATTAAAGGATTATGGAGGTTATAAAATATGCCTGTGCGATTTGGATTAATCGGGCCGGGCTGGCGCGGGAAAGCCTACTTGCGGATTGCCGGCCAGCTTCCGGAGTGGTTTCAGCCAGCCGGAATTGTTGTGCGGGATCCGGAAAAATATCGCGGGGACGAGGCCCTGTTGGGCCTGCCGGTGTTTCAGTCCCCGCTGGAGCTGGCGCAGGAATGCGATTTTCTGGTTATGGCGGTCAGCAAAACGTCGGCAGCGGCTTTGCTGGAGCAGCTGTTCGAGACCGGCGTTCCCGTGCTGGCCGAAACGCCGCCTGCCTTTGACGATGCCGGATACCGGCAGATGGCTGCCCTTGCGGCGCAATCGCCGCGAATTCAGGTAGCCGAGCAATACCCGCTGCAGCCGCATCATGCAGCCCGGACGACCTTGATACGTTCCGGAGCCGTGGGTGAGGTGCGGCATGTCCAGGCGTCTGCCGGCCATGGTTATCATGGGATTGCCCTGATCCGTCGGTGGCTGGATGTCTCGGATGAGAGCTGTACAGTGACGGCCCAGCAGTTTAAGCACCCTGTGCTGGAGGTTCCCCACCGCGGACGAAACGTTGGGGACGGCCTGGAGACGGAGCTGCAGGATATCGCGTTTTTATCTTTTGAGAGCGGCAAAAGCGCCGTACTTGACTTCACCCCGTCGCAATATTTCTCTCCGCTGCGGAAGAACCGGGTTCTGATCCGGGGTTCCCATGGGGAAATCCGGAATGATGAGGTCACCCGAAGTTTGGGCCAAGGGTCATACGAAACCTTTTCCATCAGCAGAATTCAGGATGGAATGGAGGGGAGCCTTGCTCCTTTGTCCCTTCGGGAGCTCCGGGGAGCCTCCGAGCGGTTATATCAAAACCGGTTTTATCCCGCACAGCTTTCCGATGAAGAGCTGGCGATCGCGGAGGTTTTGTTTCGAATGAGCGAATACGTGCGTACGGGCAAAAGCTTTTATTCATTATCCGAAGCGCTGGTAGACGCCCGCCTGTCCCTTGCCATTGAAGCCTCGATTGCGGCAGGGATGCCTGTTGTATCTGGGTAGCATAATTGTTTCTTGGCTTTCCTGTTGAACCCAACAAAAACTAGGGTGGAGTACACTTTGTGCTCCATCCTTTTTTTATATGATCATGTCCTCATTTGGAGATGATCGATTAAAAAGTGTAGGATTTCGGAGTCAATGATGGTTTTGCCACCTTTAAGAGCGGAAGGGGACCTCGCTATAATGAACCCAGACGAACCCGGTGAAGGGTTTGGCGAACCGTATACGCGTACTGATCGATGATTACGTTTTCAAAAGGGGAGGAAATGGAATGAAGAAACGTTTGAAACAAACCTTGAGTTTGGTTTGCACCGGGGTGCTTGCCGCTTCGCTGGCCGCTTGCGGCAGTAACGGAAACCAGGCGGAAGGCAGCGGCGGGAATTCGGGCGGCGAAGCCCAGGTAACCTTGACTTTATTGGATGCGTTTACGCCCGGCGATGGGATGACGACGGCCTTCCGGACCGTTTTGGACCAGTTTCAGAAGGATAACCCAAATATCAAGATCGACGAAGAAACGATTTCAAGCGATGATTTGGCGACCAAGGTGCAGACGCTGGCGGCCGCAGATGAACTGCCCGATATTTTTTGGCTGAAGGGACAAATGGCGGAAACGTTTGTGAACAACGGGAAGGTTATGCCGCTGAACGAATTTTTGGACAACGATTCCGACTGGAAGGCCAGCTTTAAAGAAGGCGTCTTTTCCAATTTCACGTATAATGACCAAATCTACGGTATTCCTTTTCAGATCACAAATACCTGTATTTATTACAACGAAGATTTGTTGAAAGCGGCCGGCGTGGACCAGTTTCCAACGACGTGGGATGGGCTGCTGGATGCTGTGAAAAAAATCAAGGCAACCGGCGTAACGCCGATCGTGCTCGGCAATAAGGCCAAGTGGAATGCCGAATCGGTCATTATGAGCACGCTGGGCAACCGCTTCACCGGCGATGAATGGTATCAAAGCATCCGCGATAAAAGCGGAGCCAAATTCACCGATCCGGAATTTGTGGCAGCGCTTACCGCTTTGGATGAACTCGCCAAATCCGGGGCTTTCAACAGCGACGTAAACAGCATCGACGATTCGCAGCAGCGCCAGCTGTACATGAACGGCCAGGCCGCCATGTCCATAGACGGAACCTGGGCGCTTGCCGATCTGAAAGCCAACAGTCCGGAGGACGTGCTGAACGCGACGAAAATCGCGGCGCTTCCATCGGTCGAAGGCGGAAAAGGCGATCAGAACGCGATTACCGGCGGCGCGGGCTGGGCTTATGCCGTGAACGCGAGCACCGATTCCGCTAAAAAGTCCGCCGTGGAGAAATTTCTGCGCGCCATGACCGGCTCGGAATTTGCGACCGAAGAGGCCAAAGCGGGCAGCTTGACGGCCGTGACGCCAAATGATTTCGACCAGAGCTCTTCTCCCGCCATTTTCAAGGAATTTGACGAATTCCAGAAAAACCGGCCGTTTATCCCCGTGTATGACCACCAGCTGTCGTCGGGACTGATGGAGGTTCTGCAATCCGGTTTGCAGGAGCTGCTGATCGGCGTTGTAACGCCGGAACAGCTTGCCCAGAAGGTGCAGGATGAATATGCCCGAGAGTAAACCGGGGTCTTAATAGAAAGGGAACTATGCCGGACAGCTTGTGTGCAGCAATGAACAGCTATATAGAAAGAAAGGCAGGTGTTATCTCATGAGCGAGAAGCTGAAGCCCGGCAAAGCGCTGCTGGCCGGACTGCTGGCGCCGGGCGCGTTATTGTTTACGCTTTGCAGCATCGCGCCGCTTTTCGTCGCTTTTTATTACAGCTTCTACAATTGGGACGGAGGTCCGCACAAAACGTTTATCGGCCTGGCCAATTATCTGGAGCTTGCCAAGGACACCGCATTTTGGAGTGCGTTTCGGAACAACGTGGTGTTTATCGTCTGGACGGTTATCGGGCAGATCGGCATTGCCTTTGTCATTTCGATGCTGCTGGTTTCCCGGCTGCTTAAGCTGAAGACGCTGCATAGAACGGTCATCTTTTTCCCGGTTATTTTGTCCGCCGTGGTGGTCGGATTTTTGTGGCGCATCATTTATAACAAGGATTACGGCTTGCTGAACCAGTTTCTGGAGTTCCTCGGCCGGTCCGACTGGATCAAACCGTGGCTGGATAATCCAAAGATCGTCATCACCTCGCTGGCAATTCCGAAAATATGGCAGTTCATCGGATATTACATGGTAATTCTGCTGGCTTCGATCCAGAGCATTGACAAGGAAGTGCTGGAGGTTGCGGAGCTGGACGGCGCCACGGGCTGGAGAAAATCGGTATTCGTCGTGTTGCCTTTGATCAAGGACACGCTCCTAGTTACGGTGATGCTTTGCATCTCGGGCAACATGAAGACGTTCGACCAGATTTTCGTCATGACCGGAGGAGGGCCGGGCAACAGCTCCCAGGTGGTGGCCATGTACGCGTATAGCGTCTCCATGGAACGTATGCGGTATGGCTACGGCAGCGCTGTGGCGATCGGCATTCTGATTCTCAGCTTGGCTATGATCGTTTTAAGCAGGCTGTTAGCGGGGAGGAAAAAGGCATGAACAGGCAAAACGGATGGAGCTCGCACAGCCTGAAAGCAGGCGCGTCCGGGGTCGTCAGCAACGTGCTGGTCAGCCTGCTGTCCATCACCTGCATTTTTCCGATCCTTTGGATGATCTACTCTTCGCTGAAATCCCAGCGGGAATTTGCGCTGGATACCGTAGGGTTGCCTAAGGAGCTGCATTTCGAAAATTACGCCAAGGCGGTTTCGGAGGGACAAATCGGCAGTTATTTTTTCAACAGTTTATATGTTACGGTTATTACGGTTGTTGTCGTGATTCTGGTCAGCTTTATTACCGGCTATTGTTTATCGCGGTTTGTGTTCCTGGGCCGCCGGTTTCTCTACTATTTATTTTTGTCAGGCATGCTTATCCCGATTTACGCGCTGCTGATTCCGATTTTTATCGAATTCAAGTCGCTGGATCTGCTCAACAAGCCGGTTACGCTGATTTTGCCCTATATCGCGTTTGCGCTGCCGGTCGCGGTGTTCCTGATCGAAAGTTATGTAAAATCGGTTCCGACCGATCTGGAAGAGGCCGCTTTTATCGACGGCTGTTCCCTGGTCCGCAGCATGTTTTCGATCATTATGCCCATCTGCAAACCGGTTCTGGCTACCTGCGCCATCCTTACCTTCCTCAATACGTGGAACGAATTCCCTTTGGCGCTTGTGCTTATCCGCAGCAACAGCCTGAAGACGATGCCGATCGGGCTTACCAATTTCGTGGGCACTTATACCGTCAACTATCCGCTGATGATGGCGGCGCTGGTCATTTCCACGCTTCCGGTTATCATCATCTATCTTTTATTCTATAATCAGATCATGAAAGGGATGGTTGCCGGGGCTGTAAAGGGATAAAATCGTTAGAAGATTCAACCGTTAAGAGATCAAGCCGTTTAAGGGAAATAGGAAATAAAAGGTAAACTCCAGGCGGAGTTTGCCTTTTTGCACAGCTACAGACATAACGGGTGAGGTGTTCGCATGTGGAGTAGGATCAGACCCAGATTCGCCAGCCTGCAGGTCAAGGTTTTTACTTTAACCATCGTCCTGATCGTTTTGCCCATTACCGGGCTGGGCGTTTTCTTTTACAGCCAGGACGCCAAGTCCGTCTCGGAGAAAGTCACCTTGTCCAATATGAATACGCTTACGCAAATCGGCACCAACCTGGAGGATATTTTTGAGGATATCAAACAGAACTCGCTGCTGCTGTACCAAAGCCCCGAAGTCCGCAATTTCCTGCAGGATAAAAGCCCGTCCGAAGCGCTGGAGAATGACGTCATCCGCCTTGATGCTTCCGTTTTGAGCATGCTGGCCTACGAAAGATATGTCAGCGCCATCGACATCCGCAGACTGGATGGCAAGCAGTACCGCTCCAGCTCGGACTATTACGGGATTGACGACGAACGGACCCGGGAGATTATGCGCCAAACCGGCAAGCTGACCTTTTCCGGCTCGGTGGACAGCCGTTATCCCGGCGGCAAAGCGGCTTACGTATTCACACGCAAAATCAACGACATCAACAATTTGAGCGTACCGCTTGGCGTCATGCAGATCTACATCGACAAAAACCGGATTTTGGACTTGTTTGCCAACATTCCGCTGGCCAGCCGCAACAACTATTTTATTGTGCAGAACGGGCAGATCATCATCTCGCTGGACGAAAGGTATGTCGGCAAACCGGTTCAAGACGTGGTCGGCGGCTTCAAATTTCAGGGGCAAAAAGGTTTTTCCACGTTATCGGTGGAAGGGACGAAGCAAATGCTGACTTATTATGATTTAAAATATCCGGATCTTTATCTGGTCAATCTGATCTCGCTGGAGCAAATCAGCCGTGAGAAATCGCTGGTCGTGCAGGTGCTGGCTTTTACGATCGCGCTGACCATCGTCATCTGCAGCATGATCGCTTATTGGGTTTCGGCTTATATTCTATCCCCTCTTAAAACGGTCACGAAATCCATGCGGAATTTGGAAAAAGAGAACTTCAACGTGGCCGTTCCAGTTAAGGGAAACGATGAGATTACCGTGCTCGCCAAAAACTTCAATAAGATGAGCGAACGTCTCCGCGAGCTGGTCAATCAGGTCTACGTGTCCGAGCTGCGCGAGAAGGACGCTCAGATTAAGGCGCTGCAGGCTTATATCAATCCCCATTTTTTATATAATACCTTGGATACGATCTGCTGGATGAGCCGAATGGAAAATGCTTATGAAACATGCGGGCTGGTGGAGGCGCTCTCCAAGCTGTTCCGGATGTCGGTGCAGTCGGACCAGAAGGAAACGACGGTGGCCAGGGAACTGGAGTATACGCGTAATTATTTAATGATCCAGGAATGCCGGTATTCGGATTCCATTGATTTCGTCATACAGGTCGAGCCGGGACTGGAATCGTGCAGGACGGTCGGGTTTGTGCTCCAGCCGCTGATCGAAAACGCCATTTTGCACGGGCTGGAAGCGCGGGAAGGCGGCGGCACCGTCACCGTCACGGTGTGCAGCAGCGGAGATAAGCTGATTTACGCGGTGGAGAATGACGGAGAGAACGCAGACCCTGAGGAGCTTGAGCATTTGATGGATCATTATACCGATGGAAAAAGAGGCATGGCCATTGCCGGCGTCAACAGCCGGATCCGGCTGAATTATGGCGAGGCTTACGGCCTGCATTTTTATCCGGGCAATCCGCAGGGGCTCAAAGCCGTTGTGGAGCAGCCTTTAGGGACGGGGAGGGATGAAACGTGATTACGGTGATGATCGTGGATGACGAGGCTACCATTCGCAAAGGAATTTCCACCGCCATTGACTGGCAGAGTTTTGATATGAAGATCGTCGGCGAAGCCGCCAACGGACGCGACGGACTCGCAAGGGCGCTGACCGCCAAACCCGAAATCGTGATTACGGATATTAAAATGCCGGTGATGGACGGCCTGAATATGGCGAACCGGATCCGGGAGAAGCTGCCGAATACGCAAATCGTTATTTTAAGCGGCTACAACGATTTTGAGTATTCCAGGCAGGCGCTGAAAGCCGGTGCCGTCGATTATATTCTGAAGCCGGTCAGCGAAAGCGAACTGGCCGGGCTGATGCTGAAGCTGCGGAAGGAAATTGAGCAGCGGCGGAGCCGGGAGCTGGAGAACGATCTGGCGGACCGGCTGCTGTCCAGCAATCTCCCGATTATCCGCGCCGGCTGCATCAAGGATTACGTGGAGGGAGAAATGACAGAGGAGCAGTTTGCCCGGCAGGCGGCGGGCGCGGTGAACATCGATCTTTCCGGTCCGCGGCATCAAATCGTTATGATCGGCATCGATGACTACCATCAGGCGGGTCTTTCCCTCGGCGACCGCAAGCTGCTGCGGTATTCGCTTTCCAACATCGCCGAAGAAATTTTCCAGAGCGAGGCGGAGGCCAAGGTCACCGTCGGCGATTCGGGGGAAGAGGGGTTGCTTGTTTTGCTCTCTACCGGTGCGCCAGTGGAAGCTATCGTGGAGTGCTGCCGGCAGATCCAATTTTACGTGACACAATATTATAAAATCACAGTAACCATCGGTCTGGGCCGGCAGGTTGAGGATATCCGGCTGCTGAAGAATTCGTATAAACAGGCGCGGCAGGCGGCGGACAACAAAATTTATCAGGGTAAAAACCGGGTAATCGTAGCCGGAGAAATTCCCGCGCCCGCTCAGAAGCCTTTGTTTTTGCAGGAGCAGGACGAAAAGGAGCTGCGCGAGCATCTGAAGCTGCTTCATCACCTGGAGGTGCAGCAGAAGCTGAACGGCATTTTTACGGATTATTTCGGAGAAAAAAACATTCCGCGCAAGCTGACCGAGCTTTTTTGCATCCATCTGATTGGAATCGCTTTCAAGGAGCTGTCCGCGCTGCAGATCGAGCCGCAAATGGTCTTTAACAAAAGCGTGCACCTGCACGAAGAAATCGAAAAATACGAAACGCTCGAGGAAATCGGGCTGTGGGTCAAAAGCATTTTTGCCCGGACGCTGCAAGCGCTGGAGAGACAGCATAACAACAAATACAAAAACATCGTCAAAAAAGGCATCGAATACGCGCGCCGGCATTATACGGACAATTTGCAGGTCGCCGACGTGGCAGGTGCCGTGTTTGTCACCCCCAACTACTTCAGCAAAATCTTCAAGCAGGAAACCGGTGAAAACTTCACGGAATGGCTGAACAAACACCGCATCGAATGCGCCAAGGAGCAAATGGCAAAGCAGCCGGAGGCAAAAACATACCAGATCGCGATGGAAGTGGGCTTTAAAGATTATAAATACTTTGCTTACATTTTCAAAAAATACACGGGTTATTCGCCCGGCACCTACAAGCAGCTGTTCGGCTAGGAATCGCAAACAAACGTGTAGATTTACGGGGGTTATGCCCAGTTTTGCATCCTTCAAGGCCGGCGTTTTGTCTCCGTATAATAGGAAAAAAACAAGCTGGCAGGAGGTTTCGTCATGAGTGACTTTTTGTTTGGAGCCGTTTACATTATCGAGCAGGATTACACTGACGCCGAAATAGCGCGGGATATCGCCAATATGAAGGATTGCGGCTATAACCTGATTACGCTGTGGCCGGTGGCTAACCCTTGGCTGGCCCGCAGCTCGCACGAGTGGATTTTCGAACAGACGCGGAAGGTGCTGGACAAATGCGATGAGCTGGGAATCAAGGCGGTTATGCAGCTGTTCGGGCAAAACCAGGCCCAGGAATTTATGCCGGACGCGGCGCTGACGCCGGATATGCAAATCGTCGATGAACGGGGGCTTTTTTATAACGAAGACTGCTTTTGGGCCAATCTGAATCATCCCACGGTCAGGGAATATATGGACACTTATTTCCGGGAGGCCATCGCGGCGCTGAAGGACCATCCCGCCGTTTACGGCTGGGACGTGTTCAACGAAGCGCATTTCCGCAGCGACGATCCCTACACCGTCCGGCTGTACCAGCAGTGGCTGGAGCAAAAATACGGCGACATCCGCAAGCTGAACCGGGACTGGTACCGCAGGTACGAAAGCTTTTCCCAGATTCGGCCGGACAAACGACGCGCACCCTACAGCATTTGGAGCAGCCTGCTGCCGGATGTGGAGTATGAAAAATTCCGCAGCGAAAATCTCACCGCCATCTGCCGCTTTTTATATGAAACGGCCCGCAAATACGACGATGCCCATCCGATCCTGATCGACGGGACGTCCAGCCAGATTCTGGCCGGAGACGTGACGCTGCGCAACAACGACGAATTCGAAACGGCTTATATTCCCGATGCGTACGGGGCCACCTTTTATCCGAAAAGCTGGGGCCGGGATTACCGGAATACGCCCTGGACGTTGTCGATGTATTTTTCGATCCCGGCGGGTGCGGCGCGCAAAGCGGGGAAGCCGTATTTCGTTAACGAGCTGCAGACGCACACGCAGTCCGTGCTGACGCCGGGCTCCGAGGTGAGTCCGGAAGAGCTGCGCGACTGGATTTTCATGTGCCTGTTCACCGCTCCGGCCGGCATGCAGCTGTGGCGCTGGCGCCCGTTTTTGCACGGTTACCAGTCCACCGGGCGTGGACTGACGCGGATGGACGGCACGCCGAACCGGCGCAGCGGCTCGACTGCCGAACTGTTAAACGTGATCGGACGAAACCGGGAGCTGTTTGCGGACTTTACCGTAGCCCGGCCTGCGGTCCGGATCGCGTACAGCTATGCGGGCCGGCTGTTCTTCGACTCCCTGCTGAAGTGGCAGGGCAGCTTCTGGTCCCGAAATACGGAGGGCTGGTACAAACTGTTTTGGAACAGCGGCCTCCCCGCCGAATTCACCAATTTGGAAAAGCTGGACGAAACTGACTTTAAAACCCCGGTGCTGGTCGTGCCGGCAGCCGTCCGGATGGGGCAGGAGGAAGCTGCAAGGCTTACGGAATATGTGGAGCAGGGCGGTTTTCTGATCGCCGACGGCCGTTTGGGCGCCATCGACGGGCAAGGCGTGGTGCCGAAGGAAGGCATTCCGGGCGATACGCTGAGCCGGCTGTTTGGCATTCGGGAGGTTGACGTCGCCTCGGGCGAAACATGGAGCCTGAACGGGCGGAGGATTCCTGCGGCTTATATGAGCCAGCAGCTTGAAGCGGCCCCGGATGCGGAGGTTTTGGCCCGCATGGAGGACGGGACGCCGGCTGTGGTGCTGCACCGTGTCGGCAAAGGAGCAGCGCTGTATTTCAACTCCTTTATGGGGCTTTCGCTGCTGGAAGAGATTCTTCCCGACGTCGAAAAACTGATCTTTGACGCCATCTCAGGCTCTGTAGGGAACCTGCCTGCGGTCCGCGCCCGTAAACACGAACAGGTGCATCTCAGCTTTATCGAATCGGCTGCGCAAAAGGCGATGCTGGCGATCAATTTTTCGGGTAAAGAGCAGCTTGTGCGCCTGAGCGGACTGCCGGCGGGAATCGTGCTGACCGAGCTGAACGGCGGAACAAGCTTAAGCGCCAAAGATGAAGGTACGGCGGAACTGTTGCTGCCGGCCGGAGCTTGCTCGGTCTTCGCCTGGGAGAAAACCGAATGAGCGGCCGGCTTAAGTTTGTGAAGCTGCCGCCCAACCGGGTGCGCCGGAACTACCGCGGCGGCGCGGGCATCGACCGGCTGCACGGGAATCCGGACGGCCGGGACGGCGACCGTCCGGAGGAATGGATCGCCTCCCTTGTCCCGGCGCGCAATCCTGGGCTTCCGCCGATCCCGGGCGAAGGTTATTCCGTTTGTTTGACGGCTGAAGGCGAAGAGAAGCTGCTGATTGATTTACTGCGAGAAGATCCCGTGTTTTATCTGGGGGAACGCCATGTTGAACAGCATGGGCTGGATCTCGGCTTTCTGGCCAAAATATTGGATTCTTCCATGCGTCTTCACGTCCAGGCTCATCCGACCGCCGATTTTGCGCAGCGTCACCTGAATTCCAAGTATGGCAAGCTGGAGTGTTACTACATTCTGCAGGTGCGGGAAGGGGCCAAGCCTTACATCCGGCTTGGTTTTCAGCATCCGCCGACCCGCGCGGAATGGAAACGGATCATCGAGGGGCAGGATATCGCCGCGATGGACGCCTGTTTCGAGCCGGTTCCGGTTGAGAAGGGGCAGGTGTGGTACATCCCGGGCGGGATGCCGCACGCGATCGGCGAACAGATTTTAATGCTGGAAATTATGGAGCCTTCCGATCTGGTTGTCCGCTGCGAATTTGAACGGGAAGGCGTAAGCGTGCCGCCGGAGGCGCGGTTTATGGGCAAAGGGCTGGATTTTTGCCTGGATATTTTTGATTATAACGGCTATTCGGTAGAGGAAATAACGCGGAAGCACAAGGTGCCCCCCGTTCTGCTGCGGGAAGAAGCGGGTTTCCGGCTTGAACAGCTGATCGGCCCGGCCGTCACGTCCTGCTTTGAGGTGCAGCGGCTGCGGCTTGGCCGGGGAGGGCGCGCGGTTTTGCCCGGCGGGATGCCGCAAATTGCTTTGACCGCCAAAGGAAGCGCCAAATTTTGCAGCGAGCAGGAAACCGCGGAGCTGCGCCGGGGCGAAAGCCTGTTCCTGGCCGCTGCTGCCGGGGAGTTTACCGTAGAGGCGCTGCCCGGGTCCGGGGAAGAAGAAGCGGAGCTTTGTCTCGTTAAACCCGGGTTAACGCTGCCCGATCTATCCGATCTAAAGGAGAGAAACCGATGATTACACAATCCTTGAATGGTACCTGGACCTTAAAAACCCCCGGGGAGAATTGGACGGTTGACGCCCGGGTCCCCGGCTCGGTGTTGTCCGCTTTGCTGGCAGCAGACCAGATTTCCGATCCTTTCTGGCGGATGGAGGAGTATCCCGTCCGGGACTTGTTCTGGAAAGATTATGTTTACGGGACAGAGTTTGAGCCTTCGGCCGAAGTACTGGCTCAGCCCCGTATTGAGCTCGTTTGCAGCGGCCTCGACACCATTGCGGAGCTTTCCCTGAACGGGCAGCCGCTCGGAACGGCGGATAACATGCACCGCACTTGGAAATACGACGTCAAAGGCAAACTTCGGGAAGGCGTCAACTCGCTGGAGATCGTATTCCGTTCACCGCTGAAATATGTGGAGGACGCGCGGGCCGCATGCGCGGATACGATTACTTACGTGCCTACCGGCGGCATCCCCGGCAGCAATTTCATCCGCAAGGCCCACAGCATGTTCGGCTGGGATTGGGGACCGCAGCTGCCGGATGCGGGCATTTGGCGCGATATCGCGCTGCAGGCCGGCACGGGGGCCAGGCTGGAAGATGTGCTGATCTTGCAGCACCATGAGGCGCAGGATCACGGGATGCAGGATGTCAATGAGACACAGGATGATAATGAGGTGCTGGATGAAGATAAGGGGCAGGATAACGAGCTGCAAAATGGCGTGGATCACGAAGTAAAGCCTAACGAGGTTTATGACCGCATCGTCAAGGCAGTACGGCTGACGGCGGAAATCATAGCCGCGGACTGTCCGGAGAACGGGGCCGCGGTGCATGTCCGGCTTACCGGGCCGGACGGCTTAGTGCTGGAGGGAGAAGCGCAGGTATGCAGCGGCAGGGCGACTTCCGAGCTGAATATTCCGAATCCCCGGCTTTGGTGGCCAAACGGCTACGGGGAGCAGCCGCTCTACCGGCTGGAAACCAAGCTGAGCCTGCACGGGCAAACGGTTGACGAACGCAGCCATACCCTCGGCCTGCGCACCATAACGGTCAGTACCGAAAAGGATGCATACGGAGAGCAGTTCGCCTTTGTCGTGAACGGCGTCAAAATCTTTGCGATGGGAGCCGATTACATTCCGGAGGACAGCCTTTTGGCCCGGGTGGACGCGGAGCGCACCGAACGGCTGATCGCGGATTGCGTCAAGGCTAATTTTAACTGTATCCGGGTATGGGGCGGCGGCTATTATCCCGACGATTTTTTCTATGACAGCTGTGACCGGCACGGCCTGATCGTATGGCAGGATCTTATGTTCGCTTGCAACGTTTATTCCTTAAGCGAAGAGTTTGAACGGAATATCCGGCAGGAGGTGGACGAAAACGTACGGCGGATCCGTCACCACGCCAGCCTCGGTTTGTGGTGCGGCAACAACGAAATGGAGGTAGGCTGGTACGAGTGGCCTAGAGTGACCGGACATTCGGATAAACTGAAGGCCGATTATATCAAACAGTTTGAATACGTGCTGCCCAAAGCCGTGCGGAACGCCGACCCGGTTACGTTCTACTGGGCGTCTTCCCCTTCATCCGGCGGCTGTTTCGACCTTCCGAACGACGAAAGCCGCGGCGATGTGCATTATTGGGACGTCTGGCACGGCATGAAACCTTTTACGGATTACCGGAATTATTACTTCCGTTTCTGCTCCGAATTCGGGTTCCAATCCTTTCCGTCCTTGAAGACCGTAGAAAGCTTTACGCTGCAGGAAGACCGCAACATTTTTTCGCCGGTGATGGAGAGCCATCAGAAAAACGGGGAAGCCAACGGGAAAATCATGTATTACTTGTCCAGCTATTATCGATATCCGAAGGATTTCGACAGCCTGCTGTATGTTTCGCAGCTGCTGCAGGCCGAAGCGATCCGCTGCGGCGTGGAGCACTGGAGACGTCACCGCGGCCGCTGCATGGGCTCTATTTACTGGCAGCTCAACGATTGCTGGCCGGTTGCCTCCTGGGCCAGCCTCGATTATTTCGGACGCTGGAAAGCGCTTCATTACGAAGCCAAACGTTTTTACGCGCCACGCCTGATCACAGCCGTAAACGAAGGTTATGCCGTAACCCTTCATCTGCACAACGAAAGACGGGCTGCGCTGTCCGGACAGGTGCGGGTGAGGCTGATGAATACCGATTTTCGGGTGCTGGAGGAACGGATGGCGGATGTTCGAATAGAGGCTTTAAGCGCGGCACCGGCGCTCACCTGCGATTTTACGGAGCGGATGGCGTCCTTGCGGGAGGACAGCGTGTTTGCCGCCTATGAACTGATCGTAGAGGGACAAAAGGTTTCAGGGGGCAGCCTGTTATTCGTCCGGCCCAAACAATTCGAATTCCCGCGGTGCACTTATGGCGTGCAGGTTGGAGAGAGCGAAAGCGGCGAAAGCTTCCAAATCCGTGTCACCTCGGACCGTTACGCCCAGCATGTTGAACTGTCGCTTCTTACGCTGGACACCGTGTTCTCGGATAATTATTTTGCCATTACCGGTCCGGAGGGCGTTCTGGTCGAAGTCTCCAAGCAGGACCTGCCCGCCGGAACCACGGCCGCCGCTCTGCAAAACGATCTGCGCGTGCGCAGCATAAGCGATACGTTTGAATAAGGGGCTCCCGTCGCCGTTGACTTCAAGCTGAATGTTTATGTATAATATATGGGAATAATTGAATTGGATCAATTATAAACGACTGCTGTGATGAGGAGTATTAGCTTAGGTCAGCCATACAGAGAGCCGGCGGATGGTGCAAGCCGGTTGGAGACCCCTGCGAACTCGCCTCGGAGCCGGGATGCAAACATGAAGGTCATATAGAGGAGCGTTTGCGAAACGCTGTTTTGACTGTATGGTCGCACAATGTAATGGGAACATCTCCGTTTCGCCCGCGTTAAGGGTTAAAGTGAGCTTAAGGCAAAGCATGCCGGAAGCTAACTAGGGTGGTACCACGGGAATCAAACTCTCGTCCCTAGCGATAATACGCTATGGATGGGAGTTTTTTTATTTTACAAGACAAGTTCGATTGTTCAGGCAAGACATTTAAGGAGGAAGCAACCTATGTCCGAGAATCAGACAGTGCCAAACGGCTATCATCCCCAAAGCCTTGAGCCGAAATGGCAGGCTTATTGGGATGAACACAAAACTTTTAAAACCAAGGAAGAACCGGGCAAACCGAAATTTTACGCGCTCGACATGTTTCCTTACCCGTCCGGAGCCGGACTTCACGTAGGCCATCCGGAAGGTTATACGGCGACGGATATCGTTTCCCGCTTCAAGCGCATGAAAGGTTTTAACGTGCTGCACCCGATGGGCTGGGACGCGTTCGGCCTGCCTGCGGAGCAGCATGCCCTGGATACGGGCGAGCATCCGCGCGACATTACGGTTAAGAACATCAACAACTTCCGCCGCCAGATCAAATCGCTGGGTTTCTCTTACGATTGGGACCGCGAGATCAGCACGACGGACCCGGAATATTACAAGTGGACGCAGTGGATTTTTATCCAGCTGTACAAGCGGGGATTGGCTTATGTAGCCGAAATGCCGGTTAACTGGTGTCCCGCGCTGGGCACGGTTCTGGCGAATGAAGAAGTCATCGATGGAAAAAGCGAACGCGGCGGCCACCCGGTCATCCGCAAACCGATGCGCCAGTGGGTACTGAAGATTACCGAATACGCAGAGCGCCTGCTGGAAGACCTGGAGGAACTGGACTGGTCGGAGAGCATCAAAGACATGCAGCGCAACTGGATCGGCAAATCCGAAGGCGCGGAAGTCGTATTCCGCGTGGACGGCTCTGACGAAACGTTGACCGTGTTCACTACCCGTCCCGATACGTTGTTTGGTGCGACTTATGCTGTATTGGCCCCTGAGCATGAGCTGGTGGAGAAAATCACTTCCGCCGAGCAGCTTGCGGCTGTTAAGGCGTATCAGGATCAGGCCGCACGGAAAAGCGACCTGGAGCGTACGGACCTTGCTAAAGACAAATCCGGCGTATTTACGGGCGCTTATGCGGTTAACCCGGTGAACGGCGCGAAAATTCCGGTCTGGATTGCGGATTACGTTTTGGCCGGTTACGGAACCGGAGCTATTATGGCCGTTCCGGGCCATGACCAGCGCGACTATGAATTTGCGGTCAAATTCGAACTGCCGATCATTGAAGTCGTGCAGGGCGGGGACTTGTCCAAAGAAGCCTACAGCGGTGAAGGCCCGCACGTGAACTCCGGTTTCCTCGACGGAACGAACAAAGAAGAAGGCATCCGCACGATGATCAAATGGCTGGAGGATAACGGCCATGGATGCGGCAAAGTAACCTACCGCCTGCGCGACTGGCTGTTCAGCCGCCAGCGCTACTGGGGCGAGCCTATTCCAATTTTGCATCTGGAAGACGGCACGATGAAGCCGGTTCCGGAAGACCAGCTGCCGCTGGTGCTGCCGGACATCGACCAGATCAAGCCGTCCGGCACGGGCGAATCCCCGCTGGCCAACGTAACGGAATGGGTGAACACCACCGATCCGGAAACCGGGCTTCCGGCGCGCCGCGAGACGAACACGATGCCGCAATGGGCCGGCAGCTGCTGGTATTACCTGCGGTTCATCGACCCGCACAATGACGATATTTTCTGCTCGCTGGAGAAACAAAGGGAATGGCTGCCTGTCGACCTTTATATCGGCGGCGTAGAACATGCCGTGCTTCACCTGCTGTATGCCCGCTTCTGGCATAAGGTGCTGTATGATATCGGCGTGGTTTCCACGAAAGAGCCGTTCCAGAAGCTGGTCAACCAAGGCATGATCCTGGGGACCAACAACGAGAAGATGAGTAAATCACGCGGCAACGTCATCAATCCGGACGATATCGTAAATGAATACGGCGCGGATACGCTGCGGATCTATGAAATGTTCATGGGGCCGCTTGAAGCGACCAAACCATGGAACACAAACGGCGTAGACGGCGCGCATCGCTTCCTGTCCCGCGTATGGCGCCTGTTCGTAGCCGAAGACGGCAGCCTGAGCGGCAAGATTGCGGACGAAGGCGGCAGCGACGATTTCAAACGCACGTGGCACAAAACGGTGAAGAAAGTAACGGAGGATATGGAAGGTCTGCGTTTCAACACCGTCATCAGCCAGCTGATGATTTTTATCAACGAAGCTTACAAAACGGATGTGGTGCCAAGAGCGGCAGCCGAAAGTTTTGTTCAGCTGCTCTCCCCTCTCGCTCCGCATATCGCGGAAGAGCTGTGGCAGCGCCTTGGACATAACGAATCCATTACCTATGCGCAGTGGCCGACTTATGAGGAAGCCTGGACTGTCGAGGCCGAGGTGGAAATCGTCGTTCAAGTCAACGGGAAAATCGTTGAACGCACCAAGATCTCTAAGGATCTGGATCAGGCGGCGATGCAGGAGCACGCCCTTTCCCTGCCGAACGTGGCGGCTGCTGTGGAAGGCAAAACCGTCCGCAAAGTAGTTGCGGTTCCCGGCAAACTCGTAAACATTGTAGCGAACTAGCTAAGCGTAAGCGGCAGCGGGCTGAGCCTTTTAACAATTAAAGAACAACATCCTGGAACGACCCTTAGCGATGAATCTTTAGAAATCTTTTAAAGGTTCATCGCTAGCTTTTTAAGTCCCCTTGTCTACGGCTTCCCTTGTCTATCAGTTCCATGAGGCAAGGAATGTGCGCAGCAAGACGACAGCTTGTATAGATATTCATGGTTTGCGGGTGGCTTTGCATCACGGAGTCGGCATGAATTTTTGGACAAGATTGGAGTTATCCCATGATAAAGGAACGTATTTCGATCGCCGTTTTGTCTGCCGTCTGCGGGGCAGGATTAATGCTGCTGGTTTTGGGAACGAAACCTTCCTCGGGCATAACCGGCTGGACGCCGGTTAATGAAGCGATGGCTGCAGCCGTGGTTGATCACGGCCAGCCTCCTTCGGGCGCGTTAGCGGCGGCTGAAGGCAAGAAACCGGCGGATTCGGCCCATTCAGCCGCGGCCGGGGTGGCGGGAACTAACGCGCCTGGTTCTGCCGGAGCCGTTTCGTCTGCTTCCCCAAGCGCAAACGCCGGGGCAGCTCCTTCGAGCGGAGAATCATCGGCAGTGGCCCCGGCTCCCGCCTCTTCTGTCGTGCCTTCTGGCCAGAAGGCAAACGTCCAGGCATATGAAGCTGCGGCTTCATCCGGCGTCATTCGTATTAATACGGCTGGCACAGACGAACTGCAGGACATCCCCGGCATTGGCGAGAAGAAAGCGCAAGCGATTATCGATTACCGGAATCAGCATGGCACCTTCTCTTCACTGGATGAACTGAAGAATGTGAAAGGCATCGGAGACAAAATGTTCGAGAAAATGAGGCCTTATATCGGACTATAAGAACAGGAGAGCTGGAAAGTGAACATTCGCAAAGATTGGGACACCTATTTTATGGACATCGCTTATATGGTATCCACCCGTTCCCGCTGCAACAGACGCCATGTAGGGACGGTGCTGGTCCAGGGGAAAAAGCTGCTCGGCACCGCCTATAACGGCGCTCCCTCCGGCGTCCCCGACTGCTCCGAAGCAGGCTGCATGATTGCCGAAGAGCTGGAGACCGTCGTGGTGGACGGCCAGGAGCAGGTCGTGCGCAAGCAGCGCTGCATCCGCACGATTCATGCGGAGCAGAATCTGCTGCTGTTTACGGACCGGGCCGACCGTGAAGGCTCCAGCGTCTATGTGACCGACGAGCCCTGCTGGACCTGCGCCAAAATGCTCGCCAACAGCGGTATCGTGGAAGTGGTTTACCACCGCCCTTATGCCAAGGATACGCAGCTGGTCAGTGAGCTGATGCGCCAGAAGGGCATAACCTTCCGTCAGCTGGAGGGCTATCATCCACCTGCGGATACGATGGAAGGAAGCATCCACGATTAGTCTGAAGATCTGCTTTCTTCATTCTGCTAGGGATCGGTAGAATTAAAGTTTTATAGTTTTATATAAATATCCTATGCAAGGGATTTGAGAGGAAGAACCTCCGCGCCAAAGAGTGCGGAGGTTTTTTTGTCTTTATTTTTCCTATGAAAGATCAATCCATAGATTTTAAGAAACAAAAGGAGGAAAGCAGAGTGCTGAAACAAAGACCGCTGCTTGAAGCAGCCTGCTGGTGGATGGCGGCAAGTGCAGCCGCACATCTGTCCGGCGGGAGAACCAGCTGGCTGCTGTGGGGAGCCTGCCTGCTGATTTATCCGTTGTTTGCTTTCCGGACGAACAGGACAAGGAAACAAGCCGTGGCCGTTCTGGTTGTTTTTTCGGTCGCTTTTTTCTACTGGAAGCTTCATGAAGCGCATAACATTACAGCTTTGCCCGTAGGCATGCATACGACGGCAGACAAACTTCAGGAGTCGCAGATGAAACTTAAGGGCACTATCGTATCAGCGGTTAAACGGGACGGAGACCGGGCGGATTTCACCTTGGAGGTCAGGCAGGCGTCGTTAGGGGAAGGAACCGCACAAATACCCGCCAATGGAATGAAGGTCAAGAAAGAGAAAGTGCAGGTTCAGGTCAGACTTGCGAAAGAGCAGGAAATACCGGTCGTGGAGTCTTGGACCCGGGGACAACGGGCCGAAATCGTCGGTACCCTGGAACAGCCGGGCGAAGCCCGCAATTTTGGCGGTTTTGATTATGCCTCTTATTTACATAACAAGCACATGCATTGGCTGCTGAAGGTTTCCGGCGTTTCCTCGGCCAAAGTATCCCCCGGCCCTTTCAGCGTTCCTAAGCTGCTGGGGTATAACGATAAAATGAGACAAGCGGTCGGCGACAAGATCACTTCAATTTTTGGCGGCCGGGACAGCGGTTATATGAAAGGGCTGCTGATCGGCGATACGGATGAGCTGGATCCGGATATTTACGGCGGTTTTTCCGCGCTTGGGCTAACTCATATTCTGGCCATTTCGGGCAGTCATGTGGCCGTTAATACGGCTTTATTATTCTGGATTCTGCAGAGGCTGAGAGTGCCGAGGGAAACCTCCTATTCGATAGTGATTTGTTTTATCCCTTTTTATATGCTGCTTACAGGTTTATCACCTTCCGTGGTCCGCTCCGGCATTATGGCTTTGATCGGTTTATTTCTGCTGCGAAAACGCCGATTAAAGGACGGGCTTCATGTATTGTCCGCGGCGGCTCTGCTTATGCTGATCTGGGAACCTTATTATCTGCTGGACGTCAGCTTCCAGCTTTCTTTTGCCGTAACGGCGGGACTGATTGTTTTTGTGCCGTTGATCCAGCCCTTGTTCGGCTTTTTGCCGAAACGTTTGGCGGGTGCGGCGGCCATCACTTTGGCGGCACAGCTCATTTCTTTTCCGCTGACCATTTATTATTTCAATCAATTTTCCTTGTTGTCCCTGGCTTCAAACCTGCTGCTGGTGCCGGTAGTCAGTTTGCTTGCGCTGCCGATCGGGACTGCTTGCCTTATCATTGCTTATGTATATGAGCCGATAGGCAGATGGGCGGCGCTCACGGTTAAAGGCCTTAACACGCTTACCTTTGACGCGGTGTCTTGGCTGGAAGCGAAAGAAGGATTTATGCTGATCTGGAAATCGCCTCCGCTCTGGTGGATAGCCTTGTATTATGTCCTGCTTTACGGGATGCTGAAAGGGATTGTTAAAGCCGCTTCCTGGCAGGAACAAACGAAGTCGGACTCCAATGATGACACGGTACCTTTGCAGCCGCATATGGCTCCGCCGGGAGTTTTGCCTCCCGCGGCCTTGGGGTTTATTCCCGCTTCGGACGGATGGACCGCCTCACTTGCGGATTTCATAAGGTCGTATAAATTAGATACCCATCGGGATAGATACAAAGCTGCGCTGACTGCTCTTCTGCTCACGGCGTTGTTGTATTGGGGGTATCAGCCCGCTTATGCGAAGGGGGAGGGAACTCTGCAATATATCGATGTCGGGCAAGGGGATTGCATCCTGATTACAACGCCGCAAGGACGCCATATTCTGGTGGATGGCGGAGGCACCGTCTCATTCCGAAAGGCATCGGAGGGCTGGCGCGATCCAAAGGTCCCTTACGAAGTAGGGGCCAAGGTTGTGGTGCCGCTGCTGAAAAAAAGAGGCGTACACGCGCTTGATGCCGTGATCGCCACCCATTGGGATCAGGACCATGTCGGCGGCATGCGGGCCGTTCTGGAGCAAATTCCCGTAAAAGCTTTCGTCATGAACGGCAGCGTGACGGATACGTCCGTTTTTCATCAGGTTTTTGACCTGATCCGGAAGAAAAAGATTCCCGTCTATGAGGCTCATCAAGGCCTTGAGCTGAAAGCGGATAAGCAAACCCTGCTGCAGTTCATCGGCCCTGTAGCGGATAATCCGCGGTCCGGTCAAGCGGACGAGCTGCCCAGCGTAAAGGAACAGAATGGCAGGTCCGTTGTTTTTTTAATGACCTTGGAGGGAAAAACCTTTTTGTTTTCGGGAGATATGGAGGCGGAGGAAGAACGGGAGGTTTTAGCCTCCTTATCCAAGGCTAAGGAGGGAGCAGCGGGCGCAGAATCGGAAGAGTCCGGATTCGACAACGGCAGCAGGGAAGGAGTCTTTTCCCTGGATGTGCTGAAGGTAGCGCATCATGGCAGTAAAACGTCAACGACGGAGGAATGGATCAATTATTGGAACCCCCGTTATGCCGTAATTTCGGTAGGCGCCAACAATACCTACGGCCATCCTAACCCGGATGTGGTCAACAGGCTGAAAACGGCGGGGGCAAAAAAGGTGCTGCGAACCGATGAGCTCGGAGAGATCCAGATCCGGGTCCGGAACGGCAAACTTTGGGTCAGGAATAAAGTGGAAATGTGAAAAAACGGAAAGAGCACGTTTAATGACGGGGCTCCTTTTTTCTGCTATTCTATTGAAGACACGGAGCGTTAACTTTAACTTTTAAATGAGATTATAAATATTTGCTCAAAGATAATCGGGGATTGCAACAATTTGAACGGAAAGACCGTCTGTAATGTTGCAAGGAAGGGGGATCATAGTGGTAGAGCAGGAACTCATTAGAGCCGCTCAATCCGGCGATCGCGACGCTCTAATCACCCTATTGCGAGAGATCGAACAGCATGTTTACCGGACTGCCTACTATATTCTGAATAACGAACAGGATGCGCACGATGCTGCGCAGGAGGCGTTAATCCGGATATATACAAAAATCGGTTCCTACGAAGAAAAAGCACAATTCAAAACCTGGGTTCAGCGTATAGTGACCAATATCTGTATCGATAAGTTCAGGAGAGCCAAACCTACCGTTTCCATAGAAGAGCATGAAATGGTTTTTGAGGGCAAGGAGAGCGTGGAGCGGGAAGTCATGTCGGGTTATTTGGCCCAGGATATCCAGGCTGCCATCAGCCAGCTTCCAGACCATCACCGCTCGGTTGTGGTGCTGCGTTACCTGCAGGATTTCTCCTACAATGAAATTGCAGATACGATGGGATTGCCGCTTAATACGGTCAAGTCTTATTTATACAGGGCCAGGCAGCAGCTTCAAAACTTACTACAAGATTATCAGAAAGGGGGTGTATCGGGATGAAATGCCAAGAGGCAGACGAGTTGATGAACCGCTATTTGGACAATGATCTCAGTGAAACGGAAACCCGCCAGTTGTTTCGGCACCTGGACAGCTGTCCGGGATGTGCGGAAACCTTTGATCTGCTGAAGCGGATTTCGGCCGGGCTGGACAGCCTGCCTGACGTGAAACCGCGATTTAGCCTGGTAGATTCGATTCTGCCGCGTCTTGACGAGTTGGATCAATCCGGTGAGCGGGCCGAAATTAAACAGGAATCGTTTTCCCCGCCGGCCGAAATGACGCCGGTGGCCGCGGAAGCAGATTCGCAGGCTGGGGTTCATAAGTCCGATCAGGATAAAAAAGTATGTTCCTTGCCGGTCAGAAGAAGACAGCTGTGGACACGGGTGGCTGGAGGAGCGGCAGCTGCAGTCATTTTAGGTTTCTGCATCTACCAATTCCAGCCTAAGGAAATTCCAAACGCTGAACCGGCTGTTGAGAGCAATTCTTTATCTTCTTCTCAGCAAAATGAAGTCAGAGCAGACTCTTCTGCGCCGGACGCTGCTTCGCAAGAACCGTCCGCTTCGAGCGAGTCCAAGGCTTCTCCGGATCCATCTGCGGATAGTTCTGCAGGCGATTCCGCCTCCGGCATTGCAGCCGATATGGCTGCTCCGTCCTCATCGGATCCGGAGCAAACGCCAAATCCGGCTGCGGGTACGGTTAAATCTTCTTCGGGGGATTCGGACGCCTCCGGCGGCAGCGCTTCAACCTCGGCAGGCAAGGGAATGACCAAGGGGCCCTCGACTTCAAGCCCGGGACAACATTCCGGACAGCAATCGGCCGGACCTAAGGAATCCGCCGGTTCCCAGCAGGCGGAACGAAATACGTCTCCGCCTTCGGTACCTCCGGCTTCCAAGCAGCCTGAGCCTTCCGAAGACAAGGCATCGGCTGCTGACGGCGCAGCTTCGGATGCGGCGCCGTTTAAAACGGAATCGCCTGATACGTTAAAATCGCTGGTGCCGCCAGCGGGCTCGGATGCCAAGAAAAACTCCTTATCCATGGGCCTCCAGTCCATGGCCGAAACGGACGTATGGTATTCTCCAAACGGAAAATACGTGGCGAAACTGGAAGACGGACATCTGAACGTGTACCTGATCTCCGCCTCCGGTGAGCTGTCCCGGATCTATGAAGATCCGGTCAATGGCGAGTGGCAGGAAGGTTCGGCTTATTGGTCCGAGGAGGGTTCGTTTTTCAAGTATACCGTTATAGAAGACGGCACTTCGGTCGAATCTGAGGTGGATGCGGACCAAGCGGCAGCGATGGTTCAAAAATAAGGAACCTTTTCCGGCCGGCCGGAATAGAATAAATTATCTATCAGCTATCGATCCATTCTACACCTGTACGTCGTATGACCAAAGGCAGCAAGTTTCTAGAGCTTGCGCCGCCTTTGTTTATATAGATGCACTGGAGCAAAGGAACTTCAGTCCTGCCAAGGTCTGAAGTTCCTTTGTTGTTTGCCGGGAAAAGTTATTTTACAATAATAGAAGGAGAATGCAAGGATAGAATCAGATGCGCGGCGCAGGGCGGCGCAAGCAGGCAGGGGGATTTTTTAAGTTGGATGTTAGAACGGCTATTAAAGAAATCAAACAAGGGAAGGTAAGCCCTTTATACTTATGTTATGGAACGGAGAAATACCAGATTCGCGAATTCGTTGATGCCGTGACGAACCAGCTGGTAGAGCCGGAGCAGCGGGAGATGGCGGTCGTGCAGATGGATCTTTCCGAAACGCCGGTTGAACTGGTGGTGGAGGAAGCGGAGACGCTGCCGTTTCTGGTCGAACGCAAGCTGGTCATTGTGCAGTCGGCCTCGATGTTTACGGCGGCAAAAGAAGGCGGGAAAATCGAACATAACGTGGACAGGCTCCTCTCTTATTTAGCCGACCCGGCTGAATACAGCGTCATTTTGTTCATCGCCAACGGAGAAAAGCTGGATGAACGGAAAAAAACGGTCAAAGCGATCAAAACCTCCGGGCAGGTGCTTTCTTTTATGCCGCTAGGGGCCTCCGAGCTTGTGCAGTGGGTCATCCGCGAAGCGGGCAAACGGAAATGCACCATGAATCAGCAGGCCGCGGAGGCCTTAATCGCGAATGCCGGGGTTCAGATGTCCACTTTATCGGGGGAAGTCAACAAGCTTTGTTTGTTTGCCGGAGAAGGCGGGGAGATTACGCTTGAGGCGGTTGGAAAGCTGGTGGCGCGGACAACCGAACAAAACGTGTTCAGCATGGTGGAGGATATCGCCAACCTGAAGCTGGACCGGGCGCTGGGGACCTTTTACGAGCTGCTTAAACAGAAGGAAGAACCGATTAAAATCGCCTCGCTGATCGCCCGACAGTTCCGGATTATGCTGCAGGTCAAAGAACTTGGCGGACAAAGCTATTCCCAGCAGCAAATTGCTTCCCAGCTGGGCCTGCATCCCTATGCGGTTAAAATCGCCGGCGAGCAGGCGCGAAAATTCAGCCAGCAGCAGCTTGCCCGGACCTTATCGCAGCTTGCGCAGCTGGATTACCAAATGAAAAGCGGCGGCATCGACAAGGTGCTGGGCATCGAGATGTTTTTGCTGAGATTAGGCGCCTGAGGGCGTCTTTTTATTTGTAAAAATATTAAAAACCCCAAACGAGAGATCGTTCGGGGCTTCTTCATGTCAGCTATGCTGTATATAAACGGACAATTACGCTTGGGACGTAAGAGCGTTCAGTTTTTTGGCAAGACGGGATTTCTTGCGGGCAGCTGCATTTTTGTGGATCAAACCTTTAGTTGCGGCTTTATCCAATTTCTTTGTAGCAGCAACGATTGCAGCTTTAGCTGCTTCCACATCGTTACCTACCAGCGCTGTATCGGCAGTTTTAACAACTGTACGAAGTGCGGATTTTTGGGAAGCGTTCAGAGCGCGGCGTTTCTCGCTAGTCTTAACGCGTTTGATCGCGGATTTAATGTTTGGCATTGCATTTCACCTCCTGTAAGGCATGATCACTCAGATGGTTCACAACTTAAAATAGTTTAGCATGTGGTAGGACAAAATGCAATAAAATCCGCAAAATCCTTAAATCCATATCTTTTGTATAAACTTGACGGTTGTCCCGCAAACTACAACTAAACAGGCGCTACAGGAGGTATGACGATGGAACTGGATTTGCAGAACTATAATGTACGAACGGATTTGGCGGTTGATGCCAAAGAGATAGCGGAAGCTGCTTACGGCGGACCGATCCCGGGATTAAACGAAGAAGTGGAGGAACAAGGCGGCATCAAAGTCACCCGTATCGACGTGACCAACGAGGCCGCTTCCCAGCGGATCGGTCGTGTTCAGGGGCATTATGTCACGCTTGAGGTTCCCGGCCTGCGCAACCAGGATACGGATCTTCAGGAAAAGGTAGCCCAGACGTTTGTTAAGGAGTTCAGCGGATTTCTGCAAAAGATCGGCGTTTCCTCGGAAGCCAAAATTCTGGTGGTCGGGCTCGGCAACTGGAACGTGACTCCCGACTCTTTGGGACCGCTTGTGGTGGAAAATATTTTGGTGACCCGCCACTATTTTGAGCTTGCCCCGGATCAGGTCAACGACGGCTACCGCGAGGTCAGTGCGGTGGCGCCGGGCGTGCTGGGCCTTACGGGCATCGAGTCCAGCGATGTGGTGAAAGGCATCGTGGACCGGATTAAGCCGGATGCCGTAATCGCCATTGACGCTCTGGCTTCCAAGTCGCTGGAACGGGTGAATACGACCATCCAAATTGCGGATATCGGCATCCATCCGGGTTCCGGGATCGGCAACAAACGGCGGGGTTTGACGATGGAAACGCTTGGCGTTCCCTGCATCGCCATCGGCGTGCCTACGGTCTGTTATGCTTCCACGATCGTTGGCAGCGTGATCGATATGATGAAGCAGCATTTTTCAGGGAGCGGTCCCGAACAAACCAAACAAATCATGGGCATGCTGCCCGATCTGGGCGAGCAGGAGCGTCTCGCGCTGGTCAAGGAAGTTCTCCAGCCGCTTGGCCACGATGTGGTCGTTACCCCGAAAGAGATCGACGAGTTTGTCGAGGACATTGCCAACGTTATTGCCAGCGGCTTAAACGCGTCCCTGCATCAGGCGGTTAACGGCGATAACGTGGCGGCCTACACGCATTAAGGGCCTTCGCCCCGAAAATAGCCGAAATACCGAAGTCCGAAGTCCGAAGTCTAATAGACTTTTACAGACTTACAGATTGAAAGGCGCAAGGACGAAAGGCTGAGGACAAGGACGAAAGACTGATAGGCGAGAACAGCCGTAAAGCTGCTTCCTGCCGGTGAAAGCCGGTTCAGGAAGCGGCTTTTTTGTGTTTTTCTTTCTCTCTTTTTTCTGCAAAGACAGCTCTAAAAAATAGTAGATTTCAGTTCTACCTCTATGATCCGGTTCATAGATTTGAATATAGACGTAAATCAACAAAGCCGGATGAAGGAGGTACCCTGAAAATGAACGGTTTCAAAACCTGGAATGTCGGACGGATGAAAAGGAAAACCTTTCAAATATTGGCGATGGGCCGAACGATGGTTGTGCTCACGCTGTTGTCGCTTGTGTTTTTTATGATGATCGGCTTGGGGGGACTGGCGGAGAACAAGCTTAACAGCTCCCCGGTCTCGTCCATGAAAGGGCTGGCGTCTTCGCTGCCCGGCGGTTTTTTCGCGGAAATGCTGGGAATGGAGGTGCCGCACCTGCAGAGCAAAGAACCGGTGGAGAATGAAGTGTTCAGCGGGAAAAACATGACGAATTTCGTGTTTCAGCTGCTGACGAACGTCAATCCTTCGGATCCAAAAAGCCTGGTAGCCAGGGAGGTGCCCGGCCTCTCGGTCGGCAGTCCGATTTTGCTGCGGGCGGGTTCGGGCCAAACGGCGCCGACGGCGCCGGAGGATTACCGGACGGCCGATGCGGACGATCATCCGGACAGCAGCGTCACGGATGAGGCGGATCAGTCTGATCCAAGCGGAGCGGGAAATCAAACCGGCGGCGCGGACAAAAGCGGCAGCGCAAACGACAACCCGTCATCCGGCTCCAAGGATCCGTCCGGCGGCGGTAACGGGTCCAAGGATGCCGCGGATCCTTCCGGAGCTTCCGGAGCGCAGGGAGGGACAAGCCAAAACGGCTCGACGGACAAGCCGGGCGGAAATAAGGGAAACACTTCTTCCACGGCCAACGAGCGCAAAACGATCATGATCTATCACTCCCACCCTTACGAATCTTATAATCCGCTGCTTGGCAAAAAAACCGATAACCCCAGCTCATCCAATCCGGCTAAAAATGTTGGCGTCGTCGGCGACTTTGTTGCCGCAGAATTGGAAAAAAAGGGAGTAGGGGCTTATCACGCCTTCGAGGATTACATGAAAAACGTGCAGGGCTACAATTACAACTATTCCTATAAATATTCCCGCGTCACCGTCAAGGATGCGCTGGCCGAATATGCCGACCTGAATTATTTTATCGATATTCACCGGGATTCGCAGAGCTACAGCAAAACAACCACCACGATCAACGGCGTCAGCTATGCGCAGCTTTATTTCATCATCGGCCATGGCAACCCGGACTGGCGCAAAAACGAAGCGTTCGCCAACAAAATTTATGAACGGATCGAAAAGGAATATCCCGGCTTATCGCGCGGCATCTGGGGCAAAACGAGCGCCCAGGGCAACGGCGAATACAACCAGTCCTTATCCCCGAACAGCGTGCTGATCGAAGTAGGCGGCATTGACAATACGAAGGAGGAACTTAAGCGCACTTCCAAAATTTTGGCGGACACGCTGGCCGACGTTTATTTCGAAGACCAGAAGGCGGAGAAGGTTAACGCTTCCGCTTCGAGCAAAACGACGAAACCTTAAGCTTGTTAATTAAGAAGGAGGAAACAAACATGGCCCGTGGTATAAAAAGAATGCTGCTGTACGGCGGTCTTCTGGCCGCCGGGGCAGCGCTTGGCATGCAGCTGGTATCCGGAGACCCGACCGGCGGTTATACCGCCCAGGCAGGGGGGATGCCGGGTACGGCAGGTATGGGAACAGTCGGTTATAATGCTCCCCCGGCCCAGCAGGGGAACGCCGCTTCCGGTCAGAACGGGAGCGCGGCCGCCGGAAAGGGTTACGAGCAGGGAACCTACGTGAAGCTGCCGGACGGCACTACCTATTATTATGTGCAAAATCCGGGTTCCACTTCGGGGTCCCTGCCAGTTCCCTCCACTCTGCCGCAGGTGACCGCGAATTCGGGCGGGACATCCGTACAAGCGGGAAATTCGGGAGGCATGCCCCCATACCAGTCGCCGGGCCAGCTTCTGCTGTCGCCGGCTCCGCAAACCTCCGTGGACCGTTTTGCCGACAAGACGGGCGAACTGCTGCAGAACGTTTCGCAGAAAGGGATTAACTGGGTAGTCTCCCTATTCGGCTCGCTTACGGACTAGCGGAATATCGATTTTAGGACTTGCCATTGCTGGCGTATCCTTTGATCTGTTATAATGAAGTAATGGTTATAAGTACCTGTGTGGGGGTAAGGCATGAGCGACATTAGAGAACGACAGAAGAAAATCAGAAATTTCAGTATTATTGCACATATAGACCACGGTAAATCCACGTTGGCCGACCGGATCTTGGAATTTACCGGGGCGCTTTCGTCCCGCGAAATGCAGGAGCAGGTGCTGGACCAAATGGAGCTGGAACGGGAACGTGGGATCACGATCAAACTTCAGGCCGTCCGGTTGACTTACAAAGCGGATGACGGCGAAGAATATTTGCTGAATTTGATCGATACGCCGGGACACGTCGATTTTACGTACGAGGTTTCCCGGAGCCTGGCTGCCTGCGAAGGCGCCTTGCTGGTGGTGGACGCGGCCCAGGGGATTGAAGCCCAGACCTTGGCGAACGTTTACCTGGCCTTGGACAACAACCTGGAAATTTTGCCGGTCATCAACAAAATCGATCTGCCAAGCGCCGATCCGGAACGGGTGAAGCAGGAGATCGAGGACGTTATCGGTCTGGATGCCAGCGAAGCCGTTTTGGCCTCCGCCAAAGCCGGAATCGGCATCAAGGAAATTCTGGAGCAGGTAGTGCGCCAGGTTCCGGCTCCGACGGGAGATCCGGACGAACCGCTGAAGGCGCTGATTTTTGACTCGCATTACGATCCTTACAAAGGGGTTATCGTTTATGTCCGCGTAGTGAACGGGAAAATTAAAACAGGCTCCAAAATCAAAATGATGGCGACCGAAAAGGTATTTGATGTCATTGAAGTCGGCGCGTTTAAACCGCGCATGAGCATTATTGACGAGCTTAACGTCGGAGACGTAGGTTTTATCGTAGCCGGCATCAAAAATGTCGGCGATACCCGTGTCGGCGACACCGTAACGGACGCCAAAAATCCGACAGCCGAACCTTTGCCGGGTTACCGCAAGATCAACCCGATGGTTTACTGCGGTCTGTATCCGATCGAAACCTCGGATTACAACGACCTGCGCGAAGCGCTGGAGAAGCTCCAGCTCAACGATGCATCGCTCAGCTTTGAACCGGAAACGTCCAGCGCGCTGGGTTTCGGCTTCCGCTGCGGCTTCCTTGGCTTGCTGCATATGGACGTCATTCAGGAGCGGATCGAACGTGAATTCAACATTCCGCTGATTACAACAGCGCCAAGCGTTATCTACAAAGTTACGCTGACGAACGGCGAAACGATCCAAATCGACAACCCTTCCAACTATCCGGAAGTGGGACGTATCGAATATGTGGAAGAGCCTTACGTCAAAGCGGCGATTATCGTCCCTAACGATTATGTAGGTACGGTGATGGAGCTTTGCCAAGGCAAACGCGGCGAATTCGTAAATATGGAATACCTGGATACAACCCGGGTAACCATCACGTACCAGATTCCGCTTTCCGAGATCGTTTATGATTTCTTTGACCAGTTGAAATCCAGTACCAAAGGATACGCCTCGTTTGACTACGAGCTATCCGGCTACCGCAAATCCAACCTGGTGAAGATGGATATTCTCCTGAACGGGGAGCAGGTCGATGCCCTGTCCTTTATCGTTCACCGGGACAAAGGTTATCAGCGCGGCCGGATCATCTGCGAGAAGCTGCGTGAGCTGATCCCTCGCCAGATGTTCGAGGTGCCGATTCAGGCATCTATCGGAACGAAGGTTGTTGCCCGTGAAACCGTTAAAGCGATGCGCAAAAACGTACTCGCCAAATGTTACGGCGGCGACATTTCCCGGAAACGGAAATTGCTTGAGAAACAAAAAGAAGGTAAGAAACGGATGAAGCAGGTCGGCAACGTAGAGGTTCCGCAGGAAGCCTTTATGGCCGTCCTGAAAATTGACGAATAATTAAGATCCGCTTTGCAGAGGGGGAGCCGTTCACCGGCTCCCTCTTCCAAATTTTCCGCACATGCGCTCTGCATGTGAGGTTAAGCAGCTGGCCCTGAGAAATAAGGGCGGTTGTCTATTTTTTGCTCCAGGGAGGTGTCCTTGAAATGAATGTTCAACCAGGATTAAAAAATCACGGTTCGTCCGAAGGCCAAACGCAAGCAAATGAGCAGCATCAGCAGCACAGCTTTGCGCCGCCCAGAGCCGTTTATATTCATATCCCGTTTTGCACGAATAAATGTTTTTATTGCGATTTCAACTCTTATGTGCTGAAGGATCAGCCGGTCATGGACTATTTGCGTGCGCTTGACCGCGAAATGGAGTTGACGGTGCAGCAGACGCCGCCGCAGCGGATCGATACGATTTTTGTGGGGGGAGGAACGCCAACGGTTTTGACCCCGGCCGAGATGGAGTTTTTCTTGGCATCGGTCCGCAGGCATTTTTCGAACTGGGCTCCGAATCTTGAATTTACGATGGAAGCGAATCCGGGTACAACCGATTTGGATAAATTGGCTGTGATGAAGGCCGGCGGCGTCAACCGCGTCAGCTTTGGCGTCCAGTCGTTCCAGAACACGCTGCTCAGCGGTATCGGCCGCATCCACAACACGGACGACGTGTACCGCAGCCTGGAGAATGCCCACAAGGCGGGGCTGCACAACCTGTCGATCGACCTGATGTTCGGGCTTCCGAATCAGACGGTGGAAATGCTGGACGAAAGCATCACCAAAGCTCTGGAGCTGGATCTGCCGCATTACTCCATTTACAGCCTGAAGGTGGAGGAAAATACGCTTTTCCATACGATGTACCAGAAAAACCAGCTCCCGCTGCCAAATGAAGAAGACGAGCTGCAGATGTATCTGCTGCTGATGTCGCGGATGGCCAAGGCTGGCTACAAGCAATACGAAATTAGCAATTTTGCCAAACCGGGCTTTGAAAGCCGGCATAATATGACTTACTGGCGCAACGAGGATTATTACGGCCTTGGAGCCGGAGCCCACGGCTATGTCGGCAGACAGCGCCATGTGAATATTAAAGGCGTGACCCCGTATAATCAGGGAGCCGCCGAGGGGCTTCCGCGATTGGACCAGTTTACGGTCTCCGAGGAAGAAGCGATGGAGGATTTTGCGATGGTCGGGCTGCGGATGCTGGACGGCATGCAAACCTCGCGTTTTGAGCACCAGTTCGGCCGGAAGTTTGAAGAGGTGTTTCAGGCTCCGCTTGAACGTCTCCTGAAGCTGGAGCTGCTCGTTGGCCGAAGTGACGGTGACGGCTACAAGCTGAGCGAACAGGGCGTTTTATATGGAAACGATGTGTTTGGGGCGTTTATCGGTCATTTGACGGTAGAAGATTGAATAGAGAGCAATGTCCTTCATTAAATAAATAGCCGTTTTAAAACGGATTTTGCCGCTGCGGCAGGATCCGTTTTTCTTTTTGCCCCAAAGCTTGTCCGGCCGCTGAAAACTGCAGAAATTATTCCCCAAAAAATTGAAATAATCCTCTTGAAGTTTTATACGTGTTATTGTATATTTATTCGTGTTATTACCCAAGGAGGTGTGCTGACGATGCCAGCTGTTGCCGTATGCAGAACTGCAAACATCGAGGATGTTGAACCTTTATTTTTAATGATAGAAGAATATGCGCGCAGGGGCATCATGCTGCCGAGGTCACGCAAGGTGCTGGAACGCCAGATTCAGGACTTCGTGGTGGTCGAGGTGGACGGACAGGTGGTTGGCTGCGGATCGCTTTGCCAGCTCGGCGATGATCTGGTAGAGATCAGATCCTTAGGCATTTCGGAAGGCTGCAAAGGCCAGGGTTTGGGCTCGATGATTGTGAGCAAGCTGATCGAGCAGGCCAAAGCCAGATCCATACCGAAGATTATGGCACTGACCTACGAGGTCTCCTTTTTCATAAAAAACGGTTTCCATGTCGTCGAAAAAGAAATCTTTCCGGAGAAGGTTTGGACGGATTGCATACACTGCGCAAAGCAGCACTGCTGCGATGAAATTGCGGTTCTTAAAATGCTGGACTGACTTGACAATCGTCATGTCAGTCTGGTATTTTTGTAATAGTGATTAGCACTCTATTGTAGTGAGTGCTAAAGCGGAAGCGACAGATATCGAATCGGGGAGGGATTACCTATGTTGACGGAGCGACAGAGACTTATTTTAACAGCCATTGTGGATGATTACATCCGTTCTGCAGAACCGGTAGGGTCCCGCAGCATCTCGAAACGCGGGGACGTCGGCTACAGCCCGGCTACGATCCGCAATGAGATGTCCGACCTTGAGGAGCTTGGCTTCCTGGAGCAGCCGCACACGTCGGCCGGTCGGATCCCGTCCCATAAAGGTTATCGGTATTACGTGGATCATCTGGTCCCGATGGCTTCGCTGGAGACTGCCGAACTGAAGGAGCTTAAGGCTTTTTTCGCCGAAAAGCTGAATGCGGTCGAGCAGGTTGTGCAGCATGCGGGCACGATTTTGTCCCATATGACGAATTATACTTCGATCCTGTTAGGACCGGAGGTTTTCCATACGACGCTTCGTCATTTTGGACTGCTTCCATTAAATGATAATAAGGCGGTTGCTATTGTAGTAACAAATACCGGACAGGTAGAAAATAAGACGGTATCGATTCCGCCGGGCATTTCGGTTTCAGAAATTGAGCGGATGGTTAATCTGCTGAATCATCGTTTATCCGGCATGCCGATTTATAGGCTGAAAGCTCAGATTTTTCAGGAGATCGGCCGGGAAATGGAGCGCCATGTCTCCCATTATCAGCAGCTGATGAGCGTTCTGGATGAAACGTTTGGCTCCAATCTGGAGAATCAGCGGCTGTTTCTGAGCGGAACGACCAATATGCTGACCCAACCCGAGTTTAAAGACGTGGAGAAGGTCAAGGATATTTTGGATCTGCTCGAAGAAACGCCGACCTTGACCAAAATGATTTCTTCCGTCGCAAGCGGTTCTGGCATTCAGGTTCGGATCGGAAGCGAAAATACCCACGAGGCGATTGCCAACTGCAGCCTGATTACGGCTACGTATTCGGTTGAAGGGGAAGCTTTGGGTTCGATCGCGATCCTGGGGCCGACCCGGATGGATTATGCGCGGGTAATCGGCATTTTAAACATTTTATCCAACAACCTGACAGCGGCTTTGTCCAAATCATGACGCCTTAAGCGGGATGATAACCAGAAGCAAAACCGCCCTTCAAGGAGGTGAAGATTTCTTTGGAGAATATCAATCGAACTGAAGAGGAAACGAATATGAACAATGAAGATAACCTGAAAGATCAAGAGCAGACCCCATTGGAAAATGAACAGGAGCTGCAGCCGGAAACGGCCGCACCTGCTGAGGGCGCTGCTGAAGAGGGAACCGAAGAAGTCGGAGCGGCAGCCAATCCGGAACTGGAAAATCTGCGCGCCGAAGCTGCCGAACATCAGCAGCGTTTGCTTCGCGTTCAAGCGGACTATGATAACTTCCGCCGACGTACGCAAAAGGAGAAGGAGGAGCTCGCGAAATACGCTTCTTCCAAGCTGATCGGGGAACTGCTGCCGGTGTTCGATAATTTCGAACGTGCTTTGTCCGCAGGGGTGCCTGAACAAAACGACCAGTCTTCGTTCGTTAAAGGCGTGGAAATGATTTTCCGCCAGTTTGAAGGGGTGCTGAAGGCCGAAGGTTTGACCATTATGGAAACGGTCGGCCAGCCGTTTAACCCGGAATACCATCAGGCGATCATGACGGTCGAAACCGATGAGTATGAAGAAGGCACCGTGGTGGAAGAACTGCAAAAAGGCTACATGCTGAAAGACAAAGTGCTGCGTCCGGCCATGGTAAAAGTAAGCGGCTGAGCAGCGTTCAGCGAACCTTCAATTTGAGCGGTTAAGCTTAAGGTGAAGAATGAGTCGGAGTGTATGCTCAACAAAGGCTTATGCTTTCGAAGCAAATTTTTATTGCGAAGTTAATCTGCGAAGCGAATGCTTTATAAAAATTAAGCGGATGCTTCCGAAGCCATTTTGTCTCGGAGATAATTCAAGAAGCGTATGCTCAACAAAAAGCTTATGCTTTCGAAGCGAATTTTTATTGCGAAGTTAACCTGCGAAGTCTAGACTTCATAAAAATTTTTAGGAGGACATGTTCCATGAGTAAAGTAATCGGTATTGACTTGGGTACAACCAACTCTTGCGTAGCGGTAATGGAAGGCGGCGAAGCCGTTGTTATCCCGAACCCTGAAGGCGCTCGTACAACTCCGTCCGTAGTAGGCTTCAAAAAAGACGGCGAACGTATCGTAGGCGAAACGGCTAAACGCCAAGCGATCACTAACCCTGACCGTACCATCATCTCCATTAAGAGACATATGGGTACGAACCATAAAGAATCCATCGATGGCAAAGACTTCACGCCTCAAGAAATCTCCGCGATCATTCTTCAAAAGCTGAAAGCAGACGCGGAAGCTTATTTGGGCCAACCGGTAACCCAAGCGGTTATTACCGTTCCGGCTTACTTCAACGACAGCCAGCGCCAAGCAACTAAAGACGCGGGTAAAATCGCCGGTCTCGAAGTGCTGCGTATCGTCAACGAACCAACGGCGGCAGCTCTTGCTTATGGTCTGGAAAAATCGGAAGATCAAACGATCCTCGTGTTTGACCTTGGCGGCGGTACCTTTGACGTTTCCATTCTTGAACTCGGCGACGGCTTCTTTGAAGTTAAAGCCACCAGCGGCGACAACCACCTCGGCGGCGATGACTTTGACCAAGTGATCATCGATCACCTCGTGAACGAATTCAAGAAAGAGCAAGGCATTGATCTGAGCAAAGACAAAGCGGCTGTACAACGTTTGAAAGACGCTGCCGAGAAAGCGAAAAAAGAACTGTCCGGCGTGCTTACAACAACGATCTCCCTGCCGTTTATTACGGTAGTAGACGGCGTACCTCAGCACTTGGAAGTGAACTTGACTCGCGCCAAATTCGAAGAGCTGTCCGCTGGGCTGGTAGAGCGCACTTTGGGCCCTACACGTCAAGCGATGAGCGATGCGGGCTTGTCTGCATCTGATATCGATAAAGTGGTTCTAGTCGGCGGTTCGACTCGTATTCCTGCCGTGCAAGAAGCCATCAAGAAATTGACGGGCAAAGAACCTCACAAAGGCGTTAACCCGGACGAAGTAGTTGCCCTTGGCGCAGCCGTTCAAGCGGGCGTATTGACCGGCGACGTTAAAGACGTGGTATTGCTCGACGTAACTCCATTGTCTTTGGGTATCGAAACTGCTGGCGGCGTGTTCACCAAGATGATCGACCGCAACACTACGATCCCTACAAGCAAATCCCAAGTATTTTCCACTTACGCGGATAACCAGCCAAGCGTTGAAATCCACGTACTGCAAGGGGAACGCGAAATGGCGGCCGGCAACAAAACGCTGGGACGTTTCACTTTGAACGATATTCCTTTGGCACCGCGCGGCGTACCGCAAATCGAAGTTACCTTTGATATCGATGCGAACGGGATTGTTAACGTATCCGCAACGGACAAAGGCACAGGCAAAAGCCAAAAAATCACGATCACTTCCTCCAGCGGCCTGAGCGACGAAGAAGTAGAACGTATGATGAAAGACGCCGAGCTGCATGCGGACGAAGACAAGAAACGCAAAGAGCTTGTTGAAGCGAAAAACAATGCCGACCAGCTGATCTACAGCGTTGATAAAACGATCAAAGACCTGGGCGACAAAGTGGACGCTGGCGAAATCGACAAAGCGAACGCAGCTAAAGAAGAGTTGTCCAAAGCCATTGGCACCGACAACCTGGATGAAATCAAAGCAGCTTCCGATAAGCTGACTGAAATCGTTCAGCAGCTGTCCGTCAAGCTTTATGAGCAAGCTCAGGCTGCTCAAGGCGGCGCTGAAGACGCAGGAGCTTCCCAAGGCGGTTCCGCTAAAGACAACGTTGTAGACGCCGACTATGAAGTCGTTGACGAAGACAAGAAATAATATCTCAAAGAGGAAGCATTGACCTCAGAGCGTAAACTTTTTTGAGGAATTACGGACTTTGCGATACAATGGGTTAATCCCATACAGAACCGGAGCCGCTTGAGGCATCGGACGAATAGATTAGCACAGTAGGGAGGTCAAAGCGCTTAGGCATTCCGCGCTTTGACTTTCCTTTTGTGCGATGATGGCGGAGGTGGAACTGTGGCTGATAAGCGAGATTATTATGAGGTGCTTGGCGTCGGGAAAAGCGCTTCGGACGATGAGATTAAAAAAGCTTACCGGAAGCTAGCGCGCCAATATCATCCGGACGTAAACAAAGCGGACGATGCCGAGGCGAAGTTCAAGGAAGTGAAGGAAGCCTATGACGTATTAAGCGATGGTCAAAAACGCGCAAGGTACGATCAATACGGCCATGTCGACCCGAACCAGGGCATGGGCGGAGGATTTTCCGGCGGAGGTGACTTCGGCGGGTTTGGCGATATTTTTGACATGTTTTTCGGCGGCGGCGGAGGCGGCAGACGGGATCCAAACGCACCGCAGCGCGGGAACGATTTGCAGTATACGATGACGATTGAATTTAAGGAAGCCGTGTTTGGCGTGGAACGGGATATTACCATTCCTCGTACGGAAAGCTGCGATACTTGTCACGGCTCCGGCGCCAAGCCGGGGACGCATCCGGAAACTTGTTCCGTATGTCATGGCTCGGGCCAGCAGGAAGTGGTCCAAAATACGCCGTTTGGCCGGATGGTGAACCGTCGAGCTTGTTCTAACTGTGGCGGACGCGGCAAAATCATCAAAGAAAAATGTCCAACCTGCTCCGGCAGCGGTCAAGTTAAAAAGCAGCGCAAAATTCATGTCCGGATTCCAGCCGGCGTAGACGACGGCGCTCAGCTGCGTATGTCCGGCGAAGGCGAAGGCGGCCTTCGCGGCGGTCCTGCAGGCGATCTGTACATCGTCATTCGCGTGAAGTCCCACGATTTCTTTGAACGCGAAGGCGACGACATCTACTGCGAGGTTCCGCTTACTTTCGCGCAGGCGGCGCTTGGGGACGAGATTGAAATTCCTACGCTTACGGAAAAAGTGAAGCTGAAGATCCCGGCCGGAACACAGACGGGAACCTATTTCCGCCTTAAAGGCAAAGGGGTTCCGAAGCTTCGCGGCGTTGGCCAAGGCGACCAGCATGTAAAAGTTGTTGTCATTACGCCAAGCAAGCTTAGCGACGAGCAGAAGGAACTGCTCCGCCAGTTTGCGGCCCATGACGGGGAACATACCCATGAGCATGAGCAGTCCTTTTTTGACCGGATGAAGAGAGCTTTCAGAGGCGACTAAGCCTGCATATGCAAAAAGAGAACAGCGCACCTTGCGCTGTTCTCTTTTTTATGGCCGTGTTTGCCTTACGGCCATAAAAAAGTCCGGGACCTGGCTTGCGCCGCATCCCGGACTTTCTTTTTAATCGTTAACTACCGCAATGATTTCGTCTTCAAGCTCGAGTCTGACTTCGTCTTTAAACACCCGTCTGCCATATTCTTCGTGCATATACAGCAAAATCGCTTCGATCAAATTGGCTTCAACGATATATTGGTTTCTGCCGGCTGCCCAAACTTCGGCCGTAAACCCGGTGTCTTCGTCCCAGGCTAATTCGACCTGTACCTCCGAAGGGCGGATCTGCTTACGGCTCGCCGTATGGATACAAACGGCATTTACAATTTCGTCTTCCGTCAGAATCATGGATTAATACCGTCCGTCCCTTGGATCAGGCTTGCGCGGACGGCTGAATCTGCGGAACAAGGCAGCCGCAATGACGATCACCAGGTAGATGGCAAACAGGTTCACGACCAGTCCAAGCAGGCTGCCGAAACCGCCCATACTGGAGAACAAGCTGCCGAACAGCAGGCCGGACAATCCGCCGATCATCAAACCTTTCATAAAACTGCCGCCGCTGAAAAATCCGCGGTTAGCCGTCGTACCGGCTGTCCCCTTAGTCGAGCTGGTCGTGCCGGATTTGGACACATTGTCCGTCGTGGTCGATTTATTTGGGGTTGTCGTGTGGGACTTTACGCCTGATCTGTAACCTCCGCCGCCGATCCGTCCTTTGGCATCAGCATTGTCCTGGATGGTAAAGGCAAAAAACAGGGTAAATGCCATTACAACCATTATGATTTTTTTGAACATATAAATTAGTCGCCCTCCTGTGAAGTGGTGTTTATGCGTTTATACAGGTAATACGGACAAGAGCCGGGGACGTTTCAAATTTTTATTAATTTTTTGGGACAAAACAGAAATCGATCCCTGCTCCATGCCAGCCGAATCCTTCAAATGAAATTATTCAGGTGTTTCTCATATTCCGGAGGAAATACGGGGGTGTATTTGGCAGCAACGTAGGCGGCGGCTTGGACGGTGGACATTACTTGAGGATACAAGGCATTGGGGTCTGGACGGAGCGGAGCGACATAGATCAGCGCTTTGTCCTCCATGAAATGAATGGACGATACCCGAATGCCGTAACCTGGATGGGGGACATGGGCCCTGACGACAACCCGGTTTACTTCTTCATTAACGGGGGCTGTACTCATGCTTAAATTGCGGAGCGGGACTAAATCCTTAGGCTGGAATCCGCCTCCTCCTGGAAAAGCTCGTCTAAATCGGTTGTTCATGTCCATGGTGCTGCCTCCCTTTCAAGGAATGAGATTTTTGTTACCGGAGCATAAAAAGAGCCTGCGGTTGCAAAATAACGATTAAGCGGTAAATGCTTGTCGTAATTATCCTGAACAAAAGAGCAGGTGAAAAAATGGCCGAAAAAAATATTCTCGCTTATTTTAAAAGTCCCGAGGAAGCCGAAGGCGCGGCGCGCAAGCTGCAGGCCTTGCGGGTCATTGACTTGTCCATCGACCGTTTTACCCGTTACGGAAGCGGAACCATGATGGAATTTGCGCAGGACATGGATCATCAGTCGGCAGGTATTCTGGCTAAAGCCGATCCGTCCAACAGCGGCATGAGCGATGGGGGCCAGGGAGGTCCGACAGGCCGGGATGTGCTGCTGACGGCGGTCGTTGATGATAATATTCATCACCAGGCGATGAAAATCGTTGAAGAGGCTGGCGGCTTGATTTAAATCTCAAATACAAAACGAGAGGATGCTTGCACATGAACCATCTGAATAAATCTTATGGAAAAGGCGCAAAAAGCTTGTCCAAAAATCTCGAAGGCCACAATCTGGACGTCGAATTTTCCGAGGACCGCGCTGACCAAGAGGACTGGGAAGCTTTGGAACGCAGCGAACGGGCCGATGCCCGCCAGGAAAACAAAACGCCTAAGCTATAATTAAACGTAAGAATACATTCGATCCTTGCTTGGCAGGTTCCTTTTAGAAAAAATAAAAAATCATGGCGAACCTAAAATCTCCGCGAGTTCAGCCGTCAAGTTCACAAGCCTGCAGACCGGCGGGACGTGAGCCTGGCGGTTTTCTTTTTTGTTCCTTTTTATAGTACAATAGAAGGCATGCAAATATTGAGGAGGAAACGGGTTTGAAGATTTGGAAAGAGCTTACGATACATACGACAGAAGAAGCGGTGGAAATGATTTCGAACTTCCTGCACGAGTCCGGGGCAGGCGGAGTCGCCATTGAAGAACATGTCGATAACAATAAACCGAGAGATACTTCTTTGGGACAGTGGTTTGAGATTCCGCCCAACGACATTCCGGAGGGAGAAGCCAAAATCAGCGGTTATTTTCCCGAAGGCAGCGATATGGAGAACATCCAGCGCGAGATCAGCGAACGGATCGAGGAACTGCGCGGATACGCCATTGATCCCGGGGCAGCCGAATTTTCGCTGCGGGATGTCAGTGAAGACGACTGGGCGAACAACTGGAAAAAATATTTTAAACCGATCCGCGTCTCCGAACGTTTGACCATTAAACCGACCTGGGAAATTTACGAGCCGGCTTCGGACAACGAAAAAATTATCGAGCTGGATCCGGGCATGGCTTTCGGGACGGGAACCCACCCGACGACGGCGCTTTGCCTGCGGACGCTGGAATCCGTCATTCAGGAAGGCGATGAAGTCATCGATGTCGGAACAGGCTCCGGCATTTTGGCCATCGGGGCGGTCAGACTTGGAGCCAAACACGTTTTGGCGCTCGACTTGGACCCGATTGCGGTGACCAGCACGCGTGAAAATACCCTGCTTAACGGCTTGGAAAAACAGGTCACCATCTTCGAAAGCGATCTTCTGGCCGTCCTGAAAAGCGGCAAAGGGGCGACGGAGCTAGGAATTACGCTGCCCGTACGCGTAGTTGTAGCCAATATCCTGGCCGAGATCATTTTGCTCTTCATAGACGACGTTTATGAAGCGCTTCAGCCGGGCGGATATTATATCGCTTCGGGCATCTACAAGAACAAAGAGAAGGAAGTTGAAGACGGACTTCTTGCGGCAGGCTTCGAGATCACGCATACGGCACGTGAAGAAGATTGGGTCGCCTTTGTGGCCAGAAAGGGGTAAACATGGGCTTTCTGGATTCGATTCTTGCTTTTCCCCTGGATGTGCTGCCGTTTATTCTGGTAGTCATCCTGATCGCTTTTACATTTCATGAATTTGCGCATGCCTATATGGCCAATAAATTTGGGGATCCAACCGCCAAACTGCTGGGAAGGGTTACCCTGAATCCGGCCTCGCACATTGAATTGTTCGGTACGCTGATGATTCTTTTGCTTGGTTTCGGATGGGCCCGTCCCGTACCCGTGAACCGGGATAATTTCAGCAAACCCCGTTTGATGGGGATCGTGGTTTCGGCAGCCGGCCCTTTGAGCAATTTGATCATCGGATTTATCGCAACAATTCTTTACGTTGCCTTATTAAAAGAAGGGGTGATAGGGCCGCTAGGCACCTCTCGCTTTCAGGATGCGCTGCATATTTTTCTCTATTATTTGGCGATTTTAAATATCGGTTTGTTCCTGTTCAACCTGCTGCCGCTGCCTCCTCTGGACGGTTACCGGATTGTGGAGGATCTCGTCCCGAGACGGATCCGGCCTATGCTGCAGCAGTATGAACAATGGGCTTCCCTGATTTTTCTGTTGTTTGTTTTTATACCGGCGCTAAGAGCCGTGACACTGACGCCTTTGTACAGTTTGATTTATAAAATATTTAATGCGTTCGGCCAGCTGTATCTGAATTTATTTTCTTGACGATCGGCCGCTTATTTTCAGTAAAAAGGCTCTTTGAAGCTGTAGCCAGCGCGAAGCAAAAGTTGTATGATGTAGGTTGGTAATTTGGAACAAGGATTGATGAACATGCAGCGTTATTTTATCCCGCCGGAACAGTTCGGTGAGGAACAGGTAATCGTCGCCGGGGAAGACGCCCGCCATATCACCAAAGTCATGAGGGGCAAGCCGGGGGATCAGGTGATCGTCAGCGACGGGCAGGGCCGGGTGGTACTGGCCGAGCTCAGCTTGCTGGAGCCGGATGCCGTGACGGCGGACGTTCTGGAAAAGATGCCGGAATCCAGCGAACCCAAGGTCAAGGTCGATATTGGCCAGAGCTTGCCTAAAGGCGACAAAATGGAAACAGTCATTCAGAAGTGCACCGAAATCGGCGCAGCGGCGTTTATTCCGTTCCTATCGGAACGGACGATCGTTCAATACGATGAGCGCAAGGAAGAAAAACGGACCGCCCGCTGGGCCAAAATCGCCAAAGAAGCGGCGGAACAAGCTCATCGCAGCCGGATTCCGGCGGTACGCCAGCCTTTGAAATGGAAGGGACTGCTAGGGGTATTTGAACAGTATGACCTGGTTTGTATTTGTTATGAAAAAGAACTCGGCGAACAATTAAGAGACGTTGTTCAGCCGTTTGCGGCGTCCCTGACGTCCGATAATTCGCCGGACAAGGCCAGACGGGTGCTGGTCGTTGTAGGCCCTGAGGGCGGATTTACCGAAGAAGAGGTAGCCGCCGCGGAGGCGGCAGGCGCCAGATCCGTCGGGCTTGGCCGACGCATTTTGAGAACGGAAACGGCCGGCATGGCCGCCCTGACCTGCATATTATACGAAACTGGAGAAATGGGGGGAGTTTAACGATGCCATCTGTAGCTTTTTATACGCTTGGCTGTAAAGTTAACTTTTATGATACGGAAGCCATCTGGCAGCTGTTTAAAAATGAAGGGTACGAGCAGGTTGATTTCGAGCAGACCGCCGACGTATACCTGATCAATACTTGTACGGTAACCAATACCGGCGACAAGAAAAGCCGTCAAATCATCCGCCGCGCCGTCCGCCGCAATCCGGACGCGATCATTGCGGTAACCGGATGTTACGCGCAGACCTCGCCGGCTGAAATTATGGACATTGCGGGCGTGGACCTGGTCATCGGTACGCAGGACCGCGATAAAATTTTAAATTACGTCAACGAAATCCAGGCGAAACGCCAGCCGATCAACGCGGTGCGCAACATTATGAAAACCCGCGAATTCGAGGAGCTTGACGTTCCTAATTTTACGGATCATACTCGCGCTTTCCTTAAAATTCAGGAAGGGTGTAACAATTTCTGCACCTTTTGTATCATTCCTTGGTCCCGGGGGCTGTCGCGCAGCCGCGATCCGAAAAGCGTCATCGCCCAAGCTAGACAGCTGGTGGCGTCCGGTTATAAAGAAATCGTGCTGACCGGCATCCATACCGGCGGTTACGGCGACGACCTTGACGATTACAAGCTGTCCGACCTGCTTTGGGATCTGGATAAGGTGGAAGGTTTGGAACGCGTGCGCATCAGTTCGATCGAAGCGAGCCAAATCGATGATAAGGTGCTTGAGGTGCTTAAAAAATCGCCGAAAATGTGCCGCCACTTCCACATTCCGCTTCAGGCGGGCAATGATGAAGTGCTCAAACGAATGAGACGGAAATACACGATTGCCGAGTTTGAGGAGAAAATCCGCAAAATCCGCGAGTTTATGCCGGACGTAGCGATTACGACGGACGTTATCGTGGGTTTCCCGGGCGAAACGGACGAGCATTACCGCGACGGCTTTGAAGCCATTAAGCGGATCGGTTTCTCCGAGCTCCACGTCTTCCCTTATTCCAAGCGTACCGGTACTCCGGCTGCGCGCATGGAAGACCAGGTCGACGAGGAAGTGAAGCATGCGCGCGTGCACGAGCTGATCGATTTGTCCGAGCAAATGCAGCTGGCTTATGCGGAGAAATTTGTGGGCAAGGTGCTGGACGTCATTCCGGAACGCGACGAAAAAGGCCAATATGGCCCTGGCCGCGCGATGGGTATGAGCGATAACTACCTGCAGGTCGTTTTTGATACGGAAGAAGATTTGACTGGCCGTTTGTGCCGCGTCAAAGTGACCCAAGCCGGCGTCAACGGCTGCGAAGGCACGCTGGTCCGCATTCTGGACGAGCTTCCGGAGGCTGCAGGGCATTAAGGTAGGATTCCGGTCCCGCCCTTTACAATTGATTTATAGGCAACAAACCCAAGGATTTCATTCACGGAGAATGGAATCCTTGTTATTCATGGAATGATGGAAAGGTAGGGGAGCCATTATGGCATACAAGGAAATTTCAGCCGGGGGCGTCGTATACCGCCGGGAAGCAGGGGAATTGCAAATCCAGCTGATCACGGACCGTTACGGCAAAATCTCTTTTGCCAAAGGGAAGCAGGAACTCGGGGAAACGGTTGAAGAAACCGCGCTGAGAGAGATTTGGGAGGAAACGGGCGTTACAGGCACAATCGTTCAACCCATCGATATTATCGCTTATAAATATGAGCATGCCGAATACGGCGAAGTAGATAAAGAAGTTCATTATTATCTGGTGGAAAGCGCTCAAGGCGAGCTAAAGGCCCAAGTCGAAGAAATCCGCGGCGTAGATTGGTACTTACCGCTTGAAGCGTGGGACAAGCAGCGGACTTCCGGGTATGACAACAATGATTTTATTTTGGAAAAAGGCCTTAAACTGCTGGGCGTGCAGATTTAATAGGGAAGCAGGAAGGGAAGGTATTCAGGTCAGTCCTTAAGTTCTGTTGCCCTTGTCCTCCAACCGTTTCCATATGGATAAGTAACATAAAGGCAGGGCCAGCAGAGAGCTGAGCACATTAAACAAGGTTTGGCTGTGGGCGATCACGCCGGAAGCGTCGGAAGACATCCAGGAGGATACCGTTTCTAATTCCCTGATGAACGGGAGAAACAGCAGGCAGCCGCCGACATTCAGCACAATATGGGACCAGGCTACGAACCTGCCCGACCGGGTTCCGCCGATGGAGGCGATAACCGCCGTTACGCAGGTTCCCACGTTGGAGCCGAGAACTACGGCGATGCCGAGCGGGACGGGAAGGGTTCCCGCCGCGGCCAGGCCCATCGCGAGTCCGATGACGGCTGCGCTGCTGTGAACCGCAGCAGCCAGAACGGCTCCGGCAGCTACGCCCCATAACAGGCTGCTTTCCGCCCGCCGGGTAAACCAATCGATCAATCCGTAAGCCTGGAGGGCTCCTCCGGTGTTTTGCATCCAGGCGATAGCGACCAGCACGATGCTAAAGCCTGCGGCGGCAAGCGCAGCGTGCTGGACGGACTGCAGCAGGGAAGCATATTTTTGCAGCCGGTAGGGAAGTTTCTCGAATAAGACAACCGCTGCGAACCAGACGCACAAGGAAAGCAGAAGCAGCGGAGGCCCGATAGCGGAAATATGCAGAGCAATGAGCTCGGTGGTCAGGCAGGTGCCGATATTTCCTCCGAGAATGATGCCGAGCGTGCGGCCATAGGTCAGCAGACCGGCATTGACGAGGCCGATCGTCATTACGGTAACGGCAGTGCTGCTTTGCAGCAGGGCGGTGATTGCCGTGCTGAACAGCATCCCTGTAAGAGGGGTGGCGGAAACTTTGTTCAGCAGCTTCGTCAGTACCGGTCCGGCCCAGGCCTGCAGAGCCAGCTCCATCATTTTCATGCCGAAAATAAAGAGGGCCAGTCCGAAGATCAGCGGAACTGCGATTTCGCGGAACACCGATCGGCCTCCTTTCCTGGGAAAAAATTTGGAACAAGCCTTTGCTGAGGTTATGTTTATGCATGCAAAGGACCAGTCATGCCATCCGGAATGGTAGAGCGGAGAGAGAACGCGGGAAGATTACCGCTGCTATCTCGAAGATCAGGAGTAATTGATAATTCGTATATAACTTGCAGAAATTAGGAGTGGACATTCAAATGGCAGCAGTAGTTTTGCAGCGCAGCCGCAAAAAAAGGCTGGAACAGGGACATCCCTGGGTATATAAAAGCGAAATAGAACGGGTGGACGGCGAGGTTTCGCCCGGCGACCTGGTAGAGGTGGTCAATCATCAGGGGCGATACCTGGCGACGGGATATTACAACCCGGCTTCCCAGATTACGGTGAGGATCTTGTCCTATAAACCTTTACAGGATATGGATACGGCTTTTTTTGCCGAACGGTTTGCGGACTGCCTTCGACACCGCGAACGTTTCGTTAAGGAGAACGCATACCGCCTGGTGTACGGGGAAGCGGACTTTCTTCCCGGGCTGATTGTGGACCGGTTCGGCGACGTGCTGGTCGTGCAGCTGTTGACGCTCGGCATGGACAAACACCGGGAGCAGATCGTGGAGGCTTTGGTGCGGGTTTTGCAGCCCAAAGGCATCTATGAGCGCAGCGATGTCGGCGTCCGTGAGATCGAAGGGCTGGAGCAGGTGAAAGGGGCTTTATACGGAGACTGCCCGCGTCACGTGACCGTAACGGAAAACGGTCTATTGATCTCCGTGGACATCATGGAAGGCCAAAAGACCGGTTATTTCTTTGACCAGCGGGAAAACCGCGCGTCCATCGCCCCCCTTATGCTGGGCTGGGGCGAGAAAAGCGGCATCCGTCTACAGGAGCTGGAAAACCCGGAAGAAGGAACCCGCACGGTTCCCGTGAACAAAAGCGGCAAAGAAGTGACGTTCCCTTATTGGGACGGAGCAACGGTGCTGGAGTGTTTCTCGCACACCGGCAGCTTTACGCTGCATGCTTGCAAATACGGAGCCAAAAAGGTCACCTGTCTCGACATCTCCGAGCATGCCATCGAAAGCGCCCGCGAAAACGTCAAGCTGAACGGGTTCGAGGAACGGGTCGAGTTTGTGGTGGCCGATGCTTTTGATTACCTGCGCAGCCAGGTCAAAGGGCAGGAGGACCGCAAGGCCAGAGCGGAAGGGAAAGCCGATACCTCGGTGCCCCTGACGTCAGGCACTGGCCGGACATGGGATGTGGTCATTCTGGATCCGCCGGCTTTCGCCAAAACGAAGAAAGCAGTGCCCGGCGCCTGCAGAGGGTACAAGGACATCAATCTGCACGGCATGAAGCTGGTCAACGAAGGCGGTTACCTGGTGACGGCCAGCTGCTCCTACCATATGCGTCCCGACCTGTTCCTGAGCACGATTGCCGATGCCGCGGAGGATGCGGGAAAAATATTGCGGCTGGTGGAATGGCGCGCGGCCGGCAAGGACCATCCGCAAATTTTGGGCGTGGACGAAGGCCACTATTTGAAATTTGCCATTTTTGAGGTGCGCAGCAAAGCCTGAGGACCCTCGCCTAAAGGTGTGGTTTGCAGCAAAAAGAATCCGGCTTTGGAGCCGCTTTGCGGCCCTAAGCTTTTATACGCAGCCAAGCAGGCCCGGTGCAGCACCGGCCTGCTTTTTCTTTTTCCAATCCTCAGGGCTGTTGCAAACACATGTTCCGATCCCGCTGGTTATGGTATACTAGAATCTATCGATACGGGAAACGATCGGCTCTTTTAGGGGAGCCTTTTTATATAAGGGAGGATGCCTAAGTGTCACTTCAACTGATTATCGGCCGGGCCGGCAGCGGCAAAAGCCGATATATGCTGGATCAAATCCGTGAACGGCTGCAGGAGGACCCTATGGGTCCGCCTATCATCATTCTGGTTCCCGAGCAGGCGACCTTTCAGCTGGAGCGCGCCATCGCTTCTTTTCCGGGATTAAAGGGAACGGTCCGCGTCCAGGTGCTGGGCTTCAAACGTCTGGCTTACCGGATCATGCAGGAGACGGGGGGCTCGGCGCTGATCCCGATCAGCGATGAAGGGAAAAAGATGCTGCTGTACCGCATTATGCGCGGGCTACAGGATGATTTAAAGCTGTATGGCAGCGCCGGCGGGGCGCTTGGTTTGATCGACAAGCTGAACAGCCTTTATACGGAAACCAAAAAATACGGGGCGGACGCCGCTTCCCTGGGGCAGCATTTTCGGCTTTTGGAATCTTCCGGGGGCGATTCGCCGCTGCTCAGGAACAAGCTGCATGATTTGCAGCTGCTGTTCGGAGAGTTCGAGAAAGAGCTTTCCGGCTTGTATATCGATGCGGAGGACCATGTCCGGAAGCTGGCCGAAGGCGCTTTGAGTTCCGCTTATTTGCAGGGCTCGGAAATATGGGTGGACGGCTTCCATTCGTTTACGCCTATGGAACAAGAAGCGCTTGGCAGGCTGATGGAGGCGGCTGTGCGCGTAAACGTGGCGCTGACGTTAGACCGGCCGTATGACGCTTCGCGTCCGCCGAACGAACTGAATCTGTTTTACACCTCGGCTGTTACGTATATGAAGCTGCGGGCTTTGGCCGAATCGGCGGGGATGGCGGTATGGCCGGATAAAATTATGGACGAGCGGCCTTACCCGCGATTTAAGAACAGCGAAACGCTGAGCCTGCTTGAATCAATCTACGGCACAAGGAAGCGGGTCCGCGAACAGGACGAACCGGAGGATCTGCAGCAAAGCCTGCGGCTCCGGTCGGCCCCGGGCAAACGTTCCGAAGTGGAGGCGGCCGTCCGCGAAATGGTCAGACTGGCCCGGGAAGAGCAGGTCCGATGGCGGGATATGGCTTTATACGTCCGCAATTTGGAGGACTATGCGGATTTGATCGAGCCGATCTGCGGTGATTATGAAGTTCCGGTATTTATGGACCGGCGCAAAAGCATGGCCGCCCATCCGCTGATCGAACTGGTGCGGGGAGCGCTGGACGTGGTTAAACGTTTCTGGAAGATCGAAGATGTTTTCCGCTGCGTCAAAACGGATTTTCTGCTGCCCCTGGACGGCAGCCTGACGCGCGAAGACATGGACGTGCTGGAGAACTACGTCATGGCTGCGGGCATCGAAGGCGCGCGCTGGAACCGTGAAAAAGCCTGGAGAGGGAAACCGAATCTCTCTTTGGAGCCGGGGGAAACCGGAGGAGCGGCAGATTCGCCGGAAACCTCCAGCCAAAGAGGCGGCGACGAGGAGCTGAACCAGATTCTGCGGGCAAAGGACGCGGTAGTCGAACCGCTGTCCCTGTTCGAGAAACGAATGAAGCGGAGCAAGACGGCCAGAGAGATGTGCGAAGCCGTATTTGGGCTGCTGGAGCAGGTTTCGGCTGCCGAACGGCTGGACTGCCTGGCGGAGGAAGCGGCTGCTGCCGGCGAGCCGCAGCGGGCGATGGAGCATCGGTCCGTCTGGGGAGCCGTTTTGGATCTGCTGGACCAAATTGTTGAAATGATGGGGGAAGAACGCCTGGACGCCCGCTTGTTTGCCGGAGTGCTTGACACCGGCCTGCGCAATCTTAAGCTGGGGCTTGTTCCGCCGTCTTTGGACCAGGTACTGGTCGGCAGTGCGGACCGGACCCGTTCGGTTCACGCCAAACATGTTTTTGTGCTGGGCGTAAACGAAGGCGTCATGCCTGCCCTTTATCAGGAGGAGGGCATTTTGACGGATCAGGAACGGAGCAGATTGGCCGAAACCGGTTTGGTGCTGGAGCCGGGGACGGCAAGAAAGCTGCTGGATGAGCGTTTTATGATCTACCAAATTTTATCTTCTGCGGAGTCATCCCTATGGATCTCTTATCCTGCTGCAGATGAAGAGGGTAAAGCTTTGCTGCCTTCCGAGGTTATCCGTGACCTGAAGCTGAAATTCCCTTCCCTGGAGGAAAAACTTGTCTCTCCTGTACCTCCGGCTGCGCTGCCTGAGAACGTGCAGCTGGAGTATGTAGCCGGTCCGGAGCCGGCATTGTCGGCGCTGGTCGGACAGCTGCGGCAGTGGCGGGCAGGAGCCGAATTGTCCCCGGTCTGGCACGGGGCTATCGCCTGGTTCGGCCGGAGTAAGGATTTTTATCATAAGCTGGATTATTTGCTGCAGTCGCTCGATTACCGCAACGGCACGCGGACGCTTACGGAAGAGACGAGCCGCAGGCTGTACGGCACTCGGCTGCGCACAAGCGTATCGCGGATGGAGAGATTTGCGGCGTGCCCGTTCTCCCATTTTGCATCGCATGGTTTGAAACTGAAGGAGCGCCAGCTGTACCGGCTGAAAGCACCGGACATCGGGCAGCTGTTTCATGCCGCGCTCAGCGCGATGGCCCTTTCGTTCAAGGACAGCAACCGCAGCTGGTCCAGCCTGACGCCCGAAGAATGCGTGCGGGAGGCGGAAGCGGTCGTGGACAAGCTGGTACCCCAGCTGCAAGGGGAAATTTTGCTTAGCTCCAAACGGTATGGCTTTATTACTCGCAAGCTGAAAAATATCGTCGGCCGGGCTTCGCTGATCCTTGGCGAGCAGGCCAAACGCGGCAGCTTCGAGCCGGTTGGGCTCGAGCTGGACTTCGGCCCAGGCAAAGAGCTGCCTCCGCTGACCTTTGAACTGGAGAATGGCTGCGTCATGGAGATCGTCGGACGCGTGGACCGGGTGGATATGGCGGAAAACGAGCAGGGGATTTTGCTGCGGGTGATCGACTATAAATCCAGCCAGACCGACCTGAAGCTGCATGAAGTTTATTACGGGCTGGCTTTGCAAATGCTGACCTATCTGGACGTCGTTTTGTCTTCGGCCGAGGAATGGCTTGGCAGTCCGGCCAAACCGGCCGGAACGCTTTATTTTCACGTCCATAATCCGCTGCTGCAAAGCAGCAACGGCATGTCGCCTGAACAGGCACGTCAGGAAATGCTTAAGCGTTTTAAGCTGAGAGGCCTGGTGACGGCGGACCGCGATATTGCTTTGATGATGGACAACAAGCTGGAGAAAGGCCATTCGGACATCCTGCCCGTTGCCGTTAAGGCGGACGGCGGGTTTTACAGCAGCGCCGCGGTTACGACACCGGAACAGTGGAATGTTCTTTTGTCATCCGTACGACGGACGATTCGCGGCATCGGCACCCGAATTACCGAAGGGGATGTATCCATCGAGCCTTACCGGTTGGGACAGGAGACCGCCTGCACGTTTTGTGCCTTCAAGTCGGTCTGCCAAATCGAACCTTCGGACGAAAGCCGTTATAAATTATTGGCCAAACCGGGCAAAGACCGGATTTGGAGCACGTTAGAGGAGGAATCGCCATGGAGCCTGTAATTCCAAAACCGGCTGGAAGTTACTGGAGCGATGACCAATGGAACGCGATTGCGCTGTCCGGCGGCAATATCCTGGTTGCGGCAGCCGCGGGTTCCGGCAAAACCGCCGTGCTGGTGGAACGGATTATCCGCAAGCTCACCGACCCGGAGCATCCGGTCGATATTGAACGGCTGATGGTAGCCACCTTCACCAAAGCGGCGGCGACGGAAATGCGCCATCGCATCCGCGAGGCGCTGGAAGGCCTGCTGGAGCAAGGCGAGCCTAACGAACAGCTGGAGCGGCAGCTGGCGATGCTGGGCCGGGCTTCGATCACCACGCTGCACTCCTTCTGTATGGAAGTGATCCAGCGGTATTACACGATGATTCCGCTCGACCCGGGTTTCCGGCTCGCCTCGGAGCATGAAGCACAGCTGCTCAGACAGGAGACGCTGGAGGAATTGTTCGAGGAAAAATACGGCGCCGAAGACGGCCAGGCTTTCTTCAGCCTGGTGGAATGGTTCAGCGGCGAGCGGAGCGACGAAGGTGCGTTCCGGCTTGTGCAGCGGCTGTATGATTTCTCCTGCAGCCATCCTTGGCCCGATTTCTGGCTTCGCGGCATGGCCGCTTCCTTTGCAAATGCGACGGTAGATTCCCTGGAGAACAGCACCTGGATCCAAAGCATTACCCAGGATACGCTGCTGTCGCTGGAAGGGATCCTCAACCTGCTGTCCCAAGGCAAGGCGCTGGCCTTGTCGCCGTCGGGTCCGGCTCCGTACGCCGTCTCGCTTGAGGAAGACCTGAACATGGTGCTTGAACTGAAGAACGCGGTATTGAACGGCTCCTGGAAAGACCTGCATCCGGTATTTCAGGCCGCAAATTTCGGGAAACTGAAACCGGTGAAGAAGGATCAGACCGACCCGGCCGTTCAGGAAAGGGTAAAAGCGCTGCGGGAGGAAGCGAAAAAATCGCTGAACGAGCTCCGGCAGCAGCTGTTCGGAAGACCGGCGGAGGACTTTGTCGCCGAGCTTCACGACACGGCCCCGCTTATGTCCGGGCTTGCCGAGCTTGTTATTGAATTCGGAGAACGTTACGCGGAAGCGAAGAAGGAACGCGGCTGGCTGGATTTTTCCGACTTGGAGCATTATTGCCTGCGTATCCTGCTGCACCCGGACGCAACGCCGCTCCGTATTTTGCCTTCCGACGCTGCTTTGGAATATCAGGCCCAATATGAGGAAGTTCTTCTGGACGAATACCAGGACACAAACACCGTCCAGGAGACCATCGTACAGCTGATTTCCAGGCCCGATACGGGCAACCGGTTTATGGTCGGCGACGTCAAGCAGAGCATTTACCGCTTCCGGCTGGCCGAGCCGGGTCTGTTCCTTGAGAAATATAGGGAATATGGGGACGATTTCTCGGGAAGCGGCCTCAGAATCGATTTGGCCCGGAACTTCAGAAGCCGCCGCGAGGTGGTTGGTGCCGTAAATATGCTGTTCCGGCAGATCATGAACCGGACGGTTGCGGAAATCGACTATGATGAACGGGCCGAGCTGATCTACGGCGATTTGTTTCCTGAGGCCGAGAAAGGGCTACCGCAATATGAACCGGAGTTGATGCTGATTGACCGAAGCGGCGGCGATGCGGGTCTGGATGCCGATCAAGCTGCCGGCACGGATCAAGCGGATGGAGAAGCCGACAAGGATTCGGAAGCAGAGGAAGCCGCCGATGTCGAGGCGGTCCGTCTGGAAGCCCGGGCAATAGCGGCCCGCATCCGCGGCCTGCTCGGCGAAGGAGGAGCTCCGCTCATGGTTTACGATAAAAGCCTGAAAGGCTCCCGTCCCGCAGTGCTTGGGGACATCGTCATTTTGCTGCGCTCGACCTCTGGCTGGGCGCCGATGCTGATTCAGGAGCTGCAAATGGAAGGCATTCCGGCGGCCGGGGAAGTGAATCAGGGTTATTTTCAGGCGTCGGAGGTTGAAATCGCCTTGTCGCTGCTGCAGATCATTGACAATCCACGCCAGGATATTCCGCTGGCTTCCGTCCTCCGTTCTCCAATTGTCGGATTGGATGAAGAGGAATTATCCCGCATCCGGCTGGCCCGCTCGGGCTCCGGGTTCTATGAAGCTTTGCTGGCTTGGATGGAAGAAGCCGAGCTGGCAGAGCCGGAACCAAGCGGATTATACGTACGTTTGGAACGTTTCCTATCTTTGCTGGAGGGCTGGCGGCGGATGGCCCGGGAAGGTGAGCTCAGCCGCCTGATTTGGACGGTGTACCGGCAAACCTCTTATCTAGACTGGGTTGGAGGTCTGGCGGGGGGCCCGCAAAGACAAGCCAATTTGGAGGCGTTGTACAGCCGGGCCAAACAGTTCGAGCAAACGTCCGGGACCCCCGGATTATATAGTTTCCTCAAATTTATCGACAAGCTTAAGGATACGGGCGGCGATTTGGGCGCTCCTTCCGTTGGCGGAGCCGATCAGGATACGGTCCGTATCATGACCATCCACAAAAGCAAAGGGCTGGAATTCCCGGTCGTGTTTGTGGCCGGCCTGTCGAAAATGTTCAACCGCCAGGATTTGAACGCTCCTTTCCTGATGCATAAGGAGCTGGGTTTCGGTCCGAAATACGTTGATCCTAATACCCGGGTAAGCTACCCGACGCTGCCGAACCTGGCGATTCGAAGACGGAGCCAGATGGAGCTGATTGCCGAAGAAATGAGAATCCTGTACGTTGCTTTGACTCGGCCGAAGGATAAGCTGATCCTCGTATCGGCGGTGAAGGATCTGGAGAAATCAGCGGTGAACTGGAGCCAGTCGCTCAGCGGGGCCGAGGAAATTCTCCCGGACTATTTGCTGGCCCGCGGGCGCAGCTATCTGGACTGGATCGGTCCGGCTTTGATCCGGCATCCGTCTGCCGGGGCGCTGCGTGAATGGGCGGGATTAAGCGCCGAAGGGCATCGACTGCTGCCCCATCGTGAAGATAGCCCGGGTTGGCAGTTCCTGTTTGTGCCTTCCCGGGACGTGGTTTATGCGGCGGCAGCGGGGCGTGAATCGGCACTGGTGCCGGCATCACGCAGCGATGAAGCCTTGCGGGAACTGCTGTCGGCGGCCGGCTTGTCTAAAGCCGGAGACCTGACGGTGGATGACGACAGCGAATACGCGGATTATGCGGGGAGAAACGATGCCGGAAGAACGGACAAATACGGTAGAGACGAAAGAGGTAGAATCGAAGAGCATGGAGATAGTCCTGCCTTTAACCGGATAGAGGATAACCCTGAGAAAGACGAGGACGGGCCGAATGCCGGCGGAGAAAAACCGTTCGTCCGCCCTGCGGTGTTTGCCGAGGTTGCCCGCAGACTGGAGTGGTCTTACCCGAATGAATGGAGCAGCCGTGTGGCTGCCAAAACGACGGTGACCGAGCTGAAATCGCGGCTTGTTTCGGAAGATTCGCCGGCAGCGGACGGTCTTGAGCTGCTGGCAGAACGGACCGGAGAGCTCTACGGGATGGCGGCAGGAACGTTAGAACCGGCGAGCGGGCAGACAGGCGGGGATTCCAAACTTCGTTTGCGACGGCCGAAATTTATGGAGCAGCGGAAAATGTCCGGGACCGAGCGGGGCACGGCTTATCATACGGTCATGCAGCATTTGCCGCTGCAGGAAGCGGGAAGGGACGGGCTTCAACTGGTGGAAGAAACCTTCCGCAGGCTGGAGGCTGACCGGATTTTGCCGCAGGAACAGACAGGGGAACTGGAGCCGCACAAAATTGCCGGATTTTTGGACAGCGAGCTCGGGCAAAGGCTGCTTCGTGCCGAATGGGTGAAAAAGGAGCTGCCGTTTACGTATGCGATGCAGGCTGCGGAGGCTTACCCGCATTTTTCGCCGGCTTTAACCGGCCGGCAGAGCGAAGCGGCAGCCGAAACAGCCGGATCCGAAGGAGATCTGGCCGTAATCAAAGATTTGCAGAAGGAAACAGTTATCGTGCAGGGGATCATCGATTGCCTGTTCAAAGTAAACGGCAAATTGATCATGCTGGATTATAAAAGCGACTACGTGCCTGCCCAAGCGAGGGAACAACAGCTGGAAATGCTGAAGGAACGTTACCGGATCCAATTGGAGCTTTATGCTAGAGCCGTCGAGGAAATTACCCGGGAGCAGGTAGCCGAGAAATGGCTGTATTTCTTTGATTCCGGGGATGCGGTGCAGATCGGTTAGAACCGTGAAGCTTTAAACGCGGCTCCGGCTGGACAAGCCGCGAGATGTTTGGGAATAGAATGAAGTAGGAGGAAAAAAGGATGCGCATTTTGCATACGGGGGACTGGCATTTGGGCCGTACGCTTGAGGGACGGAGCCGGCTGGCCGAGCAGGAGCAGTTTCTGGATGAGCTGGTCGAGATCGTAAGGGACGAGCAGGTGGATTTGATTCTGATGGCGGGAGACGTTTATGACAGCGTCAATCCGCCGGCAGCGGCCGAGCAGCTGTTCTACGAGGCTGCCGCTCGGCTTAGCGAAGGCGGCCGCCATCTGGCGGTCATCGCGGGTAACCATGACCAGCCGGAACGCGTCTCTTCGGTGTCGCCGCTTGTTTCAACCCGCGGGATCAGCCTGACCGGCCTGCCGACAAATCAATCGGTACGGATTCGTACGGGCAGAACAGGCGAGGAGGCGGTCATTGCCGCCCTGCCTTATCCTTCGGAAGCAAGATTGCAGGAGCTTTTAGCGGGCGACGGAGACGAGCAGGAGCTGCGCCTCGCCTACAGCGCGCGGGTCGGCCAGCTGATGAAACAGCTGGCGTCCTCCTTTCGGCCGGACACGGTCAACCTGGCGATGAGCCATCTTTATGTGCTTGGAGGGCTGGAATGCGACAGCGAACGCCCGATTCAAGTGGGCGGGGCGTATACCGTGGATCCGTCCGCTTTTCAGATCGGAGCGCAGTATACCGCTCTTGGCCATTTGCACCGGCCGCAGCTGGTCAAAGGCGAAGGGGTAATCCGGTACAGCGGCTCCCCGCTGGCCTACAGCTTTTCGGAAGCGGGACAAGCCAAGTCGGTGATGCTGCTCGATCTTAAGCCCGGCCAGCCGGCCGAACCGCAGGAGGTTTTTCTTCGCAGCGGCAGGCCGCTCGTGAAATGGGTGTGCAAGGGCGGGCTGGAAGAGGTCTACCGCTGGATTCAGGAAGGACGCGACGCTAACGCTTTTATCGATCTGGAGCTTTCCCTGACGGAAGCGATGTCGATGGGCGATATCGGAACGCTGCGCAAAAGCCGGGACGGGCTTGTACATATCCGGCCTGTATATCCGGGCAGTCCGTCGATTGAGGAAACGATGGCGGAGCGGTCGCAGATGCCGGTCGATGAGCTGTTCCGGAAGTTTTACCAGCGCCAAAGCGGGGGGGCCGAGCCTGGGGAGGAGCTGGTCCGGTTATTTATGAGCCTGCTGGCTGAAGACGAAGCGGCCGCGGCCGGGGAGGAGGATGCGGAATGAAGCCGATTTTGCTTAAATTATCGGGGCTGCAAAGCTACCGCGAAAGCCAGGAAATCGATTTTACGGCGCTTTGCGAAACGGGTCTGTTCGGCATCTTCGGACCGACGGGGAGCGGCAAATCAACGCTGCTGGATGCGATGACGCTGGCGCTTTACGGCAAGGTGGAACGGGCGGTGAACGGCACCCAGGGGATTATGAATCACTCCGAGGACAGCCTGTTCGTCGCTTTTACGTTTGAACTGACCGGCCCGAAGGGAAGCAGCCGGTACCGGGTCGAACGGAGATTCAAACGGACCGGGGAGCAGTCGGTAAGCTGCACGATCAGCCGGTTCGTCGCAATGAAGCCCGAGGGCGAAACCGTGGTAGCGGACAAGCTGGCCGAGGTGAACCGCTGCGTGGAAGATAAAATCGGACTTAAAATGGACGATTTCACCCGGGCGGTCGTGCTGCCGCAAGGCAAGTTCTCCGAATTTCTTTCGCTGAAGGGAAGCGAGCGCCGGCAGATGCTGCAGCGTCTGTTCCATTTGGAGAAATACGGAGACCAGCTTGCGATTAAGCTCAGTCGGCGGGTTAAGGAGACGGAGGGCCGGCTCAAAGAGCTGACCGCTGAGCAGCAGGGGCTCGGAATGGCATCTGAAGAAGCGGTCAAAGCGGCGGCGGAAAGGCTGACTGCGGCCGACGAATCGGCCAAAGCGGCCCGCAGCCGTCTGCTGGCAGCCCGGAGCCGGGCGGAAGAAGCGGCTAAAATCCGCGAGCTGCTCCACGAAAAGCAGCGCCTGACGGCGGAGGAAGCCCGCCTGGCCGCTAATGATCCGGCCATCGAGGCGGCTGAGCACAAGCTGCGTCACGCAGAAGCCGCGGAGCAGCTTCTGCCGATCCTGAACGGCTGGAAGGAAACCTTGGCTGCAGCCCGTGAACGTGCAATTGCCGCCGAGGCCGCTGCTGCGAATGCCGCGTCGGCCGAAGCAAAGGCGGGCGAATCCGCGGGCCTTTCGGCTGCTGCCGATGAAGCTTTGGGGCAGGAGGAGCCGGGGCTGCTCCGCCGTCTGGAACAGCTGGAGCAGGCCCGCTTGCTCCAGACGGAGGTCGGGCAGCTTCAATCCGACCATGCCCTCCAGTTGGATAGGCAGCAGGAGATCGAACGGAAGAGGAAGCTGGCCGCCGAAGAGGCCGCGAAAGAAGAAACGCTGCTGAACAAAGCGGTGCAGCGGCGTAAGGAACTGGAGCAGCAGCTGAAAGAACTTGAGGTGAAGTCGGCCGAACGCCGTCTTCTCCAGGAGGGTATGCAGCGCAGGGAAACGCTGGCCGCCGCCGTACAGCAGCTGGAACAGGCTCGTTTGGAGGCCGGGCAGCTGCGCCGGAAACAGGAAGAGGCGGCTCGTCAGCTCCGGGAGCTAACGGACAATGCGGCGCGCGGCGAAGCCGAGCGGCAGGCGACGATTGCAGATGCCGTACAGCTGGCCGCGGAGCTGCAGGACCAGGAGCAGGAGCTGCTGGTGATCGCCGGAGAACTCGAGCGGCGAGAAGCGCTGCTCCAGCAGAAGCTGAAGGAGCAGGAGCTGCATGTCTGGTCCGTGCGCCTGGCCCAGGAGCTGCACGAGGGCGGAGCCTGCCCGGTGTGCGGCTCGCTGGAGCACCCGGCGCCGGCCGTGCACGGCGCCGGGGAAACGTCGGCCCTGGAGGCGGAGCTCCGGGCCGTGGCTTCCCTGCTCCCGGAATGCCGGGAGCAGCGCTTTGGGGCCGCGCGCGACCTGGAGTCGGCGCGCGCGGCCCTGGAAAGCCTGGATGCCGCCGCAGACCCGGCGGCATCCGGCGAAGCGGCGGCGGCTGCGCAGACCGCCGCCGCCCGGCCGGGCGCTCCGCTGGACGCGGAGAGCGCCCGCAGCCGGCTCGCCGCGCTGCGCACCGCGCACGGCGAAAGCGGAGCCCGGCTCGCTGCGCTGCAGAGCCGGGTCCGCGGGCAGCGCAGCGCCGGCGCCGAACTGCGCCAGCGCTGCGCCCTGGCGGCTGCCGAGGAGCAGGCAGCCGCGGCCCAGGCGGAGCAGCAGAAGGCCCGCTGCTCCGCGATTGAGGCTGACGTGCAGCGCCGTACAGCCGAATGGGCTGCAGCTCATCCCGGTATGACCCCGGATGAGCTGCAGCGCAGCTACGAGGCCCTGCAGGCCAAGGATCTGCAGGCCGACGATATCCGGCACCGCCTCGAAGTCAGCGGACCGTTCATCGATGACAAGACGGGCAGCCTGCGCGTCTTGTCGGAGCAGCTGGCGGCCTTGGACAGGGAGCTGGTTGAATGTTCAACCCGGCTTGAAGGCGGCCTTCAGCTGATTGAGGAGAAAAGCAAACGGCTTGTTGCCCTGACGGGCGGGGAACCTGCCGAAGCGCTGCTGTCCGCCGCCGAGGCGAAGCTGAACCGGCTGCGAACGGCGGCAAAGCTTGCCCGGGAGCAGCTGGCTGCCGCGCAGCAGCTGCGGAACGAAGCGGTCCAAGCCGATGTGCTGGCCCGTCAGGCGGCTGCGGCCGCTGCGGAACAAGCGGCCGATCAGGAGCGGCGCTGGCTGCAGGCGCTGACGGACTCTCCATTTACGACCGAGCAGGAGGCGGCGGAGGCCGCCATGCGTCCGGACGAAGCAGAAGAGCTGGCCCGTCAGGCGCAGCAGCACCGGAAGCAGCAGCAGGAGCTGGCAGTGACGCTGCGCGACCTGGAACAGCGATTGGACGGCAGAACCCTCTCTGAGGAGGAATGGAACGAAGTCCAGCGCATCTTCCAGGAAGGCCAGGCTAATGACGAGCTGGCCCTGCAGGAGAAAGCGAAAGCGCAGCGGGATTTGGAGGATGTGGAGAAACGGCATATCCGGTGGCAGGAGCTTGAACAGCAGCGCAGCGGGCTGGAGCATGAGAGCGGGCTGCTTGGTAAACTTCAGGGCACGCTCCGAGGCAATGCGTTCGTGGAATACGTAGCGGAAGAACAACTGGTCCATGTCAGCCAGGCCGCTTCCCAGCGGCTTCGATTTCTGACCAAACAGCGTTATTCGCTGGAAACGGACTCCGGCGGAGGTTTTGTTATCCGGGATGACGCCAACGGCGGCGTAAAACGAGCGGTTTCCACGCTGTCGGGGGGCGAAACCTTTCTGACCTCGCTGGCCCTGGCGCTTGCTTTATCCGCTCAAATCCAATTGCGGGGCCAATATCCGCTGCAATTCTTTTTCCTGGATGAAGGTTTCGGCACGCTGGATCCTGAGCTGTTGGACACGGTGATTACGTCGCTGGAACATCTGCATCATGATCATCTTTCCGTCGGCGTTATCAGCCACGTAGCGGAGCTGCGCGACCGGCTGCCCCGCAAGCTGATCGTGGAGCCGGCTGAACATGCGGGCGAAGGCTCCCGCATCCGGCTTGAGAAATATTAATGCTGATTTTCAGGCAAGCAGGACTTTGTGAAAACTGAAAAAGCACTCCATAGTTTTTGCAGAAGCTGATTCGGTGAACAGCATTCTATTCAACAATGGAGTGCCAACTTATCTACAGACCTAGGCGCCGAACCTCTCGACAGGCCGCGCCTGGGTTTTTTAGATGTATTTTTCAGTTACTCATAGATTTCTTCGATTCCGGCCTGTTCGCCGGCAGGCTTCGGTCATCCTTTTGGTTAACCCTGTTCACCCGAGGCAATTTTGGCGATCTTTTCTTGGATCTGTCCGGTAAATACGCCGCCGTGATAAGCAATGACCGTTTCGATATCCCAGTTAAGCAGTTTGGCTGCAGACTGCAGGGCGCCGGGCATATCCAAAGTGTATTCAGGACTTGACAGCCCCAGTTCTTCCCCGTTCGCCATAAGCGCATCGCCTGCAATCAATGTTTTGCTCGGCGCATGGTACAAACAAATATGATCCGGTGTATGTCCCGGAGTAAAGATAACCTGGATGCCGCCGGCGTAAGGCAGCGTATCGCCGTCCTTTACGATGGCTCCTACCTTGGTGGGCGGTGCAGGGAATCCGCCTTTAAGCAGCGGCACTTCCCCCTGGACATAAGGTTTCCCGAGCTCATGAGTGATGACTTCGACCTTCCCGTCAGTCGCCGCGATCAGCTCCGGCAAACCGCCGATGTGATCGAAGTCTTGGTGAGTGATGATGATTTTCGTCAGCTGATCCAGGGAGAACTGCTCCTTGGCAAGCGCATCCCGGATTACTTGAAGCTGGCCGGGCAGGCCGGCGTCGACCAAAATGACTTCGTTCTCGTCCCATAAAAGGGCAGCATGGGCTATGAATGGGTTTCCTCGGGAGGTCATTTCTAATTTTAACGGTTTGATTCCTGTGGCTGTTGTCATGGCTTTCTCTCCTCCAAATAATAGAATGATCGCTTCCTGTTCCAAACGATACCTTTTTCTTTCGTCCTTCTTGCATCTGTCGTTCTCTTGTGAATGCCAACAGGCTGTAATAGAATTGCTATAATCCAATTAATAAAAAGTACATTCATTCTCGTAAATAAATGTATTATTTTTATAAACGAACGTTTGAATTTATGATATATTCAGTGGCAAATGCTGTCAAGCGAGGGTTTGCCTTTTCTTTGTACCTCTTTAAGGAGTTGTTGGCTTTGTTATCGATAGAAAAGCAAATGCTGTATCTGCTTGGCCGGGCGGAAAGCATGGGGATTCAGGAACTCATCAAAATTTATGAGAAACGGAATTATGCTGCCACTTATGTCCGAAATTCGTTATCTCGGCTGAAATCAGAGGGTTATGTCCTTTCGCCCTCCAGATCGGTTTATCAGATAACGGAATCGGGAAGGGCGTTTATCCGATCCATCAACCAAAAGCCGCACCGGTATAGCGAAAAATGGAACGGCACCTGGCAAACGGTCATGCTGGAGGTTCCGGAAGGGGAAAGAAAGAAACGGGACCGGTTTCGCGTTGAAATCCTGCAGTACGGTTTTGGTCTATTATATAACAGCGTGTATATTTCCCCCTGGAATTATGAGGAGGAAGTTTTGTCTAGCATCCGAAATTTGGAGCTGGAAGGGAAAGTATCGCTCTTTAACGGTACCTTTCAGCTGGGCCGGATCACGAAAGAGAAAGCCTTTCATATTTGGAAGCTTGGTAGCCTGGAACAAACCTATCAAGAAAAATGGAACTGGTTTCAAGAGGTTTTTAATCCTATGGCGAAGAGGGTATTAGCACAGGGGAATTCGGATTTGGAGCTTTTTTCCTTGTATCTTGAACTTGGAGAGGCGATTACGGATTTGTTTCTCGCCGATCCGATGCTTCCGGGAGAATTGCTTCCCGAAGGCTGGACGGCGCCTGGAATATTGGATACTTTTTTTGAGCGGTACGAGGCATTGTCCCAGGCTATTCCGAGCGGAAGCCCCTATTCCCGGTTTAAGCACTGAAAGCGGGATTTGTGGTCTAAAGAGGGGTTTTCTGGCCGCTTGATGGAGGTCGAATGTGTCCGAGCTTGATGTGATCCATATCACAGATACAGTTTAAAGGCGCTGTTATAATACAGCTAAGCCGACATTACTCATTGAAGCTACCTGGACGGACGTATGGGTTAGAGTTTAGTTCTCTTGCCGCTCCTGCTCATACGTCCGTCTGACGCACTCCCCTGAGCGGGAGTGCCGGGTGCTTCTTTTTTTTGCCGTATTTCTGGTATGATAGGAAGCAGAGGGCTGCCGGTGTGCGGGTTCCGGCACCCGTGTTCGATTTCAATACATAAATCTCAGGAGGCCGTTAATTATGGAGAACTGTTTGTTTTGCAAAATCGTAAACGGAGATATTCCTTCCAACAAAATTTATGAAGACGACGAGTTTCTGGTCTTTCACGACATTCAGCCCGCCGCTCCGGTCCATGCGGTGATGATTCCAAAGAAACATATTGTTTCCGTGAATGACGCGGAAGGCGAGGATTTTGCTTTGATCGGCAGGCTGCACAAGGTTGCGCAAACGTCCGCCAAACAGCTGGGGATTGCGGAAACGGGCTACAGACTGATCAATAACTGCGGGCCGGACGGAGGACAAACGGTGTTCCATCTGCATTACCACCTGCTTGGAGGGGCCAAGCTGGGGGCGCTTACGGGAATTTCCGCTTCTCATGCCGAGTAGGCTGATTAGGGATTAGGCTTAATAGAAAACGCAAAGAAAACAGAAGATAATTGAAGGAAATTATTGAAAATTGTTGGTTGTTGTCAAGTTATCAAAAAATCTTTTAACAGTTTTTGAAGAGCTGCAAAGGGGGACTGGAACTGTTCAGCCGACTCTCGTCGAAATCGGGAGACAGGTATTATTTTCAGAATAGTTGACCTAGGTTCTCTCTTCACCTATAATGAAGATTGATGAACCGTGTTATGCTCTTGGACGGTCTGGTCGGAGGGAGGGAAAACTGGTGTCTGAAACGAAAGTTCGCAAAAATGAGACAATCGATGCTGCACTTCGTCGCTTTAAGCGCTCCATTGCTAAGGACGGCGTCCTGGCTGAGGTGAAGAAACGCAAGCATTATGAAAAGCCAAGCGTGAAACGCAAGAAAAAGTCTGAGGCTGCTCGTAAGAGAAAGTTCTAGGAGGATCTGAACTTCATGAATCTTAGCGAACGATTAAACGAAGATATGAAGCAGGCGATGAGGAATCAGGAAAAGTTCAAACTCACCACGATTCGTATGGTTCGTGCTACGATCAAGAATCTTGAAATAGATCTGAAGAGAACTCTGAACGATGATGAAGTGCTTGATATCCTAAGTCGTGAAATCAAACAGCGCAAAGATGCCCTCCAGGATTTTATTAAAGCAGGCCGAGACGATCTTGCAGATAACTTAAATGCCGAGATTGATATTATTGCCCGGTACCTCCCCGAGCAGCTTACCGAAGAAGAAATTAAAGTAATTGTACAGCAGACCATCCAGGAAACCGGTGCTTCTTCGAAAGCCGACATGGGGAAAGTAATGAGTGCGCTAATGCCTAAAGTCAAAGGACGGGCGGATGGCAAACTTGTAAACCAGGCAGTTCAGCAATTGCTGCAATAAAAGCGAATAGCAGGACGCCCTTCTGAGAAGAAGGGCGTTTTTTGCTGTTTCTTTTTCCTTTACCGTGCCCGCGTTAATCTGCTGTCTTCCAACGGCTCTCCCCCGGTTTCACTTCCACGATTTTCTCTGCAGCTTAACCTTTCCTTGCGAATGCCATCAATCTTCAGGTGTTTTTCATAAATTCGGAGTCCCAAGCATAATTTTTAGCATAGGGGAAGGAGGATTGCCTCGTATGAGCCGCATTACCCGCAAATTTCGCAAATGGACCGTTGATGCGATGGGTCTTCCGGGGGATCTCGTCTTTGAGCTGCCCAGACTTACGCTTGTCGGCGGAAAACAGCTGCTCATTGAGAATCACAGGGGCGTTCTGCATTTTTCGGAAGAGCGGTTAAGCTTGGCGCTCAGCGAAGGCGGCCTCGAAGTAACGGGAAAAGATCTGGTCATCAAGACCATTATGCCCCAAGAAGTGATGGTTGAAGGGGATATCGCAGAAATCAAGTATCGTGGAACGGGGGAGAAGCCGTGAATGAACCGGCCTTTAGTTTTCTCCGCGGATGGGTGGGACTCGAAATCCGCGGCGGCGATTTGGAGCAGCTGATTAATAAATGCGCGGAACAGGGGATAGGGGTTTGGGAGGTCAAACCCCTGCCGGAAAGGAAAATGGAGCTGAGCGTCATGCTTGGCGATTTTTTTAAGCTTCGTCCGCTTCTGAGGCAGACAAGCTGCCGGATGCACGTGAAACGCCGAAAAGGCCTGCCGTTCCTTGCGCTCCGCGTGCTGCGGCGAAAATGGTTTGTGGCAGGCATCGTCTTTTTTGTAATGGCCATCGCTCTCATGTCCTCCATGGTTTGGGACGTAGAGGTGAAGGGCAACGTCAAGATCCCGGCAGAGGATATCAAGCAGGCCGCCAAAGAGGAAGGGCTGTATCCTTTTCAATGGAGATTCAAGGTTCCCGAACAGGACAAGCTATCCAAAACCTTGACGAGGAAACTGGAAGGCACCTCCTGGGTCGGAGTTACGATTCATGGAACCAAAGCGACGATTGAGGTCGTGGAGGCGACGAAACCCAAGGACCAGAAGCTCAGCAGCCCGAGCAACTTAGTAAGCAAATCGGATGCGGTAATCACTTATATTTATGCGGAAAAAGGGTATCCGAAGGTAGCCAAGAACGACCGGGTCAAAAAAGGCAGCCTCCTCATTTCGGGTTATCAGGCCGGCCAAGCGGTTGTGTCCAAAGGAGAGGTCCGGGGGTTGGTTTGGCACGAATACAATATCGAAGCCCCGCTCGTCAAGAAAAAAAGCGTCCTTAGCGGAGAGCAGAAAACGAAGGGTTATTTGTATTTCGGAAACACGGCCATTCAACTGACCGGCTACGGCAAAAACAAATTCGCCGAAAGCGTTACCTATACGGAAACGGACCCCCTCACCTGGCGGAAGTGGAAGCTCCCTATAGGCTGGATGAGCGAACACGTGATGGAGAAGGCGGACATTGAAATCGAACAAACGGCGGAGCAGGCCAAAGCGGCGGGACTCGCCCAGGCCAAGCGGGATATTGTGGCGAAAAACGGCGCGGATTCCTTCGTGAAGGAGGAAAAAATTTTGCATGAGAAGACAGAGAATGGTAAAGTTTATATGAAAGTATTGTTTGAGGTAGAGCAGAATATCGCGGAAGAGGTTCCTATAGTCCAAGATCAAGGAGAATGAGTATATTTGGCAGAACAACAGACTGTGATCAGAATCCCGCTTAAAAACGCTTCAGAAGGACTTTCTTTGTTTGGTCCCCAGGATATCTTCCTGAAATTGGTGGAAGGAAAAATCGACGTGCAGGTCGTGTCGCGCGAATCCGAGATTACGATACGCGGCGGCGACAGGGAGACGATGGCGGTCCAGCAGCTTTTTGAGGTGCTGCTTGAGTTAATCCGCGGCGGATATGTGTTAACGGAACGTGATGTTTCGTACGCCGTCGATCTTGCGCTCGATTTGCGGGCGGACCAGCTGCTTAATTTATATAAAGGCGAAATTGCCGTTACGTTTCGCGGCAAGCCGATCCGGGTCAAAACCATTGGCCAGAATCACTATGTAACCTTAATCAAGAAAAGGGATATCGTATTCGGCATCGGTCCGGCGGGCACGGGGAAAACTTATTTGGCCGTCGTGCTTGCCATATCGGCATTAAAGGAAGGTTCGGTCAAAAAAATCGTGCTGACCCGCCCAGCCGTGGAAGCCGGGGAAAGCCTCGGTTTCCTGCCGGGGGACCTGCAGGAGAAGGTGGACCCCTATCTGAGACCTTTATACGATGCGCTGTATGACGTTATGGGTCCGGATCAGGTGGCGAAAGCGCTGGAGCGCGGGCTGATTGAAATAGCGCCGCTGGCCTACATGCGCGGAAGAACGCTGGACGATTCCTTTATTATACTGGACGAGGCCCAAAACACGACGCCCGAGCAGATGAAAATGTTCTTGACGCGGCTTGGTTTCGGCTCCAAAATGGTCATTACTGGCGATATGACGCAGATTGATTTGCCCCGGGGCAAAAAATCCGGCCTCATCGAGGCCAGCTCCATTTTGAATCAGATCGAAGAAATCGGGTTTGTGTATTTTAACGAGTCGGATGTAGTGCGCCATTCCCTAGTTCAAAAAATCATTGTAGCTTATGAAGCGGCTATCGATAACGGCTGATCCGTCATAACAACGGTCAGACCGCCAGCCGAATAAAAGACAGTCTGTCTATGTATCTAGCGAGATAACCCCCCTGCAGCAATGGAATGATGGGGGACCCTGGGGGAGCCAAGATGAGAAGAAACGTTCGAGTCCGGTGTTCCGGATGATTGACCGGGGGCAAATTTCAAAAGGATAGAGAGGGCTGTTTCGAATGACCTCAAATCGCGACAATAATAGCAACTCCATACAATCCAAGATGGCGGGCTGGCGGCATAGCGCAGGAATGCGTTATGCTCTGTTCGCATTGCTGTTCATCCTGTTATATGTCAGCCTTGCGCCTAAGCTGCTGCCAGAGAAATACAATATTGCGGTGAATATGCCGAGCGAGAAAGAAATTCTGGCTCCGATGCAGATCCAGAACACCAAAGCGACTTTAAAAGCGCAAGAGGAAGCCGCGGAAGCCGAGAAACCGGTTTACACCAAAATCTCCCTTCGCAATGAAGCGATCATTACCGAAATGCTGGATCAAATTGCACGGATCAATCAGGACGACCAGGTTTCCAAGGAAGATAAAATTTCCATTTACCGGCAGGATCTGCCGCAAATTTTTCAGACGTTTATTCAGAATTTCATTATGTCCAGCCGGAATGCCGGCAATTATTCCTCAACCTTCCTGGATGAGGTGAGGACCCGCATTAACGAGCAGATGTATCATATTTCGGAAGAAACTTATGTTAAACTGCCCCAGCTGACGCCTGAGGATATCGCCGAAATGAAACCCGTGGCTTCGGATATCGTGAGCAGGCTGATGTATGACCCGGCTACCGAAGCGCAAACCACGCGGGTGAAGGTTGCCGAACAGGTCAGCTCCAGCTCGCTCAGCAAGCGGATTTCCCGCGAGATTGTGCAGGAGCTTGCCCGTTATGTCATTACGGCTAACAAGTTTTATGATGAAGATGCGACGAAGGAAGCCAAAGTCAAAGCCCGGGAAAACACGGCGCCTGTCTATATCAAGCAGGGGGATGTGCTCGTCTCGAAAGGCGAAATCATTACCCAGGAAATGTACACCCTTCTGAAGGACAATGATCTTCTGAAAAACGAAGTCAACTATTGGCCTCAAGTTGGCGTAGCTTTGCTGTCCATTTTGCTTACAGTCGGACTTTATATGTCGACTAGACAACCGGAGTCGGGCGCGCGCTACAAATATAACAATTCGCAGCTTACGATGCTGCTGCTGATTTTTTTGATTACGATTCTGTCGATGCATTTGCTGGAGCTGCTTCATAATGACCGCAGGCCGTATATGGGGTATTTGGCTCCTGTGGCCGTCGGCGCTATGTTAATCACGCTGCTGCTGGATGTGCCGCTGGCTTACATCTCCTCGGTCGTTTTGTCCGTGGTAGCCAGCATCGTGCTGAATTTGCATCAGGGACAGATTTTTGATTTTTATTACGGATTGTTTGCGCTTGTGACTTCATTTGTATCGATTTTTACGATTCACCGCGCCAGCCAGCGCGCTTCGATTTTGAAAGCAGGGGTCATGGTGTCGTTCTTCGGGGCCCTGCTGGTGGGCATCCTGATTATGATTAACTCGAACGGCTGGGACCAGACCAATATTTTGTACGCGGTCGGTTTTGCTTTTGCCAGCGGTTTGCTTGCGACGATTATGGTTTTTGGCCTGATGCCGTTTTTTGAAGTGACCTTCGGTATCCTGTCAGCCTTAAAGCTGGTGGAGCTGTCCAATCCGAATCATCCGCTGCTGCGGAAGCTGCTGACGGAAACGCCGGGCACTTATCATCACAGCGTAATGGTCGGCAATTTGTCGGAAGCGGCTGCCGAGGCTATCGGCGCAAACGGTTTGTTATGCCGTGTCGGTTCGTATTATCACGATATCGGGAAAACGAAAAGGCCGGGTTATTTTATCGAAAATCAAAACGGGATGGAAAATCCGCATGATTTCATCGATCCCAAACTCAGCAAGTCGATTATTATCGCCCATGCGCGGGACGGCGTGGAAATGCAGAAGGAATATAAGCTGCCGAAGCCGATCCGGGACATCGCCGAGCAGCATCACGGCACCACGTTTTTGCATTTCTTCTACCACAAGGCTTTAAAACAAGCCGAGGAGCAGGGCATGGAGCCTGATTTTACGGAGGACGATTTCCGTTACCCGGGCCCGAATGCCCAAACAAAGGAAGCGGCTATTGTCGGGATTGCCGACAGCGTGGAGGCGGCCGTCCGTTCCCTGCATAAACCGACGGTAAACCAGGTGGAGACGATGATTGAAAAAATTATAAAAAGCCGTCTGGACGACCATCAGTTTAAAGAGTGTGATTTAACGATGCGCGAGCTTGATATCGTCGGACAGACGCTGAAGGAAACGGTGATGGGCATTTTCCACTCCCGGATCGAATATCCGGATGAGGTCAAGCCAAACAAGAATAATGATGGGAAAGAGCGTGAAAAAGATGGCCATTCATCTGGCGTGGAGCAATGAACAGGAGCAGTTCGACATTTCCGACGAATTGATCGCCCTGCTGGATACGCTGCTTCAGAAAGCGGCGGAAGCCGAGGGGATCGAGGAAGGAGAAGTGGCGCTCACCTTTGTCGACAATAAACAGATTCATGAGCTTAACCGGGATTACCGCAGCATTGACCGCGCGACGGATGTCCTCTCCTTTGCCATGAACGAAAGCCTGGATGAGGAACCGGAGATCATTTATGAGCTCGGGGAAGACGAGCAGGCCGAAATGTTCCCGGACATGCTGGGGGATATTATTATCTCCGTAGAACGGGCCAAGGAACAAAGCGAAGACTACGGCCACTCGTTAGAACGTGAGCTTGGTTTTCTGTTTGTGCACGGTTTCCTGCATTTGCTTGGTTATGATCATCAGGATGAAGCCAGCGAAGCGGAAATGATGGGCAAACAGGAGGCTGTTCTCGCCCAAGTGGGTCTGGTACGCTGATGAAGCCGCGTCCTAGGTGGAAGTTCACTTTCCGTTATGCCGCCGCAGGCATCTGGTACGCCCTTCGTACTCAGCGGAATATGAAAGCGCACCTGGCAGTGGCCATAGTGATCACGGCCATGGCGGTCCTTTTCCGGCTGCCGCCGACCAGCTGGGTGCTCCTCATGCTGACTATATCCTCGGTCATCGCGCTTGAGCTGATTAACACGGCTCTGGAGACGGTGGTGGATCTGGTGACGGATGAATGGCACCCGCTGGCTAAAATTGCTAAAGATACAGCCGCAGGTGCGGTGCTGATCGCCGCCTTTTTTTCAGTATTGATCGGTATCGTGCTTTTTTACTCTCCGGTTTGCGCTTATTTTGGCTGGGGCTGACGATCGGAAGTTTGAACTTGAAAAGCGAGGTAAAAATAAAGATGGATAACAAAGAGCTGCTTCAGGAAGCGATGAAAGCTTATAAAAATGCTTATGTGCCTTATTCCCATTTTTCGGTCGGGGCCGCTCTGCTGGATGAAAACGGCAAGGTCCATCACGGCTGCAACGTGGAAAATGCGGCGTTCAGCCCGACGAACTGCGCCGAGCGGACTGCATTGTTCCGCGCTATTGCGGACGGCAGCCGTCCGGGCAGCTTCAAAGCCATTGCGGTTGTGGGCGACACGGACGAGCCGATCGTGCCGTGCGGCGTATGCCGGCAGGTGCTCGCCGAGCTTGGCGGGCTGGACATGCCGGTGATTTTGGGCAACCTGAAGGGGGACGTTATGGAAACGACCATGCGGGAGCTGCTGCCTCATGCGTTTGTGCCTTCCCATTTGAAGGAAGCCCAGTCTTAAGAATTGTTAGCGCAAAGGAGAAATTATGGCGAAATCCTCATTTAAATCTGGCTTTGTTACGATCGTGGGCCGTCCGAACGTCGGCAAGTCCACCTTGATGAATCACATCATCGGGCAAAAAATCGCGATCATGTCGGACAAGCCGCAGACGACGCGGAATAAAATTCACGGCGTTTACACGTCAAACGATATGCAAATTATTTTCCTGGATACGCCGGGGATTCATAAACGCCAATCGAAGCTTGGCGATTACATGAACACGACCGCCCTGAATACATTTGGCGAAGTGGAAGCGGTTTTGTTCCTGGCCGATGCCTCGGAAGGTTTTGGCGGCGGAGACCGTTATATTATCGAACGGCTGAAGGAAATCAAAACGCCGGTTATTCTGGTGCTGAACAAAATCGATAAGATTACCCCGGAAGAGCTGCTACCGATGATCGAAGCCTACAACAAGCTGTACCCGTTTGCGGAAATCGTGCCGATTTCGGCCATGCACGGCAATAACGTAAATACGCTGCTGGATCAGATCGCCAAATATTTGCCCGAAGGACCGCAGTATTATCCGGAAGATCAGGTGACTGACCATCCGGAGCAGTTTGTTTGCGCCGAGCTCATCCGCGAGAAAATCCTCCACCTGACCCGCGAAGAGGTTCCGCACTCCATTGCGGTCACGATTGAAGATATGCGCGTCGAGGAGAACGGAGTCGTTTACATTTCGGCCGTGATCTTTGTGGAACGGGATTCGCAAAAAGGCATCATTATCGGGAAGCAGGGCGCGCTGCTCAAAGAAATCGGCAAACTTGCGCGCAAAGATATCGAGCATCTGCTCGGTTCGAAAATTTTTCTGGAATTGTGGGTAAAGGTTAAAAAAGACTGGAGAAACCAGGATCGGGTGCTGCGCGATCTCGGCTTTAACCGCGATTAAGCTTTTACCAGTTATTAGGGCGAATAGTTAAGCAGGCTCGGTACATCCTATTCTTACAAAGCAAGGCGTCATGTCCGAAGAAAGGGTGAATACGAGTGCGAGACTTTTCGTGGAAGTATTTTACGATGACTGGTGATGTAGATGCTTATATGCTTTATAAGGAGGTCGGAGCTCCCCCGGAGGATGAACAGCAGGAGGAGCCCGAAGAACTGGTACTGGAGCAGGAGGAGGCCTAAGTTGCCCCTCTTGTTTTAAGTTTTGGGGATCTTTTGGGAGAGGTCCGGGCGCGGGGGGAGCTTATGTTATACAGAGTTGAGGGCATTGTTATACGAAGTATGGATTACGGGGAAGGCAACAAAATTATTACGCTGCTGACCGAACAGGACGGAAAAGTGGGCGTTATGGTGCGCGGAGCCAAAAAGCCGAAAAGCCGGCATGCGGCCATGACGATGCCCTTTACATACGGACAGTACATTTTTTTCAGGAATAAAGGGCTTGGAACGCTGAACGCCGGGGAAATCATCGAATCGCATCATAAGCTGCGGGAGGATCTAACGCTGGCCGCTTACGGCTCTTATGCCTGCGAGCTGCTGGACCGGGTGCTTCAGGAGGAAGAGACGGGCTCCTTCTGGTTTGGCCAGTTAAAGGCTTTTCTGGATGCGCTGCAGGAAGGGAAGGACCCCGAGGTGCTGATCCACCTCTATGAAATGAAGATCCTGCAGGCGGCGGGCTACGGGCCGGAAATGGACGTTTGCGTCGTTTCGGGGACGGATCAGGAGCTTGAGTTCTTTAGTCCGAGGCTGGGCGGCGTGCTCAGCCGGAGAAGCCGGCATCTGGATCCGGCGGCGTTGGCGGTTTCTCCTTCGGCGTTAAAGCTGCTTCGCGTATTCGCAAAGCTGGATATGCGCAGGCTGGGCAATGTGGCGGTGAAGGATACGACCAAAACGGAGCTGAAAACGCTGATGAGGGCGCTGATGGACATGCAGCTCGGGATGCAGCTCAAGTCGCGGAACTTTTTGGATCAGCTTGATAAATACCAGATTTGACTTGGCGTTTGAAATCAGCTATTATAAATCATATTTCTCATAAAAGTGAGTTGCTGTGTTGAAAGGGAAAGAGATAAACGCAAAGCCGATGTTAGCGAGCCGGGGACGGTGCAAGCCCGGATTGGCTGGTTTGTCTTAGGGCGATCCCCGGAGCGGCAAACGGAACGTGAAAAGTGGATTCGGCCATCGGCTGGATCAAGTAGGGTGGAACCGCGGGAACAGCTCTCGTCCCTACGTCTGATATACAGGCGTAGAGGCGGGAGCTTTTTGCTGTCTGTATATAATCGCCGCAAAGCGGCTTTGATTTATTGGATTCAAATGAAACCAACAAATTTCAGGTAAGGAGTGTTTGTATGAATTTTCAGCAGATGATTTTGACGCTGCAAAAGTTCTGGGCCGAACAGAACTGTATTCTTGTCCAGCCGTACGATACGGAAAAAGGGGCGGGTACGATGAATCCGATGACCTTTTTGCGGTCGCTGGGTCCTGAGCCTTGGAAAGTCGCTTACGTCGAACCTTCCCGCCGCCCTTCGGACGGCCGTTACGGGGAAAACCCGAACCGTCTTTACCAGCATCACCAGTTTCAGGTGATTATCAAACCTTCGCCTGACAACATTCAGGAGCTTTACCTGGACAGCTTGAAGGCTTTGGGTGTTGATCCGCTTAAACACGACATCCGTTTCGTGGAAGACAACTGGGAAAATCCTTCCCTCGGCTGCGCGGGCCTGGGCTGGGAGGTCTGGCTCGACGGCATGGAAATCACGCAGTTTACCTACTTCCAGCAGGTGGGCGGCATTGAAACCAACCCGGTAGCGGTTGAAATCACCTACGGTATGGAGCGTCTGGCTTCTTACATCCAGGAGAAAGAAAATGTGTTTGATCTGGAGTGGGTGGAAGGCATCAGCTACGGCGACGTGTTCCATCATCCGGAAGTCGAACACTCCAAATATACGTTTGAGGTATCCGACGTCAAAATGCTGTTTACTTTGTTTAACATGTACGAGCAGGAAGCGAATCGCGCGATGAGCGAGCACCTCGTGTTCCCGGCCTACGATTATGTCCTGAAATGCTCGCATACCTTCAACCTGCTGGACGCGCGAGGCGCGATCAGCGTAACGGAAAGAACCGGTTATATTACCCGGGTCCGCAATCTGGCGAGACAGGTTGCCGCAACTTACCTGGAGGAACGCGAGAAGCTAGGATTCCCGCTGCTTAAAGGAGGAGTAGACCATGCCTAAGGATCTGCTGTTTGAAATCGGATTAGAGGAAACGCCGGCCCGCTTTATCCGGGCGGCGATGGACCAGTTCAAAGACCGTACGGTGAAATGGCTGGACGCCTCCGGCATTCAGCACGGAACGGTAGAGGCTTATGCGACGCCGCGCCGTTTGGCCGTTTTGGTTAAAGAGGTTGCCGAAAAGCAAGAGGACGTTGAGGAAGAAGTGAAGGGCCCTTCCCGTAAAATCGCTTTGGACGAAAACGGCAACTGGAGCAAAGCCGCGCTTGGTTTTGCCCGCAGCCAGGGCGTGGATCCCGAACAATTTACATTCCGTGAGCTTGGCGGCGTGGAATACATTTACGTCACAAAAAACACTAAAGGCGTATATACGGCCGACGTGCTGCCGGAAAGCCTGCTCGGCATTTTGACGGCGATGACTTTCCCGAAAAACATGCGCTGGGCCAGCTACGATTTCAAATTCGTCCGTCCGATTAAATGGATTGTGGCTTTGTTCGGCCAGGACGTCGTGCCGATGTCCATCGTGGGCGTAGAATCCGGCAACGTCACCCGGGGGCACCGCTTCCTGGGTTCGGAAGCCGTCATTTCGGAGCCGGGCACTTACCTGGATGTGCTTCGCGAACAGTATGTTATTGCGGACACGGAAGAACGCCAGAAGCTGATCGTGGATCAAATCGACAAGCTTGCGGCCGAAAAAGGCTGGAACATCGCAGTCAAGGAAGATCTGCTTGAAGAAGTGCTGTTCCTTGTAGAAACACCGACGGTGCTGGTCGGGACGTTCGACGAATCGTTCCTGAACATTCCGCAGGAAGTATTGATTACTTCGATGCGTGAGCATCAGCGTTATTTCCCGGTGCTGGACAGCAAAGGTTCTTTGCTTCCCTTCTTCGTAACGGTCCGCAACGGGAATGCGGAATCGCTGGACGTCATCTCTAAAGGGAATGAGAAGGTGCTTCGCGCCCGTCTGTCCGACGCCAAGTTTTTTTACGAGGAAGACCAGAAGCTGGCCATCAAAGATGCGCTTTCCAAGCTGGAAACGATCGTGTTCCATGAAGAACTTGGAACGATCGGGGACAAAGTCCGCCGTATCCGCCGGATTGCCGACAGCCTGGCAGCCAAGCTGAACGTGGAAAGCAGCGTACGTGAAACGGCGAACCGCGGCGCGGAAATTTGCAAGTTTGACCTGGTCACGCAAATGGTTTACGAATTCCCTGAGCTGCAGGGCGTTATGGGTCAGGATTATGCCCGCAAAGCCGGCGAACCTCAAGCGGTGGCGGATGTCGTGTTTGAGCATTACCAGCCGCGTTTTGCCGGCGACAGCGCGCCTGCCTCCCTGGCCGGAGCTATTGTCAGTATGGCGGACAAAATCGATACGATGGTGGGATGCTTCTCGATCGGGATCATTCCGACGGGCTCCCAGGATCCGTACGGATTGAGACGCCAGGCGGCCGGCATCGTGCAAATCGTGCTGGAGCACAAGCTGGAAATTAACCTGAGCGACATTTTTGCTTTGGGCATCGAAGCGCATGAAGAGCTGAGAGGATTGAAACGGCCTGCTGCGCAAGTGACGCAGGATATGAATGAATTTTTCGGTCTTCGCGTGAAAAAGCTATTGTCGGATGAGCTTCGCTACGATATCGTGGATGCGGTAATTGCAGCCGGTTATGACGATGTCGTTTCCGTCGTGAAGCGCGGGCATGCGCTCGCCGCTGCCGTAAACGGCCAGGAGGATTTTAAGACGATAGTTGAATCCTTCAATCGGGTCAGCAACCTCGCCGCAAAAGCCGTTTCCTCCGAGAAAGTAAGATCGGACCTGCTGGCCGAACCGTCCGAGCAGGCGCTTTATGAAGCCTGGCAGTCCGTGTCGGGCAGCTACCGGCAGGCGCTTGCCGGTAAAGAAGCCGAGCAGGCGCTCAGCACGCTTAGCGGATTGAAGGCGTCGATCACCGCTTTCTTTGACAGCGTAATGGTTATGGCCGACGACGAACAGATCCGCAACAATCGCCTGGCGCTTCTTGCAGGCATTGACGGGGATCTGAAAGCATTTGCTGATTTCAGCAAACTTGTTTGGGCTTAACCAGGGAACACGGAAGATTTGATCAAGCGGGAGGGACCGAAAGATGCAGATTGTGGTTGACGGTGATTCTTGTCCGGTGAAACAGGAAATTGCGCAGACCGCCAAAGCTTTTTCGGTCTCTGTGCTAATGGTGGCCTCCTTCGACCATCTTCTTCAGGAGAGTGAAGGCGTAAAGGTGGCCAGGGTGGACCGGAGCTCGCAGAGCGCCGATCTGTTCATCGCCAATCATATCGCTTCGGGCGATATTGTCATAACGCAGGACTACGGACTCGCAGCACTGGCTATCGCCAAGTGCTGCGATGTTCTGTCTCCAAGGGGGGATTCCCTGGATGCCGGAAATATCGATTACCTGCTGGAACGGCGCCATGCCCAGGCGAAGGCGCGCAGAGCCGGGCGCCACTCTAAAGGTCCGCGGCCGTTTACCGCGGAAGACCGGGCGCATTTTCAGCAAAAGTTGACAAAACTTTTAGAGGATCGGCAGGAGATCGGATGTTCTTAGCGAATTACTATACTGTGCACAAGAGATGAAGGTGGTATAGATGGTTACCGGAAGAAACATCCCGGAAGAAGTCATTGAAGCTGTACTGCGACACCATGATATTGTCGATACCGTTAGCAAGCATGTTCATCTCACGAAACAAGGGAAGTACATGAAGGGGCTTTGTCCGTTTCACTCCGAGAAAACCCCGTCCTTCACCGTAACGCCGGACCGTCAGATTTTCCACTGCTACGGTTGTGGGGCAGGCGGAAACGCCATAAAATTCAGAATGGAAATTGAAGGCCTGACTTTCCCGGAAGCGGTGAAGACGATGGCGGAGGAAGCGCATATTCCTTTCCAGGATGCGGGAGCCCCCGCAGCTGCTCCGCAAAATCCGGAGCTTGAAGCGCTGCTTCAGGCTAACGAATGGTCAGGCAAATTTTATCATTTTCTGCTTAAGAATACGGAATACGGCCAGAACGCAATGGAGTATTTGAAGCAGCGCGGGATCCATGAACGGCTGATCGACCAGTTTGAAATCGGCTATGCGCCTGCCCGCTGGGATACTCTGCTCCAGTTTCTGGAGAAGAGATCCTTTGACCTTGCAGCCATGGAGAAAGGCGGATTGCTGTCGGCGAAGAACGACGGGTCCGGTTTTGTCGACCGCTTCAGGGATAGGGTCATATTTCCGATTCATAACCGCAGCGGCAAGGTAATTGCTTTCGCCGGAAGGATTATGGGCGAAGGGCAGCCGAAATATTTAAACTCGCCGGAAAGCAAGCTGTTCAGCAAAAGCCGTACGCTGTACAATCTGCACCAGTCCAAAAACGAAATCCGGAAAAAACGCCAGGTCGTCATTTTTGAAGGCTTTGGCGACGTGATCAGTGCTTGGGACGCCGGTGTTCACCACTCGGTAGCGACCATGGGAACGGCCTTGACGGAAAGCCATGCCGCCATTTTGAAATCGCTGGCCGATGAAGCCGTTGTTTGTTATGACGGCGACAAAGCCGGGCAAGCGGCCGCCATGAAGAGCATCCCGATTCTGGAGGGGGCCGGCTTCAAGGTCCGGATCGCCATGATTGGCGAAGGGCTGGACCCGGATGAATTTATCCGGAAATACGGAGGGGAACGTTTTCAGCATCAGGTCCTTGAGGGTGCGGTTACAGCGGTTAAATTTAAGCTTATATATTTAAAGAAAAATCATATACTGCTAGAAGAAGCTGGAAAAGTGGCTTATATCAAAGAGGCGATGGAAGTGATTGCACCGCTGCCTTCACCTACGGAACGTGAAATTTACCTGAAAGAGGTATCCGCGGATCTCCAGGTGTCTTTTGAAAGCCTGAAGCAGGAATGCAACCAGTATCGGCAGGAACTTCAAAAAAACCAAAATGATGGGGATAATAACGCCAATTGGTGGAATAATGGTAGGCATAAAAATCGGCAGCCCGAAGCTCCGGTGCTGCTGCCGGCCTATCATGTGGCGGAACGGCGTCTGTTATCGTTTATGCTGCAGGACGAAGAGGTTGCCAGCTACGTAAACGACCGTCTTGGAGATCAATTTAACATTAAGGAACATGCGGCTATCGCCGCTTATCTATATGCTTATTACGCCCAAGGAAAAACCCCTGACGCCAGCCGCTTTATGTCTTCTCTACAGGACGAAAAGCTGGAGAAAACGGTAAGCTCCATCGCGATGATGGACACGCCGGGGGAATGGACCACCCAGGAACTGGACGACTGTATTAAGGAAATCCGGAAAGTTCCCGTAAAAAGCAATATTGATCGCAAGAGAGAAGAAATGATTGCGGCGGAGAAAGCGGGTGACTTTCTAACCGCAGCACAAATTGCAAGTGAGATTATAGCCCTAGAAAGACAGTAGACACAGATGATGATGCGAAGGTTTCTAGGGAGGAGGGAGCCCCATATGACGAACGAACAGCATACTGAACTAGAAACGGAATTAACGCTTGAGCAGGTGAAAGACCAGCTCATGGAACTGGGCAAAAAACGGTCATCTCTGACATACAAAGAAATCATGGAGAAGCTTTCTCCCTTTGAGCAGGATCCGGAACAAATGGATGAGTTTTTTGAACAGCTGAGCGACAACGGCATCGACGTCACCAACGTGAGCGACGAGGAACTGGCAAGACGGCAAGGCGACGATGAGGAGAACGGGGATCAGGACGATTTCAATTTTGACGATGACCTGAGTTTGCCTCCGGGCATCAAAATCAATGATCCCGTACGGATGTACCTGAAGGAAATTGGACGGGTTCCTCTCTTGTCCGCCAATGAGGAAATCGAACTGGCCCAGCGGATTGAAAACGGGGATGAGGAAGCGAAACGCCGCTTGGCGGAAGCGAACCTGAGGCTGGTGGTCAGCATCGCAAAACGTTATGTAGGACGCGGCATGCTGTTCCTGGACCTGATTCAAGAAGGCAATATGGGGCTTATCAAAGCGGTTGAGAAATTTGACTATTCCAAAGGGTTCAAATTCAGTACTTACGCGACCTGGTGGATCAGACAGGCTATTACCCGGGCGATTGCGGACCAGGCTAGAACGATCCGTATTCCGGTTCATATGGTTGAAACGATCAACAAATTGATTCGGGTATCCAGACAGCTTCTTCAGGAGCTGGGCCGTGAACCGGCGCCGGAAGAGATTGCGGCTGAAATGGAACTCAGCGTGGAGAAAGTGCGCGAAATTATGAAAATCGCCCAAGAGCCCGTGTCTCTTGAAACCCCGATCGGGGAAGAAGACGATTCGCATCTGGGAGATTTTATCGAGGATCAGGAGGCGCTTGCACCTGCGGATGCAGCGGCCTACGAACTTTTGAAAGAGCAGCTCGAAGATGTGCTCGATACGCTCACAGAGCGCGAAGAGAACGTGCTCCGGCTGCGTTTCGGTCTTGATGACGGACGTACGCGAACTCTCGAAGAGGTGGGTAAAGTGTTCGGAGTTACCCGGGAACGTATCCGTCAGATCGAAGCGAAAGCTTTGCGGAAGCTTCGCCATCCAAGCCGCAGCAAACGGTTAAAGGATTTTCTCGAATAGGCCGTACATTGTACATGGACCTTCTGCAAATGCAGCAAGGTCCTTTTTCTTGGCAAGATCTGATCAGTATGAGTTCAAAGTATAAATTTTGCCCACTGCGGGGGAGGTGGACATCGTGAATGCCGACAAAAAAGAAATCATTTTAACCGAAATAGACCATTGGAGAAACGGCAGGCTTCTGCCGGAGCAATACTGCGATTTTCTTGAAAATTTGTACAAGGATGAGCCCAAAACCTCCCGCAGGTCTTGGATTTCCGCTTCGTCCATCCGGCAAGGGAATTTATGGGTTTGGATGCTTGGATTTGGCATTTCTGTATTCATTTTCTTTATAGGTTTTTATTTTAGCCGTTTTCCTTGGCCATTGCAAATGGCTTCGGCTCTTTTGCTGACTTGTTTGCTTTATACCGCTGCTTCACTTACCAGATCCCGCAGCAAGTGGAATGCATATTTGGCGGCATTGACCGGCAGTTTGCTGCTGCTGGCGTTTGGGATATGGATGCTGCGGCTGCAGGGCTGGGAGGATGAGCTTTCCAAAGCGGCATTAATCGGCTGCTGTGCGGTCGTCTGGGCCGCGGCGGGATTCTTTCTCCGGCTTCCTTTTGTCCATTATTGCGGGCTCGCTTGCGGAATCCTGCTGTACGCTTTTTTGTTCGGGTATTGGCATCCTCGGGAGTCGTGGGAAATGCTGCAGGTGCTTTGGCTGCCCTTGGCCGTCGTTTGGTTATGGATCAGCTGGCTGGTGCATTTTAGACGGAAGGATGTTTCCGTCGTTTATTTCGGGGCAGGCGTGACCGTCTGGCTGATGCCGGAAGCGGATGCATATTGGCTCAGGCATGAGGTTCCTTCCTTTTTTGTATGGCTTTGTTTGGCGAAATTGGCGCTGGCCTTTATAATACTGTTTGTGTTTCGAAAAAAATGGATAACGTGGGTGGCTTCATGAAACTATCAGCAAGATTGCAAAAAATAGCGGATTACCTGCCGGAAGGCTGCACTTTCGCCGACATCGGTTCCGACCATGCGCTGCTGCCGGTCTCGGCAGTATTGTCAGGCCGCGCCGCCGGAGCGGTAGCGGGAGAAGTGAATGATGGCCCGTTTGAGGCGGCGGGGCGGCAGGTGGCTTCGGCAGGTCTTGGCGCCAAAATATCCGTTCGCAAAGGCAACGGCCTGGCCGTGGTTCAGGCGGGGGAAGTTAACGTCGTGACGATTGCCGGCATGGGCGGTGCTCTGATTGTAACTATACTGAACGAAGGTCAGGACAAGCTGACAGGCGTGCAGCGTCTGATCCTTCAGCCTAATGTAGGCGAAGATATGGTGCGGCTCTGGCTGCTTGAACGGGGCTGGGTGCTGGCGGCGGAAGAGATTTTGGAGGAAGACGGCAAAATTTATGAAATTATCGTGGCGGACCGGCGGGATGGGGCTGCTGCCTTAAATGAGGAGCTTTACCGGGATAGACAACTTTCCGTGGACTTGACCTTGACGCGGGAGGGCTTGATTTTGATGGGACCGCTGCTGACCCGGAATCCTTCGAACGTTTTTTTTGAAAAATGGGCCTCCGAACTGGACAAATTGTCCAAAATCCGGAAGCAGATGGGGAAATCCGATCAGGATAATGCCCGCAAGAAGGAAGCGGAGCTCGACCAGCAGATGAACCGGTTGAAGGAGGTATTGGCATGTTTGCAAAAGGACAGAACGTAATTCAGCTTATGGAACAGCTGGCTCCCAAACACGTAGCGATGGAAGGCGATAAAATCGGCCTCCAGCTGGGCACGCTTCAGAAAGAGATCAAGCAGGTGCTTGTGGCGCTGGACGTGAATTTGGAGGTCGTGGAGGAAGCAATCCGGATCGGGGCGGATTTGATCATCGCACACCATGCGATTATTTTCCGTCCGCTGGCCCAGCTTCAGACGGATACTCCCGCTGGCCGGGTGTATGAGAAGCTGATCAAACATGATATTGCCGTTTATATCAGCCATACGAACCTTGACGTCACAGAGGGAGGCATGAACGACTGGATGGCTGAAGCGCTGGGGATTGAAAGTACGGATTCCCTGGAGGATGTTCATACGGACAAGCTGTTTAAGCTTGTAGTTTTTGTGCCCAAGGATCATCATCAAAAAGTGCTCGACGCCGTATTAAACGCCGGGGCCGGACATATCGGCAATTACAGCCACTGCAGCTTTAATATTGAAGGTTATGGCACCTTCCTGCCGGGCGAAGGCAGCGAACCCTTCATCGGTCAGCCGGGCAAGCTGGAGCGGGCGGACGAGATTCGCCTTGAGACAGTTGTGCCGAACAGTCTTCGCAGCAAAGTGATCCAGGCGATGCTTAAAAACCATCCTTACGAGGAGGCCGCTTATGATCTTTATCCTATGGATCTGAAAGGACGTACCTTTGGCCTCGGCCGGGTCGGAAAATTGAAGGAGCCAACTACGCTTGGCGAGTTTGCGGAGCTGGTAAAGCGGGAGCTTGACGTTCCTTTTGTCCGCGTGGTAGGCGATCTGGGGAAAAAGCTCCGCAAAGCAGCCGTCATCGGCGGCTCCGGCGGCAAATACTGGCGCAGCGCCCAGTTTCGCGGCGCCGACGTGCTGGTAACCGGCGACGTGGATTACCACACGGCCCAGGATGCGCTTGCGGCAGGAGTAGCTTTTATTGATCCGGGGCACAACGCCGAAAAGATCATGAAAAGAAAAGTAGCGGACTGGCTGGCTGCCAAGCTGGCCGAGCAGCGCAGCGAAACCAAGGTGGCCGCGTCCGAAGTGAATACCGAGGTTTTTGTGCTCCGCTAAAAATTTCCTGCGTTTCCGCTGATTTAGGCTTGTGCTGGATATCGAATTTCGGTATACTATACGATGTTGTTTGGAAGTTTGACAGACAATCGCCGGCAGCCATGCGCTGCGGGAGGAAAGTCCGGGCTCCACAGGGCAGGATGCTGGATAACGTCCAGTCGGCGCGAGCCGAAGGATAGTGCCACAGAAATGGACCGCCGATGGCCGCGCGTGCGTGTGCGGCACAGGCAAGGATGGAACCGAGGTGTAAGAGACCCCGAGGAGCGTTGGTGACTTCGTTCCTGGTAAACCCCATCTGGAGCAAGACCTAATGGGACGCAGCTTGCCGAAAGGGAAGCAGCCTTTGCCCGAGGCGCGTCTGGGTTGGTCGCTGGAGCCGTTTAGCAATAAACGGCCTAGATAGATGATTGTCACTTATGGTGGGAGGGTAGTTCCCGTTATCACCACGACGAGTACAGAACCCGGCTTATGGAAAACTTCCATCACTGCAACATTGCAAACCTACGAATGAAACCCTTGTTTAGGAACTTAATCGAATCCTGAAAAACCCCTGTTTGATGCTCCCGGCTCGGCCGAGAGAAATCAAACAGGGGTTTGTTTGCTTTTACCTAAGGTTTAAAGAGATTCTGGTCCGTGATTCGGTTTGGGCTCAGGATCCGGAATTTAACCGTCTAAGCAGATTAATAAGCTTTTCCTGCACCGACTGCGGCCAAAGCTGGACAGGCGCCTGGTTCTGGGGATTGCCGGCAGCCTGCAGCGCTGAAAATACGTTGATTTGGCCGAAACCGTAATATTTATCCCGGCCAGGAGTGCCCAAATCCTTGGTGCTGTTCCGGATGATGTCCATGACTTCGGTGTTCTTCAACTGCGGGTTCTCGGAACGGATCAGGGCGGCAAGCGCGGCTACATGAGGGCTGGCCATAGAGGTGCCGGACAAAGCGGCATACTGGTTGCCGGGATAGGTGCTGGCGATGCTTTCACCCGGCGCCATCACGTCGATGTAATCCCCGTAGTTCGAAAACGAAGCCCGCTTCTGATTCGAGTCCGTTGCCGAAACCGACAATACTTCCGGATAAGCCGCCGGATATCCCGGACGTTCCGTATTGTCATTTCCCGTAGCGGCGATAACTACCACGTCATGATTGAAGGCGTATTGAATGGCCTCATGCAGGAATTGGGCCTCCGCATAGTTGCCAAGGCTTAAATTGATTACTTTAGCCCCGTGATCGGTCGCCCAGATAATGCCCTGCGCCACGGAGTAGGTGGTGCCGGAGCCGCTGCTGTCGAGCGCTTTAACCGGCAGGATTTTGGTGTTCCAAGTCATGCCGGCGATGCCTTCCCTGTTGTTGACGTTGGCGGCTATAATTCCTGCGACATGCGTGCCGTGCCCGACATCGTCCATAGGACGTTCATCCGGGTTCACCACGTTATAACCGGGCAGCGTTCTTCCCAGAAGGTCCGGATGATCGAGATCGACGCCGGTATCTACAACCGCCACGATCACATCGTTGTTCCCTTTGGACAGCTGCCAGCCCTGATTGGTGCTCGTGATCGGCAGGTTCCACTGATATTCGGAGAATAAAACATCGTTGGGGATTTCGGTTCTTTCGTCCAAAGATGTCGTTTCATTTGTCATATATAAATAGTGAGGCTCCACATATTTCGGATCCCAGTTTTTGCGGAAATAGACGCCAAGCTCCTGCATGCTTTTTCCATCGGCATGAAAAATATAAGTGTTTCTTAAAATTTGCGAAGGCTTGCAGCCGTCAATTTCCCGTTCGATCCGCTGCAAATCCGCGGCAGTAGGCTGTTTCTTGAAAGTAACGACTACTTCGTTTTCATAAAAATGGCTGGCGTTTTCGTTGTCGCTTCCCGTTTTAACGGTAATGTCCCGGAGCGTATCGGGATGAACGGACTCCACGTTGTATTTGCCTTCCTTCGGATAAGGGATCAATCGCAGGTTTTTCCGCTGATGGTTTTCGACGCTTTGCAGAATGCCGGTGCTAAAAACGCCGATCAAACCGCGGTGCTTGCCTCCCTGATCGGAGCTTGGAGCGGCGGCGATAAAATATTTCGGCTTTCCCTGCGGGAAAGCCGGCGAAGCATAACTTTTACCCTTCTGAAGAGCAGTTTTGGCAAAACGAAGATAAGCGGCCAACTCTTTATTTTCACTGGTTGAAGGCTTAAAGCTTTCCCTTTTTACGTCCGAAACGCCGTTAAATCCGTAAGGGAACACGGCAAGCAGGTGGGCATGGGTCTTTTGTAGATTTGCCGCATACCGGCTGGCTTCCTTTGGATTTTTAGCATAACGGGCGGCCAGCTCCTGCATATGCTGGTTTGCATTCCTGCGGGTCAGTTTGTCGGTTGCATCAACGTCGCGTTTCAGCATGTTTTGTTTAAGGCGATGTTCGCTTTCGGAACTGGCCTGCTCTTGCACCTTTTGATTATTTTGCGCAGGGCCGGAGCCGCAGCCCGGAAGAACCAGAGCGGTTAGCATAGCGGCCGACAGGCCAAGCATTGTCCATTTTTTGATCGTCACGATAAAGCCACCTTCTTCTCCCAAAATGATTTTGATCGGGCTGTTTTAATACCTACCGATATCGTGGGGAGAGAGCGGTTTTTTTATTCCGGAAAAGGGTATAAAACACTCTAGGAATTAATGGATTTTAGGGCGTTTGCCCGGACAAGTTGGGATACCTTTGACAAACAATTTATGGTAGAATATAGCCAGCAGATCGATTCAGTTTTGAATTGTGATCTCTTGCCTTGACAGAATGGAAGGAGAACTGACACTATGCATGAAGCGAATACCCGAGAACTATGTGAATCCGCTAGAAACAAACTAAAGACAGCCGCAGAAAGAATTGAAACTTTTCTGAACCAGTATTCGCTGCCCCAGTTGGTGGAGGAGCAGGATGAGGAATCGGTACGTTTCTACAAAGGTTTCTTGAGTGATCTCCGACATCTGCTTGTATTTACGGAGACGAATTACGAGAAGCTGGGTGTACTCCTGCGCCGTGCCAATTTCGATAAGGAAACGGGAGAGAAGGCGCTTTACCATGTTTATCATGATTGTGTAAATCTTTTCTTTTATCCGAAAAGCGAAAGCTACGCGGAGGACGGCCGTTACGCTTATACAGGCCAGGATGCGATTCGTTTTCGTAAGAAACCGGCAAGCGCCGCGCGGGCGGTGATTTTGGACATCACCCGGAATTTTGAGGAGCTGCGCGACGACTTGACGTATTACGAAAGCGACTATTTGACGCAACTGCGCATGCAGAAAAGCGGCTGCTAAGCGAGCTTTTTTCCATATTCTGCAACGACAAGGATGCCCTGAACGGGGGCATCCTTTTTATTTTTTTCCAAATGCGTCAGACTTCGTTCGACCGGCGGCGAATTGACTGTTTATCCAATCTTTAAAAAGCATACGGACTTTGCGTTTCGGCAATAATGATTCCGAGGTGATCAAATATGCCGAATGGCGAAAAACCAATCGTTAAATGCAGCGTTTCGAACTGCACTTATTGGGGAACCGAAAACGTCTGCAAAGCCGACCTTATTATGATTGATATCGATAAACACGCTTCGGCTCATTTAAAAGAAGAATTTGCCGGAGAAACCTTTGACACGGAGCACCAGGACTATGCACGAAGCTCCGCTTCAACCTGCTGCCACACGTTTAAACCGAAAGAACATTAAACAGCTGAGCGAACAGGAGGTGAATCTTATGGATTATGGCAGAGACGACGATCATCGGCTTGGCCCCAAAGTGAATCCCGATCATACGGGCGAACAGGGGACAAGGATCGATTATCCCCGGAAGACGCTGAACAAAGAGGAATATGCGGCTGAATTTGCGGCCGTACGCGAGCGCAAGCTGCAAACTAGCGCTTATGACAGAAACGAGCGCCGCTCTCGCGAACATTCCGCCGAAAAGGAAGGTGCCCGTACCGACGCCGGACAGATCGCCGGTGTTGCAGGGATTGTTCTCGGCGTGCTTGCGCTGTTTATGTGGACTATTGTGCTTGGACCTATTGCAGCCATTCTTGGTTACTATGCCTATAGCCAGGACAAGCGTACAGTCGGCGTTTGGGGCCTCGCCCTGGGGCTGATTGCGACGATAAGTTATTTTGTGCTGATTCCGTTTGTGCGTTAGCCCGGTAGGTTCGAAAGAAAAAGGCCGATCCTTTGGATCCGGTCTTTTTTCCTATTTTCGACAAAAATACTGGTGCTGGGACAACCCGGCGTGTAAAATAAACGTAAGAACTCGAAATTTAGAATAAATTGCTAAGAACAAGGGGTAAAGCCATGCAAATCGATCCGCGGGTAGTTAAACAGCTGATTGAATATCAAATGATGAACAGCATAGATTTGTCGGGTACCGCGCTTGAGGGAGCACAAACCGGGGATTCGGATTCCTTTTTCGGCGAAATGCTTCAACAATTGATGTCCGGCGGCGACAGCGCCGATATGTCCGATGCTATTCTGAACGGATCCCTTAATACGTCATCTACGGCCGGAGCGCTTAATCTCGACTCGGGAAACAGCCAGCTCTGGTACAATATGATTTCTCAGGCTTCAGGGCCTGACCCATCCGGTTTAAGCACCGGTTTGATGGATAATGAAGCTTCTGCAGCGGTTGCAGCTGCTTTGGCGAATGCTCAAGGAACGGAGACCGGAGCTTCTTCTGCCGCTTCCACGCCTTATGACGGTTTGATTGCGGAAGCCAGCCGCAAATACGGAGTTCCGGAAGCTCTGATCAAAGCCGTGATCGATACGGAATCTTCCTTCAGACCCGATATTGAATCTTCCGCAGGAGCAAAAGGGCTTATGCAGCTGATGGACGGGACAGCAAGAGGACTTGGCGTCAGCAATCCGTTTGATCCGGCGCAAAACATCGACGGCGGCGTCCGTTATCTGTCCTACCAATTGAAGCGTTACGGGGGACAGATGAAAATGGCTCTGGCCGCTTATAATGCGGGTCCGGGTAAAGTGAACGGCCTTGGCGTGAGCAGCGACGCGCAATTGATGGAGAAACTGCATCAGCTGCCGACGGAAACCCAGCAGTACATTGGCAAAATCGAAAGCGCGATGGCGAAATTCGCCTAAGTATGGATCGCGAATGAATCACGGAGCCGCCGGCTTAGGCCGGCCTGCTCCGTTTTTTGTTTTTTTTAAGAACGGTTTCAGGTATGATAGAACTTGCTGAACAAGCTATAGCATGGACTGGGGGCGAACATTTTTATGAAATATTTTGATTATGCGGCATCCACACCGCCCCACCCGGAGGTAATACGAACGGTATCCGAGGTCATGCAGGCCCATTACGGCAATCCTTCCTCCCTGCACGCATCGGGTGAGGCCGGATTCAAGCTGCTTCGGAAAGCAAGGGAGGTCAGCGCGGCAGCGCTTGGCGTGCAGCCTTCCGAAATCGTGTTTACGTCGGGGGCGACCGAAAGCAACAACATGGCGGTGAAAGGCGCTGCCGTGCAGTATAGAAATCGTGGAAAACATCTCATCACCTCCGCGGTGGAGCATCCATCCGTTTACGAAGCGTTCAAACAGCTGGAGGCGTTTGGTTTTGAAGTTACCTTTGTTCCTGTTCAAACGGACGGGAGCGTGGATATAGAAGAAGTCCTGCGGGCCGTACGCCAAGATACGGTTCTGGTTTCGATCATGCATGTGAACAATGAAGTCGGCAGCATACAACCTGTGGCGGAAATCGGGCGCCGGCTGAAGGAAAGTTATCCGCGAGTTCTATTCCATGTGGACGGCGTGCAGGGGTTTGGAAAAATTCCTTTGCCGCTCAAAGAAAGCGGTATTGATTTGTACAGCTTGTCGGCGCACAAAATCAGGGGTCCAAAAGGGACCGGGCTTTTATACGTACGGAGCGGAGTGAAGCTGCTGCCGCTGCTGTCGGGCGGCGGGCAGGAGGGCGGTCTTCGTTCCGGGACGGAGAACGTGCCTGCACTAGTGGGCATGGCCAAAGCGCTGAGGCTGGCCAAGGAAAATGAAGCGGAGCAAGTCCGCCGGTGGCGGCTGATCCGGCAGCGTCTCGTGGAAGGCATCAGGGCGATGCCTGAGCTTGTACTGAATTCGCCGGCGGACGGTGCGCCGCATATTATCCATTTTTCCTATCCCGGCATGAAACCCGAGGTGCTGCTGCACTGCCTGGAGGAAGACGGACTGGAGGTTTCGACCAAATCGGCCTGCTCGTCCAAAACCAGCGAGCCAAGCCGGGTGCTGCTGGCCATGGGGAAATCCATGGAAGTGGCGCAAAGCGGGATTCGGATCAGTCTGGGAGACGAACATACGCCGGAAGATGCGGACCTGCTGATCGAAGCATTAAAGGCCGCCGTACAGCGGCTTAGCGGATTGAAAGGTGGACTGAAATAAAAATCATGAACTGCGATTTGTTAATGTTAAGGCTCGGCGAAATTACGCTGAAGGGCCGGAACCGGGCCAAGTTTGAAAAAGTAGTGCTCGCCCATGTGAAAAGTTTGCTTAACGGGTTCCCAAAAGCTAAAATCACGAAAGATTACGGCCGGATTTATATTGATCTTGGCGGAGAACCGGCGGATTCGCTGCTGGAGCCGTTAAGCAAAGTATTCGGCATTACGGCGATCATCCCGGTGGCGGTCTCCGCTTCCGAGCTGGAATCGATTCACGAGACCGCGAGGGTTTTTATGGCGAATCAGCCCATGACCGATGGCACCACGTTTAAAGTGAGCGGCCGCCGGGTGTGGAAGGAGTTCCCTTATTCGTCTCAGGAAATCAATAAAGTGGTCAGCGGACCTCTGCTCAAGGAATTCCCCGGCTTGAAGGTTGACGTGAACAAACCCGAGCTTGAGCTGAGGGTCGAAGTGCGGGAGGAGCGGACGCTGCTGTACTGCCGGGTTATCCCGGGAGCCGGCGGTTTCCCGCTTGGCACAAACGGCAAAGCGATGCTGCTGCTTTCGGGCGGGATCGACAGCCCGGTTGCCGGCTGGTCGGCGATGCGCCGGGGGCTTGAAATCGAATGCGTACATTTTCACAGCTATCCTTTCACGAGCCGGAAGGCCGAAGAGAAGGTGATTGAGCTGGCGAAAGTGCTGTCCCAATACTGCGGGAAGGTGAAGCTTCACTTGGTTCCTTTTACGGACATCCAGACCTCTTTCGCCGGCATCGGCCAGGATAATCTGATGATTACCTTCATGCGCCGGGCCATGCTCCGGATTACCAGCAAACTGGCCGTAGCCAACGGCGCGCTTGCTTTGGTGACGGGCGAAAGCCTGGGACAGGTAGCCAGCCAGACGCTGGGCAGCATGAACGTCATCGGACGCGCCACGGAGCTTCCGCTTCTGCGGCCGCTTGTCATGATGGATAAGGATGACATTATTGCGTTGTCCCAGCAGATTGGCACGTATGACTTGTCTATTTTGCCTTATGAAGATTGCTGTACGCTGTTTATTCCCAAATCACCGGCTATCAACCCGAACCTGCGGGTCGTGGAGAAAGTGGAGCATAACCTGGAACGGCTTGAGGAGATGCTGGATCAGGCGGTGCGGAATACGGTTACGCTCACGCTTACGCCGGACAGCCAAATCCGTTATGAAAACGACCAGCTTACCGGCTCCGCCGACCTTCCGCGGCATGAACTCGAGAAACCGGTGCAGGAGCGGGCCATCCGCGAGGACTGGTTTTAGAATTCAGCTGCAAAAATAACCTTGTCTGCTGGCTCCCTAAAGGGGCAGCAAAAAAGCAGGCCGTCCGGCAGGACGGTCTGCTTTTTTTCGAACCTGAAACGGTTTAATGTTATCCCCAATCAAAAAACTTTATCGGGTAGCCGGATGGGATTTCCGTTTCTCCTTCTGCTGTTCGCGGCTGCGCCGTTTGGTCATATACCCCGTATAGAGGACGGCCAGCACAACCACCACGATAAAGGCGTATCGGATCACTGGCTTGTCCTCAAGGAAAGGCGCCAGTCTTGGTTCTTCGGTAATCATGTGGGACGCTGTATAAGCGAGCACGCCGGCTCCCAAGTAGGCAATCCACGGAAACAAGGTGAGCAGTTTAATGAAGACGGTGCTTCCCCAGACGACAATCGGAACGCTGATCATCAGACCGATAATGACGAGAACCGTATGCTGGTTGGAGGCGCCGGCCACGGCGATTACGTTATCCAGCCCCATGGCGGCGTCGGCAATAATGATCGTTCTTACCGCGGCCCATAAGGAATCTTTGGCTTCGACATGCTCTTCCTTATCGTCGTCCGCGAGCACTTTATAAGCAATATAAATCAGCAGGACACCGCCGATTGCGAGCAGCCAAGGCACCTTAAGGAGCCAGACGACTACAAGCGTGGCGAGGATGCGGAGCACGACGGCCCCGCCGGTTCCGTAAAAGATCGCTTTTTTCTGAATGGATCCCGGCAGTCTTTTGGCTGCCATTCCGACCACGATTGCGTTATCGCCGGCGAGGATTAAATCGATAAAAATAATGTTGATAAGAGTCAGGTAAAAGCTGGCGCTCAACCAATCCATGGATGTCACTTCCTATTTGAGATTCAACTTAAGGGTATACGTGTGGGCAGACCAAAAAGATTCAACTTTTTTACCCGGATTTCCGATTCCGCAAACAGGCTGCATACCTTTGTCCTATTGATCATACATCTGATAGGGGAGGAATGTCTGTGGAATCCATACTTTTATTGCTGCAAATTTTAATGATTAACCTGGTGCTTAGCGGCGATAACGCCGTTGTTATAGCCATGGCCAGCAAAAACCTGCCTCTTTCGCAGCGAAAAAAAGCGGTCTGGTGGGGGGCGGTTGGGGCGGTCGTCCTCCGCTGCCTGCTGACCTGGGTCGCCCTGCTGCTGCTCCAAATTCCTTTCATCCAGGCTGGAGGGGGCCTCCTGCTTGCCTACATCGCCTATAAGCTGATGACTCAGCAGGAGGAGGAGACGCGCGTCGAAAGCGCGGGAACGCTTTGGAAATCGGTTCAGACGATCCTGTTTGCCGATTTTATCATGAGTCTCGATAATGTGCTCGCCATAGCCGCCGTCGCTCAAGGAGATGTTGCCATTCTGGTGATTGGCATTGCCATCGGCATTCCGATCGTCGTTTGGGGCAGCAACCTGATCGCGGACCTGCTTCACCGTTTCCCGGTGCTGGTTTATGCGGGTGCGGGTATCCTGGCTTATACCGCCGGAAAAATGCTGCTGCACGACCAGAAGCTCGGCAGTCTGCTGAAAAGCTTGGTTCCCGCGGCCGGCTTCTGGCTGCCGGCTGCACTCAGCACGGCTATCGTTATCATCGGCCTGCTGCAGCAAAAATATTTCCGCAGTGCTTAAAGCGCTACCTCAATCTTTTTACGGCAGAAGTCCCTTCCTTATTGTGAAGGGCTTTTTTGCCGTACACCCGAAAACGGGCGAAAAGCGGCCGAGGGGACTGGCGGGGCAGTCATATTTTGCGTAAAAAAGGTTATCCTCCAGATAAAGGGCTTTTCCGGGCTGAAATTGGCTTGCCCGAGTAGTTTTTTGCAGCAATTTCATATAATATAAGAATAAAGGGACTGTCGTAAATTGTAGGTACTTGTCCCCCTCATGTCAATCGCGAAAGGTGTGTGCCATCAAATGTCCGATCATAACAAACTGACGACAGGAGTACTGATTCTGGCAGCAGGACTTATCATTTTGCTCGGCAAATGGGGAGTCTTTTCGTTTATCGGTACGGTATTCTGGCCGCTTCTCCTGCTGGCTTCGGGCATTCTGCTCCACATGCTGTATGCAGGCAGACGACTGCCGGCCGCGGCGCTTGTACCGGGAGGGGCCTTAATCGTTTACGGCATTATTTTTATGATTGCTACGCTGTTCGGCTATGGGACCTTGCATTATTTATGGCCGGGATTCATTCTCGGGATAGCGCTTGGCCTGTTCTTTTTCGATGCGGCCAGCACGCCTCGCCCGTTCGGCATTTTTCCTTTGGCGCTGGCCCTTTTAGCCGTCTCTGTTTTGTTGTTCGGCTTGACGCTGTTTACTTTTTCGTTCATTTACCTGCTTGCTTTTATCCTGATTGTGGGCGGCGTTTGGCTGATCGCTTTTCGCGGACGCGGCCGTTCAAGATGGTAAAATGAAGCAAATGTCTTGAAATTTACTGAAATTTGCGTATAATAAAGTGGATATGTAGCGTCGGCCCTTTTTGTGATCCGACGCTTATTTTGATGAATAGAGAACACAGAGAGGAAATGGAGATAAATCATGCATTCAAGAGATCAAATCCGCAACATTGCGATTATTGCCCACGTTGACCATGGTAAAACAACTCTGGTTGACAAACTGCTCCAGCAATCCGGCACGTTCCGGGAGAACGAGGCCGTTCAAGAACGCGCCATGGACTCCAACGACCTGGAACGGGAACGCGGGATCACGATTCTGGCTAAAAATACAGCTATCAATTACAAAGAAAACCTGATCAACATCGTAGATACACCGGGACACGCCGACTTTGGCGGCGAAGTGGAACGGATCATGAAAATGGTAGACGGCGTATTGCTTGTTGTTGACGCCTACGAAGGCTGCATGCCGCAAACCAAGTTTGTCTTGCGCAAAGCGCTGGAATCCAACCTTACCCCAATCGTGGTTGTGAACAAAATCGACCGTCCGGCAGCCCGTCCTGCCGAAGTGATCGACGAAGTGCTTGATCTGTTCATCGAACTTGAAGCTTCGGACGAACAGCTGGAATTCCCTGTTGTTTATGCTTCCGCCCTTAACGGTACGTCCAGCCTTGATCCCGAGAAACAAGACGACAACATGCAGGCGCTGTACGAGACCATCATTGAAAATATCCCAGCCCCTACGGAGAACGTCGAAGAACCGCTGCAATTCCTCGTTACTTTGATGGACTATAACGAATATTTGGGCCGTATTGCCATCGGCCGGGTAAACCGCGGCATCATCCGCTCCGGACAAGCGGTGACGGTCATTCAGCGTGACGGTAGCAAGAAATCCGCCCGGATCGAGAAGTTGTTTGGCTTCCAGGGCTTGCGCCGTGTAGAAATCGAAGAAGCGGGAGCCGGGGACATCATCGCCATTGCCGGTATTAAAGACATCAACATCGGTGAGACGATTGCCGATCCGGCTAACCCTGAAGCGTTGCCCGTTCTGAAAATTGACGAGCCTACGCTGCAGATGACGTTCCTTGTGAACAACAGTCCTTTTGCGGGCCGCGAAGGCAAGTGGGTTACCTCCCGCAAGCTGCGCGAACGTCTGTACAAAGAGCTGGAAACCGACGTCAGCCTTCGCGTCGACGAAACGGACAGCCCGGACGCCTTTATCGTATCTGGCCGCGGCGAACTTCACCTCGGGATTTTGATCGAAAATATGCGCCGCGAAGGTTACGAAGTTCAGGTATCCAAACCTGAAGTTATCATCAAAGAAATTGACGGCAAAAAGATGGAGCCGATCGAACGTCTCCTGATCGACGTTCCCGAAGAAAACATGGGCGCCGTTATGGAAAGTTTGGGTTACCGCAAAGCCGAAATGGTGAACATGATCAACAACGGTACCGGCCAGGTCCGTCTGGAATTCCTGATTCCTGCACGGGGTCTGATCGGATACAGCACACACTTCCTGACTTTGACCCGCGGTTACGGGGTTATGAACCATGCGTTTGACAGCTATGGTCCGCTCGTTACCGGCCAGGTTGGCGGTCGTCATGAAGGCGTTCTGGTTTCCAGTGAAAACGGAGTTTCCACGCTGTATGGCATCCTGTCGATCGAAGACCGCGGTATTCTATTCTTGGAACCGGGCGCCGAGATTTATGAAGGCATGATCGTAGGCGAGCATACCCGCGATAACGATATCGTTGTTAATATTTGTAAAGAAAAACAATTGACTAACGTTCGTTCCGCAACAAAAGACGATACGGTTAAAATGAAAACCCCTCGTCTGCTGTCCCTGGAACAGGCGCTGGAATATTTGAACGACGACGAATATTGCGAAATTACGCCAAAATCAGTTCGCCTGCGCAAAAAGATCCTGAACAAGAGCGAACGCGAACGTGCCGAGAAACATCGTAAAATGGCAAACGCTAACCAATAAGACGCTCTTTTGTAACTTTATGACGTATCGGAACGTTATATAAAAAGCCGGCGGTTATCCGTCAGGAAAGAAGTCGGACGCTTAAGGTGTCCGATTTTTTTCTGAGGAGCTCTTAGGTTTCAAAAGGCGGCTCCTTTGGTGATTTTTATATATTATGAATGAAAAAGGTGTTTAATAATGAACTCATCTGATCATGGAAGTCTTCCTCCCAGACAGCAGGGCCAGCGTAAAAGCGCAGGCAGCTCCAAAGGGGCGCCGGCAAAGCAAGGCAAGAACCGGAAGAAGGCCGGCCCTGTTAAACGTTTTTTTAGATTTTTGCTGATTCTTGTGATTATCCTGGTTGTGGGCGCCGGCGCTTATGCGGCCTACCTGGCTTATAACGTCAATGAAACGATCAATCAAACCGGTTCGGACAAACCGGTAGCGGCCGGTCAGGAAGCTACGGTGAAACCTCTTTCGATGCTGCTGCTCGGGACGGATTACCGGCCTGAAACCGGAACCCATCTGAGTGACGTTATCATGGTCATCGCCATGAATCCGAAAACCAAATCGGCGACGGTCGTATCGCTTCCGCGCGATACTCGTTTCTCGATGGATGGTTATAAAACGAACAAAATCAACGCTTTTTATCCGAATTTCCTGGCTGCGGAGAAGAAAACGGGCAACTCGGCCGAAGAGGAAATGAAAACGATGATGAGCAAGTTTTTTGACCTGGATATCGATTACGTGACGGTGATGAATTTCCAAGGCTTCCGGGATATCGTGGATGCGCTGCACGGCGTTGACGTCAATGTGGACAAGGATATGTGCTACAAGGATACGGCGGACGGTACGGACATTGACCTGAAAAAGGGAGAGCAGCATTTGGACGGCAAATCGGCGCTTGATTTTGTACGTTACCGGAAATCGAACTGCTCGCCGAGAACGGACGCTTCCGACGATTTTGACCGGAACCGCCGCCAGAACGATGTGCTGCATGCGCTGATCGATCAGGCTAAATCGCTGAACGGCGTTTTAGGTGCCGGAAAAGCCATTGAATCGGTAGGCGATAATATGACGACGGACCTCGAGCAAGGCCAGATTAAAAATATCATCGCTTCCTACTGGAACATTTCCAAAGAAAATGTCCATTTTATGCCGATTACGGGCGACTGGAAGTCCCCTTATGTTTATTTGCATGATGACGAGCTGGAAGCGGCCAAACAGGCGCTGAAGGACGAACTGGCCGGCAAGACGGTTCAATCGCCGGAAGAAAGCTCCTCGGCAGACACCAATGCCAATAACTAATAAATTCAGGCTGCAGTCTGGAATCAACACATTAAAAAAGACGCCATTCCTTTTGGAACGGCGTCTTTTTTCTATGACTTTACCAGTTACCGGTACGAAACTTACCGGATCATTTGTTGGCGGGGATGATTCGCCGGGGTGTCGATGCGCTGACCGCCTGGAGCATTTTTCTTCTCTACCGGACGGTTCGTAGGCGAAATTTGCTGGTTGTCCTCGCTCTTTTTGACGTCGGAAGGCATTTGCGGCACGATCCGTCCGACCAGATCGGCGAGTTCATTAGCCATTCCTTCAATAGGCCGGCCTTCCCGGATGCTTGTGCCCATTTCCGCCAGCCGGTGGCTCAAATCAGCGTCGGCCGTAACGATGGCATTTGCGCCGCGAGGGTCCTTGTGGACGGCTTCAGCCACCGAATATTTGATTGTGCCCACGCGGGAACGGTCGAGTTTGCCGTCGACATCGATTCCAATAATGGCGGTTTTGCCCATCATGACTATATGGGCGCTTTTAACGCCCGGTACCCGGGAGGCGAGCTGCTCCAAATGGACATCGGCAGATATCCGGTTATTATCGGCAGTGTTATTTGCCGTTAACCCCCTGTTAACCTGCTGGCCGGTCCGCTGCGCCGTGCTTTCGATTTTTTGAGTCTGGGAGCGCGCGTTTTCCGCATTGTTCGCCCCGTTTCTAGGTCCACATCCGGCCAGGGCCGTTAAGGCAACGGCCGCTGCCAGCATACATAACCAGCTGCGCATATTCATCTTTCCTTTCTTTAACATGAAATTGGCGTTTTTTTCATCGAATTTGCTGCTCTTATTCTGCCCGGGCCCCAAACCAAATATGTATATCTATGTGGGAGATGCAAAAACCGGAGGGGATGCGTATGAAAAAAATATTTGTACTGGACACGAATGTACTGCTGCATGATCCCAATGCGATTTTTGCTTTTGAAGAAAACGAAGTGGTGATCCCGGCCATCGTCCTCGAAGAGATCGATTCGAAAAAACGAAACGCCGATGAGATCGGCCGCAATGCCCGCGGCGTATCCAGGCTGCTGGATGGATTGAGGGAGCATGGGCAGCTGCATGACGGCGTTAACCTGCGCAGCGGAGGCCAGCTGCGAGTGGAGCTGAACCACCGGAGTTTTGTTAAGGTACAGGAAATGTTTGGAGAGGTCACCAACGACAATCGTATTTTAGCCGTAGCGTTAAATTATTTGATTGAGCAAAATGAGATTCCCGAACCGGAGAAACGTCTGGTCGTGCTGGTTAGCAAAGATGTGCTGGTCCGGATCAAAGCCGACGTACTCGGTATTCCTGCCCAGGACTACTTATCTGACCGGACGGCGGATCCGGATGAACTGTACTCCGGTTACTCGACACTGCTGGTGCATCCGTCCGTGATCGACCAGTTTTACACGTACCGCTATCTGGCCGTTAAGCCGCTTAATTTGTCCTACCCCCTTTACCCGCATGAGTTTGTGATTCTGAAGGACGAAATGGGGACCGGAAAATCTGCGCTTCTCAAAGTGAACGGCGAAGGAACACGCCTGGAGCCGTTATTTTTAAGCAATGATCCGGTTTGGGGCATCGGGGCCCGCAACGCGCAGCAGAGAATGGCTCTTGAACTTCTGCTGAATGACGAGATTCCGCTTGTGACCATAACGGGGAAAGCCGGAACCGGTAAAACCCTGCTGGCGCTGGCGGCCGGACTCCTGAAGGTGGAAGATGAACATCGCTTCAAAAAATTGCTGATCGCCCGGCCCGTTGTACCGATGGGCAAAGATATAGGGTACCTGCCGGGGGAAAAAGAGGAGAAGCTGCGTCCCTGGATGCAGCCGATTTACGACAATCTGGAGTATTTGTTTGATACGAAAAAAGCTGGGGACATCGATAAAATCCTGATGGGGCTGGGCAGTATTCAGGTGGAAGCCTTGACTTATATCCGGGGCCGCTCCATTCCGTCCCAGTACATTATCGTCGATGAAGCGCAAAACCTTTCGCGGCATGAGGTTAAAACCATCGTGTCCCGTGTAGGCGAAGGCAGCAAAATTATTCTGATGGGAGATCCGGGGCAGATCGATCATCCTTACCTGGATGCGACAAGCAACGGTTTGTCCTATGTGGTGGACCGGTTCAAGCAACAGGGGATCAGCGGTCATATCACTTTGGAAAAAGGAGAACGCTCCAAGCTGGCCCAGCTGGCCGCGGATTTGCTGTAGCGGAAGCTTCGGACGACAGCCCAGAAGCAGTTTGTTCTCATGTGAGTGGCGGTTACCGGGACAAGTCGGCGTCTAATTTGTTACAATACAAATAAACGCCGGCCCGGCATTCGCCGAAAGCGGCAGGTCACGAGAGGAAGAACAGGCTGTGAAGCGGAAAAACCACTGGGTGCTTTTTGCCATTTTATTGCTTGCCTTGATCAGTTTATCTCCGGGGGAAGACCGGAGTGTGGTCCAAAATGACGATTCGGGTTTTCTGGAGAGTCCTCCGCTGCCCAACCGGGAAGTGGAGGTCGATCCGGGGCCTATTCAGGTAGCGGTTCAAATGGATCCGGAAGCTTTTAAGTTTCTGGAGGAGCGGAACCGGATTTTTATGGAGAGTCAGCAGGTCAACGTAGAATTGGTCAACGAATACGGGAAAAACGCTTATGAAATATTTAAGCAGCAGCTCGCACTTCATGAGTCTCCCGATGTTATGCTGCTCGACAATGCCTGGATTCAGGAATTTGCGGTTAAAGGCTACCTGCTGCCAGTGGACAGCTATTTTACGGGGGCTGCGGCCGGTAATTCCTTGAGCCTGCTTCAGGCTCCCAGCGAGTGGAACGGTTATATTTGGGCGGTTCCCAAAGATATGGATCCTTATGTTTTTGTGTACAAGCCGGAGACGCTGAACGGTCTGGGGTTTGAAACGCTGCCGCAGTCCATTGAGGCGTGGGACAAGCTTAACAAGGCTTCTAAGGAACAAGCCTCAAAAACGCAGCTTCATCTGCTGGAGACGGATTTCGAAGATCCTTACGCCTTTCTGACCCTGCTGCACCGGTTTGGCGGGACATTAACGCTAAAGAACGCAGGGCAATCCGCCGTGCTTTCGGATGGGGATCAAGGCGCTATCCATTCTCTCGAGGTAATCCGTGCAGGTCTGGCGGATCCGGGACAGGGAGGGGCTGAAGAAGCTTTGAACGAGGTAGCTCAAGGCCGATCCGTGCTCGCTCTGGTGCCTTATTCGATATTCACCCGATATTCAGGCGCCGATTTGCATGCCGAAACGCCGGAAAGTCCGGGTACGGCCGGGAGACTGTCTTTATTTGGGCGTAGTTTCGCCGTATCCGCGGATACGGCCGATACGGAAGCGGCCGGACGCTGGATCACCGCCATGACGGAAGCGGCCGAACAAAAAGCATGGTTTAAGCAGGCCGGAGTGCTTCCCGCTTTAAAATCGTTGTATGACGCTTCCGTAGATAATACGATCGCGGCTTGGCTGCCGGACGGCGGAAAAAACACGGTTTGGGCGCTTTCCCCGAGCGACAATTCGGAGGAGCTGCTGAATAAAGCTTCCGGACAGGCCGCAGCCTTCCTGCGGGGGGAAACTTCTGCAGCTGCCTTTATTGAACAGCTGAAAGACGATTTGAGTCCGTGACGGTCTTCTGTTTTCACATAACCTTCCATAACAAAAGCTCGCCCTACAGGGCGAGCTTTAATTTTACGATCATCGTTTGCGGCTTCAGTTCGACTGACGTAGCTTTAATAAAAGGCATCATCTGCTGCGGGTAAAACCCGAGGTCAAAATCCTGCTCCAGTTCACTGGCCGTCGTATCCGGAAGGGTAAGTCCGTTGAAAATCAGCTTATCGACATGAAACAGAATAGCGTTTTTAGGTTGGTCGCTGACCGTATAGTGCCCTTCAAGCCGCAGTTTCAAATCACCTTCCTGCCCCTCGGCGATCACCTGGTTTTGCTGAAAATGGAAGGAGAAATTGTTGAACAAGGCGTTTTTGGACCTTAGAAACGCGTTTAAATCCTCTTCTTTGATCGTCAAGGTATAATTTAGGCCGTTGGTGGCCAGGCTCCCGTCGTATTGCTTAAAAAAATCGGGGAAATCCTTCATGGCCGTATCCAGCGCCTTAAAGTATTTACGGACTTCAACCAGTCCCACATCACTCCAATAAGTGCCGAGCTGCTCGATCATTTGTTTCAGCTTTTCCGGATCGCTGCTGTTCGCCACGGAACGATCCACCTCCTCCTGCAAGGCAACGACACGATTCCGCTCTGCCAGCAGATTTGATTTGGTCTGAGCCAGTTCGGCGGATTGCCGGTCCAGCTGCTGCTGATCCTGCTTCAGGCCGGCGTAGGCCTGCTGATATTTTCCGATGATTTCCTGATCCCGTTCAAAAATAAGGCCGATGTAGTCCAAAACCGTCAAAAAATCGCGAAAATTGCTGACGGAAAGCAAGGAACCGAGCAAATCCTCGCGTTCGCCCATATAAAAGGCCCTTATGCGGTCATCGGCCTTTTCTTTAGCGAAGGCCATGTCTTTTTCTTTACTCTGAAGCCGGGATTGATTCTCCACGATGGATTGCTCCAGCTTTTGCTGCTGCTGCTCGATTTTGGCGATTTCACGGTCGATCTCCACGACGGAAAGACTTTTTTCCAGAATCTTCTGTGTTTCATCCTCGCTTACCGGGTCGGCTGACGATAAGGCAGGTGCACAAACGGAGGCGGCAAGCAAAGCTGCAGAGACCATGAGTATAAGCGCCCGACGAAGCAAACGCACCCCTCCTCGATGTAAAGTGAAAGATACATATAACTATATGAGAGCTTGTTTGAAAATAAGACCAAACCTTCCATTTTGTCCAGGTGGATTTGAGGCAGGGATATCCTTGCGCGATTCGGCTTTTTCATCCAAACGGCTGCAGGTATGCAAAGGCGAAATTTTGGAAATACAAGTAGCAAATAGATTCTATGAACTTTAAGAGAGGCATAGAGATGTATTAAGCAGTTTTTTCATTATTGAACAGCCGGGGAAGCCGGTTGTTATAGAAGATCATTCAGGATGTCGTTAGGAGGGTTTATATCGCATGACAGCAGTGAGACAAGACGCATGGAGTGCCGAAGATGACTTGATTTTAGCAGAGGTGACGCTTCGGCATATCCGGGAGGGCAGCACCCAATTAACCGCGTTTGAGGAAGTAGGGGAACGAATCGGAAGAACAGCCGCAGCATGCGGGTTTAGATGGAACAGCTGTGTCCGCAAAAGATACGAATCGGCCATCCAGGTGGCCAAAGCGCAGCGCCAAAAACGCAATTATTTGAAAAAGCAGCCCCATTCCCCGGGAAATGTTGCTATTGCAGGTCTGGCGGCGCCCGAGGTAGAGGAAAGTTTGTCTCAGAGTGAAAGCATTTCCGAAGAAAGCATTTCCATCGATGCCGTTATCCGTTTTTTGAAGAGCTGGAAAGCCTCCCTTCAGGATAATGGCCGTCAGGTGCGCAATCTGGAGAAACAGCTTCAAGAAAAAGAGCAGGAGCTTTCGCTGCTAAGGGAAGAAAATGAACGACTTTCGCACCAGGTAAGCGAAGTCCAGACGGATTACAGGGTCGTCAACGACGACTATAAAGCTTTGATCCAAATTATGGACCGTGCGCGGAGGCTTGCTTTTCTGAGTGAGGAAGAGGAGGAAAAATCCAAATTCAAGATGGACGCCAACGGCAATCTTGAGCGGATTGAGTAACCGGATCAGATTTTTCGCTTACAACTAATTATTTGCATTTCAAAGGACCGCCAAGGACCGCCAATATGGCGGTCCTTTTGATTTTGGCCAAACTCTGGTATAAAGATAAGGAATCATAAACAAAGGAGAGGTCCGGCATGCACATAGATATTATTGGAGCAGGCGCCATCGGATTGCTGTTTGCAGGCGGCTTTGCAGCGGCAGACCACCAGGTGCGTCTCTGGACGAGGACAGCCGAACAGGCGGAACTGGTCAATCTGTACGGCGTGGAGCTGGGATCTGCTGATGGAACCTGGATTCAGGCAAAAGGAGGAGTCCAGGCTTCCGTAATGAACGGAGATTGGTCAAACGTTAAACCCGAAGCGGATTGGGTTATTTTGGCGGTCAAACAACGCCACTTTACGGCAGAATGGATAGATTCGCTTGCCGGGCTTAAAAAATCCCATATCCCGGTCCTTTGTCTTCAAAATGGGATGGGGCACATAGATCGGCTTACTGAACGTTTGGATCGGCGGCAAATTTATGCGGCCGTAACGACAGAAGGGGCAAAGAAACAAGGAGCAAACCGGGTGGTTCGCTCTTTACCCGGAGAAACACGGCTAGGCTCTCCTTTTGAGGCTGATTTATCTTGCTTGGAAAGTTTAGCCTTTGTGATGCGGGAGGCAGGATTTACCGGGCTGGTGTCGAAAGATATCGAGAGAGAAATGTATAGAAAGCTTCTGATTAACGCGGCCATTAATCCTTTGACCGCTATTTGGCGTATTCCGAACGGACAACTTTTGGCTTCCGAAGGAAGAGTAGAAATGCTGAACCGGCTGATTGAAGAAGGCGTCGCTATTTTTGAGAAAACGGGCATCCCCTATGAGCCTGACATCGCGGACAAAATCAGGGCGGTATGCCGAGCAACCTCGGGAAATATTTCGTCCATGCTGGCTGACGTGCTGCGGGGAGAAGAGACCGAAGTCGATTATATTAATGGTTTTCTTGTAAGTTTAGCCGGCGAAGCGGGCATCGCGGCTCCGGCGCATGAAATGGTCTGGCGGCTGGTCAAAGGAATGCAAACATCCGGAAAATAGAGTGGGAGGTGGAGATATGGCCATTCTTGAGCCTTTTATCGCTTTGAGCGTTCTCCCGATTATACCTTTTCTTCTTGCGTACGTTATTTGCTATGTATGGAAACGTGACAAGAGAAAGTCGCTGCTGCTGGCTATGGACATCACGACCTTATTTTTGATTTTGTCCGTTTCCGCTTTGTTCAACCAGATTTTCGAAACCGGATTCGGTTTTTACCTCATCCTGCTGTTTATGCTGGTATGCGGCGGACTGATCGGCAGCGCTCAGAGCCGGCTTAAGGGGAAAGTCGATCCCAAAAGGCTTGTAAGGGCCGTCTGGAGGCTCTCTTTTCTGTTAACAAGCGTGGCTTATCTGATTTTCTTTATCATTGGATTTTTTCCTTACATATGGGCAGTATAACCATTACAGTTCAAATACGGAGGAGGTTTTCGTCGAACTAGCGTGGACAACAGGAATTAAATGGAATTTATATAACATAAGATGTCAGGTATGTATAAAAAAATGGGAAATAAAGCACTTTCATGTGAGAAAAACTAAGAAAAATGAGTTTTTTCTCAAAATTAATGATAGATTTTTTTAACCGACGGTTGTATAATCTGAAAAATAAACCAAAATAAATTTTGTAGGGGGAAGAAGTTACATGAAGAAGCAAAGATGGCTAGTCCTTCTGACGCTTGTTCTTGCTGTAGGCGTTGTATTATCCGCATGCGGATCTGGCAATAACAACTCGGCAGCAAACAGCGGCAACGGAAGCACAAACAGCAGCACCAACACTGGCGGCAGCAATGCTGGCGGTGAAGAAAAATTGGCAGCAGACCAAACGCTCCGCATTAACTTCTCGGCTGACGTGCCGACGTTTGACCCGGCACAAGCGCAAGATAACCAAGCGCATACTGCACTGAACCTAATGTATGAAGGTTTGGTACGTGTCGATGAGAACTCCAAAGAAGTTCCTGGTGTTGCTGAAAGCTGGGAAACAGATTCCACTGGCAAAGTTTACACTTTCCATCTTCGTAAAGACGCTAAATGGAGCAACGGGGATCCTGTAACTGCTGGAGATTTCGTATTTGCTTGGCAGCGCGTGCTTGATCCTAAGACTCAACCGGCTCCAGCTTACGCTTACCAATTGTACTACCTGAAGAACGCCCAAGCTTTCAACGAAGGAAAAGTCACTGATTTCTCCCAAGTTGGCGTTAAAGCCGTAGACGATTACACACTTCAGGTTACTTTGGAGAACACAACTCCTTATTTCATTAACTTGACTTCTTTCTACACTTATTTCCCGGTTCATAAGTCTGTTGCAAACAACGACAAATGGGCTACGGATCCTAGCACCATGATTACTAACGGCCCATTCACATTGAAGAGCCTGGTAACTGGTCAATCCATGGAATTTGATAAAAACCCTAACTACTGGGATAACAAGGACATTAAGTTGAATACGATCAAAGCAACTATCGTAAACAGTGCAGCAACAGAAGTATTGTCTTACCAAAACGGCGAGCTTGATCGCGCAGGTCAGCCAAACGGCAACATTCCTGCCGACCAAATTCCAATTTTGAAAGACCAATTTAAAGACGAGTTCCACATTGACCCGATTGCGAGCCTTTACTACTACGAGTTCAATACAAAAGCTAAACCTTTTGACAACGCAAAAATCCGTAAAGCATTCGCGATGGCCATTGATCGCCAGTCGATCGTTGACAATGTAACTAAAGGCGGTCAAGTTCCTGCATTTGGTTTGGTTCCTCCGGGCATCAACGGTGCTGACAAATCGTTCCGCGAAGAGTATCCGGAAGATTACTTTAAAGAAGACGTAACTGAAGCTAAGAAATTACTTCAAGAAGGTATGGCTGAAGAAGGAATTACTTCCCTGCCTCCAATCACTTTGACTTACAACACAGATGACAACCACAAGAAAATCGCTTTGGCCGTAACTGATATGTGGAAGAAAAATCTGGGTGTAGACGTTCAAATCGAAAACCAAGAATGGGGCGTATTCCTCAAAAACCGTCAAAACGGCGATTTCCAAGTCGCTCGTGCCGGCTGGGTTCCTGACTATAACGACCCTATGACATTTATCGACATGTGGACCACACAAAGCGGTAACAATGATATTAAATTGAACGATCCTACTTACGATTCCCTTGTTGCTGATGCTTACAAAAATTCGGACAACAAAGCTCGTATGGAAGATTTCCGCAAAGCCGAACAAATCCTGATCGGCGACCAAATGGGAATCATGCCGGTTTACTATTACACGAACCTTTCTTTGGTTAAACCTTACCTGAAAGGTGCAACTTTGGATTACAGCGGTTCCGTTGACTACTCCAGAGCTTACCTGCTTGAACACTAAGAACTTCAATATGATTTGAAGAACTTGCTTTAACTTTATAATTCAATGGGATATATGTGTGGATATCCACATATATCCCGTTTTTTTATGTATTGCCAATGGACAAAACTGGCGTATTTAGGTAAAATTTTTTTATGCTGTTTTATTCGACAAGGAGGTGCAAAATCGGGCATGTTTCGCTATGTACTAAGTAAATTGTTCTACATGTTGGTCTCACTGTTCATTCTGGTGTCGGCCACTTTCTTTCTGATGAAAGCCATTCCGGGTGACCCGTTTCAGTCGGAGAAAAAGGTTCCGCCCGAAATTCGAGCGCGGCTGTTCGAACAGTATGGTTTTGATAAACCACTGTATGTACAGTACGGCAAATATCTAGGCAATATCCTTCATGGGGATCTGGGACTTTCCATGAAACACGTGAACCAGGAAGTGTCCGATCTCATTTTGAAAACCTTCTCAGCGTCCCTTAAATTGGGGATTGTCGCTATTATTGTGTCGATTATTGTCGGCGTCCTGCTGGGGATGCTAGCAGCGCTTTACCATCGAAAGCTAATCGACAACGTGGCGATGGTTCTGGCCGTTCTGGGGATTGCGGTGCCGAGTTTTGTTTTGGCGGCTCTGCTGCAATTTTTCTTTGCGTTTAAGCTGCATGTCTTTCGAGTGATGGGCTTTGAAACGCCGCTCGATTATGTGCTGCCTGTAGCTGCGCTGTCTGCCCAGCCGATTGCGTTTATTGCCAGGTTGACGCGGTCCAGCATGCTGGAGGTTCTGCATGCGGATTACATCAAGACGGCAAAAGCCAAAGGTTTGAACTGGTTTACCATCATGTTCAGACACGTGGTACGGAACGGCATCATGCCGGTCATTACTTACTTGGGACCTATGGCAGCCAACGTTGTTACGGGTTCTGTAGTTATCGAGCAGGTCTTTGGTATCGGCGGGATTGGTAAACAATTTGTCGAATCGATCACCAACCGGGACTATACGCTCATAATGGGGATTACCATTTTCTACGGTGTGTTGCTGATGCTCGCTCGTTTTGTTTCGGATTTGTTGTATGTCGTGGTCGATCCACGCGTGAAATTAAGTTCAAGGAAGGAGGGCTAACCGATGTCTGTAGATTCCAATACAGTTAAACAAACCGTGGCATTGACGCCCGATGATTTCCGTAAACTCGACACATCCGAGAAAAATGCAGAAATCATTCAGCGCGAAAGTGTTTCCGCCTGGAAAGACGCCTGGCGCCGCCTTATCGAAAACAAGGTAGCCATGGGGGCATTGGTTCTTCTTGCGCTAATTGTGCTTATGGCCATCTTTGGTCCTTTGATTTCGAAATATAACTATTACACAAATGATTTGCTTGCTACTAACCAGAAGCCTTCGGCTGATCACTGGTTCGGAACCGATGATCTGGGCCGCGACATGTTTGTCCGTACCTGGATGGGCGCGCGCATTTCCCTCATTGTAGGTCTTGTAGCCGCTTTGATTGACTTGCTTATCGGTGTTATCTACGGCGGTATCATGGGTTATTTCGGCGGACGTGTGGATGAAATCATGAACAAGTTTTCCGAAATCATTTACGCTATTCCGTACCTGCTGGTAACGATCCTTTTGCTGGTCGTGTTTGAGCCAAGTTTAGGAACGATCATTTTAGCCTTGACGATTACGGGCTGGATTAATATGTCCTGGATTGTCCGCGGTGAAATTATGCAGCTCAAAAACCGCGAGTTCGTGCTTGCTTCCCGCTCGATGGGTGCCGGCTCCGGTCGTTTGCTGTTCCGCCACCTGCTTCCGAATGCGGTAGGTCCAATTATCGTAACCTTGACTTTGTCCGTGCCGAATGCAATTTTCTCTGAAGCTTTCCTCAGCTTCTTGGGTCTCGGTGTACAAGCACCTGTCGCTTCCCTCGGTTCGATGGTCAATGACGCCTTGACGGGCTGGATGTATTACCCTTGGCGGATGTTGTTCCCGGCTATCCTGATCAGTGTAACGATGCTGGCTTTTAACATCTTCGGCGACGGTCTTCGTGACGCGCTTGATCCTAAATTGAAAAAATAGGGGGTGAAACTATGGAACCGATTTTGCAGGTTAAAGATTTGCATGTTTCCTTCAAAGTAAGAGGCGGAGAAGTTCAGGCTGTCCGCGGTGTTGATTTTGAACTTGGCAAAGGGGAAACCATTGCCATTGTAGGTGAATCCGGTAGTGGTAAAAGTGTAACCGCGCAATCGATTATGCGTCTTATTCCTTCACCGCCGTCTTTTGTCAAAAAGGGCGAAATTATTTTCCAAGGCCAAAACCTGCTGAAAAAAACGAACAAGCAAATGGAAGGCATCCGTGGGAAAGACATCGGCATGATTTTCCAGGATCCAATGACCTCGCTTAACCCTACAATTAAAGTAGGACGCCAAATTACCGAGGGTTTGATTAAACACCAAAACCTGTCCGGACAAGAGGCGAAAAAGAGAGCCATCGAAATGCTGAAAATGGTTGGCATCAAAAACGCTGAAGCACGTTATAGCCAGTATCCGCACGAATTCTCCGGCGGCATGCGTCAACGGGTTATGATCGCGATTGCACTGGCCTGCCGGCCTGCGCTGCTTATCGCCGACGAACCAACGACCGCGCTCGACGTTACGATACAAGCTCAAATTCTGGATGTCATGAGAGACATGCAGGAAAAATTGGGTACGTCAATCATCTTGATTACGCACGACCTCGGCGTAGTAGCCGGCATGTGCGACCGCGTTATCGTTATGTATGCGGGTGAAGTAGTGGAAACGGGGACGAAATGGGAGATTTTCAAAAACCCAAGCCATCCTTATACGCAAGGTTTGCTTCGTTCCCTGCCGCGGGTTGACCAGAGCAAAGACGAGCCGCTGATCCCGATTCCGGGCACGCCGCCGGATTTGATCAAACCGCCTGTAGGTTGTCCGTTTGCGGCTCGCTGCCCGCACGCCATGAAGGTTTGCGAACAGATTGATCCGGATCCGACCGAATTCAGCGAAACGCATATGGCTCGCTGCTGGCTGCATCATCCAATGGCACAGGAGGTGAATCCGTCTTGAGTCAACCATTAATTGAAGTAGACGGTTTGAAAAAGTTTTTTAACGTTGGCCAAGGCAAAACCCTGAAGGCCGTTAACGATATCAGCTTTTCGATTCAAAAAGGGGAAACGCTCGGCCTGGTAGGGGAATCCGGCTGCGGTAAATCGACCGCTGGTCGTACGATTCTCCGTCTGTATGAGCCTACGGCTGGCAGCGTTCGCTTTGAAGGGACGGATATTTATAAGCTTCCTCCCCGTAAAATGAAAGCGATGCGCCGGGATATGCAGATGATTTTCCAGGATCCTTACGCTTCCTTGAACCCTCGTTTTACGGTCATGGATATTATCGGCGAAGCGCTGGATATTCACGGTTTGGCCGGAAGCCGCCAGGAGCGAAAAAAACGGGTGGAAGAGCTGCTGGACATGGTAGGCCTCAAATCCGATCACGCTTCTCGTTACCCGCACGAATTTTCCGGCGGTCAGCGTCAGCGGATCGGGATTGCCCGCGCCCTTGCGGTAAATCCAAAGTTCATCATTTGCGACGAACCGATTTCCGCGCTTGATGTTTCCATTCAGGCTCAGGTTGTAAACCTGCTGACTGAACTGCAGAACAAGCTGGGACTTACTTATTTGTTTGTTGCCCATGACTTGTCCATGGTGAAGCATATCAGCGACCGTGTAGCCGTTATGTATCTGGGTAAAGTCGTAGAGCTTGCTCCAAGTGAAGAGCTTTACGCCAACCCGCAGCATCCTTACACGAAAACACTTTTGTCCGCCATCCCGGTTCCGGATCCGGAAGTGGAAGCGAACAAAAAGCGGATTTTGCTGCAGGATGATGCTTCCGGGCCAATCTCCGGTAAAAACGATTCCGGCTCCGGCGGCGCTTTCGATCTGGATAACTCCGAGCTGGTTGAAGTAACTAAAGGCCATTGGGTATCCATGCCTCGCAAATAACCGCAATAAACCCGCAGGAAAACCTGCGGGTTTATTTATTTAATTAATAATTTCTAAGGATCCGCAAACGGCTTGAATCAGCTTCGGAGTTAGGTTCCGCCTGATAGGTTTGCTTATGATAAATTTTAAATAGCTTTGACGGAATCGGGCCGCTCCGGTACAATCAAGAAGGGTTTTCATGCATGAGGTAACAGGAGGACTGACTTAAGATGAAGATTGTTGACAAACCGTTATCTGTGAGGCAGCCTCTGGCAGCCGCGCTTATCGCGGATTATCCGAGCGTCGCTCATCTGTATCAAAGCGATGCGGCGGAGCCGGCCAGCTGGCAGGCAAGATTGGAATGGCTTGATCATAATGAGGACAACCGGATTGACCGTCAAAAGGTTACAGGTGTTCTCCGCACATATAATAATCTGCATAATCCGGCGCCGCAGGTGAAGGCTTCGCTTGACCGGCTGGAACAAAAGGGTACTGCAGTTATTGTGGGCGGTCAGCAGTCCGGCCTGTTTACGGGACCGCTATTTGTCATCTATAAAGCGGCAACCGTTATTCAAGCGGCCAAGAAAGCAGAAGCTGAGTTAGGGCGGTCGGTAGTGCCGGTATTTTGGATTGCCGGAGAAGATCATGACTGGGATGAAGCGAACCATACATATATCCTGTCAAAAGATTTAAAAGTCACGCGAATCCGGATGCACCGGAATGACGACCTGCGCACGCCGGTCAGCTATACTTCCGTTCATTCCGAGGAGTGGGACCGAGTGCTTAAGGAGTTAACCGAGCTGCTTCCGGATACGGAATTTAAACCGCAGCTGTTGGCTGATCTGCGTGGGTCGGTTTCGGAAACGTTGACGCTGAGTTTTGCCAAGCTGCTGGGCAAGCTGTTCGGCAAATACGGCCTTGTGCTGCTGGATTCTGCAGATCCTGAGCTGAGGAAGCTTGAAAAAGGCATGTTCGAACAAATCGTTCGTCACGGAGATGGCCTTACGGCCTCTTATATTGAAGCCGCCCGTCAAATTCGCGAGATGGGTCTTGAAGAGCAGGCGGAAGTAGCCGAAGACGGAGCTAACCTTTTTTATGTCCATGAAGGAAAAAGACTGCTGCTCTTCCGCAGCGGAGAGCGGTTTATGGATCGGAAGGGTCAGGTTTCTTTCACTAAGGAAGAATTGATCGAAGAAATTAAGGGACATCCGGAACGTTTCAGCAACAACGTTTTAACGCGGCCATTGATGCAGGATGCTTTGCTGCCTGTCCTTGCTTTCGTGCTTGGAGACGGAGAAATTGCTTATTGGGCGCTGCTCAAAAAAGCCTTCGGCGAACTTGGACTGCAAATGCCGATTTTACTGCCGCGGCTGTCTTTTACCGTTGTAGAGGGCACTTTGCAGAAGTATATGGACAAATATGAACTGAGTTATGAAGAGGTTCGGGACCGTTTCCACGAGAAAAAGGCCGCATGGCTCGCCGAGCAGGATCACGTTCACGTAGATGAGCGGTTTGCAGAAGTGAAAGAAGCTTTTACCCGTTTATATGAACCGCTTATTGAACAGCTGGGCACCATCGAAACGGGGCTGTTGAGGCTCGGAGACACCAATAAAGAACGCATCCTCGCGCAAATGGATTTTCTCCAAGGCAAAGCCAAAGATGCGCTGGCCACGGCTAATGAAGCAACGCTCCGGCACTGGGACCGCATTCATTTGTCGTTAATGCCGCAGGATAAGCTGCAGGAACGTGTCTATAATATCTATTATTATTTGAACCGTTACGGCATGGAGTTTATGGACCATTTAATGGAGATTCCTTATGAAACGAACAGCTGTCACAAGCTGATTTTACTTTGAGCAGGGTAGGAGGACGCAGGTATGGCAGCAAACGCAAAAGAGAACAGCATCGTTGCTGATCTTGGCTTGGCTCCGCAAGGCCATCTCAAAATCGATTGGGTGGAAGCCCATATGCCGGTGCTGAACCGGATCCGCAAACAGTTTGAGGAAGAATTGCCGTTTAAGGGGCTTAAAGTTACCATCTGCCTTCATCTTGAAGCCAAAACGGCCTATTTGGCCAAAGTGGTGCAGGCGGGAGGAGCCGATGTTACGATTACGGGCAGCAATCCCTTGTCTACCCAGGATGATGTCTGTGCGGCCCTCGTAGAGGACGGAATTACCGTGTTTGCCAAATACAATCCGGAGCCTGCCGAATACAAACAGCTGATCCGTAAATCGCTGGAGTCCAAACCCGATTTGATTATTGATGACGGGGGCGACCTGGTGACGCTGCTGCAGTCCGAATGTCCGGAGCTCGGGGAAAACATCCGCGGCGGAGCTGAAGAAACAACGACAGGCATTATCCGTCTTAAGGCTTTGGACAAGCAGAACCTGCTTAAATTCCCGATGGTAGCGGTCAATGATGCTTATTGCAAATATTTGTTCGATAACCGGTACGGCACGGGCCAGTCGGCCTGGGACGGCATTATCCGCACAACCAACCTGGTGGTGTCCGGCAAAACCGTAGTGGTTGTCGGTTACGGCTGGTGCGGCAAAGGTGTAGCTATGCGTGCCAAAGGTTTAGGAGCAAACGTCATCGTTACGGAAGTGGATGCGATCAAAGCAGTTGAGGCGCATATGGACGGGTTCCGCGTCATGCCGATGCTGGAAGCGGCAAAGCTGGGCGACTTTTTCATTACGGTTACCGGCAACAAATATGTTATTAACGGCGAGCATTACGATGTCATGAAGGATGGGGCAATTTTGTCCAACGCCGGCCACTTCGATGTCGAGTTCAGCAAGCCGGATCTGGAAGCTAGAAGTGTCTCTATTCGAACCGTTCGGAAAAATATCGAGGAATACCGTCTGAAAGACGGCCGCAAAATTTACAGTCTCGGCGAAGGCCGGCTGGTGAATCTCGCGGCAGCGGACGGGCATCCCGCAGAAATTATGGATACAACCTTTGCGCTTCAGGCGCTTGGTTTGAGATACGTAAACGAGCATTATCAGGAGATCGGCAAAACGGTCGTTAACGTCCCTTATGAAATTGATGAGCAGGTAGCGAGATACAAGCTGGAAAGCCTCAACATCGCCATCGACACGTTAAGCGACGAGCAAAAGGCTTATTTGCAAAGCTGGCAGGCTTAAGAACCGGCCGGCGGGTTTAAACCTGTTTTATTTTTTGGTGAAATAGGACGATGTAAAAACGAAATCCTCTCCCTGCTTAAGCGGGAGGGGATTTTTCTTTTTGCGGATTGTATGAAATTACCATAAAATTTTTTTGGCGATTTAGCAGGAAAAACAAAAGGAACGAAGAATAGTTATATCTCATGAGTGGTGGAAAGTGGGTTAAAGTGGGGGAAAGAGGTTAAGGAGTGGGTAGTCCGATGTTTATGGGGGAGTTCCAGCATAGCATTGATGACAAAGGCCGGATTACGATCCCGGCTAAATTCCGCGACTCTTTAGGGACCACTTTTGTTGTAACCCGGGGTTTGGACCACTGTCTTTTTGTTTATCCGCAGTCGGAATGGGAAGTGCTTGAGAACAAGCTGAAAGCTCTTCCTCTGATGAAATCCGACGCCCGCGCGTTTACGCGTTTCTTTTTCTCCGGGGCAACGGAATGCGAATGGGATAAACAGGGAAGGGTAAATTTACCCGCCAATTTACGAGAATATGCCAAGCTGGACAAAGAATGCGTGGTACTGGGCGTATCCAACCGGGTGGAGATCTGGAATAGGGAAACCTGGCAGCAGTATTTCGATCAGTCGGAGGATACGTTTAACGAAATTGCCGAAAAGCTGGTGGATTTTAATTTTGATTTGTAAATACCGATAAAACTTTTATAGCAAAGTCGAATCGGATTGAATTTGGAGGTTTGCAGCTTTGTTCCATCACATCACAGTGCTTAAAGAAGAAGCAACAGAAGGGCTGCATATTAAGCCGGACGGCATTTACGTGGACTGCACGCTGGGAGGCGGCGGCCACAGCTCGGTGATATTGTCCAAGCTGGGTCCTAAAGGGAAACTGATTGCTTTTGACCAGGATGATTGGGCGCATGACAATGCGAAAGAAAGGCTGAAGGAGTTTGCGGACAGACTTATTCTCGTCAAAAGCAACTTTCGGCACCTGGAAGAGCAGCTCAGAACGATCCCGGAGGTTCCGCAAGTGGACGGTGTTCCGCAGGTAGATGGCATCTTGTATGATCTCGGCGTTTCTTCACCCCAATTTGATGAAGGAGAAAGGGGCTTTAGCTACAACTCGGATGCCCCGCTGGACATGCGGATGGACCGTTCAACGGACCTGACGGCCCGGGATATTGTCAACGAATGGCCTGAAAAGGAAATCGCGAGGGTATTGTTTCAATATGGAGAAGAGAAGTTTTCCAGACGGATTGCCAAGGTGATTGTCGAATCCCGGCAGGAAACGCCGGTCGAAACCACCGGGCAGCTGGTAGAACTCATCAAGGCAGGGATTCCTGCCGCGGCAAGACGTACGGGAGGGCATCCTGCCAAACGGAGTTTTCAGGCTCTCCGCATTGCCGTCAATGATGAGCTGGGCGCTTTCGAGGACAGCCTGCATCAGGCGGTACGCTGCCTGGCACCCGCAGGAAGAGTGTCGGTAATCACGTTCCACTCTTTGGAAGACCGTTTGTGCAAGCAGATTTTTACGGGATATGTCAGCAAATGCATTTGCCCGCCCGATCTGCCAATGTGCGCTTGCGGAGCAAGCGAAAGCGGGACGCTGAAATTGATTAACCGTAAACCGATCGTGCCTTCCGAAAGTGAACTGGAGCAAAACCCGCGGGCACGTTCAGCCAAGCTGCGTGTAGCGGAGAAATTGTAGAAAGCTTAAAAGAACTAACTAAAGAATTAAAACAACAAGTTGTGGAGGTTTAAAACATATGGCTTATACGCGGGGCAACCTTGCAGTTCAAGAAAAGTCACCCGAAAGAGTACACGGAGCGCCCAAATACAGGGAAACTACAAAGGTTGTGACCCGCAAATCGCATCTCCCGATGCGTGAAAAGCTGCTTTATTTAATTACCATTGCTTGTGTAGTGGGAATTGCAGGTGTTCTGATCTGGAGAAATGCTTATATTTACGAACTGAAAATGCAGGTGCATACCTCGGAAAATAAAATCAAGACCTACACGACGGAAATTACCGAATCCGAGGTGAAGAAGCAAAAGCTGCTGGACTTGATTCCGGATAAAGCGCAAGAGCTGGGGTTCGTAGCTCCGGAAACAGACGGCATTAGAATCAATGAGAGTGACGGAACAGTTACGGACGACAAGTCGGAAGATCTGCCTGCAACGGCGAAGAAATAAGTAGCAAAGAAGGTTGAGCGTATGACCAGAAGAATAAAAATGCGGACACTGCTCATAGGGGGACTAACCACCCTCTTTTTTATTGTCTTAATGACGCGGGTATTCTGGATTCAGGTGGTTAACGCCGGCTTTTGGCAGGATTATGCGGAGAAGCAGTGGTCCAAGAAAGAAGTCATTAAAGCGACCCGGGGAACGATCACCGACCGGAACGGCGCAACGCTGGCCATGGATATCCCCGCTTATACCATTGCCGTAAATCCCCGAGTTATCGATGAGTATAAAATCCAGGCCGACGTCGTAGAAGGCCTGCATTCGATTTTGGGGAAACCGGAGGATGAACTGCTTGCGCTCGTGAATGCAAAAGATTCGCAGGGCAAGCTGTACGCTCAGCGTGAAGTACGCCTGGAGGGATGGAAGGTAGACCTTGAGGTCAAAGACAAAGTCGAAACCCTGCAGAAAAAAATCAAAGAAGAGCATCATATCGACGACTCGGGCATCAGTTTTGTTAATGAAACCAAACGGTATTATCCGAACCAGACCTTAGCCTCCCATATTCTCGGTTATATGAACCGTGAGGGCCAGGCGGTGACCGGCCTGGAGGCTTATTACAATAAAGAGCTTGAAGGCCAGGACGGAGAGCTGCAATACGAAGCCGACCCGAAAGGCATCGAGGTTCCGAAAGCTGACAAGATGTATACGCCGGTAAAAAACGGAGAAAACATCAAGTTAACGATAGACAGCACTATTCAATATTATATCGAATCCGCCATGAAAAAAGCCTATGACGATCTGAAACCGATCAGCATGACGGTCATTGCGGCCGACCCGAATACGATGGACATTTTGGGCATGGCCAATATGCCGACCTTTAATCCGAACACCTACTGGGAGGATTACAATCCGGAGAATTTTACGAACCATGCCTTGACTTCGGTGTATGAGCCCGGTTCCACCTTCAAGATCGTTACGCTTGCCGGAGCTGTGCAGGAAGGTTTGTTTAATCCGAATGAAAAATACCAGTCCGGCAGCATCCGGGTACCGGGCCAGACCATCCACGATATCAACCGCGCGGGCTGGGGCAATATCTCCTTCTTGGAAGGGGTCAAACGTTCAAGTAACGTTGCTTTCGTTAAGCTCGGGTACGAGAAACTTGGGCCCGAAAGATTGAAGGATTATATCGAAAAGTTCGGCTTCGGCCAAAAGACGGGAATAGAGCTCCCTGGTGAGCTTAGCGGTCTCGTAAACATGAAGTACCCGGCGGACTATGCAGCCGCTTCCTATGGGCACGGCCAGCTTCTCGTAACGCCGATCCAGCAGGTGGCTGCCGTATCCGCGGTGGCCAATGGCGGAAAGCTGCTTGAGCCGCATATCATTAAATCCATAACGGATCCAAACACCGGCAAAACGGTGGATACCAAAACGAAAGTTGTCCGGCAGGTCATTGACCCGGACAAAGCCAAAGAGGTAGGCAGCTATCTGGAGCAGGTGGTAGCGGACCAAAAAATCGGGACCGGCCGCCATGCCTATATCGACGGTTACCGGGTAGCCGGTAAAACGGGTACGGCAGTGAAGGTCGTAAACGGCGAATACGATTATTCCAAATCGGTGGTGTCCTTCATCGGTTATGCGCCGGTCAACGATCCGAAAATTGTCATGTTGGTCGTCATCGACCAGCCGCAGAATTCGGAGCTGGGCGGAAGTACGGCCGCCGCTCCGGTCTTCAAGGAAATCGTCAGCAAGGCGCTGCCTTATATGGGTGTACCTAAAACAAATGTCACGAAGGAAACGGCGAAGAACAATACGGACGCCGCCGCCAAAGCTCCTTCTCTGACCGGTGAAACGCTGAAAGAAGCCACCGGCCAGCTGATCCAGGACGGAATTGCTTACGAAACGCTGGGCAAAGGCAGCAAAGTGATCTCCCAGTTCCCGAAAGAAGGAACGGCCATGGAAGCCGGACAAATCATCTATCTCCTGACAGAGGAAAGCAAAACGATGACCGTGCCGAATCTTGCCGGAAAATCGCTGAGAGATGCGGTCGAAGTGCTGTCGCTGATGGGCGTTTCGGTTACGGCCGAAGGTGAAGGTTACGTAGCGAGCCAATCGGTTACCCAAAATAAAGACGGGTCCAGAAGCGTGCATCTGAAGCTGCAGCCTCCGGCAACAAAAGGCCAAGCCGGGTCGGGCGAAGATTCGGACGGCGGAGAATCGGATACTGAAGATTCGGCTGGTTCGACGAACACGACGGACGCCTCTGCGCCGAATGAAAACGAGCCGCCAGGATAGCTTGTTCTAACCCCTCTTTTCCCTGAATAAGAATGGTACTATATGACAGCTGACAAGCCGATGTCTTCGGCATGTTCCCCAAAGCTGTCTAGCATCAGGTGTTCAGGGAAGAAAGGGGAAACGCGATGATGAAGATTTCCGGACTAACCATCCGCAAACGGTTGTTGTGGCTGTTGCTGATCTTATGCGTGATGTTTGCGGCGCTGATCGTCAGGCTGGCTTATGTCCAGCTCGTCAAAGGCGAAGAGCTTTCGGCCAAAGCCGAAGACAACTGGCGCAGAAACATCGCTTTCGCGCCTAAACGCGGCGAAATAACGGACCGTAACGGAACAGCCCTGGCGTATAATGTTACGACGCCGACGATTATGGCCATTCCGGTCCAGATTAAAGACAAGCCGGGTACTGCCCGCAAGCTGGCCCCTCTTTTGGATATGACGGAAGATCAGGTGCTCAAGCTGATTTCCAAAAAGGAATCTTCCGTGTACCTCAAGCCCGGCGGGCGCAAAATTACGATGGAGAAGGCGCAGCAAATTCGTGATTTGGCGCTGCCGGGCATTGTTGTTGCCGAAGACAACAAAAGATATTATCCTTATGGCGGACTTGCGGCGCATATTCTCGGGTTTACCGGGATCGACAACCAGGGCCTTACCGGGGTCGAAAAGAAATATGACTCGCAGCTCAGCGGCATTCCCGGCAGCATTTCCTTCCTGTCGGATGCGGCGGGACGGCTCATGCCGGGCTCGGACGAAAAATATACCGAACCGAAAGACGGGTTAACGCTGGAGCTGACGATCGACAAATCGATTCAAAGCATCATGGAGCGCGAGCTGGACAAAGCGATGACGGATTTGAAGGCCGACGGGGCCTGGTCCATTGCGATGAATCCCAAAAACGGCGAAATATTGGGAATGGCTTCGCGCCCGGGATATGAACCGGGTTCGTATCAGGATTATTCTTCCGAGGTGTACAACCGGAATCTCCCGATATGGATGACTTACGAGCCGGGTTCGACGTTTAAAATCATTACGCTCGCCGCGGCGCTGGAAGAGAAAAAGGTCGACCTGCTTAACGACCGCTTTTTTGATCCGGGATACGTCAAGGTGGGAGGAGCCACGCTCCGCTGCTGGAAAAAAGGCGGCCATGGCAGCCAGACTTTCCTCCAGGTCGTGGAAAATTCCTGCAACCCTGGATTTGTTGCTCTGGGGCAAAAGCTTGGCAAAGACACACTTTTCAAGTATATTAAAAACTTCGGATTCGGCAGCAAAACCGGTATTGATCTTGGCGGCGAGGAAAACGGGATTTTGTTCAAACCCTCGCAAGTCGGGCCGGTCGAGCTGGCTACAACCGCTTTTGGGCAGGGCGTCTCGGTGACGCCGATCCAGCAGGTAGCTGCGGTTTCGGCGGCTATCAACGGCGGCAACCTGTTTAAACCGCATGTGGCTAAAGCCTGGATTAACCCGGATACCGGGGTAACCGTCCAAAACGTCCAGCCCGAGCTGGTGCGCAAGGTGATTTCCGAGGGGACTTCCGCCCAGATTCGATCCGCGCTCGAAAGCGTGGTGGCGAATGGGACCGGGGGCAATGCCTTTATTGACGGCTACCGGGTCGGCGGCAAAACGGGAACTGCGCAGAAAGTCGTTAACGGACGGTATTCGGCAAACGAGCATATCGTTTCGTTTATCGGTTTCGCGCCGGCGGATGATCCGCAAATTATCGTGTATACGGCCGTGGATAACCCGCAAGGCATTCAGTTCGGCGGCGTCGTCGCGGCACCGATCGTCAAAAACATTTTAAAAAGCTCGCTGGAATATATGGGCGTCAAACCTAGAGCCGACCAACTTAACAAGAAATATAAATACGGGGAAACACCGACCGTAACGGTGCCGGATTTGGTTGGACAATCGGTAGAGGATATTTACGAGGATATGAACTCCAACTTTATGCTTGCCAGATCGGGCGCAGGGAATTATGTGATCAGCCAGGCGCCGAAAGCCGGGTCCCGGGTACAGAAGGGCTCTACGATCCGGATTTATATGGGAAGCGAAAAGGAAGCGGAGTCTGCGGTAGAAGAACAGGAGAAGAAGGAAAAAGGCGGCAATGAAAAGCCGCCAGGATGATCATACTATTAACAGAGATAATGAAAGATGGAGGGGTTTTTAATGCAGCTAAAAGATCTGGCGGCCTGTCTGGCCGGTTCGGTAATTATCGGTGACGGGAGCTCCTCCTGCCAAAATATTCAAATTGATTCCCGGAAAGTCGTTTCCGGGGATCTGTTCATTTGTTTGCCCGGTCATACGGTTGACGGGCATGATTTTGCCGCCCAGGCCGAAGCGAAAGGGGCCGCCGCCCTTGTAGTTGAACGCCATTTGCCGGGCAGCCGGCTGCCGCAGCTGCTGGTAAAAGACGCCCGCCTGGCGATGGCAGTTTTGGCTAATGTCTATTATCATTTTCCGAGCCGGAAGATGAAGGTGATCGGCATTACGGGCACCAACGGCAAAACGACAACCTCATATTTGATCGAAAGCATTTTTGAGCATGCAGGGAACAAAACCGGACTGATTGGCACGATTCAGCGCAAAGTGAACGGCACGGCTTACCCGATGTCCGGAACGACGCCCGAGGCGCTCGATCTGCAAAAATATTTGCATGAAATGGTAGAATGCAAAACCGATTATTGCGTGATGGAGGTCTCCTCCCATGCGCTGGAGCAGGGCCGCGTGAAGGGCACCGAGTTCAGAACGGCGATTTTTACGAACCTGACGCAGGATCATTTGGATTATCATAAAACGATGGAAGACTATCGTGCGGCGAAAGGCTTGTTTTTCTCCCGATTGGGCAACGGCTATGCGCAGCAGGAAGAGGAACGGAAATATGCCGTGCTGAATGCTGATGATCATGCGTCGGCATTTTTTGCCAAACAGACGGCGGCAGAAGTGCTTACATACGGAGTAGACCACAAGGCGGATGTGCAGGCGTCTCAAATCAAAGTGACGGCACGGGGCACGGAGTTTCATGTCCGGACTTTTGCCGGCGAAACCCAGATCACTTTGCAAATGGTAGGGAAATTTAACGTATACAATGCTTTGGCCGCGATTACAGCCGCCCTGCTTGAAGGGGTTTCGCTTGAGCTGATCAAGGAAAGCCTGGAAGCGGTCAAAGGGGTGGACGGTCGGGTAGAGGCCGTTCAGGAAGGACAACCTTTTGCGGTAATCGTGGATTACGCCCATACGCCGGACGGCCTGGAGAACGTGTTAAAGACGGTTAAGGAGTTTGCGGAAGGGAAAATCATCACCGTCTTCGGCTGCGGAGGCGACCGGGATAAAACCAAACGTCCGCTTATGGGCGGGATCGCCGCGCAATATAGCGATTATGTGGTGGTAACCTCGGATAACCCGAGAACGGAAGATCCGCGGCAGATTTTGCTGGACATCGAGAAAGGCCTCAGGGAACGGCGGGTGCCGGAATCGGTTTACGAGCTGGTCGAGGACCGGCGGACCGCAATTCATAAAGCTATTGAAATGGCAAGCCCCGGAGATGTAGTATTGATTGCGGGAAAAGGCCATGAAACCTACCAATTGATCGGCGGCCAGGTTCATGATTTCGATGATCGCAAGGTCGCCAAAGAAGCTATAAGGGGTTTGACAAAGTGATAAAAAGAACTTTAGAAGCTATAGCCGCCATGTGCGGCGGACAACTCAAAATGCCCGTCGGCCGGGAAAAGGAAACGGGTGCCTTTTTAGAGGGCGTAACGACCGATTCTCGCAAATTGACGGAAGGCTGCCTGTTCGTGCCATTGACAGGGGAAACCTTTGACGGCCATGATTTTGCCGCCGATTGTCTCAAGCGCGGAGCCGGTGCCGCTCTTTGGTCCCGCAGCCAGAAGGATTATCCGTCCGAAGGGCCGGTTATTCTGGTAGAAGATACGCTTGCCGCGCTTCAGCGCCTGTCCAAGGCTTATCTGGCAGAGAGCGGAGCCCATGTTATCGGAATTACGGGCAGCAACGGGAAAACGACCACAAAAGACATCGTGACCTCCCTACTGTCCACGACATACAAGGTGCATAAAACGCAGGGGAACTACAACAACCATATCGGCCTGCCGCTGACCATCCTCGCTATGCCGGAGGACGCCGAGTTTGCCGTGCTGGAGATGGGGATGAGCGCCCGCCGTGAAATCGAGCTCTTATCCTCGATTGCGGAACCGGAGACGGCGATCGTCACCAACATCGGCGAATCCCATCTGGAGCACCTCGGTTCCCGGGAGGAAATCGCCAGGGCCAAACTGGAAATTCTGGCCGGAATGAAACCGAAAGGTTTGTTTGTGTATAACGGCGACGAACCGCTCATTCCGCAGGTTTTAGGCGAGCCGGAAACCGTTAAGCCGGAGGGGCTCCAAACGGTAACCTTCGGATTGGGCTCGGACAACGACTATTACCCGACCGGCATGATGTTTCTGGAAGCCGGGACGACCTTTACCGCCAGCGGGTTTGAGGCGGATACCGCTTTTGCGCTTCCGCTGCTGGGCAAACACAATGTCTCCAACGCTCTGGCCGCGATGGCGGTTGCTGCCCGATACGGGGTAAGCGAAGAAAACATCCGCAAGGGGCTTGAACAAACCAAGCTGACCGGCATGCGGATCGAGCTGCTGAAAGGGACGAGCGGAATTACGATTCTGAATGATGCTTATAACGCCAGTCCTACCTCCATGAAGGCGGCGCTGGAAGTGCTGGCTTCCATGAGCGGGTTCGGCAGAAAAATAGCCGTACTCGGCGATATGCTGGAGCTGGGTAACGATGCGGAGCAAATGCACCGCGAGGTCGGAGGGTTCCTGACGGAGGAAAAAGCGGATCTGCTGTTTGCTTACGGAACCCTTGGCGCTTATATCGCCGAAGGAGCCGAACGGCTGCCTGCCGAAGCTGTACAGTCGTTTACAGACAAGTCTAAGCTCATCGAGGTGCTGGAGCGAACGCTGAAGCCGGACGATGTTGTGCTTGTCAAAGCCTCGCGCGGCAACCGGCTGGAGGAAGTCGCCCAGGCCATTGAGCAATTTTCATTAAACCAATCATAGCGAAAGGGGAGCCATCATGGACTTTCAACTTATACTTTTAACTATCGGCGTATCCTTTATTCTCGCCGTGATTGCCTCGCCGCTCTTTATTCCTTTGCTGCGCCGCATGAAATTCGGCCAGCAGATCCGGGGAGAAGGGCCGCAAAGCCATTTGAAGAAAGCCGGGACGCCAACGATGGGTGGCATTATCATTATGGTTGCTTTTACCATCGCATTTCTTAAATTCACGAGCAAAATGGATACCGACTTTTACGTGCTGCTGATTGCTTCGCTTGGCTTCGGGCTGGTCGGATTCCTTGACGACTATATTAAAATCGTGTTTAAACGTTCGCTTGGGCTGACGGCCAAACAAAAACTGTTCGGTCAGCTCCTGTTCGCCGTTATCGTATGTATTCTTTTGATCCGGAACGGCCACAGTACCGCTATAGGCATTCCCGGAACGGATTATTCGTTCGACTGGACCGGATGGTTTTATTATCCGTTTATCGTCGTCATGATGCTGGCTGTCAGCAACGCGGTTAACTTCACGGACGGGCTTGACGGCCTGCTGTCCGGCGTGAGCGCCATTGCTTTCGGCGCTTTTGCGGTAGTAGCCATGCAGGCGACTTCACTTCCTGCGGCGGTCTGCGCTGCGGCCATGATCGGTGCCGTACTGGGCTTTCTCGTATTTAACGCTCATCCAGCTAAGGTGTTTATGGGGGATACCGGCTCGCTCGGCATCGGCGGGGCGATTGCGGCGATTGCGATCGTAACGAAAAGCGAGCTGCTGTTCCTGGTGATCGGCGGGATTTTTGTCATCGAAATGCTGTCCGTCGTGCTTCAGGTCGGCTCCTTCAAGCTGCGCGGCAAACGGATCTTTAAAATGAGTCCGATTCATCATCATTTCGAGCTGTCCGGCTGGTCGGAATGGCGGGTTGTCATTACCTTCTGGGTGGTTGGACTTGTGCTTGCAGGCATCGGACTTTATCTCAATAAGGGGTTGTAGGTTATGAAACATCCTGAACAATACCGCGGACAAGATGTCGTTGTGCTCGGCCTGGCGAGAAGCGGGGTTGAAGTGGCCAAAGTCATGTTCAAACTGGGAGCGCACGTGATCGTTAACGATAAAAAGGACAGGGCCGAATGTCCCGAAGCATCCGAACTGGAGGCTTTGGGAATTTCTGTTGTATGCGGAGGGCATCCGGAGGGCCTGATTCACGAGGGCACTTCTTTGGTTATAAAAAACCCGGGCATCCCTTATATGGCGCCTCCGGTCCAAACCGCCCTGGACCTGGGCATCGAGGTGGTCACCGAAGTCGAGGTCGCCTACTGGCTTTGCAAGGCGCCGATGATCGGCATTACCGGTTCCAACGGCAAAACCACCACAACGACCTGGACAGGAAAAATGCTGGAGGCCGCGGGGCTTTCCCCGATTGTAGCCGGCAACATCGGCATTCCGCTCACCGAAGCTTCCCTTCAGGCGGCGGAAGACGACTGGATGGTGGTGGAGCTCAGCAGCTTCCAGTTAAAAGGGACCCAAGCCTTCCGTCCGAGGGTGGCCTGCCTCCTGAACGTGGTGGAAACCCATCTGGATTATCATAAAACGATGGAAGACTATATCGCCTCCAAAGCCAAACTGTTCGCCAATCAGCAGGAAACCGATACAGCCGTCCTCAATTGGGACGACCCGGTCTGCCGGGGGCTTGTTCCTTACATGAAGGCGCGGCTGCTGCCTTTTTCCATGACGGAACGGCTTCCTCAAGGCGGTATTTACGTCGAACCTCCTTATGCCGATAAAGAGGAGGATACCTTGGATCGCCAGGTGGTTTACCGGAAGGCGGACGGTGGAGCCGTCACGCTGGTTTATACTTCGGAAATCGGTCTGCCGGGACGATTTAACGTGGAAAATGCGCTCGCCGCCGCCGCTTGCGCGATTGCTGCAGGAGCGGATCCGGAGAAGCTTGCCGAACCGCTTCGCAGCTTCCGAGGCGTGGAGCATCGCCTTGAATTCGTTGCGGAAAAGAAAGGAGTTGTTTATTACAACAACTCCAAAGCAACCAACTCCAAAGCGACGGCGATGGCCATCGGAGCGCTGAACGCCCCGATTGTGCTGATTGCCGGCGGCCTGGACCGCGGATCCGATTATATGGATCTGCTTCCGTGTCTGCAGGATAAGGTCAAAGCTGTCGTGACCTTGGGACAAACGAAAGAGAAAATCGCGCAGGTAGCGAAGCAGGCGGGGATATCCTCCGTGATCGTAGTCGATAATGAGGAAGACGCCGCCGAAACGCTGCGCCGCGCGATCCGCGAAGCCGAAAGCCTGGCGGGCAAGGGAGATGCCGTGCTGCTGTCTCCCGCCTGCGCAAGCTGGGACATGTTTGCTTCCTACGAAGAGCGTGGACGCATTTTTAAAGAGGCGGTGCATAACCTTTAAGTAGGGGGGTATCAGACAAGCCCCTACTTCTGCATATGAGGTGGCTTCCGCTTATGAGCAAGTTGCGCCGAGCGCCGGACATTTGGCTCCTGATCAGCATATTGAGCCTGCTGGCGATAGGGATGGTAATGGTCTACAGCGCTGGTTCCGTGCTGGGCTTCCACGACCACGGGGATTCTTTTTATTTCGTGAAAAGACAGCTTCTGTTTGCTATTTTAGGTTTGATAGCCATGTTTTTTATGATGAATTTCGACTATCGGCGGCTGCGGAAATATGCCAAGCTGGGTCTGCTGGTCTGCTTCGGTTTGCTGGTCATCGTGCTGATTCCCGGGATCGGCGCGGTCCGGGGCGGGGCCCGCAGTTGGCTTGGCATTAGCTCGTTCGGGATCCAGCCCTCAGAGTTTATGAAGCTCGGCATGATCTTGTTCCTGTCCTACATGCTAAGTAAAGAGACTTACGACATCACCCGGTTTGTAAAAGGATTGCTGCCCCCGCTCGGAATCAGCGGGCTCGCCTTCGGGCTGATTATGCTTCAGCCGGATTTGGGCACAGGCACGGTTATGATGGGGGCGGCCATGCTGACCATTTTTACCGCAGGGGCCCGCTTCAAGCATTTGACCGGTCTTGCCATGGTGGGTGTCGGCGGGTTCGTCGGCCTCGTCCTGGCTGCTCCATACCGTCTAAAGCGGATAACGGCCTTTCTGGATCCTTGGTCGGACCCGCTTGGCGCAGGCTACCAGATCATCCAATCGCTTTACGCGATCGGTCCCGGCGGGTTGGCCGGATTGGGGCTCGGCATGAGCCGGCAGAAATACAGCTATGTCCCGGAGCCGCAAACGGACTTTATTTTTTCGATTTTGTCGGAGGAACTCGGGTTTATCGGCGGCACCATCGTGCTTCTCCTGTTCCTTATTCTCGTTTGGAGAGGGATGCGGGTCGCGATGACGCTGGACGACAAATTCGGGAGTTTCCTGGCCGTCGGCATCGTCGGGATGGTAGCGATTCAAGTTATTATTAATATAGGGGTAGTAATCGGGTTGATGCCGGTGACGGGCATAACGCTCCCGCTCATCAGCTATGGCGGTTCTTCGCTTACGCTGATGCTGACGGCGCTGGGCATCCTGCTGAATCTATCCCGCCACGCGAGGTGATCCTATGCGAATTGTGCTCAGCGGAGGCGGTACAGGCGGACATATTTATCCGGCGCTGGCCGTAGCGAAGCAATTCAGCGAAGAATTTCCGGGGACGGAATTTTTGTATATCGGCGGGACAAGAGGTTTGGAGAGCAAACTTGTTCCGAAAGAAAATATCAGGTTCGAAGCCATTGAGATAACGGGTTTCCGCCGCAAGCTTTCCATCGATAACGTAAAAACGGTTATGCGGTTTTTGAAAGGGGTTGGCCGTTCCAAGCAGCTCCTCCGGGAGTTTAAGCCCGACGCGGTCATCGGAACCGGCGGTTATGTGTGCGGTCCGGTCGTTTACGCGGCGGCCAAGCTGGGCATTCCGACGGTCATCCACGAGCAGAACGCGGTTCCGGGACTGACCAACAAGTTTTTAAGCAAATATGTAAGCACCGTGGCGGTAAGCTTTGAGGGAACGGAGCCTACTTTCCCGGGTGCCAAAAGAGTCGAATATACCGGCAACCCGCGTGCCACAACGGTGTTTAAAGCCGACAAGGAGCGGGGATACGCTTCGCTTGGCCTTCCGTCAGGCAGCGACATAGTTCTGGTAGCCGGAGGGAGCCGCGGAGCGAAGGCGATCAATGACGCCATGGTCGAGATGGCCCCGCTTACGGAGAAACTTTCGAATGTTCATTTCGTTTATGTAACGGGAGAAAGCTATTACGAGACAACCGTACAGGAAATTCGTAAAAAAGCGGGCAGGATGCCTTCACGGCTCCATGTGCTGCCTTACATACACAATATGCCGGAGGTGCTGGCGGCAACGAAAGTGATTGCCGGCCGTTCGGGCGCTTCGTTCCTGGCAGAGGTCACTTCGCTGGGCATCCCTTCGATCCTGATTCCTTCGCCGAACGTAACCAATAACCACCAGGAGAAAAACGCGCGGAATCTGGAAGCCGCGGGAGCGGCCGCAGTTATTGTGGAGAGCGACCTCTCCGGAGCCTCCTTGTTTCAGGAAATTCAACGGCTGATGAAGGACGAACCGTTAAGACTGTCGATGGCCGAATCGGCCAGGCAGCTGGGCAAGCCCGATTCCGCCCATGTCATCGTGGAGCTCCTGCAGCGCTTGGCTGCGGAGAATAAGTAACGCATAACCGCGATCCCGCTTCATACGGGCATTTGTCACACTCGGCTGGGGCCTTTCATAAGATACCCTATAATCGTGACTATCACCCGTGGAGGCCGGATCTAGCTTATGAAATCTGAAGCGGCAGAGGCCGGAATTGCCTGATGCCAAGTTGTATGGACCGAAGCTCACAGGAGGGGATTTACATTGCAGCCATGGCTATCGCAGCTTTCCGAACTTGAGATCGGCGCCGTCCTGCCGGATGAACCGATGTCCAGACACACGACGTGGAAAATCGGCGGACCGGCGGACGCTTTCATTATCCCCGAAAATAAGGAGCAGCTTCGGTCGCTGATTCGTTTTCTGCATGAGCAGCGGGTCTCCTGGATGCTGCTAGGCAGGGGTTCCAACCTGCTGGTTGCGGACAAAGGGATCCGCGGGGCAGTGATCCAGCTCGGGAAGTTTTTCGGCTCCGCTGAATTTCGGGGAACCGAGGTGGAGGCCGGCGGGGGGACTTCGTTTGTCAGCCTCAGCATGATGGCTGCAAAACTCGGGCTTACGGGGCTGGAATTCGCTTCGGGCATTCCGGGAACGGTCGGCGGAGCCGTTTATATGAACGCCGGAGCTCACGGGTCTGAGGTGTCACGAGTATTCAAGTCTGCTGAAATTGTACTGGAGAACGGTGAAATGGTGACCTGCGGGCCTGCCGGGATGGGCTTCGGGTACCGGCAATCCTTCCTACACGGCACAAAAGGGGTTGTTGCCTCGGCTGTATTCGGACTTGAGGAGGGCGAACCGGAAGCCATTAAAGCCTCGATGGGGGCCTTCAAGGAGCGTCGAAGAACGACGCAGCCGCTTCAAATGCCCTGTGCCGGAAGTGTATTCAGAAATCCTCCGGGTGATTATGCCGCAAGGTTCATTGAATCGGCCGGATTAAAGGGCATGAGAGTGGGCGGCGCCGAGGTTTCGGAAGTCCATGCCAATTTCATCGTCAACACCGGGCAAGCGACAGCGGAGGACGTTCTCACCCTTATGAATCACATCAGGAAGGTTATTGCGGAGCGAGAAGGAGTAGAACTCGTGCCTGAGGTGTTTTTCGTGGGTGAGCGGTAAACTCGGAGGTGATACATTGGACAAATTGGTGATTGAAGGCGGGAAACCCCTATCAGGAACCATTAAAATCCATGGAGCGAAGAATGCGGCTCTGCCGATTATGGCGGCCAGTTTACTGGCCGATGGATGCGTACGTCTTCGCAATGTTCCGCGCCTGCTGGATATTGAGGTCATGTTAGGCATATTGACCCGTCTGGGCTGTGGGGTAACAACTAACGGTGATGAAGTAACGATTGATTCCTCCAAAGCGGATTCCTCTCACGTGCCTGAGGATTTGATGAAGCTGATGAGGTCTTCCATCTTTCTGATGGGACCGCTGCTTGCCCGATTCGGGGAAGTGTTTATTTATCAGCCTGGAGGATGTGCGATCGGGGAAAGAAAAATCGACATGCATCTCAGCGGTCTGGAAGCTTTGGGAGCCGTCATTGAGGAATCCGGAGGCCAAATCCGCTGCACGGCCAACAAACTGACGGGTACGGATATCCATCTGGATTTCCCGAGCGTCGGGGCAACCGAAAACATTATGATGGCCGCGGTGCTTGCAGAAGGCACAACCGTTTTGACCAATGCGGCCCGCGAACCGGAAATTCAGGATCTGCAAAATTTTCTGAACACAATGGGCGCTTCGATCATCGGCGCAGGCACGGATACGATTACGATCCAGGGTGTCAAAAAGCTTTCGCCTTGCGAATATGAAATTATTCCGGACCGGATTGTAGCCGGGACCGCGCTGATCGCCGCGGCGGCGACCCGCGGCAGCGTTACGCTCAGAGGCTGCAATCCGTCCCATCTGGTGTCGCTGATGCATGTGCTGCGCCGCGCCGGTATCCAAACCCGGGCTTACGATGATATAATTAACGTTAACGGTTTGACGCGCCCCAAAGCGGTAGACCGGATCGTCACTTCGCCGTATCCGGCTTTTCCTACCGATCTGCAGTCCCAAATCATGGTTCTGCTTTCTTTGGCTGACGGAACCAGCATTATCAAAGAAACGGTGTTTGAAGGACGGTTTAAGCATGTGGATGAACTGGTCCGCATGGGAGCCGACATTACCGTAGATCTGCACTCGGCGATTATCCGCGGCGTTCCCCGTTTATATGGTGCCACTGTCGAAGCAACGGACCTTCGGGCCGGTGCTGCGCTTGTGATCGCCGGTCTCGCGGCTCAGGGTAAAACAACGGTGGAGCAGGTTCATCATATCGACCGGGGATATGACCGGATCGAAGAGATGTTCAGCCTGCTGGGCGCTGTCGTTTACCGGGAGACGCCTCTGCTGAAGCAGCTGGACCCGGCTTGATTATACGCCTCTTGCCATCCCCTCCGTCCGGAGGGGATCAAAGGCTTTTTCGGAGATGACTATGCCTAAATCCAATATTCCCGTTTTAAAAGAACCTAAACCGAAGATGAAAACAAGCAGGAAAGTAGTGCTGCTGCTAATCGTTTTATTCATCGTTCTGCTCGGCATTTTATTTTTTCGTTCTTCCCTGAGCAAAATCACGGACATTCAATTTCAGGGAAGCATCTATTCGACCAATGAGGAACTGCTTAAACAAAGCGGGCTGAAGGTCGGCGAAAGCTTTTTTGGGACAAGCTCGGCTACGATCAGCAAAAGGCTGTTGAAGATCCCTTCGATCGAAAACGTAACCGTGGACAAGCGGTTCCCCGGCGTCGTTGAGGTGTCGGTGCACGAGCATCCTTCCGTCGCTTACGAGCTTTCCAATGACGGCAAGCTGATGGCCTATCTGGCCAACGGCAGCAAAGTGCTGGTCAAGCAGGGGACTTCTTTGGAGAAGCCGATGCTGTCCGGATGGGACAAGGACCAGGTGAACCTGCTGAAGTTATGCAGCACTCTGGCTAAAATGCCGGAAGATTTGACTTCGGACTTTTCAGAGATTTTGCCGTCGCCGACCCTATCGTTTCAAGACCGGATCAGGCTGTATACGCGTTCCGGCTTTGAGGTGCTGACCACGATCGCCCTTTTGCCTGAGAAAGCCGAATATTTAAATGATATTACGGAAACTCAGCAGCCCGGGTTGATCACGATGCTAGAGGCGGATACTTATGTTCCGTTTGTCTCTTCTTCCCAGGAGGAAGAAGGGGAAAATGGCACTACTCACAAATAGAAATCAATGGTAGAATACATTTTATGGACTGTCTGCCAGTCTTTCTCCTCTTTTTCTTGCCTGCCAAGCGTTCAACCGGTTCGGGTTGGTTAAAATTGGCATGCTTTTTGCGCTAAAAAAAATGTAGAAAAAAGAGGGAACAGATCAAACGCGTTGAATACTATAGTTTAGTATGTGTTCAAATGAACTTTTTATTATAACTGATTACAGGAGGTGCCAAGGACTTGAGCAACAATGACATCATTGTTAGTTTGGACATCGGTACATCCAAAGTTCGGGCTATTATTGGGGAAGTAAGCAACGGAACCTTTAATATTATTGGAGTTGGATCTGCCGACTCGGAAGGCATTCGCAAGGGCGCGATTGTCGATATTGACCAAACAGTGCAGTCTATCAAAAATGCAATAGATCATGCAGAACGTATGGTGGGTATTCAAATATCCGAAGTTTATGTAGGCATATCCGGGAATCACATTGGACTTCAAACGAGCCACGGGGTTGTGGCGGTTTCGAACGAGGATCGCGAAATCGGCGAAGAAGATATCGAACGTGTCTTGAAAGCGTCCGAGGTGATTGCCGTTCCGCCTGAGCGCGAAATTATCGATGTGGTGGCCAAGCAGTATGTAGTGGATGGCCTGGAAGGGATTCAGGACCCGAGAGGAATGATCGGGGTACGCTTGGAAGTGGAAGCCACGATCATAACCGGATCGAAGACAGCGATACATAACCTCTTGCGTTGTGTAGAGAAAGCGGGACTCAAAATTAAAGATCTGGTTCTTCTCTCCTTGGGGGCTGGTCAATTGGCTCTTTCCAAAGACGAGAAAACAATGGGGTCGGTTCTGGTAGATATCGGTGCAGGCTCTACCACCATTGCCGTTTTTGAAAACGGCACAATTGCCGCAACATCCACGCTGCCGATCGGCGGCGAGTTTATCACCAACGATATCGCCTACGGGCTGAGAACATTGACGGATCAAGCGGAGAAGGTCAAGCTGAAATATGGCTGCGCGCTGATCGAAGCAGCCGCTTCGGACATCACCTTCAAGGTTACCCGGATCGGCAGCAACGTCGATAAGGAATTCACGCAGGAGGATCTGGCTGCCATAGCTGAACCTCGCGTGCAGGAGATTTTCCAGTTGATCCGCCAGGAAGTGAAACGGCTGGGTTACACGGAACTTCCCGGAGGTTATATACTAACTGGAGGAACGGTTTCCATGCCGGGGCTTCTTCAGGTAGCCCAGCAAGAGCTGGCCGCGTCGGTACGCATCGCGGTGCCTGATTACATCGGGGTCAGAGATCCGGGCTTCACAAGCGGCGTAGGCATTCTGCATAATGTAATCCGCGGCCTTAGAGTCCGGAGCACCAATACTGGAGGCGGCAGTCCGAAGAAACCGGCGAACCGGAGCAAACCTGCCCCTGCCCCGGAGAATCTGCGCAACAAGCAAGGTTTTATGGAAAGAATCAAGAATATTTTCAGCGAATTCATATAACGATAGCGTCTTAACGATGGACGGGCCGTCCAGGCACACACGAGGGGGATTGGAAGAGTATGTTGGAATTTGATTTTGAAATGGAAAGTTTGGCAAAGATTAAAGTGATCGGTGTGGGCGGCGGAGGCAGTAATGCGGTCAACCGGATGATTGAAAACGGCGTTCAAGGCGTTGAGTTCATTACGGTGAATACGGATGCCCAAGCCCTGCATCTGGCTAAATCCGAACATAAGCTGCAAATCGGCGACAAGCTGACACGCGGTCTTGGTGCCGGTGCCAATCCTGAGGTCGGCAAGAAAGCGGCGGAAGAATCCCGCGAAATGATTGCTAACACATTAAAAGGCGCGGACATGGTTTTTGTTACCGCGGGCATGGGCGGCGGAACCGGAACCGGCGCGGCTCCTGTTATCGCAGAAATCGCAAAGGAATGCGGCGCGCTTACGGTTGGAGTAGTAACACGTCCATTTACTTTTGAAGGACGCAAACGTTCTTCGCAAGCGGAACTGGGCATTGAAGGTTTGAAAGAGAAGGTTGACACCCTGATCGTGATTCCAAACGACCGCCTGCTTGAAATTGTAGACAAAAAGACGCCGATGCTGGAAGCGTTCCGCGAAGCGGACAACGTGCTTCGTCAAGCGGTTCAAGGCATTTCCGATTTGATTGCCGTACCTGGTTTGATCAACTTAGACTTTGCGGACGTAAAAACGATTATGACGGAACGGGGTTCCGCCCTGATGGGCATCGGTCTGGCCACCGGCGAGAACCGCGCGGCCGAGGCTGCGCGCAAAGCGATCATGAGCCCGCTGCTTGAAACGTCCATCGAAGGCGCCCGCGGCGTAATCATGAACATTACAGGCGGCTCCAATCTGTCGCTTTATGAAGTCAATGAAGCAGCGGAAATTGTAATCTCGGCCTCTGATCCGGAAGTCAATATGATCTTTGGTGCTATCATTGATGAAGGTTTGAAAGAAGAAATCAAGGTTACGGTTATTGCAACAGGCTTTGAGAATAAGTCTAGCGCGGCGATTCCGTCCCGCAAGCCTGCAGCCGCTGCCGGTGAACAGGTCGAGAACCGCAATTCCTCGCTGAGACCTTTCGGCAATCAGACCACGCCGGATCAGCTGGATATTCCTACTTTCCTTCGCAACCGCCGCAATAATAACGAATAGGATTCAATTAAGAGAGCACTAAGCCGAACCTTGTTTATACGAGGTTCGGCTTTTTGTTTGCGTTTGTTCCCCGCCCTTCCACAATTCCAAACCGTCCGACAAAAATAGTCCGGCGTCCCCCTTCAATGTTTGACAGACTTCCTGTCTGAACCTCTTTATACTTATACACAGCCCTGCTATTCAGATTCTAGTTTGAAGCCAAACGCATCTGATGCGGGGAAGAACAGGCAGGTGAAAGAGCTGGTAGTCTATATCGACTTGATATTCCTGACCAATCTGTTTATCGATGGTGCGCTGCTTTTAACGACGGCCTGGATGCGCAAGCAAAAGCCGAAATATTGGCGTATCTGCCTTTCAGCCGTCGTAGGCGCGCTTTATTGTCTGATGATGTTTTTGCCTCAGCTGTCATTTATGTATACGTTTCTTACTAAATTTCTATTCTCTGTAGTTATGCTGTGGATCGCTTTCGGATTTGGAAGTCTGCAAAATTATATGCGAAATTTGGGAGCTTTTTATGTGGTCAATTTTGTGGCTGCCGGAGGGATCCTCGGCATTCATTATCTGCTGATGAGCTCCAGCGAGCTGTGGAACGGAATCCTGTTTACCCAATCCGGCGGCTTGAGCTTCAGGCTGAAGGTCGGTTCCTTTTTTTCGCTGGCCGTATTCGGTGTGGTTTTATTGTGGTTCAAAACGGTTCAGAACAGCCGTCAGAGACAGGAAAGACTGGCCTCCTATATCGGAGAAGTTGATGTCCGGATCGAGGGGGTTACGATAAGCTGCCAAGGGTTGATCGATACCGGCAACCAGCTGACCGACCCGCTGACGCGACTGCCGGTAATGGTTATGGAAGCCGCTTTGTGGGAGGACGTGCTTCCGGCCGGTTGGAAGGAAAAGCTGGCCCATGGCCAGGCGGACAACCTTCTGCTCGAGCTGGGGGAGATGGAGGTATTTCCCTGGAGGGACCGGCTCCGGCTTGTGCCTTACCGCGGAATCAATAAAGGCTCCCAATTTATGCTGGCCCTGAAACCGGATGAGGTCCGCATTACAGCCGGAGGCAAGTCTTATATAACCCGCAAAGTCCTGATCGGTCTGGACGGAGGAAAGCTGTCCGCCGAAGGGGTTTACCGGGCGATTATCCACCCTTCTTTGGTCGAGCAGGGAACGGAGCAGGAGGCCGGACGGCCGGCTCAGGCAGAACACAGGCCCGCGGCCGCAGGTTTGGAAGCAGAACGGAAAAGCAGTTGACCACAGGATGCAAACATGGGGAGGAAACAGACATGGGTGTAAAATTAAAGCTAAGGCTGCAGCTGCAGTACTACCGTTTTTTGTTTATGTTCGGGCTCAAAAGCGAGGAGATTTATTATATCGGGGGCAGCGAAGCGCTCCCGCCGCCTTTAACCCGAGAAGAGGAAGAATATTTGCTGCAGAGGCTTTCTTCCGGCGACACCGCCATCCGCGCGATGCTGATCGAACGGAATTTGCGGCTTGTCGTTTATATTGCCAGAAAATTCGAAAATACGGGCATTAATATCGAGGATCTCGTTTCCATCGGAGCGATCGGCCTGATCAAGGCGGTCAATACGTTTGATCCGGAGAAAAAGATTAAACTCGCTACATACGCATCGCGTTGTATTGAGAACGAAATTTTGATGTACCTGCGCAGAAACAACAAAATCCGCACCGAAGTCTCCTTTGACGAACCGCTGAACATCGATTGGGACGGAAACGAGCTGCTCCTGTCCGATGTGCTGGGCACGGAGAACGATACGATCTACCGCAATATCGAAGAACAGGTAGACCGCAAGCTGCTGCATAAAGCGCTGGATAAGCTGTCCGACCGGGAGCGGATGATCATGGAGCTGCGGTTTGGCCTGCAGGGCGGAGAAGAGAAGACGCAGAAGGACGTGGCCGATCTGCTTGGCATTTCGCAGTCCTATATCTCCCGTTTGGAAAAACGGATCATCAAAAGGCTCCGCAAGGAATTTAATAAGATGGTTTAAGCACAGGGAGGGGCATCGCCCCTTCTTAAAACTTTTTTCAGGAATAAAAAGACAGCCCAAGGAGATAATGAACATTAATGTTTCACCTTGGGAGGTATGACATAATGGCTCGAAACAAAGTCGAGATTTGCGGTGTGGATACCGCGAAATTGCCAGTGCTAACAAATGCGGAAATGCGTGAACTATTTGTCTCTCTACAGCAAGACCACGTGCGAGCAGCCAGAGAAAAGTTGGTCAATGGAAATTTGCGGCTCGTACTCAGCGTTATCCAGCGCTTTAACAACAGGGGCGAGTTCGTGGACGATCTGTTTCAAGTCGGATGTATCGGCCTGATGAAGGCGATAGACAATTTCGACCTGTCCCAAAACGTTAAATTCTCAACTTATGCCGTACCGATGATCATCGGTGAAATCCGCAGGTATCTGCGGGATAACAATCCGATCCGGGTTTCGCGTTCGCTGCGGGACATCGCCTATAAGGCGCTGCAAATGCGCGACAGTCTGACCAACCAGAACTCCCGGGAACCGACGGTGCTCGAAATTTCCGCGGCGCTTGGTCTTCCCAAGGAAGACGTAGTGTTTGCGCTGGATTCCATTCAGGATCCTGTATCCTTGTTTGAGCCGATTTACAACGACGGCGGGGATCCGATTTACGTCATGGACCAGATTAGCGATGACCGGAACAAAGACATTTCCTGGATCGAAGGCATTGCGCTGCGCGAAGCGATGCAGAGACTGGGGAGACGGGAGAAAATGATTTTGTCCATGCGCTTTTTTGAAGGAAAAACGCAGATGGAGGTCGCCGATGAAATCGGCATTTCCCAGGCCCAGGTCTCCCGATTAGAGAAATCCGCCATTGTACAAATGCAGAAACATGTGAAGTCATAAACGATCCTTTTCAGGGTCGTTTTTTTTGTTTGCCTGAACGATTAGTCTGGAGCACGGCCCTGCTTTGCGAGCATTTTATTTAAGCCTGGTTCCGGTTTTTCGCCTATATCATCCGATGCGGACATATATTAAACCGAGCAAAGACAAGGAAAGCGGGGGAGAAACGGATGAAGATTTCAGACTTTCAGACCAAAGACGTGATCAATGTGGTGGATGGCCGCCGGCTCGGACAGATCAGCGATTTGGAGCTTGACTTGGGCAGAGGGGTCATCGAGGCGATCGTGGTGCCCGGATACAGCAAATTTATGGGATTGTTTGGAGGGGGAAGCGATTTAATCATTCCATGGAAAAATATCGTCAAGATTGGCTCGGACGTTGTCCTTGTCAAAATGGAAGAGCCGAAAGCCAGCGTGCCCAGGGGACCGGAGGCGGAGGCAATCGCTTATGCGGAACGCGACGCCCGTGAATACCGTGAAATGAAAGAAGGACGTGGAGACCGCCGGAACTACTGAAAACTGCTTAAGAAAGGTTTTTGGCCTTGTCGCGGGAAAAGCTCTCCGGAAATATGATACACTGGTCACAAACATACGGGGACGGCATAAAGCCGCTTTATGATGGGGTGAGGATATGGAACCGTTTATTGGGAAATCGTATAAAGAGGGACAACCGCAAATTTTTGAACTGGAAAAATGGACGGCGGCTGAACCGCTCCTTGCCGCGGGCTTTACGGGCCGCGGCGGCGGCGTTTCGGACGCCCCTTTCGGCAGCCTGAACCTGGCGCTGCATGTCGGAGACGCGCCTGAGGCCGTGCTGGAGAACCGCCGGCTTCTTGCCGAGACGCTCGGCTTTGAGCCCGCCGCTTGGACGTGCGGCGAGCAGACGCACGGCGCACGGGTAGCGGCCGTCACCGCGGAAGACCGCGGAAGAGGCAGGCTGGACCGCGAATCCGCGTTCCAAGAGACGGATGGATTGATCACGAATGTGCCCGGTATTCTGCTGACCTCCTTTTATGCGGATTGCGTACCGCTTTATTTCTATGATCCGGTTCACCGGGCCGTAGGTCTGGCGCATGCCGGTTGGAAAGGAACGGTGGCGGAAATAGCGGCCCATGTGGTGAAGACGATGAGCGATACCTATGGAACGGAGCCGCAGCAGCTGCTGGCGGCGATCGGACCGTCCATCGGCGAGGACGCTTATGAGGTCGACGGGAAAGTGATGGACCGGGTTTGGCCCCTGCTGGATCGTTTAGAGACAAACGACGGGGAAGCAAGGCCCTGCAAAAAATCGGCACAAGAAGGACGCTGGCTGCTGAACTTGAAAGAATTAAATCGAATGATTATGATAAAAGCAGGAATTATGCCGAGTCATATCGAATGTACAAGATGGTGCACCAGCACCCATGTGAATCTCTTTTTCTCTCATAGGAAAGAAAACGGGAAGACAGGGAGAATGGCCAGCTTTATCGGCCTGAAGGAGAGGTGATCCCTTCTGTCGCTGAGAGAACGGATGGAGCAGGTGGAAGCGCGGATTCGGCGCGCCTGCGAGGCAAGCGGAAGAAGCAGGGAAGAAATCAAGGTTGTGGCAGTGACCAAATATGTGTCGACTGCTGAGACGGCAGCCGTGCTGGAAGCGGGGCTGGATCAGATCGGCGAGAACCGGATCGAAGCCGCCGGCCCGAAATGGGAGGCGCTCGGCGGACGCGGGACATGGCATTTCATCGGAAATCTGCAAACCAAGAAAGTCAAGGATGTCATCCACAAATTCGAATATATTCATTCCTTGGACCGTATGTCTTTGGCGGAGGAGCTGGAGAAGAGATGTTCAGCCGCCGGGATTACGGTTAAAGTGTTTGTGCAGGTCAACATTTCGGGCGAAGACAGCAAGTCCGGATTGAATCCTGAAGAAACGCCTGAATTTATCAGATTGTTGTCAGGTTTTAAACATCTGCAGGTCATCGGCCTGATGACGATGGCTCCCTTTGAAGCGCAGCCGGAAGAGACCCGGCCTGTCTTCAGAGGCCTCAGACAATTGCGGGACAAGCTCAATGAGCTCGGGGTTAGCCGCGAGCCGCTGACGGAATTATCGATGGGCATGTCCAATGATTTTGAAATTGCTGTGCAGGAGGGCGCGACCTGGCTGCGTCTGGGTTCTCTTTTGGTAGGGAAAGGAGAGGAGGAGTCGTAAATGAGCGTTATGAACCGATTTATGAACTTTCTGGGGCTTCAGGAGGAAGAGGAAGTTGTAGAGCATGAGAAAGTTTTTGAGCCTGAACAGCAAGAAATTGAAACCCCAAGCTTTGAACAACGTAAAAATCAGAGGGGGAGCAATGTGGTCAGCATTCATTCCCAGAAAAATGTCAAAGTCATCCTGAATGAGCCTCGCTCTTACGATGAAGCTCAGGAAATCGCCGACCATTTGCGGTCCCACCGCACGGTCGTAGTCAATTTGCAGCGCGTCCGCAAGGATCAGGGCATGCGGATCATCGATTTTTTGAGCGGCACCGTATATGCGCTTAACGGCGGTATATCCAAGATCGGCGAGAACATTTTTCTGTGCACGCCGGATACCGTTGAAATTTCAGGGTCCATCACGGAGATTTTGACCGAGGAACAAGATTACAACAGAATGAGGTGACCGTGGAATCGATGTTTGCGATTATACAGCTTTTGAGTCTGTTAAGTACGATTTATTCTTACATGATCATTATTTATGTGCTGCTTTCCTGGGTGCCTAACGTACGGGAAAGTTTTGTCGGCCAGCTGCTCGGCAAACTTGTAGAGCCGTTTCTGAGTCCTTTCCGCCGTTTTATTCCGCCGATTATGGGCATGATTGATATTTCGCCGATCGTCGCGTTGTTTGCGCTTAGACTTGCGACCTACGGACTTGTCAGCATTCTTGCCAGATTGGTTTGATAAAGAATGAAAGCAGAAGACATTTACGTACACTTTTTGCCTGAAGAAAAACCGTTTATCGACCGGGCCACGGAATGGGTGGTCAATGCGGGCGACTATCACGAAGTCAAGCTGACCGGTTTTCTGGACCCGAGGCAATGCCTCATTCTGACCAGTCTGGCAAACCGTCATCCGGATGTCGCGATCCGGCTTTACGGGGGTTATGAAGGAGCCGAAAGGCGCCGTGCCTTGATTGCTCCCGATTACCGGGACCTTGACAACGAGCCGATGGACATGAAGGTCGTCAGCATTACATCGGACGATGAACGGATTTCCGAGCTGGATCACGGCGATTATATGGGCGCTATCCTGGGACTCGGACTTAAACGCGAGGTTATTGGCGACTTTCAGGTTCGTGAAGACGGCTGCCATGTCATAGTGACGGCTGAAATCGCGGATTTTCTGAATTTGCACCTTCGGCAGGTTCACCGCGTTTCCGTTTTGACTGACATTTTGGAGCTGGACGAACTTAAAACGGTGGTATCGGTTCAGGAGCCGCTGGATATAACAGTGGCTTCTTTGCGTTTGGATGGAATTGCGGGCGACGTTTTTAAGCTTAGCCGCAGCAAAATTTTGGCGCCGATCAAGGCGGGGCGGTGCCGGATCAACTGGAAGACGGAAGAGGATCCTTCAAAACCGTTAAAAGCCGGCGACGTCGTTTCTTTGCAGGGTTTTGGCCGATTTAAAGTGCTGGAGCTCGAAGGAGTGACGAAAAAAGGCAGGTACCGGGTGAAAATCGGGAAATTTGTATAAACACTTGCAGGAGTTCGCGATTTTCTGTCGAATAGATTGATTTACGCTAACCTGTGAAGGAATACTGAGGCTGTACAAATTTTTTCAGCGTTAAACGCTTATCGACGCATATATTTAAGAGGAATAAGCGTGTGTATATTCACGGTTCAAATCATTCAGGAGGTGCTTCCCATGCCATTAACACCGCTGGACATACATAACAAGGAGTTTTCCAGAAGACTTCGCGGTTATGACGAGGATGAAGTCAACGAATTCCTTGACCAGGTCATTAAGGATTATGAGATCGTAATCCGTGAGAACAAAGATCTGCAGAACCAGCTGCTCGCTGTACAGGAGAAGCTGGATCATTTTGCCAATATCGAAGAAACGCTTAGCAAAACCATCATTGTAGCTCAAGAGGCTGCCGATGAAGTTAGAAACAACGCCAAGAAGGAAGCGCAGCTCATCATTAAGGAAGCGGAGAAAAATGCCGACCGGATCATCAACGAGTCGTTGTCCAAGTCGCGCCGCGTCTCCCTTGAAGTTGAAGAGCTTAAGAAGCAGGCTTCCATCTACCGGGCACGGTTCCGCACGCTGGTCGAGGCTCAGCTTGAGCTGCTCAGCCAGGAAGGCTGGGAATCGCTGGAGGATCACTCCTCGGCCGAGAAAGAACCGCGTGAACGGGAAGTAAGAGAAGTTTATTAATCGCAGTTTTAGGCCATACTTGCTGGGTATAGGCATTTGACGGTTGACATTTAAAGTAAGTATTATACAATATAGATTACATTTAATTGTCTGCCTTATATTTTTAATATTGATGATGGGAATTCGTACACTGCGGGGTTGTTCCCCAGAGAGTCGGCATACCGCTGAAAGCCGATGTTCAGCACGCAGAAGGTATATCATCCCGGAGATGTGAAGCAGAAATTTCAGGGTTTGTTCCTGAAAGTGTAAGCTTGACCGGCCAGCCTACCGTTATACGGGCCCCATATTGATGCGATATGGGACATAAGAGTCATGACGGCTTGTTTTTCGTGAGAAGAAGAACAGGTCCTTATGAAATTAGGGTGGTAACGCGAGCACAGTTCTCGTCCCTTTGGGGCGGGGGCTTTTTTTGTTTTTTTAATAACTCAAGAGAGGTGTCATTCCCTTGCAAAAAGTTGATGTGAAAGAGAAAGCGCGGGCCCGCGAACAGCGGGTTCTTGCGAAGTGGCAGCAGGACAACACGTTTCAAAAAACGATCCAGAACCGGGAAGGCCGGCCTAATTATGTGTTTTACGAAGGACCGCCAACCGCCAACGGTAAACCGCATATCGGCCACGTGCTGGGCCGCGTAATTAAAGATTTTATCGGCCGTTATCAGACGATGAACGGTTACCGCGTTGTCCGCAAAGCAGGCTGGGATACGCACGGCCTTCCAGTCGAGCTTGGCGTGGAGAAGCAGCTGGGCATTTCCGGCAAACAGGAAATCGAAAATTACGGCATCGAAGAGTTCGTCAAGAAATGTAAAGCGAGCGTATTCGAATATGAAAAACAATGGAGAGAGCTGACCGAAGCGATTGCTTACTGGACGGATCTCGACCACCCTTACATCACGATGGATAACGGTTATATCGAAAGTGTATGGAACATCCTTGGCACCATTCATGAAAAAGGGCTGCTGTACCGCGGTCACCGCGTCAGCCCGTATTGCCCGAGCTGTCAGACAACGCTCAGCTCCCATGAGGTAGCGCAGGGATATGAAGATGTGAAGGACCTCAGCGCTACAGCGAAATTCAAGCTGAAGAACAGCGGCGAATTTGTGCTGGCCTGGACGACAACGCCTTGGACACTGCCGGCGAACTCCGCGCTTGCGGTTAATCCGGAGCTGGAATATGTCCGCGCCAAACAAAACGGCGAGACTTATATTGTGGCTAAAAACCTGGCCGAAGACGTGCTAAAAAGCGACTATGAAGTGCTTTCAAGTCTGAAAGGCTCCGAATTGGTCGGTCAATCCTATGACGCTCCATTCGGTTATATCCATCCGGAGAACGGGCTTAAAATTTTGGGAGCTGCCTTTGTAACGGAGTCCAGCGGTACCGGGATCGTCCATATCGCTCCGGCTCATGGTGAAGACGACTATAAGACCTGCCGTGACAATGGTGTGGAATTTATCAACGTGGTGGATCAGCAGGGGCGCTACACGGACGTGGTCAGCGATTTTGCCGGCCGGTTCGTGAAAGACGAAACGCTGGACGTAGATATCGTTAAATCCTTGTCCGAAAAAGGGCTACTGTACGGCAAGGAAAAATACGAGCACAGCTATCCGTTCTGCTGGCGCTGCAAAACGCCGCTGCTCTACTATGCGATGGACAGCTGGTTTATCAAAACGACGGCTGTTAAAGAACAGCTGATCAAGAACAACAATACCGTTCAGTGGTATCCGGATCATATCCGTGAAGGCCGTTTCGGCAAATTCCTCGACGATTTGGTGGATTGGAACATCAGCCGCAACCGCTATTGGGGAACGCCGCTTAACGTTTGGGTCTGCGAAGCGACCGGCAAGGAATACGCGCCGAAAAGCATTGCCGATCTGAGAGCCCGGGCGGTAGGCGATATTCCGGAAGACATCGAGCTGCATAAGCCGTATGTGGACGGCATTCAGCTGAAGTCGCCGTTCCAGGAAGGTGCGGTGATGAACAGAACGCCGGAGGTAATCGACGTCTGGTTCGACAGCGGTTCGATGCCTTTTGCTCAGCAGCATTATCCGTTTGAAAATGAAGCAACCTTCGGGGAGCAGTATCCGGCCGACATGATCTGCGAAGGCATCGATCAGACTCGCGGCTGGTTCTACAGCCTGCTGGCCGTGTCGACGCTTTACACCGGCAAGCCGGCATACAAAGCGGTTATCGCAACCGGTCATGTGCTGGACGAAAACGGCCAGAAAATGTCCAAATCCAAAGGCAACGTTATCGATCCTTGGGAGATCATTAACGAATACGGTACGGACGCCTTCCGTTGGGCTTTGCTCTCCGACAGTGCGCCGTGGAACAGCAAACGTTTCTCCAAAGGAATCGTGTCCGAAGCCAAATCCAAAGTGATCGATACGCTCGTGAATACGCATGCGTTCCTGACGCTTTACGCTAATATCGACGGCTACCAGCCGGAAGAGCATGTTTTCCGTCCGTCCGAGAACAAGCTGGACCGCTGGATTTTGTCCCGTTTGAACTCCTTGATCGGCACGGTGGATAAAGGACTTGCGGTCAACGACTTCCTGAACCCGGCCAAAGCGATCGAAGGGTTTGTCGATGAGCTGAGCAACTGGTATATCCGCCGCTCCCGCGACCGTTTCTGGGGCGAAGGGCTAAGCGAAGACAAATTGTCCGCTTATCAAACGCTGACCGGCGTGCTGGTGACTTTGGCGAAGCTTATGGCACCGTATACGCCGATGCTTTCGGAAGATATTTTCGTAAACCTGACCGGCGGAGAAAGCGTCCATTTGGCTGATTATCCAAAAGCGGAAGACAGTCTGATCGATAAAACGCTGGAGCGGGATATGGAAACGGCGCGTCAAATCGTTGAGCTGGCTCGCAACGTGCGCAACGAAACCGGGATCAAAACCCGGCAGCCGCTTTCCGGCCTGGTGGTATCGCTCAGCACTGATTTCGACGCAGCTTCTTATGAAGAGATCATCAAAGAAGAAATCAACGTCAAGAAGCTTGAAATCGAAAACAGCGACAGCAGCGTTGTGGATTTCACTTTGAAGCTGAACCTGAAAGTAGCGGGCAAGAAATACGGCAAAAATGTCGGTTTCCTGCAGGGTTACCTGAAAAACATGGCTCCTGAAGACACTCGCCGGATTGTAGAGACGGGCATATGGGCCGTTCTATCTCCGGAGGGCGAAGAGCTGCAGATTACTTCTGACGAGCTGCTGATCGAAAAAACAGCCAAAGAAGGTTTCGCTTCCGCTTCCGGTTACGGAATCACCGTTGCGCTGAATACGGATCTTACGCCTGAGCTGGAACAGGAAGGCTGGGTCCGCGAAGTGGTTCGCGCCGTACAGGATACGCGCAAAAAGCTGGATCTTCCGATCGAGAAACGTGTAGCGCTCACGCTGCATGTGGACGACGAGCTGAAGCAGGCGATTACCGCGTTTATGGACGTATTGAAAGAAAACGTTCTGGTAACGGACGTAAGTTTTGGCGAAGCGGGCAATATGGAAATCATCGATTTGGGCAGCAAAAAAATCGGGGTTGCGATTGCGGATTAATCGGTAACCTGAATTCATCGAAACCTGCATGCTCTTCCCTGCGCAGGGTTATAATACAAGCTAAAGAATAGCAAACGGGCTGGGCAGTCCAAAGGATTTCGGAGTACCGAAACCTTCGGAGCTGACCGGCTCGTTTGCGCTATTCGGCGCTTTTTCGAGAAGAATAAAGGATGATACCCCGCATGGATCAGAACAAGAAAAACGGAAAATGGCAGAAGCCGTCCGATCTCGCCGCCGAAGCGGAGCCGGAAAATCTGGAAGACCGGGTAAACCGGGTGTACGAGTTATCCGTCTGGCTGGCTAACGAGCTGGAGAAATCGAGAATTGCGGATTACACCCAGCTGCTGCATCGGCCGTTTCGTTTGATTTGGCTGAATTTATTATCCGGTACGGCCAGAGGGGTCGGTTACGGGATCGGCCTGACTTTGTTTGCCGCTACGATTGTTTATTTGCTGCAGGCGCTTGGAGCGCTAAATCTTCCCATCATCGGCGACTATATCGCCGACCTGGTCAGGGTTGTGCAAAGACAGCTGCAGCTTTAACGGCAGGTTTTAATAAATATTGGAGCCCGTGCCGAGCGAATCCTCGGAGGACAGGTGTTTCGTTTCTTTCATATGCTTGCGGTAAACGCCGTTGCGGTAAAAGCAGGTATTTTCCCCGTAAATGTCGGTGGCAACAAAACTTTCGAAAGCTTCCGTAAAACCGTCCAGCTCGCCGCTAGCCTCGATTTCAAGGTCATTGTAGTCATCGACTTCATTGTCTTCGGCATAAGCCGGCGAAGTCGAGGTTCCGTAGCTCTCCACGATCTGCCAGGCATCTTCGCCGTCAAATTCGGTTTCATCATCCCGTTCGTCAAAGCTGGTACGGCCAAAAGGCGGGTAAAGAAAATCTTCTTCCACCGGACGTCTTGCCGACACCGATTGCTGAGGGCTGTGCTCCCGGCAGTAAATCGTCTCGGGAAGGGCGTTCAGCCGCTCCACGTCGATAGGGGCTCCGCACGTTTCACAGATGCCGTAAGAACCGTTCTGCATGCGGACTAAAGCTTCGTCAACCCGGGTAAGCTCCATTTCGGCATGTTCAAGCAAGGATAAATCCTTGGAGCGCTCAAACATTTCGGTCGCAACGTCGGCGGGGTGGTTATCATTGGTGGACAGCTCGCCCGTTTCGTCGCGCAGGGAAGCTTCAATTCCGAAATGATCGTTGTCTTCGAGCCTCCGCTCCAGATCCTGTTTGCGTTCAAGCAGTTGCTCTTCAAGCTGCTGCAGTTCGTTTTGAGTCAGATGATCCATGGGACAGGACTCCTTCCTCCAGGTTAAAGATTCGGGTGGTGCTACCGTTTAGATTGCGCCAAAAGGCCTATTTTTAGAGAAGGAAAATCCTTTCGTGCATGGACGGTATATTGGGCCCTGTGCTACAATAAGGAAGCTTGTTTTGGTTAATCCTGTCTGTACGGGAAGCCGGAAACGCCATAAGAATAAACGGGGTGACAACCTACAGTGATTTATTATTTGATCGCTTTAATCGCTTTTCTGGTTGACCAAGGGACCAAATACCTGATTGCGAAACAGCTGCAGATTGGAGAGGAAATACCGGTTATCGGTCATTTTTTTGTGATTACGTCCAGCCGGAACCAGGGCGCGGCTTTTGGGATTTTACAAGGGAAACGTTGGTTTTTTATCGTGATTACGATTGCGGTTGTGATCGGTATCGTCTGGTATATGGAACGGGTGAAGAGAAATGGACAAAAGCTGCTTCCGGTAGCGCTTGCCCTTATTTTGGGCGGGGCCATCGGCAATTTCCTGGACCGTTCCCTGAATGCGGAAGTGGTTGATTTTCTGCAGTTTACGTTTGGCAGCTACATTTTTCCGATCTTTAATGTTGCGGATTCGTGTATCGTCGTCGGCGTAGCGCTGATTATTCTGGACACCTTGCTTGAAGGCCGGAAGGATAAAACGAAACCGGCGGATTCTATCCGGGGAGACAATCATTTATGAGATATGAGGAGCAGTCGAGCCATTCGGCATCGGTGGACAAGTCTTTCATGTCCGAGGATCAGGCGGGATTTTACGAATGGACGGCTGAAGAGAAGGACGCCAAGCAGCGGATCGACAAATACATTGTTGAAGGCTTGGAGGAACAGGTTTCCCGGAGCCAGATCCAGCTTTGGATTGACGGCGGGCATGTGATGGTTAACGGCAAACCGGTCAAGTCGAACTACAAGCTGGCCGTAGGGGACGAGGTAACCGTGCAAATCCCGGAGACAAGCGCCGTCGAGATTGTGCCGGAGGATATTCCGCTTGATGTCTATTATGAAGACAGCGACGTCATCGTCGTGAATAAACCGAGAGGCATGGTTGTTCACCCGGCACCCGGACATGCTTCGGGAACGCTGGTAAATGCTCTCATGCATCATTGTAAGGATTTGTCGGGGATTAACGGGGAGCTTCGTCCGGGCATCGTGCACCGGATTGACAAGGATACTTCAGGATTGCTGATGGCGGCTAAAAATGATTTGGCCCACGTTTCGCTGGCCGCCCAGCTTAAAGATCATTCGGTGACACGCAAATATTTTGCGCTGGTGCACGGCAATCTAAGCCATGACCAAGGTACGGTTGATGCTCCGATTGGAAGGGATTCCGCCGACCGGAAAATGTTTATCGTTACCGAGAAAAACAGCAAACATGCGGTCACGCATTTTCAGGTGGCTGAGCGTTTCGGCGATTACACGCTGCTTGAGCTTAAGCTGGAGACCGGACGGACGCACCAGATCCGCGTGCATATGAAGTTTATCGGGCATCCGCTCGTCGGGGATCCGATGTACGGCAAAAGCAAGGGGATCAAAATGGATGGTCAGGCGCTTCACGCGGCCGTGCTAGGTTTTGTCCATCCCCGGAGTGGGGAAGATTTGGAGTTTTCGGCTCCGCTACCGGCGGATATGGAGCAGCTGCTTGTCCAGCTGCGGGGAAGATAAATTCGTCGACGCTTGTTTGTTTTAACAAAAATTCGTTGCGTGAAAAGGCATGGCTGTAAGGGAATATCCTTAAGCCATGCTTTTTTGTTGATGAGTGAAAGCTTTGACTCTGCAGCAGCGATTGTTCGATTGCGTGTGAGCCTTGGTGAATCTACAATAGGGAATAGCTGTGATAAAGATGCTGGAGGGAGAGTTTAGGATGGATAAATCGATTAAAGATCAAGTCAAGCAGCAGTTTTCCCGGAATGCCGAAAAATACGTGACGAGCCCAGGACATGCCGGGGGCGACGATCTGGCCTGGCTTGTATCACACGCCGGGGCTAAAGCGGAGATGCACGTGCTCGATATCGCGACAGGGGGAGGGCACGTAGCCAATGCGCTTGCGCCGCTGGTTAAGCAAGTAACGGCCTGCGATTTGACCCGTGAAATGCTGGCAGTCGCGGAGCGGTTTATTAGCGGGAATGGACATACAAACGTAAGTTACATAACGGGGGATGCGGAGGCGCTGCCCTTTGAAGCCGATTCCTTTGATCTGGTGACCTGCCGGATTGCCGCGCATCATTTCACGGATATTCCGGCATTCGCCGCGGAAGCGCTCCGGGTTGTCAAACCTGGAGGGAGAATGCTGCTCATAGATAATGTAGCTCCTGAACAGGATCATTTGGATGAATTTTATAATGAGATCGAAAAGTTCCGGGACCCAAGCCATGTCCGGGCATGGAAAAAGTCCGAGTGGGTTCATTTGATTGAAAACACGGGTTTTCGCATGGAGATGGCTGTCTGTTTCCCCAAACCGTTCCCGTTCAAAGATTGGTGTGACCGTTCCAGTCTTCCGCAGACGGAGAGAGAAGCTCTGGAGAAGAAGCTGCTGCAGGCTCCGGAAGAAGTGCAGCATTTCTTTTCGATTCATTCGGATAAACAAGGAAGGCTTGCCCATTTTTCCGGTGAATCAGTCTATATCCAGGCTATCCGGCCTGAGTAACAGTTGAGCAGATGAAGCCCGCGCTAAATAAAAAGCGTGGGCTTTTTTTTTTGGCAAAAAAGATTATGGATATTTATGCGTTTATATCGTATAATTATTTATAAGTTCAGTGATTTATTAAAAAAATATACGTTTTTATTCAAAATCCATACATTCCCTTATCGCTTGGCCTGCTCGAATCTTGACAAGTTCCCGGTATTCTGTCATAATTCACGGTAATCAAATAGCACCTTTAAATCAGTCCCGTGAGGCTGGCAAGGTAACGTGAATGAGGTTTGCAAAGTTCCTCAAGCTGTGTGCTGCACAGTTATGGACTTTTTTTTGCAAAACCTCCGGACGGTCGCGACTATCGGTTTGCGGCTGGAGAACTCCTTGCCTGGATGGGGCGAGGAGTTTTTTTTATGTGTTGCCGGGGCAAGAGCATGGGAGCATCAGTTCCTGAATCTGCCTTTAGGCAATCCCCTCGCTTTATGAAGGCGCTTGGGCCGTTCACGGAATGCTAAAGGCGTGCTATATCGAGTTCAGGTGCCGGGCACAGCCCGGAACGATGAGGAGGATATGGATGAGCGAAACCCGTGTCATTATGGATGAAGCCGCGATTCGCCGGGCATTAACGAGAATTGCGCATGAAATTTTGGAGAAAAACAAAGGAATTGAAGGTTGCGTATTGGTTGGAATTGTAAGCCGGGGCGTACATCTGGCCCAGCGGCTTGCCGAACGTCTTGAGGAGATTGAAGGCGTGACGGTGCCCTGGAGCGAACTGGATGTCACTCCTTACAGGGATGATCGCGAGAGCAGCGGAGATTCCTTTGCAGCGGGAGTCCCGCAGTTGAAAGATCAGGATGTGCAGGGTAAAAAAGTGATCCTGGTCGACGACGTGCTCTTTACGGGCCGGACGATCCGGGCAGCCATGGATGCCATCATGGACTGCGGACGCCCCGAGTCGATTCAGCTGGCGGTGCTTGCTGACCGCGGACACCGCGAGCTTCCGATCCGGCCGGATTATGTAGGCAAAAACGTGCCGACCTCTAGGGAAGAAGAAATTGAGGTTCTTCTGCAGGAACGCGACGAGGCGGATCTGGTCAGACTTACCCAGAAGAGGGGGAATAACCAATGACCCTAACCTCGACAATGCTGAAAGAACGCAGTCTGCTTGGCTTGAGAGATCTTAGCCGGACCGAAATCGAAACACTGCTGGACCGGGCCGCTTATTGGGAAGCCCAGCCGGACAAAGTGATTCCGGTGCTGAAGGACCGGTTTGTAGCGAATATGTTTTTCGAGAATAGCACGCGGACGCGCTTTTCCTTTGAAATGGCTGAGAAACGCCTCGGAGCTGAGGTCCTGAACTTCGCTGCCGCCGCCTCAAGCGTGGAAAAAGGAGAATCGATCTACGACACTGTCCGGACGCTTGAATCGATGGGTATTCATGCCGGGGTAATCCGGTTGAAGCCGATCGGGGTTCTGGCCCAACTCGCCGAAAAGGTTAACGTTCCGCTTGTGAACGCGGGGGACGGCAATAACGAACATCCAACGCAAGCGCTGCTTGATCTTTATACGATGAAAAAGGAATTCGGCACCCTTAAGGGGCTCGAGGTCTCCATCATTGGGGACATCAAACACAGCCGCGTAGCCCGCTCGAATCTATGGGCGCTGCAAAAATTCGGAGCCAAAGTGAAATTTTGCGCCCCGGAATCCATGCAAGGACCGGAGCTTGCCGCGGAAGCGCCTTACGTAACCATGGAAGAAGCGCTTAAAGCGGACGTAGTCATGATGCTGAGAGTGCAGCTGGAGCGCCATGCGACTGGAATCCTGAAATCGCCGGAGGAATACCGCCTCCAGTACGGTCTTACAGAGGAGCGGGCGGCTAAGCTGGCCGGACATACGATCATCATGCATCCGGCGCCCGTCAACCGTGATGTGGAAATCGACGATGCGCTCGTGGAGAGTGAAAAATCGAGAATTTTTCCGCAGATGAGAAACGGGGTTCCGATCCGCATGGCGGTTATGGAACGGGCGCTGCGGCTGTAAGCCGCCGAAGCATTAAAGCATGGCGGGCCAAGGGCAGCGGCTCAAACGGAAATTTATCGGGCTACGATCAAGCAAGCATTTTTCAGAATAAAAGCGGAGGTATTTATGCCATTAATCATAACGAACGCCAAAGTGTTAAACGAGGACGGACAGCTGGAGCTTAAGACGATCGCCGTTAAAGACGGAGTAATCGCAGGGATTTACGACCAAGGCACGGAGGTTCAGGCTGAAGGAGCAGAAACGCTGGACGCCGCAGGCAAGCTGGTGACGCCGGGTTTTATCGATATGCACGTGCATCTGCGCGAACCGGGTTTCGAGCATAAAGAGACAATCGCGACAGGAAGCCTGTCGGCAGCCAAAGGCGGTTTTACGACGATTGCCTGCATGCCGAACACCCGCCCGATCACGGACGATCCGGAAACGGTGAAGCTGGTTCTGGACAAAGCGAAGGAAGCGGACCTGGTCAAGGTGCTGCCCTATGCGGCGATTACGGTAAACGAGCTGGGACGCGAGCTGACGGATTTCACCGCGCTGAAAGAAGCGGGAGCAATCGGCTTTACGGATGATGGCGTAGGCGTACAAAACGCGCAAATGATGAAAGATGCAATGGCTTGGGCCGCTTCGATGAATATGCCGGTGATCGCCCACTGCGAAGATAATTCCCTGGTGGAAGGCGCTCCGGTGGCGGAAGGCGAGTTCGCCAGAAAACACGGCTTGAAGGGCATTCCGAACGAGTCGGAAGCGATCCACGTCGGACGCGACATTTTGCTGGCCGAGGCGACCGGGGTTCACTACCATGTGTGCCACGTCAGCACCGAGCAGTCGATCCGGCTTATCCGGCAGGCAAAGCAAATCGGCATTAACGTGACCGCGGAGGTTTGCCCGCATCACCTGCTGCTCTGCGAAGAGGACATTCCGGGCCTGGATGCCAACTGGAAAATGAATCCGCCGCTGCGCTCGCGCCGCGACGTGGAAGCCTGCATCGCCGCGCTGGAAGACGGCACGATCGACATCGTCGTGACGGACCATGCGCCGCACAGCGAAGAAGAGAAAGCTAAAGGCATGCAGCTTGCGCCGTTTGGGATCGTCGGCTTTGAGACGGCTTTCCCTCTGCTCTACACGAAATTCGTGGAGACTGGGCTGTGGACGCTGCAAATGCTGGTACAGCGGATGACAGCCGACCCGGCCCGCGTGTTCGGATTGGATACGGGACGCCTGGAAGTCGGAGCGCCGGCGGATCTGACCGTCGTGGATCTGGAAACGGAAAAAACCGTTGATCCGTCCACCTTTGCCAGCAAAGGGCGGAACACGCCGTTTGGCGGCTGGAGCCTGAAGGGCTGGCCGGCGGTTACGATTGTAAACGGAAAAATTTCTTGGGCCGAAGATCGCGTGCTCAACTAACGAATAGAACGGACTTACATTTGAGAACAGGGAGTGGATCGAAGGTGCAGGCAAGATTATTGTTGGAAGACGGCACGTTGTTTACGGGAACTTCTTTTGGTGCGGAAGTGGAGAAAACCGGCGAGGTTGTTTTTAATACAGGGATTACAGGTTATCAGGAAGTGCTGTCGGATCCGTCCTACTGCGGACAAATCGTGACGATGACTTATCCGCTGATCGGGAACTACGGCATTACGCGGGACGACTTTGAGTCGGTGGCTCCGTCCATTCACGGTTTTGTCGTGCGCCGTCACGAACCGGTCCCAAGCAACTGGCGGGCCCAATACAGCATTGAGGATTTGCTTAAGGAGTACGGCATTCCCGCCATCAGCGGCATCGACACCCGCATGCTGACCCGGATTATCCGCCAGCACGGCACGATGAAAGGGATTCTGACCACGACAAACAAACCGATTGAAGAGCTTCAGGAAATGATTGCCCACACCAGCATCCATGAACTGCGCGATCAAGTAGCCAAAACCTCGACGCAGCGTATTTACAACGTGCCGGGCTCCGGCGAACGGATTGTGCTCGTCGATTTCGGCGCCAAAAGCGGCATCGTGCGCGAGCTTACCAAACGCGGCTGCGCTGTAGTAGTCGTGCCTCATGACACTACCGCAGACGAAATCCGCAAGCTGCACCCGGACGGCATTCAACTGTCCAACGGCCCTGGCGACCCGAAAGACGTGCCTTATGCGGCAAAAATGGTTTCCGAGCTGCTCGGCGAATATCCGATTTTCGGCATCTGCCTCGGGCACCAGCTGTTTGCGCTGGCCTGCGGCGCTGACACGGAAAGCCTGAAGTTCGGTCACCGCGGCGGCAACCATCCGGTGAAGGAACTCGAATCCGGCCGCTGCTACATCACTTCGCAGAACCACGGCTATACGGTCACCGAATCTTCGGTTGCCGGAACGGATCTCGAAGTTACGCATATCAACAATAACGACAAAACGATTGAAGGCCTTAAACATACGAAGTACCCGGCGTTCTCCGTGCAGTACCATCCGGAAGCTGCGCCAGGCCCGTACGACAACAGTTATCTGTTCGACCGCTTCCTGGAGATGATCCGCGAGCATAAACGCCTGAATCCAAAGAAACCGCGTCAAGCCGAACTGATGGCCGCTGCGAAAGGAGCTCTGTAAACCTATGCCTATCAATAAAGACCTCAAGAAAATTTTGGTGATCGGCTCCGGTCCGATCGTCATCGGCCAAGCGGCGGAATTTGATTACGCCGGTACGCAGGCCTGCCAAGCGCTGAAAGAAGAAGGCGTGGAAGTGGTGCTGATCAACAGCAACCCGGCCACCATCATGACCGATACGAACATGGCCGACAAAGTTTACATCGAACCTATTACCCTGGATTTCGTGACGCAAATTATCCGTCAGGAACGTCCGGACGGCCTGCTGCCGACCCTCGGCGGCCAAACGGGCCTCAACATGGCGGTGGAACTGGCGCGCGCAGGCGTGCTGGAGCGGGAAAACGTCAAATTGCTTGGCACGCAGCTGACCTCCATTGAGAAAGCGGAAGACCGCGATTTGTTCCGCGAGCTGATGCGCGAGCTGGAGCAGCCGGTGCCTGAGAGCACCATCGTCACTACGCTGGAGGAAGCCCTCGACTTCGCCGAGGAAATCGGTTACCCGCTGATCGTCCGTCCGGCTTATACGCTCGGTGGAACAGGCGGCGGCATCTGCGCCGACGAAGAAGAGCTGCGCGAGACTGTATCCTCCGGCCTGCGCTACAGCCCGATTACACAATGTCTGGTCGAGAAATCGATCGCCGGCATGAAGGAAGTCGAATACGAAGTGATGCGCGACGCCAATGATAACTGTATCGTTGTCTGCAACATGGAAAACTTTGACCCGGTCGGCGTACATACCGGCGACAGTATCGTTGTGGCGCCAAGCCAAACGTTGTCCGACCGTGAATACCAGATGCTGCGTTCGGCTTCCCTGAAGATCATCCGCGCGCTCAATATTGAAGGCGGCTGCAACGTGCAGTTCGCTTTGGACCCGCAAAGCTTCCAGTATTATGTCATCGAAGTGAATCCGCGGGTCAGCCGTTCTTCCGCGCTGGCTTCCAAGGCAACGGGTTATCCGATCGCCAAGATGGCCGCCAAAATCGCGCTAGGCTACACGCTGGACGAAATCGTCAATCCGGTGACAGGCCAAACTTACGCCTGCTTCGAACCGACGCTTGATTATATCGTCAGCAAAATTCCGCGCTGGCCGTTCGATAAATTTATCCATGCCAACCGCAAACTGGGCACGCAGATGAAAGCAACCGGCGAAGTGATGGCGATTGGCCGCACCTTCGAGGAATCGATCCACAAAGCGGTTCGTTCCCTGGAAATCGGCACGCATCGCCTGTACCTGAAAGGTGCGGAGAAGCTGGATCAGGAAATCTTGGAGGCCCGTCTGGTGAAACCCGACGACGAGCGCCTGTTCCTGATCGCGGAAGCCTTCCGCCGCGGTTACGAGCTCCAGCAGATCCACGATCTGACGAACGTGGACTGGTGGTTCCTCGATAAGGTGGAACGGATTGTAGGCTTTGAGAAGACAATCGGCAGCGAAGCGGAATTAAGCCGTGAAACACTGTATGAAGCGAAACGCATGGGCTTTACGGACCGGTCTATTGCTGAGCTGCGCAAGCTGGCAGGTCGCGGCACCCATGCCACGGAGAAGGAAGTGCGCGAATATCGCTTGGACAGCGGTCTGCGCCCTGTCTACAAAATGGTAGATACCTGCGCAGCCGAGTTTGAAGCGACAACGCCTTATTACTACTCGACTTACGAAACGGAAAATGAGGTTACAGCCTCCTCCAAAGAGAAAGTCGTGGTGCTCGGCTCCGGCCCGATCCGCATCGGCCAAGGCATCGAGTTCGACTACTCCACCGTTCATGCGGTATGGGCGATTCAAAACGCCGGTTATGAAGCGGTAATTATCAACAACAATCCGGAGACCGTATCGACGGACTTTAACACCTCCGACCGATTGTACTTTGAGCCGCTGTTCTTCGAAGACGTCATGAACGTTATCGAGCAGGAGAAACCGATCGGCGTTATCGTGCAGTTCGGCGGCCAGACGGCCATTAACCTGGCGGCTCCGCTGAAAGCGGCCGGCGTCAACATCCTGGGCACTTCGCTGGAAAGCATCGACGAAGCGGAAGACCGCAAGAAATTCGAAGCTTTGCTCTCCAGACTGAGCATTGCCCAGCCGCAGGGCAGCACGGTTACGTCCGTGGACCAGGCGGTGGATACGGCGCAGGCGCTTGGTTATCCGGTGCTTGTCCGCCCGTCCTATGTGCTTGGCGGACGCGCGATGCAGATCGTCTACTCGGACGAAGAACTGCTGCAGTATATGGAAGAAGCCGTGCAGATCAATCCGGAGCATCCGGTGCTGATCGACCGCTACATGATGGGGAAAGAAGTGGAGGTCGACGCAATCTGCGACGGCGAAACGGTATTGATCCCGGGCATCATGGAGCATGTGGAACGCGCGGGCGTACACTCCGGCGACTCCATCGCCGTTTACCCGCCGCAGCATCTGGAGCAGCATCTGCGCGATAAAATCGTGGAAATCACGATTAAAATCGCCAAAGAGCTCAAGACGATCGGCCTGGTCAACATCCAGTTCGTCATCTATAAAAATGAAGTCTACGTAATCGAAGTAAACCCGCGTTCTTCCCGGACGGTGCCTTTCCTGAGCAAGGTAACGAACATTCCGATGGCGAACCTGGCTACGAAAGCGATTTTGGGCACGGCGCTGGCGAGCGAAGGGTATACGGAAGGTTTGTGGCCTGAGCCGGATTACGTATCGGTTAAAGTGCCGGTGTTCTCCTTCGCCAAACTGCGCCGCGTAGACACGACGCTGGGACCTGAAATGAAGTCGACCGGCGAAGTAATGGGCCGCGATCCGCAGTATGCCAAAGCGCTTTATAAAGGGTTAATCGGCGCAGGCATGAAAATTCCTACGACCGGAGCGATTATCGCAACGGTAGCGGACAAAGACAAGGCGGAAGCGATCGAGCTGCTGAAAGGCTTCTACGCGCTTGGTTATAAAATCATCGCAACCGGCGGGACGGCAAGCGCGCTGGAGGAGCAGGGCCTGCACGTAACAACGGTCCACAAGCTGAGCGAAGGGACGCCAAACATTCTGGATATGATCCGTACGGGTCAGGCTCACTTTGTCATCAACACGCTGACCAAAGGCAAAGAGCCGGCCAGAGACGGCTTCCGCATCCGCCGCGAAGCGGTAGAGAACGGCGTATTCTGCATGACCTCTCTCGATACGGCGGCAGCGCTGCTCAATATGCTGCAGTCGATCAATTTCTCCTCCCAGGCGATGCCATCCCTGCCTGTAGGCAGTCTGAAATAAGGTTTTGGTTGAAGCGAGAGCCCATGGCATCATGCGCTAGCTGCATGGATGGCATGGGTTCATCCATAAAGGGGGAGAACGAATGAACTTGGATTTGAAAGCCGCGAGCCGTTTGATGGTCGCGCTGGATTTTAAAACCGCGGGGGATGCCCGGACGCTGATACAGCGTCTGGAGGGCATTCCCTGTTACATGAAGATCGGCATGCAGCTTTATTACGCGGCCGGTCCGGATTTCGTCCGGGAGCTGAAGGACAAAGGATATCTGGTTTTCCTGGATCTGAAAATGCACGATATCCCCAACACGGTCAAGGGTGGCGCGGACAGCATCGCCCGCCTTGGCGTGGATATGTTTAACGTGCATGCCGCCGGCGGCGTAAAAATGATGCAGGCCGCTTATGAAGGCGCAGCGGCCGCCGTGCAGGAGGTCGGGGGCTTAAGCCTGCCGCAGATCATTGCGGTCACGCAGCTGACCAGCACGGATGAGGCAACGCTGAACAACGAAATCGGCATTGCCGGCAGCGTGGAGCAGGCCGTGTTGAATTATGCGGCGCTGGCGAAGCAGGCCGGGCTTCATGGCGTGGTCGCTTCGCCGCTGGAAGTGCAGGCGATCAAAGCTGCAAACGGGGCCGGGTTTGTGACGGTCACCCCGGGCATCCGCCCGGCCGGCAGCGAAGCCGGGGACCAGTCCCGCATTTTAACGCCTGGACAAGCTATGGAACAGGGGACGGACTACATCGTGGTAGGCCGTCCGATCACGGCAGCGGCGGATCCGAGAGAAGCCGCTCTGCAAATCATTGAGGAGATGAACTCGCATGCCTAATCTGGATCAAATTGCAGGACAAATCGCCGGCTCCCTGCTGGACATCGGAGCGGTGGCTTTGCGCCCGCATCAGCCTTTTACCTGGACCTCAGGAATCAAGTCCCCCATTTATTGCGATAACCGCTTAACGATGTCTTATCCGGACGTCCGCGACCTGATCGCAGAATCCTTTGCGGCTATCGTCCGCGAGCAGTATCCGGATGCCGAGGTGATAGCGGGGACAGCGACGGCGGGCATTCCGCATGCCGCTTTTGTGTCGCAGAAGCTGGGCCTGCCTATGGCGTACATCCGCGACAAAGCCAAAGGCCACGGCAAGGAAAATATGATTGAAGGGCTGATCAAGCCGGGACAGAAGGTCATCGTGATCGAAGACCTGATCTCCACCGGGGGAAGCTCCCTGAAAGCGGCTTTGGCCGTGAAAGAAGCCGGGGCAGAGCCTTTGGCCGTGCTGGCGATTTTCAGCTATCAGCTGGAGAAAGCGACCACGGCATTTGCCGAAGCGGGCATTCCGCTGCAGACCTTGTCCAATTACACCGCTCTGACAGAGAAGGCCGTGGAACTGGGCAGCATTAAACCGGAGGATTTGGAACTGCTGCAAGCCTGGCGGCAAAATCCGGCCTCTTTCGGGCAATAAACTTTGAAGCGCATCCGGCCTAGGTCGGGTGTCTTTTTTTATTTGGCCGTTATCCTTTATAATTTTATTAGTATAGACAGACACGAGCATGAGGGAGGACAAAACTATGTTTGTAACATTTGCGGCGCGGCTCGCCGAGCAGGAGGAGCAGCTTATCGAATGGCGGCGGTTTCTGCACCGGCATCCGGAGCTTTCTTTCCAGGAAAAAAATACGGCCCGCTTTATCGAGGAGCAGCTGCGATCCTTCGGCATCGAAGTGCGCACGGGAGTGGGCGGCAACGGTATTTTGGGTTACATAAAAGGGGGCAGCCCCGGCCCCCGGCTGGCCTTCCGCGCCGATTTCGACGCGCTTCCGATTCAGGATGAAAAAGAGGTGCCCTATAAATCGACCGTTCCCGGCGTGATGCACGCCTGCGGCCATGACGGGCACACATCGATTTTGCTTGGCGTCGCCCGCGTGCTGCAGGAGCACCGCGAGCGGCTGAACGGCGAGATCGTGCTGATCTTCCAGCACGCGGAGGAGAAACCGCCGGGCGGGGCCATCGCCATGATCGAAGACGGCTGCCTGGATGAGGTGGACGCCGTTTACGGGATCCATCTGGCATCCGATTTACCGCTGGGCACGTTTGGTTTGAAGGCGGGCCCAGCCATGGCCGCCGTAGACGCTTTTACCATCAATGTGCATGGCAAAGGAGGGCACGGGGCGCGGCCGCACCAGACGATCGACGCGCTGGTCATCGCTTCGCAAATGGTAGGCGCGCTTCAGCAGATCGTCAGCCGGCGCGTAAACCCGATCGATTCGGCGGTGGTGACGGTGGGGCAGTTCGTTTCCGGCACGGCTTTTAACGTCATAGCGGATAAAGCCGAGCTTCAGGGGACGGTCCGCTCCTTTAATCCGGAGGTCCGCAAACAGGTGGAGCAGGAGCTGCGGGCCATTGTCCGAGGTCTCAGCGAAGCGTCCGGCGCCCGGTCCGAAGTGGATTATCTGAACGGATATCCGCCGCTCGTTAATCCAGCCGCGGAAACCGAAAGAATGAGAGGGCTGGTGTCCCGGCATTTCGGAGCCGATACATTGATTGAGCTCGAGCCGGTCATGGGCGCGGAGGATTTTGCTTATTACTTGGAGCATAAACCCGGAAATTTCATTAAAGTTGGCTCCAGCACCGACGATGAGCGGACCCGGTACCCGCACCACCATCCTAAATTCGATATAGACGAACGCGCTTTGCTTCAGGCCGGAAAACTGTTTCTGGCGATTGCCCTGGATTATTTGGGCTGAGGGTCTGCGGCTCGCGGTTCTATATTTAGTAAGGTATTCCTTTTGGGCGATACGCTCGGGGGGATGCCTTTTTATTTTTTGTCGGGGATGTCTTGTTATCTTTTCATAAAAAAAACGGTCTATATAAAGACGATCCGATCCCTTTCAGCAGGCCTCTTGCTTTTATTAACAAAATTATTGGGGAAGTGGGAAAAGATTTGTAACTTTTTGGTAACTGGTTTCGTTTATAATGCAGACATCCGGTTCACCAGAAATACATAGCCAGACAAGGAGTGCGTACATGAGGCGATTGTTTCGGAAGCAGCCTGCCGGCACTGCCCAAACGGCAGATCCGACTGAGTCGGCTGCTGATGCTGGGTTGGGAAATGGGCAAGAACAGGAACTAGAGGGGAAAACGACGTTGCGGCAGCTAACGGACGAACGGGGGGGAACAGAACAAGAAACGGAACAAGGGAAAGAGGAATCAGGCATGACAGGAACCCATCAAGAGGTGAAACCCGATCATGAGGTGGACAAAGCCGGGGGCGTGGTTTTAACGGTCCGCAACGTGCAGCGTTCTTTTCCGGTCGGGGGCAAAGCGCTCCAGGTGTTGAAAGGCATCGATATGGAAGTTTCGGAGCGGCAGCTGGTTATGCTGAAGGGCCGTTCCGGCTCGGGGAAAACAACCCTGCTGAACATGCTGGGCGGTCTGGATCAACCGACGGAAGGCGAGATCTGGTTCCGGAACCAGCCCTTGCACGCCTGGGGAGACGCCAAACGCACCCAGCTGCGGCGGAAACAGATCGGTTTTGTTTTTCAGGCTTATGCGCTGCTTCCGCTGCTGTCGGCGCGGGAGAACGTCGAGCTTTCCCTGCGGATGGCGGGAGTGCCCGCCTCGGAATGGAAAAACAGGGTAGCCTACTGCCTGGAACTGGTCGGTCTGGGCAAACGGATGAACCACAGGCCCGGTGAATTGTCCGGGGGCGAGCAGCAGCGGGTGGCGATTGCGAAAGCGATTGCACACCGGCCCCACCTGCTGCTTGCAGATGAACCGACGGCAAATCTGGATTCACAAATGGGAGCACAGGTCATGGCTGTTTTTCGCAGCATTATCGAATCCGAAGGGATGACGATCTGCATGACCACACACGATCCTACGATTTTGGAGGTAGCAGACCATGTTTACGAGATGGTGGACGGAAGATTCATCTAGGAGGGGAAGGTTTGGACGGCGGATGGCAGTGCTGATCGTGTTAGCTTTGGTGGTTTCCGCCACTGCGGGCTGCAGCTTGCTTCCCAAGGAAGAAGAAGAAGAGGCGCTGCCGGTCATCACGCCGCCCACGATTTCCAAGAAACCCGAGTATACGGTGAGAAGTGAAACGCTGGAAACCTCGGTCAGTGCCGTGGGCAGCTTAAAAAGCCAGCGCGAGGAACCGGTCTATTTTACGTCTGACGGCTTACATATAAAAGAGATCAACGTCAAAGCGGGGGATAAGGTCGCCGCCGGGGCGGTGATTGCCGCCCTGGATGTCGAGGACCTGCAGAAGCAGCTCCGTCAGAAACGCCTTGAATTCCGCAAACAGGAAGTCGCCATGAAAGAGACGCTGCGGAAAAAGGACGAAATGGACCCGATCGAATTTGAGGAAGCGTCTATTGTATTTGAAGAAGCCAGGACGGAGCTCAGCGACCTGGAGACGGAAATCGCGAAAGGGGTGCTGACGGCCCCTTTTTCGGGGACCGTGCTGTCCGTCAGCGCAGCCAAAGGGGATGCGGTTGAAGCCTATAAGCCGGTTGCGGTGGTCGCGGATACTTCGAATCTGGTCGTTGCGGCCTCTTTTGCGAAAGAGGATTTGGAGAAGGTAGCCGTCGGCATGAAAGCTTCGGTGGATATAAATGCCGCTGGGGTGTTCGAAGGCAAGGTCAAAGTGATGCCCGTTCTGGAAAGCGAGGACAACGGCGGTGCAGGAGGGAATGGCGGAGCCGGTAATCCTCCGGCCAAGGATTCCTTGGACAAGTATCTGATCGTGCAGCTGGATAAAATGCCCGCAGGACTCAACCGGGGAACGCCGCTGAGCGTCAAAATCGTCACCCAGCGCAAAGAGAACGCAGTCCTGATTCCGATCTCGGCGTTGCGCTCCATCGGCTCGCGGACTTATGTCCAGGTCGTGGAGGACGACGGCAGCAAACGCGAAGTCGATGTGGAAACCGGCCAGCAGACCTCCACGGACATTGAAATCCTAAAGGGGCTTGAGCCCGGTCAGAAAGTAGTGGGCCGCTGATGGGAATGCCGCTGATCAAATTTTTACTCCGCAAAATGTGGAACACCAAATGGATGACGCTCAGCACGCTGCTGGGACTGATCGTGGCCGTTTCTTTTACCGTGAGCATTCCGATGTACGCGGATGGAGCGTTGAAGCGGGTGGTCGCCAAATCGCTGGAAGAGCAAAGCGAGGGACTGCCGGCGGGCTCGCTGCTGATGAGCTATCAGGCGGCAGGCGGCACGAAAACGGATCCGGCCGGATTTAAAGCGGTGGATGATTATATCCGGGAGGAAGTGCCGAAGGAAATCGGATTCCCCCATCAGGTGTACGTAAGCACCCGCTCGATCCGCAGCACCGACGTTTCGCCGGAGGACCCGACCAAGGTGGATGCCAGCCGCACGCGCACCATGTCGGTGATGACGATGTCCGGGCTTATGGATCATGTCGAGGTGACAAACGGCAAAATGTATGAGGCCGAAGACGCCGGGACCAGCGGAGAGAATGACGCTGCTGGAAGAGAAACGGCTGCTGCGGCTGCCCCGACTGGTCAAACCGGTGATTCAGGCGGTGTTATTGAGGCGGTAATGCTGGAAGACGGCATGTACCGCAATGACCTCCACGTGGGAGACATCATGGAATATCCGGTTTACAGCGGCCTGGATCTGAAGCTCAGGATCAAAATCGTGGGCATGATCAAACCATTGAACGAAAGCGATCCCTATTGGGTCCAGGGTCTTGAGGGGATGATGAACAGCTTTTACATCAGCGAAAAATCCTTTGATCAGGATTTGCTGGCCAAGCAGGTTCCGCTGCACGGCGCGCAGTGGTATTACGCTTTTGACCTGCGGGAGATCAAAACCGGCCAGCTGCCGGCGCTTTCGAGCACCTTGGAGCGTCTGGATATCGAGCTGTACCAGAAGCTGAAGGATACGAAGGTCGATATTTCCTTCGGCGATCTGCTGAACGAGTTCCGCAAACAAAGCCTGCAGCTGCAAACCCTGTTATTCACGCTGGCGGCACCGATGATTGCCATGGTTTTCTATTATATCGTGATGAACTCCCGCCAGGCGCTGGATAAACAGCAAAGCGACATCGCCGTGCTTCGCAGCCGCGGCGCCTCGACTAGGCAGATTGTTTTTATTTATTTGCTGGAAAGTCTTGTGCTTGGGGTTGCCGCCATGATTGCAGGACCATTTTTAGGCTGGTTTATGGCGAAATCGATCGGTTCCGCAGACGGCTTCCTGACGTTCGTGGACCGCAAATCGCTGCCGGTCGGCTTCAACCAGGACGCGTTTGCCCTTGGCGGGGCAGCGGTGTTGATCGCGGTTTTATCCACGCTGATCCCGGCCATCGCTTATGCCCGTTCTTCTATCGTCAATACGAAGCGGAGACAGGCCCGCAAAGACCGGGCACCGGGCTGGCAGCGGTGGTTTGTCGATGTGCTGCTGCTGGGTTTGGCCGGATACGGTTATTACCTGTTTTACGACCGGCAGATGCTGACGTTCCAGACGGGAATGACGACGGATGAGCTGCAGGTTCAGCCTTTCCTGTTTTTTGTGCCGGCTTTGGCGATTTTTGCGGGAGGGTTATTTTTTCTCCGCTTGTTCCCGTGGCTGCTCCGGCTGCTCGGCTGGATCGGGAAACGTTGGCTGCCGGTCCCGTATTATCTCAGCTTGACCCAGCTGTCTCGCTCCGCGGCGTCGTATTATCCGCTGATGATTTTATTGGTGCTGACGCTGGGGCTGGGCATTTATAACGCTTCGGCCGCGCGTACGATCGATCTGAACTCTACGGAGCGTACGCTTTACCAATACGGATCGGATGTGGTGATGCAGACCGTATGGGAAGGCACTCCAGAGGTAGCCGGCGGAAATGCGGGAGGGGCCGGGGGCGGCGGCAACGGTGCCGGCGGCGCTCCGAACGGGGCGGGAAACCCCGGGGGAGGCGGCATGCCGGGAGCCGGCGGTCCCGGGGGAGCGGGAGGACCGGGGGGTCCGCCTTCGGCGCCTACCAAGGTGGTGTATACCGAACCTCCTTTTGAGGTGTTCCGCCACCTTGAAGGCGTAGAGGCCGCAGCCCGTGTGCTGCGGACCCAGGGAAACCTGGTCGTTTCGGGCAAATCTGCGGGCCAGGGCAGCGTGATGGGAATCGATAACGTCGATTTTTCCAAAGTCGCCTGGTTCCGGAACGATTTGTTCCCGGTTCATCCGTTCAACTATTTGAATTTTCTAGGCATGAATGAAAGCGCGGCGCTGATTCCGTCGAGCCTGGCTGAGAAATATCAATTAAAGACGGGGGATATCGTCTCCGTTTCCTTGCAGGATCAGCTGGTGGATTTTACGGTTTACGGCATCATCCCTTATTGGCCGACGGAATATCCGGACCAAACGCCGTTTGTCATCGCCAATCTGGATTACATATACGATCAGGCTCCAATGATTCCATACGAAGTTTGGCTGAAAATGAAACCGGAAGCCAAGGTCGCACCGTTGATCACGGCTTTGGCTGACGAAGGCATCGAATTGTCTTCCGTCAAAGACGTGCGCAGCGAGCTGGCCGTTCAAAGCAAGCTGCCGACCCGGGGCGGGGTGTTCGGCATCCTTAGTCTGGGATTTCTGCTTTCGGTTATCGTCTCGCTGATCGGATACGTGCTTTATTGGATTTTTAACCTGTCCAGCCGGGTGGTTCAGTTCGGCATTTTGCGGGCGATGGGATTATCACGGCGTCAGCTGACGCTGATGCTGCTGGCAGAGCAAATTCTGACCGCCGGGTTGTCCATCCTGCTCGGGATCGGCATCGGCAAATTAGCCGGCAAGCTGTATCTCCCCTTCCTGCAGACAGCGGACAATGTGACCTCCCAGGTGCCGCCGTTCCGGATCGTGTTCAACTCCAGCGATACGCTTCAGCTCTACGGGGTGGTCCTGGTTATGCTGCTTCTCGGAGCCGGGCTGCTGATGTGGCAAATCCGGCGGCTCAAGGTTCATCAGGCCGTTAAATTGGGAGAGGAGCGGTAATAGATGATCCATTGCGAAGGACTCGTAAAAATTTTCAAATCCGAAGACATTGAGGTTGTAGCGCTGCAGGGGCTGAACCTGACGGTCGAGCAAGGGGAAATGATGGCCATCATCGGCAACAGCGGGAGCGGCAAATCCACCCTGCTTAATATATTGGGCGGACTGGACCGCCCTTCGGCCGGACAGATCAGCGTCGGCGGCTGGGATTTGCTGAAGATCAAAGACGAACAGCTGGTGGACTATAAACGCAAGACGGTGGGGTTCGTCTGGCAGAACAACGCCCGGAACCTCCTGCCCTATTTAACGGCACTGGAAAATGTAGAACTGCCCATGACTTTGGGCGGCAAAGTCGACCGCGCTTACGCCAGGCAGCTGCTGGAATGGGTCGGTCTCAAGGACCGGATGCGCAGCAGGCTGACCCAGCTGTCCGGGGGCGAGCAGCAGCGGGTGGCGATCGCGATTGCGCTGGCCAACCGTCCGGCCATTTTGCTGGCGGACGAACCGACGGGATCGGTCGATACGGCTACTTCCGACCAGATCATGAATATTTTTCGCAAGGTGAACCGGGAGCTGGGCATTACAATCGTTATCGTTACGCATGATCTGGCGTTGGCCGGCAAAGTCGACCGGGTGGTTGCCATTCGGGACGGTTTGACCAGTACGGAGTTCCTGAAGAGGAATCCGGGTCTGGACGGCAGCATCGCTGGTTTCGCCCCGCAGGCGGGAGGCCTGCAAGATGTCCATGAGGCTTTTGTGGTCGTCGACCGTGCCGGGAGGCTTCAGGTCCCCAAAGAATACCTGGAATCGGTAGGCATCGGCGGACGTGCAACGATGGAGTTTGACGGGGAAAAAATTATCATTACCGCACCAAAATCATTGGAGGGGGATTCGAAATGAAAATGCAGGTTCAAAGCAAACGAGGTTTTCATCCGAAGCTGGTCAGGAGATTGGCGGGAGCAGGTTTGGCACTGGCACTCACTTTTTCGGTATTGTCGGGCTGCAGCGGCTCCAAAGCTTCGGATAATGAGCAGAAAGTGCTGCGGGTAGGATTGCTGTACGGCGGCTATGACGACTCTTATACCCGCCAGCAGTTTACCGATGCGTATGAGCTGACGCATCCGAACGTCGATATTGAAATCGTGCCGGCCATCGACCAGAGCATTTACCGGTACAGCGACGGGTCGGAGCAGATTCAGCAGCCGGATGTCATGGAAAGCGTGAAAAAAATCATGACGGGCAGCAATCCCGTCGACGTTATTATCGCGGATACGAGCACGCTTCAGAAGCTGATTCAGGAAAATATGGTCAAACAGCTGGATCCGCTGATTCAGGAAGATAAATTCGATACATCGGATTTTGTGCCTACCGTCATCGACGGCCTTAAAGATATCGGAGAAGGCAATTTATATGCCTTGGCACCGACCTTCAGCTCTTCCGCTTTGTTTTACAATAAAAATTTGTTCAAGGATGCGGGCGTGGAGCCCCCTCATGACGGAATGACCTGGGATGAAGTGTTTGATCTTGCCCGCCGCGTCAGCAAAGGGGAAGGGAAAGACCGCGTTTACGGACTGGCTTTTAATACTTATATGGGCTCCGATCCCTATTGGGATATCCAAAACTATTCCAGCGCGCTGCAGCTCCGTTATTTTGACGACAAGGCAGAAACGATGACCGTGGATACGCCGCAATGGGAGAAAATTTGGAGCACGATGAGCAAACTTTATATCGATAAAGTGGTGCCGGATGGGACTCAGATGATGAACAACCAGGGCCAGGGGGGCGTCATCGTCAACTCCGGCGGAGTGAGTCAGGATTTGTTTCTCTCCGGGAAGGTAGCCATGGTTATCGGGTATAACAGTTATGTAAATGACGTGATGGATGCGAACGACAATGCATCGAAGATTAAAAATTTTAAAGCCGTGGATTGGGATGTAGTTACGATGCCTACTCATCCGGAGAAGCCGGGCGTCGGGGGCAACGCTTATCTGAGCAATGCTTTTGCGATCAACAGCAACGCGCCGAACGCGGATACGGCCTGGGATTTCGTGAAATTCCAAAATGGCGAGGAATGGGCCAAAATCAGGTCCCGCAGCTCTTACGAGATGGTGTCGCGCAAATCTTACATCAAACCTAAAGATGGCAAAGATTATAATGTGCAGGCCTTCTATGCGCTGAAGCCGGTACCGCCGACCACCAATTCGGATGAGAAGTTATATACGGAGAAGCCGGGCATTTCCTCGGTCACTTCAATCGGGCAGAAATATTTCAAAGAGGTGCTGGATAACAAAAAAACGCCGGCTGAAGCTTTGAAGGAATGGCAGCAGAAGGGCAATACGATGCTGCAGGCGATCAAAAACAACCCGAAAACGATGTTCCAGGAGGACGGAACTCCTTTTGTACCGCAGGATAACGCAGGAGCGGCAAGCGGCGTTAAGGGATGATTTCGGCGTGAAGGGGATGATTTTAACCGGTCCCGTTTCTTTTTCTGAAGCCTGAAGCCGTTTAGCTCGCAAACTGAACTTAAGTAAACAGCCGCCAGATCCATTCTGGCGGCTGTTATTTTTTCGGGGAAGATGATTTGAAAGGACAAATAAAACAACAAAAAAACCTCCCTGCAAACTAAGGAGGCTGGTCGCTATGGGCCCTACAGGACTCGAACCTGTGACCAATCGGTTATGAGCCGACCGCTCTAACCAACTGAGCTAAGGGCCCTTATGTAAGTATTGCGGGGGCAGGATTTGAACCTGCGGCCTTCGGGTTATGAGCCCGACGAGCTACCGGGCTGCTCCACCCCGCGTCAGTAAATAGCGACATTAAATAATATACCTGATTTTTTGCCGCTGCGTCAAGCCTCAAATTCAGGGAAGGAAACGTACGCCATAACGACCTTTTTTGGACCGGAACACTTCGATTTCGCGCATTTCCCGGAAACCGTACACCCATCCGTCGTGCTCCAATCTTCGAGCCAAACAGCCTGCCTGAAATTTCGAATTATATAATCTGCCGAAATAAACCCAGTTCATCTTTATAGCCGCCTTTCATGAGATGCCTTGCTATCTATGTAATTTCTCATTCCTTCCCTAAGATTCCCCATTTTTCGCAAAATAACCCCTCCATGAAAGTCACAGTGGTGTAACAGACATGTTCTAAGCTCTTAACAGAGACAGCAGTTACTAAGTGAATGGAGATGAGAAAAATGAATAATAAAACCATTTTAATTACAGGCGGGACAGGCTCATGGGGAAAGGAATTGGTCAGGCAGCTGCTGAAGCTGTCGCCTAAAGAAATCCGCATCTTTTCCCGGAACGAATCCCTTCAGGCCCATATGAAGCAGACGATTCATGATCCCAGATTAACCTTTATCCTGGGAGACATCAGGGACAAATGGGAGCTTGAAACGGCCTGCAAGGATGTCGATTATCTGTTTCATCTAGCCGCGCTTAAACACGTGCCGGTTTGTGAAGAACAGCCTGATTGCGCGCTTAAAACGAATATTTACGGAACACAAAATGTCATTGAAGCTGCCGCCGGGCAAGGCGTGCAAAAAGTGATTTACCTCTCGACAGACAAAGCCGCCAATCCCTCCAATACATATGGGATGACCAAAGCGATTGGAGAAAAGCTGATTTTGCACGCTAACGAGTATACGGCCACCCGGTTTGCCTGCCTCAGAAGCGGCAACATCCTGGGATCGGAAGGCAGCGTTATTCCGTTATTCCGGCAGCAGCTTAAAGAAGGTCTGCCGCTAAGTATTACCGATGCGCGAATGACCCGCTATTTCCTTACCGTAAGCAAAGCCGTGAACATTTTGCTGACGGCCGCAGAGCAAATGGTGGGCGGCGAAATTTTTGTCACGAAATCGCCGGCGTGCCAAATCACCGACCTGGCTGAAGTCCTCTTGGAGCATGCCGGGAATCCGGCTGCCGGCGTCCATTATATCGGCATTCGGCCCGGCGAACGGCTTCACGAAGCGTTAATCTCCGACATGGACCGCGGGTATGTAATCGACCGGGGAGATTTTTTTGTTATCAAACAGAGGGTTACAAATAGCGATTATGCGAAGGGCAAGCTGACAGCCGACGGAAGCAGCGCACAGGCTTATTCTTCAGAGTCGTTCACGATTTCGAAAGCTGAAATAGAAACGATGCTGAGGGAAGGCGGTTTTCTGGAATGAAGCAGGTCATTATTTTTACGGGGGGCGGCTCTGCCGGTCATGTTACCGCCAATCTGGTGCTGATATCGAAACTGCTGCGGGAGGGCTGGGAGATTCATTATATCGGTTCAAAAAACGGTATAGAACGCAGGCTTGTCGGCGAACTGGAACAAGTCCGCTATCATGCCGTCGCCACAGGCAAGCTGCGCAGATATTGGTCCTGGAGGAATCTGACCGACATGTTCAGGTTGATTTTAGGTATTCTTCAGGCTTACGGACTGATGTTTCGGATCAAGCCGGGGGTTGTTTTTTCGCTTGGGGGTTTTGTATCCGTACCGGTCGTGATTGGGGCCGGCTGGAGGAAGATCCCCGTGCTGATTCTTGAGCCTGATCTGCATCCGGGTTTGGCGAACCGAATCTCCGTCAGATATGCCCAAACATTTTGTACCACCTTTGAGGAAACGAGGATAGAAAACAAACGTGCCGCAGGCAAAATGAAATTTATCGGACCGATTGTCAGGGAGGATCTGAAAAAGGGCAGCCGGGAAGGCGGACTTGATTTGTGCGGCTTTACCGCTGAAAAACCCGTGCTCCTGGTGATGGGGGGCAGCCAGGGGGCAGAGCGGATCAACCGGCTGACAAGAGCCGCGCTTCCGGGGCTGCTTGAACGGTTTCAGGTGGTTCACATTTGCGGCAAAGGAAAGGTGGACTTGTCCTACAGCTATTACGAAGGTTATAAGCAGTTTGAGTTTGTTCAGCAGGAATTGGCCGATATCATGGCAATGGCGGATGTTATTGTTTCGCGGGCAGGTTCCAGCGCCATTCATGAATGTTTGTCCCTGCACAAGCCGATGCTGCTGATTCCCCACTCCAGCGGCGGTTCGCGTATGGGGCAAATCCGCAACGCCCGGCATTTTTTAGACAAAGGATATGCCGAACTGCTTCAGGAAGAGAAAATGAACGTACCCGTCTTTTTGAGATCCGTTGAAAAGGTCTATAACAACCGTAGTTTCTATGAGGACAATATGCGGGCAAACGATACCGGACACGCGGCCGAACAAGTTTTGGAGCTTATCAGAAAGGCGGTGAGTTCATAGATTAACCCTTGCCGCGGGATATACAGCATAATCATTTTAAGATAGACTGGATTTAGCCAAAGAAACAACCTTGTGAAGCAGGAAGAAACAAACGGATAACACCTCCCCCTTTCATTATAGAAACCTTAATAAGGAGTAAATGGTCTTGATTAGTTACGTAGTTAGAATTAACAAATGTCCCCCGGTACCCCGATGACTCCCCTTAACGATTGAGATTTAAGTAAGTTAGGGGGACTGAAAATTGAATAAAAAAATCTCAACTCCATCACTGTTGTTATTGACCCTATTGATAGGTTTTCCTCAAATCAGCGAAACGGTTTATTCGCCGATTTTGCCCGACATAGCCTCCAGTTTGAAAGCAAGCGACAATGTTGTCCAGCTCACCTTGGGCATTTATTTTCTTGGATTTGCGCTAGGGGTATTGGCTTGGGGACGATTGTCTGATTCTATCGGGCGCCGGCAAGCGATGCTGCTGGGCATTGCCGTTTATGCTTTGGGCTGTTTGGGTGGTTATCTTTCCGGCTCGGCCTCATGGCTGCTGGTCAGCCGTTTTGTACAGGCATTTGGAGCCAGCACCGGTTCCGTCGTTACGCAGACCATCATCAGGGAAAGCATGGACGGAAGCAAACGGCAATCGGCCTTCGCTCATATTTCGGCGGTGCTGGCTATTACGCCCGCAGCAGGACCGCTGATCGGCGGCTGGCTGGATCAAATCCTCGGATTTAAAGCCGTATTTGTTTTTCTGATCGCCATGAGTTTATTCATCTTCGGGTACGCCTTTAAGACCTTGCCGGAGACCAAACCGGCAGGTTTGAACAAAGCCGGCCTGTGGTCTATTGTTAAACGTTTGGTCGCCGATCCCAAGATTTGGGCCTTTGGCTTTATGATCGGAGCGACAAACGGAATTTTGTTCAGCTATTATGCCGAAGCTCCTTTCATCTTCATCAAGCTTTACCATATGACACCTGGAAGGTTTGGTTTTTTAGGGATTTTTGTGGCATTTGCCTCTCTCTTGGGTGCTGTGATCTCAAGGAAGCTGGCAAGGCGGCAATCGGCCGAAAAATTGATTTTTGGCGGAGCCGTTTTAACTTTGGCTGGCGCACTGCTGCTTTTGATAAGTTCATTAAACGCAGCGGACGTTTCCCTGGCTTCGCTGATCAGCTTGATCGCTTCTCTGTTTATCTTGCTGCTGGGAATTGGCATCATGATCCCGAACTGCCTGAGCCAAGCTCTGGTGGCTTATGCGGATGTGCTGGGAACGGCGGGAGCCGTTTTTGGTTTAGGTTATTATATCGTAGTCAGTTTGATTGCCTCCGGGATGAGTTATGTTCACAACGGGTCTTTAACGGCCATGCCGGTTTATTTTCTGGTCCTGGCCGCTTTGATGACCTTGGTTGGCTTAATTATGGTTTATAAGTTAAACCCTCATTCAAAACGCCTGTAATTCGATTGTCAATTTGCAAAGGCGACCCTAACCGCGAGGTGCGGGGCTTCCCTTTGTCCTTTTCAGAAATAGCCGCTCTGTTTGGCAGAAAAGGACGGGTATAGCCGTTTTTTCTCTGGACATTTGTAACAAAGCTTTATATGATTTTTCAAAGAAAGGAAGTGACCCGGTCTATGAACCAGCTCATCATCTTGACGTCGGAGATAACCCAACCCACAAATTAGGGGCCCTCTGGCGAATGGCAGAATCGTGCATGAAATCTAGCTATGATTTAAACGCTTTTGTGTAAATTCGCTTTTTCCCTTAGGGCTACCGCCTGGAGGAGAAAAACATGAAGAAAAAAACGCGGAAATGGCCGGTTATTATGGCCGTACTGCTGGGGACGTTTACGGTTATTCTGAATACCAGCCTGCTTAATCCGGCTATTCCGATGTTCACTGAACGATTTGGGGCTAACGAATTAAGTGTCGGCTGGATTATAAACATATATGTATTGGTGATGGGACTTACACTCCCGTTGACGGGTTTCTTGAGCGGCCGGTTCGGTTCGAGGAATGTATATTTGACCGGATTGGTTTTGTTTTTAATAGGTTCTGCCGCAGCGGCGGCAGCGTGGAATCTGCCTACGCTTATTTTATGCAGAGCGATCCAAGGACTGGGTGCCGGACTTCTGACGCCATTGTCGATTACGCTGATCTTTGAAGCCGTTCCGGCCGAGGAGAGAGGGATGGCCACCGGGATCTGGGGAGTAGTCAGCATGCTTGCCCCTACGATTGGTCCAACCTTGGGGGGATTTATTATCGATCACGGGGAACCCGGCTTGCTCTTTTTGATCAACCTTCCTACGGGGGTTCTGGGATTCATTACGGGCGTCCTGTTTCTAAAGCCTTCCAAGGGTGAGGGGGTAGCCCCTTTTGATGCGTTAGGATATTTATATATAGCTGCTGGAATTGGCTTGTCTTTATATGCCTTTAATGCTATGAACACGGTTGAACAAGCCGTAAATCCGCTGAATTGGCTGCTGCTTGGCGCAGGGCTGGCCGGTTTGCTTTTGTTTATCGTCCGCAGCCGCAGCAATCCGAACTCCTTGTTGAATTTGTCGTTATTAAAGATCCGTCAGTTCAGGATCGGCACCCTGGTAACTACCTTGATTGCCGTAGGTTACTATCTGTCTTTTTTCCTGATTCCGATCATGATCCAGGATGTTTATCATTACAGTGCTACGGCTACCGGCCTATTATTTATCCCTGATGCCTTAATGACCGGAATTTTTATGATGGTAGGCGGGAGAATTCTGGACCGGAACGGGGCCCGAAATGTAGTCGCCTGGGGTATGGGAATAACGGGGGTGACTACGCTGCTGCTCGGGTTCCTGACGCCCCATACTCCATTTTGGTATGTGACCTTGCTAATGGCTATTCGGGGAGCGGGATTCGGGCTTTCAAGCATTCCGGCGACTACCGCCGGCATGGGCGCGCTGCCGGAGAACCGGCTTGTAGAAGGTTCGATCCTGAACGACCTGATTGAGCAGGTCACTTCCTCCCTGGCGATCGTGTTTTGTTTATTGACCTTTGTCCTTTGGAGAAACGGCTCCGTTTCGCGGCATCTTTCGTTGGAAGAAGCCAACTTGAAGGTATCGAACGGTTTGTTTCTGGGGCTTGGCATTGTCATCTTTATCGTGCTTTTGTTCTGGTGGTTTTCGTTTAACAAGAAAGAGGTGCAGCATGAAAAAAGGCGTGCATTATGAATTCCATCATATGGGGATTCCAACCGAGGAAATGAAACCCAAAGAAAGATCCAGTGAATCCGCAAAGATGTTTACTTCGGACAACGAGGGGCTCTTTATCAGGATTAGAATTTCGTAAGCTAAAAAATAAACGGCCGCCCTGATTTTCAAGGCGGCCGTTTATTCTTAAAAACTCGGCGGAGATTCGGCCCTCGGGGCCGCAATCATTTAATGTCCTTATGCCTATGAGAAAATTCCTGCGAATAACACGACGAGGCCTGCAGCAATTCCGACTCCTCCGCTCAACTTGGTGAGGTTCAAGTATGCATCGCTCGGCTCCGACTCCCCGTCAACCTTCCACCCTTCTTTCAGATACCAGGCAAATTTCGGATTTAAAATATTCACAAGCCCCAAAACAATCAGTATCAATCCTCCGAAAACCAGCATAACCTTCAACTCCTTTTTTAATCATACGCAGAAAAAGAGTATAGGTTTCCATTAAATGGAATGTATAGTTATGCCGAATGAATCCGTTACCGGGTTTTTCTGGAGTTAATCTGGGCTCTTATAAATCCTGAAGAGGACAGCAGCAGGGCGAGCACAACAAGATTCCAGGTGACAGCCTTCATGGAACTCCTCCCTTGAAATCTCCGATTCAAGCGAATTCGATTGGCCGGAAGATTTCATCCTTTAAGATAAGGTATGTTGGGTCACGCCGGTTGGAGACATAAAAAGGGAATATTGAAGGTGATTTTGGGTGGAGGAGTAAGGCAGAAATAAAAAAAAGCTCGAACGCAGCGTTTTTCCCTTAGCTCTTTTTAAAAACGTTAAAATACAAAAGCATAAATCCGGTAAAAAACACGGCGATCAGCAGTACAATCCCGATAATCAATCCGATCACAAACCTGTTGCCTTTCATTGTCCAACGCTCCTTTGTTTCCGCATGACACTGATAGTTTAATATTAGCAGAGCCGGGGAGTGAAACACAAACCCTGTTCCGTCTTGCCCGCAAGCAACAATGTTAGCTGTTTCAAACGCTCTTGGAAACTCCCAATAATCCCTCTTTAGGGCAATACTTTTTCTCTGGACTTACTCAAATCCTGTTTAATATAATGACACGGTACCTTTGAAAGGGAATCGGCATTTTCTGGATATACTGGTAACGCAGCTTGAGGTTGGAGGAAAAAGAATTTGGAAACGTCAAACGCAGCGGAAAAACAATCCTCTTTTGCCATTTGGATCAGCCTGCTGAGCAATATCGTCCTGACGGTTATGAAGCTGGCCGTCGGCCTGCTGTTCGGGAGCCAGGTATTGATCGCGGATGGCGTACACAACGCGGGAGACGTATTTGCGACGGCGGCAGCGTTGGTTTCGATGGTCATCTCCAAACGTCCGCCGGATGAGGATCATCCGTACGGCCACGGGAAAGCCGAGGTCATCGGAGCCGGCATTATCGCGATTGTGCTCGTCCTGGCGGGACTTTATATGGGTTATCATTCGGCCATGGCGCTCACGGAACCGCCTCATGAAGCCGGATTATTAGTGCTGGCGGCGGCGTTTGTTTCGCTGGTCTGGAAGCTGTGGCTTTATGGATACACGATGCGTATTGGCAGAAAAAGCAACAGCAGCGGGCTTGTCGCCACCGCTTACGATCATCTGGCCGACGTTTATGCGTCTTTGGCGGCCGTTATCGGGATCGGGCTTGCGCTTATCGGCTATCATTACGACATCCGGATATTGAAGTACGGCGATCCGATCGCCGGGATTCTGGTGGCTTTTCTGGTATTGAGGCTGGCCATTCATATGGGCCGGACTTCGGTCGACGTGCTGATGGAGAAAAATATCGACGAAGCCCAAATGGATCAAATTTTACGGATTGTTGAAGCAGTACCGGAGGTCAAACGTATCGACCGCATCCGGGCCAGAGAACACGGCCATTATATCATTGTGGATGTGCGGGTCGGGATTCCGGGGGAGATGACCATTCAGGAAGGGCATGATATCGCCAAAAAAATCAAGCTGTCCATCGGAGAAGCCAATCCGCTAGTGAAAGAGGTAATGGTGCACTTGAACCCGTGGTATGAGTCGGAACAATAAGGCTAGAACGTGAACAGGATCATTGTGCAAAAAGCCCGGCTGCTGCCGGGCTTTTTTGCGCATGGAATTTCGGGGATCCTTAAAAATGAAGCAGCCGAAGCAGCGCCGCCGGAACGCCGATAAACCAATCCAAGGCGGTCCAAACCGGTTTTTTGGCAAGGTTATTCCAAGGGGCACCGGATTTTTTTGAATGTAATAACATGACGATCCTCCTTTATTACCGGAATTTCTCGTTTGAAGACTTTTGCTTTAGTAATCATACGCCTATTGGAAAAAAATGTTTCGTGAAATCTAAATTTGGAGAATGAAAAGTAAATTGTTTGGCGGTCCAAAAGGATTTGGCGAATGTTCAGGCGGCTTTCAGCCATTCTTCAGCCCGGAATCATTTTCCCTTAAGGAAAGGCAATTATGATGATGTAAGCAAGCAAAAGGAAAAGGCGGAGCACACGCCGGCTTCTTTAAAATGGACCCATCGGCTATCGCCGGCCTGCTTGGCCTAAGTGCCGATGAGTTGAAGACAGCGCAGCAAAACGGCAAAACCCTGGCGGCCATCGCAGAGGAGCAGGGCATTGACGCCCAGAAGGTGATCGATCTCGTAACGTCGCAGTTCACCAGCGGATTGGACAAGCAGCTGGCTGACGGAACGATTACGCAAACGCAATATGAGGAACAGAAAGCAAAACTGGCCGACAGAGCGGAGAAGTTTGTCAATCATACGTTTGCCGGGAAAGGAAAAACGGAGAGGGAACGCCATCGGCCGGTCAAGGAGAAAGCAGCCGGCAGTGCTTCCAGCTAATCACCCAACCAACGAACTAATCGCTTAACCATTATCGGTTAACTAATCCGTTAACAAGCTAACTGGCTCACGGCCGGCCCTTTCGAGGCCCATCCAAACCTTTTTCCTTGAGGTTCATAAGCTATTCCAGGGGGTGAAAGGACTTGGCGACCACATATCGTTTTGATGCCTTTATAGAGCTGCTCGTTCCGATTGTAGAGCGGGTAAGAGCGGAGGGCAGTCCGATTTTCCCTTCTGTCCGGCTTGCGCAGAGCTGGCTGGAGACCGGAGGGGTTGTCCCGGCCTGGAACAATCTTGGAGGTTATAAGGTGGGAGCCGGCAAGCCGACGGCTTATTGGGACGGAACCAGCGTAAATACGGCAACCCGGGAATACGTAAACGGGGAGGCCGTTAAAGTCAGCGCGAACTGGCGCGCCTATCCCAGCATTTATAATTTTTATAAAGACCAGGATCTGTTGTTCGCGAACGCGCGTTACGCCAAGGTAAGGGCAGCGGCGACTCCTGAAGCCCAATGCCAGGCCTTATATGCAAGCGGTTATGCAACCGATCCCAATTATGCATCCAAACTAATCCAAATTATCAACGCCAATCAGCTCAAAAAATATGACGCTCCCTCTGCAGAAAGTCCGGATAACGATACACTGAAGCTGGATGAGCTCAGTCAACGGCTGGAGGCGTTGGAGAAAAAGCTGAACATGTCGGGGAAGGAGCCGATGCCGAAATGGGCCGAACCCGCGGTAGAGGCCGCAAGCGGACTTGGAATCATCAGCACGGCCGAAGGAAAAAACATCCCAAATTTCATTGCGCTTCAAATGCTAAAAAATTTGGGATTGCTTGATCCGCAAGCCGTTTCCGCCTTTAAAAAGCTGACGGGCGAAAACGGCTCCTGAACTCGGATATCCGAGATTAGAGCTTGGCGAACCGAAAGAACCAGCAGGCGAATATATCGTCAGCTGGTTTTATTTTGCTTAGGATTCGGGCTTGAAGGACTTGTCAGCTCATGTTTACCAGCGGTTCGGCTTCCAAAGGAAGAGAGATGATGCATACGGTTCCTTTTCCTTTTTCGCTTTCATATAAAATATTGCCTTTCATCGCTTCGATAATTCTAACGGCCACAGAGGTGCCAAGCCCGGTGCCGTTTTCCTTGGTTGTATAAAATAAGGTGCCGATCCGCTGGATTTCTTCTTTGGTCATTCCTTTCCCGCTGTCGATGATTTTAAGCTCGGCCTGGTTGCCGCGCAGGGACAGCTCAATTTGAACGGTGGAATTCTCCGAGGAGGCTTCGACCGCATTTTTGATCACATTCAGAAGGGCCTGCTGGAGCTGGCCGCGATCGGTATAAATGTACATCGAACCTTTAAGCCCGCAGCGAAATTCAATCCCCTTGTAGCTGGCCAGCGGGGTCAGCAGCGTCGTGACGTTGCGGATCAGCTCCACGAGGCAAAACGTTTCGAATTTGGTTAATTTGGGTTTGGTGAAGCTTAAATAATCCTTGATGACCGACTCCGCCCGGCCGAGCTCGTCCAAGGCGATCTGCAGATAATCGTGGTTTTTGTGATCGTAGCTGCTGGCCCGCATCAGCTGGAGAAACCCCTGAACGACGGTCAGCGGATTCCGGATTTCATGCGCGATGGAAGCGGCGACCTCGCCCAGTGTTTTCAGCTTCTCCGCGCGCAGGATTTCCTCTTTCATTTGCGCCCTTTCATTGGTGAATTCCAGCAGCATCGAGGGGAGCCAGGTTCCAAGCGTCTGCAGGACGCCAAAAAACAAGGCGGCAATGACAGGATGAAAATCCTTGGGACTTTCGACAACGTTAAGCGTCGTATAACTGATGAGAATGAGCAGCATAACCAGCGAGGGAACCATGGAAATCAGAACGACCCGGCCGAGGCGCTCGCGGCCGCTGCGATTTCTGGTGAAGCGGGATAGGAGTAAGGTGACGAGAAAGGTTAAGGTAATGCTGACATAACCGAACAGCAGCGCATTGCCGTCCAGGTAGGTTCGGGTGAGCAGAATAAAAAAATAGTTGATCAGGCCGGCGATCGGGCCGCCGTAAACGATGGAAATGACAAGCGGGACATATCTCAGATCCCAGTATAAATCAAGCGCATGGTAGGAAAAAATGAGACAAAGCGAGGAGGCTATGCCCTGCATCGAGCCTATGGAATAGGGAGAAGCAAATTTTTTGATGCGGTCGCCAATCGCTGTAAAGACAAGAATCGGAGATAAGACGATAAGAACGTTTAGTAACAATTTTTCCAGCAACATTGCTTTGTTCAAACCCCTTATTCGAAATAGTAAAAAATACCTAAAAAAGCAGTCATTTAACTTCAGTATTCTAAAAATACTAGACTTCGGATTGGAAAGCTGTCGTTTCATGGCGATGGGGACAAATTTATAGAAGGGCATTGACAAAAGGTTGTGGAAAACGGAAAAATCGCCGATAAAATGCGAGGCGGACTATAAAAATGTTGAACGGTCTTGCTCGCCGCGGACAAAGAAGCCGTCTACTTTTGGATGGTTCTGTCGACATTTCGGGTTCTGTGATAGACTGGAAGCGAAAAACCGTTTATCTGGACCTGGAAGAAGCCGACTATGACCTAAAAGGAGACGTTTTATGAAAAAATTGTTGTCGCATATCTTTCTTGAAAATTGCCGCGAAGCTTTGGAAGGTTACCGGCAAATCCTTGGCGGGGAGATCCGGAATGCGCAGTTGTCGGACGGAATTGAAGGCTTTAAAGGGCAGGAAGGGAAATACATTCACGCAGAGCTTCATATCAATGAACATTGCGTGCTTTATTTTGCGGACGTTTTTCGGCCAGTTACGCAGGGAAACAACGTTTGGCTTTCGATCGATGCGGACGATGACGAGGAATTAACGAGAATGTTTCAGGCGCTCAGCGAAGGCGGAGAAGTGCAGATGCCGCTGGAAAATACGTTTTGGGGCGCCAAATATGGCGTAGTCAGGGACCGCAGCGGTTTAACCTGGGAACTCAATTTGGCAAAGTCGAACTAGCAGCGCTTAAAGCTAACAGAGTCTCAAGGATAATGATTTAAAAGCATACAAAAGCCGGGGAGTTCCCCGGCTTTTTGCTGCGTTCAAATTGGCTTTGGTTTGGCTTTTGTGCCTCGCTTATCAGGAAATCGAAGCGGCGGCTTGGGCGGCTTTGTTCGGTTCCCGCTGTTCATCGAGCCATAATACGGCCGTAACTCCGCGAGGATAGTAGCGGCTGCCCTGGACAACGCCGGCTACCATCTGATCGCTCCAGCTCCAGATTGCATTGACAGGGCTGGTGAGCCAGGCGACGTGCGCCGCATCCGCACGGTCCAAAGCTTCATCCTGCTGCAGGCCGAATACGCGGCGGGCGATGAACTGAGAGAGGTAGATTTTGCTGAGCCAGGAGTTGTCGCTGGTAGAGGACAGCTTCCAGCCGCCGTCCGGGAACAGGCAGATTCCCGGTTTCAGCACGTTTTGGAAGTGCAGCTTCAAGGCTTGGATATAACCGCCGAACCGCCCGTTCGGCTCAAGCGCAGTTTCGTCGCCGGTATAAAGCGGGAAGACAAGCCCTTCGATGGCCGGAATGATCCGGGAATCGTTGCCTTCCTGGATGACGGCGGGAATGTATCCTTCGCCGGTCATGTGCGCCGCGATGGTGGAGGCGCAGCGCTCCGCCTGCAGGCCGGCCAAACGGGACGCGTCCGCTCTCCCCTGTTCCTCGAAGATGGACTCCAGCGCCACGTAAGCGGCCCAGCTTTTGCCGCCCAGATAAATATTGTTCCGGGCCTGACCGAGCGAAACGTCGAGGCTGTCGTAGGTGGTGATTTCCGCGCCGCCCTGGGTACGGGAGCTGTCGAGCCCCATCAGGCCGCTCCGCTTCCCATCCTCCGGATGGTCGCGGTTGACCATGCTGGCGAGGCATTGTTCGAGCAGGTCGAGCTTACCCTGGAGCCAGCTTTCGTCCCCGGACTGCCGGTAATAAACGGCGGCGGTCAGCACCCAATTGACAAGCTGCTCCTGGGTCATATGCGAGAAACAGCCTGTCAGGGCATGCTGCTCGTAAGAGGAATAACCCGGCCGGGAGAAGGCATTGGCAACACCCATGTCATGGGTAAAGCTGACTCCTCCGGGATAAGGGGTCGGGTCTCCCGGAAAGCTTACCGTGTCTTCATAACGGTATCGGTCCGCAAACCAGTCCAGCTCGTTCCGGACGGTCCAAGGATTCATTTTCATTTCGAAAAAGAGCTGGTCCACCGTCAAATCAAACGTATTGATCATCCGGTATTCCCCTTCATTTACAACCCAGAGCGGTTTGCCTTCCTGCTCCAGAAGCTCCGTGCTGCCGTAGTAGCTGCGGATGGCGTGAGCCAGCATAAACTTCTGCGCGTCGGTCAACGACGATTCGGACAGGCGGCGGTCATTTTCGCGGCTGAGCTCCAGCTTGCGATCAAAATGCCCGAGCGCATAAACGGCAACCTCCTCAATATTCCGGAAGTACCGGGTATACATATAAGAAGCGTCAATTCCGGCCGTCACGTAACCCCCGCGGTAGAAGCAGACAGCAAAACGGTAGGTGGCTTTTTCGCCGGCCGGCGTATCCATCAGCAGCGCGCCGACCGGTCCCAGACCAAAAGCCAAATTGTCTTCGGAGCCGGGCTGAAGGATGTTTTCCAGCGTAAAATGTCCGGCGCTGCGAATCCGCGGATCACGGGCTGCGGCTATGGCGAGATGACGGCCTTGACCGACGCCGTAAACAGCCCCATCCGTCGTATCCTCCAGCCGCCGGATCGCCGTATAGGGATCGGTGCCCTGGAAACCGAAGAAGGCGCGCCGTGCAGTCGTACCTTGAGTGTTATCCACTGTGATCTCCGCTAAGACGGCCGGCAGCAGCGCAAATTCAAGCTCTTCTTCGCCGGCCGTCTCCGGGTCGGGCACGGAAGCAAAAGGCGAATAAAGCGTAAAGGTCAAATCGCCGGCCTGCCAGCTATCCGTGGCGGCGCTAAACGTGCGGCTGATCTGTTCCAATGGGAAATGACGGACAAGCGCGGCAGCGGCGGAGTCTTCAGGCTGCGGGGCGGCAGAGGACTCTGCCGTGCGGGCTTCCGGCGCTCCGGCTGCGGAGTCCGGATCGGAGGCGGTTTCGCCTCCGCCGGTATATCGGGTGGACTCATCAGCTGAAGCATCGTAGAAAGGGAGGGTCCGGTAGCTTGCAACCGGTAACGTTTCCCCGGCTCCCGCATCCGCAGGCGGAAGGTCCTGCAGGCCGATATAAATGTTTTGCTCGGGAGGCCGGCCGAATTCGAGATCCAGGCCGCCGCTGCGGCCGGGAAAACCAAGCGTAAAGCTGGAAAAAGCACCCATAGGGGAGTGATGGGCGTTAAATAAAAGTTTGTTATCCAAAAAATTACCTCCTGTTCGATTGGCGTGAATCTATGGTATGTTGATACTAGCAAGGAATTTAAGCGCTTTCCATATCCAGAACGGGAAGGGTTTTATCCAAAATCCACACTTTGAAAGCAGAGGGGGCGGGGGTATGCCTGAGGAAAAACGGCTGGGAATCAGGGAAGTGATGATGCCGGATATGGAATCCACCTTCCGGGTATTTGCGGCTCATTTGCGTACCGTCAGCGAGGGCTGGACGTATCCCATGCACAGCCACCCGCTGTTTGAAATCAATCTGCTGCTGGACGGCAGGCAGCGCATGAAGATTAACGGGCAGGATTACGAACAGCATCCGGGGGATCTGGTCCTTCTTAGACCCGAAGATCTCCACGAAAGCCTGAATGCCGGCTCCGGCGACATGACCTATTACTGCATTCATTTCGATACGGACGAACGGGAGCTTAGGGAGCTGCTGTGCCGGGGAGGCTTCCGGCTTTTTGCGGCCGGTAGTCCGATGGCCGGCGCCGTCCGGCCCAGCCTGGACCGCCTGATGGAGCTCGCGGCTGTGGACGATGAGGAAAGCCGGGAAGAGCAACCCAAACTGCTGATTAAAATGAACACGCTTTCAGCGGTATTCGGCCTGTTTGCGGCTTTGACCGCCGGCATGTCCCAATCCGGAGCTCCGCGATCCGGCGGTCTCCGCTCCAGCCGGATCGCCGAAGAAATCGCCGCTTTTCTGGAACGGGTCGTCGAGGAGACGGACCGGCAGTGGCCAGCGGCGCCGGAACAGGAGGACGGCTACAAAGAGACGGTGGCCGCGGCCATGGTCGGGCTGGGCTATAGTCCTTCCGCCTGTACAAGGATGTTTCAGGAGGCCTACGGCATTTCTCCGCGGGGGTACTTGTCCAGGCTGAAGCTGAAGAAAGCCAAGCTGCTGCTGATGCAGCCGGAGCTGTCGATCGACCAGATCTCATGCAGGCTCGGTTATGCGGACATTGCCCACTTCAGCCGCCAATTCAAACGGTGGACCGGGGAATCGCCGGGGAAATTCAGGGCCAGGGTTCATATTTAAAGGGGCTGAACAGATGGAGAGGGCCAAAAAGATCAAAGGGAGACTGCATACCTTTAACACGCTGCGCAACCGGATATTCGTGGCTTTTTTCCTGGCCATGCTGATCATTTTGGGCATAGCGGGCGGGTTCACCTACAGCAAGGTTTCTTCCCTGCTTAAAAACAACGCTGAAAAACATATCAAACAAACGGCCGTGCAGGCCAGCGGGCGGCTCGATGCCCTGATGACGCAGATCGACAGCTTGACGGCTCAGGTGGCGGGCAATACCTTTGTTCAAAGGCTGTTGATGGAAGAAGTGAACGGACGGGAGGCCAGCTTTAACGAACGCCAGGCGCTGCTGCAGATTGCGGGCAGCTATCAGGCCTATACGCCGGGAATCGAGTCGCTTGAGCTTTACACGAACACCGGCAGGCTGCTGTTTCCGATTAAGGACGGGCAGCTTGATCTCCGTGTGGACTCCAGGTACATCGAGGAAGCCGACAAGCAGAAAGGCAGGCTTGTCTGGATCGGCATTGACCCGGCCAACCGCCAGTCCGTGCTGGCGATCCGGCGGGTCAACCTGTTTGAACGCTGGTTTTCGCCGGGAGGTTACCTCATTGCAAGGATCCAGCGCGGGTATTTTCAATTGAACGAGCGGACGGCCGTGGATGACAGCGGGGAATCCATCCTGCTCGCCAATGACCGCGGCGAACTGCTCGGAATAGGCGATACGGCCTCGGGAACCGATTTGACTCCGCTGCTCAACAGCCGGGATCAAACGGTAACGTTCCAGGGCGAGGATTATGTCCTGGTGAAGCAGTATTCGGAAGCGGCCAACTGGACGATCCTGATCCTGACGCCGGTACAGTACGTAACGAAAGGACTTTCGGTGCTGAGGACGGTGCTGCTGGCCGCGGGCAGTTTTGGCGCGCTGGGTTTCCTGATTTTGTCCTTCCTGCTGTCCACCATGCTGACCCGGCCTATTATCCACCTGATCCGGGCCATGAGAAAATCAAGGCTCAGCAGCATTTTGATGCCGAATCCGGAACCCGTATCCGCCACGATGGAGCTTAGGGAACTGAACTATTCCTATAATGAAATGGTTCATCATATCAATAGGCTGATCAGGGTCGTTTACGAGAAAGAAACGCTGCAGAGCCGGACAGAGCTCAAAGCGCTGCAGGCACAGATTAATCCGCATTTCCTGTTTAATACGCTTGAAGCCTTTAACTGGTCGCTGGTCGAGAAAGGCGAAGAAGAGCTGGCCGGTCTGGTCGTGGCCATGTCGCGGTTGTTCCGGTACATTATCAGCAATCCCGAAAAGGATGAGTGGGTAACCGTCGCCGATGAATTCGACCAGGTGGAGCGTTACTTGCGAATTATGTCCATGCGGCTCGGCGAAAGGCTGGAATGGAAAATCGACCTGGATCCGGATGCGGCTCGGGTGCCGATGCCCAAGCTTCTGGTTCAGCCGATCGTGGAAAATGCGATCCGTTATGGCGTCGAAAGCAAAATCGGGAAAGGTTTTATAGATGTAAAAGCAAACCTTGCAGGAGACAAGGTGCAGATCGAGATAGCCGACGACGGGCAGGGCATGAAGCCGGAGGAGCTGGAGCTGCTGTGCGAAGGCATCAGAACCGGCACCTCAAGGGTTGCAAGCGGCACGGGAGTCGGATTGGTCAATGTGGAAAGGCGCCTTAAGTTGTACTATAGCGGAGGCGGACAAAACGACGGCGGCCTGCATATCCGAAGTACCGAGTCTCAGGGGACGACCGTATCTTTTTCCATTCCGTTAGATGGGGAGTTTTCACAAACAAGGGAGGAATAATGCTGTGCTCCGAACGATATTGATCGTGGACGATGAGCCGGGAACCCGGCAGGGGATACGGAAAACGCTGGAGCTGTGGGCGGACGGACGTTACCGGGTAGAGTGCGCGGCAAACGGCGTTGAGGCTGCAGAATGGCTGGCGCGGGATACGGCCCATTTGCTTATCACCGATGTGCGGATGCCCGAGGTCAGCGGCCTGGATTTGATTCGATCTTTGGAGGGCAGACCTGACCGTCCGGCAGCGGTGGTAATATCGGGATACGCCGAATTTGAATACGTGCAGACGGCTTTGCGGTTTGGAGCGGTGGGTTATTTGCTTAAGCCGATTGATAAACAGGAGCTGCTGGACATGACGGAACGCGCGCTGAAGCAGGAGGAGGAACGCCACCGCGCGGAGAAGCTTGCCAAGCTGGTTGATCCGAAGCTGTTTGCGATCGGTGAAGAAGAGCTGCGGCCAAACGGGCCGGCCGGCGAAGCCATGGATTATGTGGACGCCCATTTGCAGGAGCAGCTGACTATGGCCGACATGGCGGCCATGGTGCATTTGAACGCCAGTTATTTCAGCGTCCTGTTTAAGGAACAGGCCGGTATGCCGTTTAGCGAATACGTAACCCGCAGGCGTATCCAGCGGGCCAAGGAGCTGCTGGCGCAGACCCGGCTTCCCGTGGGAGAAATCGCCGAGCAGGTCGGATACAGCACGGACAAATATTTTATTAAAGTGTTCAAGCAGCACGAGCAGGTCAGCCCAAGCCGCTATCGGAACGAGATGGCCGATTTCCAATAAAAGTGGTGTTTTACCCAATATTCGTGTCCTAATGGGCCAAAGCTTCTTTGTTAGAATCGAGTTGCGAGGATGAAATTAACCGCTTACATGAATAGTGTCGGAGGGGGGATCCTGATGTTCAAAAAATGGACCGTGTGCAGCCTGCTGCTGATTTTAACGCTGATTCTGGTTTTGTCCGGCTGCGAAAGCCTTGACAATATGGAGTCTTCCTCCTCGACTGAGGTTTCCGGAGACAAGCCTATAACGCTGAAAATGATACATATCTGGCCGGAAAACACGTCGTCCCAGCAGTATAAGCTGGTCAATCAAATCGTTGAGCAATACGAGAAAGACAATCCGAATGTCACGATCAAGCAGGAGGTATTCGAAAACGATCAGTATAAGAACAAATTAAAGGTATTATCCGCCTCCAACGAACTGCCTGATGTAGGCATTACCTGGGCCGCAGGCTTTATGGACCCTTACGTCAAAGGCGGTTTGTTTGCCAGCCTGGACGACGTGCTGAACGGACCGGAGCTGAAAAACAAGTTTGTGCCGGGCACGGTGGAGGCTTACGCCGTAGACGGTAAAACGTATGCCCTTCCGATCGAGCTGAATATTACGCCCGTTTACTATAACAAAGAGATTTTCGCCAAATACCATGTGCAGGTTCCAACAACCTACGGGCAATTCAAAGAGGTCATAAAAAGCCTGACCCGAAACGGGGTGGAGGCTATTGCGCTTGGCAATAAGGACCGCTGGACGGGGTCGCTGTGGTACATGTATCTGGCCGACCGCATCGCCGGCAGCGATACGCTGGCCAAAGCGATCAACGGCACCGGCACGTTTGAAGACCCGGGTCTGGTCCAGGCCGCTGCTGAAATTCAGAACCTTGTCGACATGAATGCCTTGAACAAAGGTTTTAACGGGTTGTCCAACGAGGAAGGCAAATCGGAATTTATGAGCGGAAAAGCAGCCATGTTTCTGGCAGGCACCTGGGAAATTCCCAACTTTACGACCAATCCCGACGTTCCCCAGGAATTCAAAGACAAGGTAGGGTTCTTTAGATTTCCGACCGTGGAAGGCGGCAAAGGCGATATCAACAGCTGGGTAGGCGGGCCGGGGGCAGGTCTGTTTGTGGCCGAAAATTCCAAGATCAAAGACGAAGCCAAAAAGTTCGTTTCTTATTTCGTGGACAAATGGGGCGAGCAATCCGTAACGGATGCAGGCGTAATTCCGGCGACAAGAGTGGACACCACCAGCATGAAATTGCCGCAAATGTATGTGGACCTGCTTCGTGAGCTGAATAACGCCAGCAATATTACGCTGTTTGCCGACGTGCAGATGAAGCCGGACGCAGCGCAGGTCCACCTGAACATGATTCAGGCTTTGTTCGGCAAAGCGGTTACGCCTAAAGAGTTTGCCAAGAAACATCAGGAGGCGGCTCAAAGCGGCAAATAGTCTGCTGCATGCTTGGCGGCCAAACGGAATAATCCAATTTGCTGCCTTTGCAGAAGGGCTATCCGGATCGGGATGACCGTCTTGCTCTTGCAAGCGAAAAATTTTTTGCGTCAGACAGACGCAGGCCAGCTGCTCTAACGCTGAAAAAGCCGGGAGGTCCCGGCTTTCTCTATTTTTCTCTATCCTATCTCTGGATCTGAATATGGAAATCTACTGTCATGCCAATCGGCTTCTTATCTTTGTTATGAGTATCTCTTATCAAGTACCTTGATCCGTCAAGGCGATTATTTCTTTTTCGCCAAAACAAGCTCCAGTTGAACTTTGATGTCATTTTGCGTATCAAGCACGACGGTATGCGGGTTTTTCATGCCGAAGTCGCTGAACGTCACAATCGTCGTTCCCGACAGCAGCAGCTTGCCGCCGCTGTACAAGGCCTGGGCGTCGAAGGAAACGTCCTTGTCGATGCCGTGTACGTTAAGCGTCCCCTTCAAAGTGAAGGGCACCGCCTTTCCGTCGGTCCATTCCGATGGCAAATTCTCAAAAGACTTAGCGGTGAAGGTAGCTTCAGGATAAGTGGCTGCGTCAAAAAAATCAGCGCTCTGAATATGCTCGTCCCTCATTTTGTTCCCGGAATCATTGGCGGTCATATCAATCTTGCCGGTGCCGGTCATGGCTTCCGGCTGGTCAAGCGCGACGTTCCAGCTGCCGCTGACCTTCTCGTTGACGAAGTTGACTGTTTCCTGGGACGTCGTCACTGAATAATAAATCTTCGAGCCGTCCGTAATGTCCCATTCCCCGTTTAAAGCGTCTGCGCTTACCGTCTCGCCGCTGCCGGCAGCCGCCGCATTTCCAGTATTTCCGCCGTTTGCCGCTGCGGCTTCGGCCGGGATCACGCTGCTGATTTCCACGTTATTCCCCATATAAGATCTCAGGAAGTTATAACCTCCTGCAACAAGGACGACAATCAAAGCGCCCGTCACAATCCACCATTTTCTTTTGTTCATAGTTCTCTCTCCTTCGCATGGAATCGTTTTTTCTTTCTCTCAGGCCTATTTCTCTCAAACTCCTATTTCTGCAGCTTGGTTTAAGATCGCTTTTGGGGCAGCGGACGGCTTACATAAGGCATTTTATCAAGGGAATAAGTCGGGAATGTGTCAAACCCTTCGGGCTTGCCCCTTTGCAGCAAATGTGTAAAATAAAGCCTAACCTTACTTTGCCGTGTCCGCAAAAGAATGAAGAGGAAGGTGAAGACAGCGTGCAAAAGCTGCTGATTGTCGAAGATGAACAGACGATAGCCCGGGTGCTGGCTTCGTATTTAAAGAAAGAAGGGTATGAGGTAAGCAGCTGCATGGACGGCCGCACGGCTTTGGACCTTTTTAATAACAAAGAATTTGATCTGGTGCTGCTGGATATCATGCTTCCGGAGCTTGACGGGTTTGAAGTGCTGGAGCGGATTCGGGAAAAAAGCGCGTGCCCGGTCATTATGCTGACCGCCCGCGATTTGATGGACGACCGGCTTCAGGGCCTCAATAACGGCGCGGACGATTATATGACCAAACCGTTTGTGCCGGACGAGGTGGTGGCCCGGGTGAAAGCGGTCCTGAGGCGCCGCCTGATTTATCATGACCGGACCGGACGGCGGCATTTCGGGGATCTGCTGATCGATCCCGAAGCGAAGCGGGTCTATCTGCAGGGACAGGAGCTGTCGCTTACTCCCCGGGACCTGGACGTGCTGCTTTTCCTGTCTTCACGGCCCAACAGGGTGTTTACGAGGGAACAGCTGATCGAGGAGGTCTGGGGAATGGATTACGAGGGGAGCGACCGGGCCGTGGATTTGTCCATCAAGCGGCTGCGGAAGCTGCTGGCCGGATGGCCTGCGGAACAAGGGGAAATCCGGACATTAAGAGGAAGCGGGTATTCATTTTGCGTAGAAAGCTGAATTTAAATTCAAAGCGAAAACCGGGCCCGAGACAGGTCTCGATTTTATCCTACTGGTCCCTCCGGTATCTTGTTATTTTGTTTATAGGCTGCGCGGTCATCGCGCTGGTCTCCATTTACTGGATCCGGGAAACGGCCAGGGATAACCGGCTGCAAACCTCGGGTTTATTTGTCCAGGATCTGGCCGACCGGGTCACGGGAAAGCAGGGGATGGAAATTCCGCCAAAGCTGGATAAGATGGTGGAGAACCGGCTGCATTTTTTCCGGCTGGACAGGGATTTCTGTTTAATGATTATCAATCAGGACGGCAAATTGGTTTACAGCATGCCTAAAATTACCCAGCAGGAGATGGAGGAAAAATGGAACCCGGACAGCTTGAAGTCCCGCAATTCCCAATACGAGTCCGTGTCGGCTACCGTCTGGAGCGGCGGACAGGAAGTGGGCTGGGTCACGCTTCTGCAGTCCTCCAGATCGCTGACGACCAGCAAATCCGTGCTTGTCGTCGTCGCGATTCTGCTGGTGACGTTTGCTTTATCGGGCTGGCTGACGCTTTACCTGCTCTCCAGCCGCTTGGCCCACCCGCTAAAACAAATCACGATCGCCGCCGGACGAATCCGGGGCGGGAATTATAACATTGAAAATTTGCGCATTTCCACCCAGGAGCGTGAGATTGCGGAACTGATCGAGTCCTTCCGGGACATGGCTCACCGGCTCAAACAGCTGGAGGAGTGGAGAATGCTGTCGCTGGCGGGGGTAAGTCATGAGCTGAAAACGCCTGTAACGTCGATTAAAGGATTGATCCATGCCGTCAAAGACAAAGTGGTGGTGGAGGAAGAGGCGGAGGAGTTTCTGCAGCTTGCGCTTAAGGAAACAGGCAGGCTGGACAGAATGGTGGCGGATCTGCTGGACTATAATGCGCTTGTTGCCGGCAATGTCAGCGTCCGCAGCGACCGGATCGAGCTGAACGACCTGCTTTCCGAGGTCGTCCGGCAGTGGGGGCTTATGGAGGAACACAGTCCGGCCGTGGTGACGACAGAGCTTCCCGAAGCCAAGCTGTATGTGGTCGGCGACGCTTTGCGGATCAGGCAAATTATCGTCAATTTGCTGAATAACAGCTTTCAGGCCGCGCACCGTGACCGCACGCCGGTCATCAGCGTGACCCTTGAAGAAGCGGGGCAGGAGCAGGTCCGAATTGTGGTCCGGGACAACGGGATCGGAGTAAGCCAGGAGGATCTGCCGAATATTTTTGAACGTTTTTACCGCGGGGAACGCCGGGCTGCCCGCCCGAGAGGGCTCGGGCTCGGCCTGACCTACAGCCGGCTGCTGGCCCAGGCGCTTGGCGGCGAACTGGAGCTTGTCCAATCGTCCAAGGAAGGCAGCTCGTTTGCGCTTACGCTTTTTACAGCCTGACCCGATGCCTGATAAAAATAGGGCCGCAGTTGACTCTGCGGGCCTATTTTTTTCGTTTTTTCATGACCATGTAAACGACCCAAATAATGATTACGATCAGAAGTATGTACATAAGGCGGGAACTCCTTTGTCTTTTTTAGCCAGTTTAACATAAGGCTGGTTTCTTAAAAAGAGAAGGAGCCCCGCCGCTCCGCCAGGCTCGACCCGCCGAGCTGCCTGCATCAGGCCGAGCGCCCGGCTGGTCGCACTTCAAGGCCTGATTGAAACCCTGGTCCCGATAGGCACCAATTCCGAAAGCTGCAGCACATCTTCGTTGTACATGCGGATACATCCGTGGGATACCGATTTCCCGATGGAAGAGGGATCGTTTGTGCCGTGAATGCCATAGTGGGGTTTGGACAGTCCCATCCAAAGCACGCCGAAGGGACCTCCGGGATTTGGCTGTTTATTTACAATCGTATAATCCCCGTAGGGCGTTTGCGTCAGCATGGCGCCCGTGGCGACCGGAAACCCCCGGACCACGGTATCGTTATCAAGCAGGTAAAGTATGTGATCGGAAAGATCGACGATAATCCGGTAATTCGGCATAAGAACGCTCCTTATATAGACCCTTAATTAAGGGATGTGTTATCATGGGCTTGCGCTGAAGTTATAACAGTTTATGCAGCAGCCCTTGATAGGTGCATTGTTGAAGGAGATGAAAGACATGGAGAAAGCGACTTTCGCCGGAGGTTGTTTCTGGTGCATGGTGACGCCGTTTGACGAGCTTCCGGGGATTCATGGCATTATATCGGGATATTCGGGCGGAACGGTCGAGAACCCGACCTATGAGCAGGTAAAAAAAGGCGATACGGGTCATTATGAAGTGGTTCAAATTACGTTTGATCCGGAGCTGTTTCCTTATGAGCGGCTGCTTGAGCTGTTCTGGCAGCAAATCGATCCGACGGATGACGGCGGGCAGTTCCATGATCGCGGCTCCCAATACCGGACGGCCGTTTTTTATCATAATGAGAAGCAAAAGGAACTGGCGGAGGCCTCCAAAGCAGCGGTGGCAGCCAGCGGCCGCTTCGATAAACCGATCGTGACCGAGATTCTGGAGGCGGCGCCTTTTTATGCGGCCGAGGATTATCACCAGGATTACCATAAGAAAAACACGAAACACTACAAAGAAGACCGGGAAAAATCCGGCCGTGACGAGTTTATTAACGAGCACTGGAAAAAATAACGGAACACGGGCGAAACCGCCCCTTCTTCCAGGCAAAACAAAGAGCTGTCCGGGATGTAGCAGGCGCTACTTTGGACAGCTCTTTTTTCATGCATCCTTCAACCACCCTTAACGACGGTGTTCGACCAAATCAATAGCTCCCAGCACGATGTGGGCTAGACCAAAGCCGAGCAGACCTGTTGCCGCAAGCTTGTACCTGCTGCCAAGAAATGAAGCTGCCGAAGCGGAGACCACAGTTCCTAGAACGGTTGGAATCAAACCTTCACGCATGTCACAACACTCCTTTTCAGGGATTTGGATTGAAAGACAGCAGTAGTTTTTCCGAAAAAGAGCAGCCTTATGTGCCACAGAAAGAGGACCCGATTTGAGCTCGCGGAAAAATTTCTATACAATTATTAGAGATAAAGAGACAAAATACATAGAAAAAAGGGGCTGCGGGAATGGCGAACAAGCACAGGAAATTGTCGGTGAGGGATATAATCGTCCGATTTATCTTTATTACGGCCGGGGCCATATTGGCCGGCGTGGCGCTTGAAATCTTTTTGGTGCCGAACGACATCATTGACGGCGGGATCACGGGGATTTCCATCATGCTGAACCAGTCGACAGGGCTGCCGCTCGGTTTGTTTCTGTTCATTATCAACCTTCCGTTTCTGATTATCGGCTACAAGCAGGTGGGAAAAACCTTTGCCGTTTCCTCGTTGTACGGGATTGTGGTGTTGTCCTTGACGACAACGGTTCTGCACCATGTTGAAGCTTTTACGAATGAAACGATTTTGGCTGTTTTGTTTGGAGGCCTGCTGCTGGGCCTTGGCGTCGGCCTGGTTCTTCGTTTCGGAGGATCGACGGATGGGGCGGAGATTTTGGCCATCCTCATTTCGAAGAAAACCAATATGCCGGTCGGCCAAATTATTTTGATTATCAATGTGCTTATCTTTATCGTTGCCGGCTTTTATCTCGGCTGGGATTCGGCCATGTATTCGATCTTTACCTATTACATAGCCTCCAAAGTCATGGATGTCGTAGTGGAAGGTTTGGACGAATCGAAGTCAGTTACCATCATTTCGAAGGAATATGAGGAAATTTCCCAAGCGATCATGGACCGGCTAGGCCGGAGCACAACGTTTATGTATGCCCGCGGAGGATACACGAAGGAAGATACGCAGGTGGTTTACTGCGTCGTGTCCCGTCTTGAACTGGCAAAGCTTAAGGCGATCGTTACCGACATTGACCGTAGCGCCTTTATGGCGATCGAACATGTTTCGGACGTAACCGGCGGCAATTTTGCCAAAAAAAGCATTCATTAAAAGGAACTCGAAGTGATATTCCATCCATTTGCTTTTATGGCTTGGCTTGTATGGCTTATTGAGTCTATTGCGCGGGTGTTTATAGGGCCTAATCTCTTTTCAGAGGTTAGGTTTTTTCTTTTGCGGTCCAGAGGGATTTTGTGAATATGCTGTGAAGAAAGTAACAGCATTCTGGGAATAGTAAAGTTAACTTGTTCTAAGGTTTCAATTTTAGAAAATGGCGTTAAATCCTTAGGTGAAATATTTGCAAAAACAGTTGAAAACGAGTATGAATTAAGCAATAATATCAATTGCTTCAATTTTATGAATGTCACTCGTAGTGTAAAGGATGATGAGTTAATTATGTATGAGAAAGTAAAGCGGCTTTTAATCGGCAGACCCATGAAGTCGGCGGAGCTTGAAGGGGAAAAGCTTAGCAAGCTCAAAGCGCTGGCGATTCTGTCCTCCGATGCGCTGTCTTCCGTCGCGTACGGTACCGAGCAGATTTTGCTGGTTCTGGTGGCGGCAGGGTTTATGGCGCTTTGGTATTCGCTTCCGATAGCCGTGGCGGTTCTAGCACTGCTAGCCATTTTGATTACGTCTTACCGCCAAACCATTTTTGCTTATCCAAGCGGCGGCGGCGCTTATATCGTCGCAAAAGACAACTTGGGTAAGGCTCCAAGCCTGCTCGCAGGCGGCTCGCTTCTGGTCGATTATATTTTGACGGTGGCGGTAAGTGCCTCGGCGGGAACGGATGCCATAACGTCCGCTTTTCCATCCTTACACGAATACCGGGTTACCATTGCTTTAATTATGATTGTATTCCTGACGATCCTGAATCTTAGAGGAGTTACCGAATCGGCCTCCATTTTGGCAGTGCCCATTTATTTGTTTGTAGTGGCCATTTTTGTCCTGATTATATGCGGTGTTATTAAATATTTTACGGTAGGCGCCGCAGTGGCGCATGCCGAGTTTGGATCGGCAGTGTCGAACGTCAGTCTTTTTCTGCTGCTTAAAGCTTTTTGTTCCGGCTGTTCGGCGCTTACGGGTGTTGAAGCCGTTTCGAACGCGATCCCGAACTTCAGGGATCCTGCACCGAAAAATGCAGCCAAAACCTTGATGATGATGGGTTTGATTCTCGGTTCCATGTTTACGGGAATCACTTTGCTCGCCTATTGGTTCGGGATTGCGCCGGAAGCGAAAGCGACCGTCGTCTCCCAGATTGCCGAAGCAACGTTCGGGCGGGGCGTGATGTATTTTATTATTCAGGGCGTTACGGCTGTCATTTTGTTTCTGGCGGCTAATACCGCTTATTCGGCGTTTCCGCTGCTGGCTTTCATGCTGGCCAAAGACAAATATATGCCCCATATGTTTATGGTCCGCGGGGACCGGCTTGGCTTCTCGAACGGCATTTTGTTCCTGAGCGTGCTGTCGGCCGTACTCGTTATGGTGTTTCATGGGGATACCGAGGCCTTGATTCCGCTGTACGCGGTGGGCGTGTTTATTCCTTTTACGCTTTCTCAAGCGGGCATGATGATCAGATGGATCCGGCTTAAGCCTAACGGCTGGGTTCTTAAGCTGTTCATTAATACGGTCGGCATGCTGGTTACGCTGTCGATTACGCTCATTTTCATTTTCACCAAATTTCATCAGGTATGGATGGCCTTTATCTTCCTGCCTTTTGTCGTATACCTGTTCTACAAAATTAGAATTCACTATGACAATACCGCAGACCAGCTCCGGATTGATCTTGCCAAAGATAAGCCGATTACCAAAGGCAATACGGTCATCATTCCGATATCTGGCATTACCCGGGTGGTGTTGAACACCGTAAGTTATGCCAAAACGTTGTCCAACAACGTGGTTGCGGTTTACATCGGCTTTGATGATGAATCCATTGCCAGAATGGAGCAGAAGTGGGCGGAATGGGATCCGGGCATCCGGCTGATCGTCCTGAAATCCAGATACCGGAGCATTATGCGTCCGCTTTATAAATTCATTCAAACCGTGGAGTGGAAAATGGCCGCGGAGGATCACGTCACGATCCTGATTCCGCAGTTCATTACGAAACACTGGTGGGAAAATGTGCTGCACAACCAGACCAGCATTATGATGCGCGCATTTTTCATCCGCAATAAAGAAGTCATTGTGACTACCGTACCTTTCCACCTGGATAAGTAGCGGAAAAAATATAAACGGCTGCAGGAGCAAAGTCCCGCAGCCGTTTTTCTGTGTCCGGATTATTTTTCGTCTTCCGTTTTTACGTTTTCCGTGCCGCCCGGCTTTTCTCCGGTAGCGTCTTCCTGAATTTCATCCATGATCCCTCCGAAAATTTCGTCGATGGAGTCCGTAGGGGCCTGTCTGTCAGGATCTACGGGAGGGAGGGAGTTAAAGCCGGGTTCGCGGGCATCTATCGATTTTTTTGATTTGTCCATGGTAAGGTACTCCTTTCTTGATAACAAAATTGAACTTCCGTCCCTGGACGGCGCGGCTATTCACCGGGAGGAACTATGTAACGGTAACCGCGCCGGGCCCTGTTGAAACAAATTTTTATTTTCTCCTGCTTGCAGGCAGATACCCAATCGGGGGTTTGCCTTGAGGCATATGGTATGGTATATCCACAAATTAAAGGAGGAATTCAAATGGGTGGCGTAGTAGGCGGAGTAGGTTGCGGACCAGTTGGACCAGGAGCGTTCTGGACTTCCACAGGCACAATTCTGGTGCTCTTTATTTTGTTGGTCATCATTACTCGTTCCTTCTTCTTATAAATAAGGGTTTAAGCATAGAAAGCGGCGAGTAATTCAAAAAAAGCGGAAGGCCGTTCACGGCCCCGCTTTTTTGCTTTTTGTGCTGTTCGTATCGATTTTGACAGGCTCCGCGCCTTTCTGATGTTTAAGCAGCTCGGATACCGTCACGCATTGATACCCCCGTTTTTTGATCTCCGGCAAAATGACCTTTAACGCTTCCACAGTCTGCACGCTGTTTTCCACGTGATCATGCATCAGGATAATGTCCCCGCTGTGCAGGTTACGGAGCACCTTGTCGGTGATTCTCCAAACTCCCGGCCGCGCCCAGTCGCGCGTATCCTGGTGCCAGGACCAGAGCACGGCCAAATATCCGTGGGTTTTGGTGTAATCGATCAGCTGGCTGTTGTAATAACCGCCTGGAGGACGGAACAGGACGGTCCGCCGGCCGGTCAGCGCAAATACGGCATCCTCCGTTTTGCTGATTTCTTCGGTCATGGACGGTACGTTGTTTTTCAAATTGAAATACGTATGCTTGTAGGTATGGTTGCCGATTTCGTGGCCTTCCCTGAACTCCTGCAGCACGGTTTCCGGAAATTGGTCCACCCGGTTGCCGACGACAAAAAAAGTCGCCTTCGCATCGTATTCCTTCAGCAGCTTCAGGATGGCCGGCGTGTTTACGGGATCGGGCCCGTCGTCAAAGGTGAGGGCAACGACCTTATCCTGGGTCGGCACCTCCCATACGATTTCGCCGCGGGTTTCGTAATAATCCCGTCCTTTTGTCACCGCGGGTGCAGCCGCGGCTTGCTCCGTTCCCAAGAACATACAGATAAGGACAACAGCCCAAAGTTTCATCTTCACCGTTCGGGAGTCTCCTTCCTTTGGAAAAATAACTACCTTAGTATGTGGATTACGGCTTTTTTACATACATGGAAAAGGGAAATTGGCCATGGGCCGGCGCATAACGGCTAAATTTGCTTGTTGACAAGCCAGACGCCGACGTGATATTATCTTCAATGTCGCTGTTAACATTTAAACAAAGCGCACCATCCTTGCCGGGGTGGCGGAATTGGCAGACGCACAGGACTTAAAATCCTGCGGTAGGTGACTACCGTACCGGTTCGATCCCGGTCCTCGGCATCTCGCTAGAAATTACGGCCACATCAACGTTAAATGCCCGTCAAATGGCGGGAGGTCCTGCGTAGTT
>NZ_JBZCMS010000007.1:0-344312 GCF_058267595.1 Paenibacillus mobilis
GACCAGTACTAATCGGTCGAGGGCTTATCCAAGATCCCCCAAAAAGTGAAGCGGAGGCTTCGGAGAGTACTACCGAGTACTTTTCGGGGACCCCGGGAAACCAAGTAGGGGCTAATTCGGCAATTGATTGTTTCGTATCCAGTTTTCAAGGATCAATCTTGAATGCTGACTTTTGGAGAGATACCCAAGTGGCTATAAGGGGACCCTCTGCTAAGGGGTTAGACTGCGTAAGTGGTGCGAGGGTTCGAATCCCTCTCTCTCCGCCATTGTACAAGCATTCAGTGGTTCATAATATGGCGGTGTAGCTCAGCTGGCTAGAGCGTACGGTTCATACCCGTGAGGTCGGGGGTTCGATCCCCTCCGCCGCTACCAATTTTAATATTCGTATATGGAGGCTTAGCTCAGCTGGGAGAGCATCTGCCTTACAAGCAGAGGGTCGGGGGTTCGATCCCCTCAGCCTCCACCATATACGCCGGTGTAGCTCAACTGGTAGAGCAACTGACTTGTAATCAGTAGGTTGGGGGTTCAAGTCCTCTCGCCGGCACCAGGAATAATATCGCGGAACCGTGGTGTAGAGGCCTAACATGCCTGCCTGTCACGCAGGAGACCGCGGGTTCGAATCCCGTCGGTTCCGCCATTATTATCAACTGTATAGTTCCACAGTGAAGTGGGAAGGATACAAACTCCACCACTTTATTTTTTTGACCAAATCCATGGCTCGGTAGCTCAGTCGGTAGAGCAGAGGACTGAAAATCCTCGTGTCGGCGGTTCGATTCCGTCCCGAGCCACCATTTTAAAACTGAATAAGCCGTTGTAGCTCAACTGGTAGAGCAACTGACTTGTAATCAGTAGGTTGGGGGTTCAAGTCCTCTCGACGGCACCATTTTTTTGTGGAGGCTTAGCGAAGTGGCCAAACGCATCAGACTGTAAATCTGCTCCCTTACGGGTTCGGTGGTTCGAATCCATCAGCCTCCACCAGTTTTAAGAGCCATTAGCTCAGTTGGTAGAGCACCTGACTTTTAATCAGGGTGTCGAAGGTTCGAGTCCTTCATGGCTCATCCGCTGTACAGAAGACCGTTAACTATATGTTGACGGTTTTTTGTCATTTTCTTTAAATCATGGTTCAACCAAGGAGGCAGCTCCAGAATAGGAAGCGGATACGTTCCTATGATACAATTAGTCTCAGATAGTCCGCGTTTTATCGTGTTATAAAAAATTGCAGCTTAGATTAACGATTCAGGCTGGGAGAGATTCCGATATGAACATGATTGATTTAAGACATCGAATTGAACAAATCATTGGCGCCCCCTTATCTGAAAACTCGATTCCCTGGAGCAGATGGCTGGAGCTTGGGGGGAACAAACATCGTCACATCGGTGTCCCGCTTGTTATGGACGGGATCCGATGCTGGCCTTGGTCTTTCAGTGAGGAATACGTGAATGTATGGGAGATTGACCCTTCCAGCCTTCAGGCTTCGGAAAGCCAGCTGATTGAACTCCTGCTACAGACGGCAGCCAACCAGGTTCGTCCTTCTCCGTCCGACAAGGATAACGAGGAGTCGGCTGTACTTGAGCTTGGTGCCTGGCTTCGAGCCCAATTAAATGAAGAAGTGCCTCAGGAAGCGATCCCGGACCGGCTTATGTTGAAAAAGAGGCTGTCCATGTCCTTCGTGCCTTTCCTGCTGAATAGCGAGAACCGTACGAAACCTCATATGCAGTATCAGAAGCTGAACAAACTTTTGAAAAGTTATTTCGGAGGGGACCTGCTGCTTATTCCGGTTGAAGAACAGGAATGGCTGATCCTGGTAGGGGAAAACCAGTTGGAGGACCTTCGCCAGGTCAGCGAGGAAAGCCGTGAAGCGGAAAGAACGATGCTGGGCGATCTTGGACAAGGGGTTTATGAGCTGATCGCGAATGAGTGGGTCGGGAACTTCCATATCTCTGTGGGCCAGCCCGTCATTCCCGAGCAAAGTCTGGTGGAAGTGACGCAGCTGCTTCGGGAAACGCTGATTCTTGGAAATATGTTCCATGTAACGGAACAAATTCATTTGCCTTGGAATTTTTACCTGGAACGGCTGGTTTATAGCATTCCGGATAAACAGCGCAAGCAGTTTATGGCGCGAACGGATATTGCAATGGGGATTTTTAACGATCCGGAGACACTGTCGACGCTCGAAACCTTTTTTCAACTGGACTGCAATGTCAGTGAGACGGCTAAGCGGCTCTACATCCACCGGAACACGCTTTTGTACCGGATGGACAAGATCAAACAGGAGACGGGGCTTGACGTCAGGAGCTTTAAAGACGCGGTATTAGTGAAGCTTACGTTATTATTGTATAAAGTCACGAAAAGAAAATAGGTTTTTTGTGCAGTTTGTGTATGGCAGGCTAGTGCTTAATGGGTTAATATAAATGTGTGAAATGTATACGATTTCAAAATTTATTTTATCATACTTCAAACTAATTTTTAGGGGGAAACGACGATGGCTGGTGTACGTTTAGAGCACATTTACAAGAAATATGCAGGTTCCGACAAAGCAACGGTTAAAGACGTCAATCTTGATATTGCCGATAAGGAATTTTTGGTTTTGGTAGGTCCTTCCGGTTGCGGTAAGTCCACAACCTTGCGTATGATCGCAGGTCTGGAAGAAATCAGTGAAGGTAAACTGTATATCGGGGACCGTGTCGTGAACGACGTGGCTCCTAAAGACCGCGATATCGCGATGGTATTCCAATCCTACGCCTTGTATCCGCATATGAACGTATATCAGAACATGGCATTTGGTCTGAAACTTCGCAAAACGAAGAAAGAAGAAATCGACCAACGCGTACGTGAAGCTGCAAAAATCCTGGATATCGAGCATTTGCTGGACCGCAAACCAAAAGCTCTTTCCGGTGGTCAACGCCAACGTGTGGCCTTGGGCCGCGCTATCGTACGTAACCCTCAAGTGTTCCTGATGGACGAACCTTTGTCCAACTTGGATGCTAAACTGCGCGGTCAAATGCGCGCCGAAATCACTAAATTGGTTAAACGTTTGGAAACTACTTGTATCTACGTAACGCATGACCAGATCGAAGCCATGACAATGGGCGATCGTATCGTCGTTATGAAAGACGGTATCATCCAACAAGCTGCTTCTCCTGAAGAGCTTTACAACCAGCCAACCAACATTTTCGTTGCAGGTTTCATCGGTTCCCCTACAATGAACTTCGTTACAGGCAGTTTGACTGAGCAAGGCGGCAGCCTGATCTTCACAGCTCAAGGCTTGAAACTGGAAGTTCCTCAAGGCAAAGCCGGCATTCTGAAACAAGGCGGATATGTAGGTAAAGAAGTGATCCTGGGCGTTCGTCCTGAGGACATTCATGAAGAGCCAGTGTTCATGGAAGCTTCTCCAAACACTGTATTCTCGGGCCGTGTAGACGTTACGGAAAACCTGGGCCACGAAATGCTGCTTTACCTGAGCGGTGCCGGAAATGACACAATTATTGCACGTGTAGACGGACGTTCCACGACTCGCGAAGGCGAAAACGTGAAACTGGCGATCGACATGAACAAAGTTCATATCTTCGATAAAGAAACTGAATTGAACATTTTCTTCGGCTAATAACTTGTTAGCGGGTTACCGTTGAGTTCAAGTTCAGCGGAACGATAAGAAAAGCCGCCCTTCGGGGCGGTTTTTTTAACATTATTTTTAAACGGGGGAATCCATTAAGGGTGTATAAGAACTCCGAAAAATGGAAGCGTGCAGCATGCAATTGATTTAGGCTCCGTTTTCCATTAGGATGGGAGAAGGAATGTGTTGAAGTAAGCCCGAGTAGTTGGGGGATAAAGGAGATCAGTCATGGCTAAAAAGGTAAAAGTATCGGAGCTAGTGAACCAGTTTGGACTTGAGGTTATTTCCGGAGAACAAGGCCTGAAACGGACCATTACCGTGGATGACTTGTATCGCCCAGGGTTGGAGATGGCGGGTTACTTTGAATATCATCCGCTTGAGCGGGTGCAAATTTTAGGTAAAACGGAGCTTCATTTTATAGGCATGCTGCCGGCGGAAGAACGCAAAGAGCGGATTGAACGTTTATGCCAAAGCGAAGTGACTCCGTGCATTATTGTTACACGCGGCCTTGACGTTCCGGAAGAGCTTGTACAAGCCAGTACGGAAAATCAGCTCCCCGTGCTGCGCAGCACGGTGGCCACAACGATTTTGTCCAGCCGAATTACCGGCTTTCTTGAAAGAAAACTGGCGCCGACCGCAACCATTCACGGCGTTCTGGTGGACGTTTACGGCGTAGGCATGCTGATTACAGGCAGCAGCGGCATCGGGAAAAGCGAAACGGCTCTTGAGCTAGTCAAACGCGGGCACCGGCTGATCGCGGACGATGCGGTTGAGATTCGCCAAACATCGGACAATCAGCTTCACGGTACCGCGCCTGAACTGATCCGCCACCTGCTTGAAATCCGCGGAGTCGGCATCATCAACGTGATGACTTTATTTGGTGCAGGGGCCATCCGCAATAATAAGCGGATTACGCTGGTTGTCCGGCTGGAGGCTTGGCAGCAGGAGAAGCAGTATGACCGCCTTGGACTGGATGAAGAGACTACACGGATTATTGATACCGATGTGCCTCTCGTAACGATTCCGGTTCGTCCGGGCCGGAACTTGGCCGTTATTATCGAAGTGGCTGCGATGAACTACCGCCTCAAACGGATGGGTTACAACGCTGCGCTTCAATTTACGGCTAAACTGACGGAAACCATTGCGGAAGATATCGACGATTTGGATTAGGAGTGTGAAAAAGTGAAGACTTTGCTGCTTAACCCGATCGCCTTTTCGATCGGCGCACTGGAAGTGCACTGGTATGGTTTGATTATTGGAGTCGGAGCCCTTTTGGGGCTCATTATGGCTATTTATGAAGGCAGACGTTTCGGCATTTCGCAGGATTTCTTTATGGACCTGCTGCTGCTCGGCGTTCCGTCGGCGATTATTGCTGCGCGGATCTATTTTGTGGCTTTTATGTGGGACGACTACAAAAATAACCTTTGGGATGTCTTCAAGATTTGGAATGGCGGTATCGCCATTTACGGGGCCTTAATAGGCGCAATTATTTGCGCGATTTTTTACGTCCGTTATAAAGGTTATAACTTCTGGAGAATCGTGGACATCTGCGCCCCGTCCTTGATTATCGGCCAAATTATCGGCCGCTGGGGGAACTTTGTGAATCAGGAGGCCTATGGCGGGCCGACGACGGAAACCTTTTTGCGGGACCATTTGCATCTTCCAGCCTTTATCGTAAATCAAATGAATGTAAGTGGCGTTTACCATCATCCAACCTTCTTATACGAGTCGCTCTGGAATCTGGTGGGGCTGATCATTTTGCTGGTGCTTCGCAGACAGAAGTTTATGCGTGCCGGGGAACTCTTTTTCAGCTATTTCATCTGGTATTCGATCGGCCGTTTCTTTATCGAGGGACTTCGCACGGACAGCCTGGCGTTCCAAGGCTCCGACGCATTGGCTTCCTTCGTTAACGCTTTGTGGAAACCGATGGAATGGATGGGCTTTGAGCATGGAGCGCTTGATCCATTGTACGGAAATGTGAGGATTTCGCAGCTGCTGGCGATTCTGTTCGTTGTCGTAGCCGTCGTGCTTATTATTTGGAGACGGAACATGAAACCGCAGCCTGCACGTTATTTGGATCCGATTGTTTCCACGAAGCAAAGCAGCCCGGATGCTTTCGTGGCCGAGGCTGCCGCTCCACGTTCGGAAACGTCTTCCGCTACGGTAGCGGCGGTGCCGGCTTCGGTGTCCGGCGGGAATGAGGAAGAATCCTCATCATCCGTTGAGGAAACGAAAGAGACGGACCGCAAAGAGGATTAGGATAGGAGTCAGCGATGAAGAAAATAGAGACTATACTGTTTGATTTGGATGGAACCATTGTTAATACAAATGAGCTAATCATCAACTGCTTTCAGCATGTGATGGAAAGGCAGGGCCAGCCGGAGTATGCCCGCGAGAAAATCATTCCTTTTATGGGGCAGACGCTGGAGCAGCAGCTGCAGGCTTTTACGGAAGCGACGGATGTCGAGCTTATGGTCAAGGAATATCGGGCTTATCAGGCGATTCATCATGATGCGCTTATTCAGGAGTTCCCTCATGTGGATGAGGTGTTGGCCAAGCTGCATGAGCAAGGTTATACGCTTGGCGTGGTAACGACCAAGGTCAAAGCATCCACGGACCGCGTGCTGGATATGTTCGGCATGAAAAAGTACATGTCTACCATCGTGACGCTGGAAGACGTAGAGCATCCGAAGCCGGACCCGGAACCCGTATTGACGGCTGTAGAACGCTTGGGCGCGAACCCGGCGACTACGCTGATGGTAGGCGACAGTCCGGCGGATATCCAGTCGGCGCTGGCCGCCGGCGTTCAGGCCGCAGCGGTGGCCTGGTCGCTTAAGGGGAAGGAAAAGCTGATGGAATACGGACCGCATCATATTTTGGATGACATGCGGGATCTTTATCAACTTCTGGGAATGGAGTCCGAGGCCTAGTGAGGAAACTGGAGAGTTATCCGGTAGAAGGCCCTAATGCGTTATGGCAGCTCTACCGGACCGTCAGTCCATGGAAAGGCATTCGAAATTTCATATTCATTCAATTGGCCAGGTATTGTCCGGTTCTTCCCTGGAAGAACTGGATTTACCGGCATGTGCTAGGGATGAAGGTCGGCAAGCAGACGGCGTTTGGGCTGATGGTGATGGTGGATGTGTTTTTTCCGGAAAAAATCACGATCGGCGATAATAGCGTCATCGGCTACAACACGACCATACTGGCGCATGAATACCTGATCAAGGAATACCGGCTCGGCGAGGTAAGGATCGGCAGCGAAGTCATGATCGGCGCCAACTCGACCATCCTGGCCGGGGTGACGATCGGTGACGGGGCTGTCGTAGCCGCGGGGTCGGTCGTGCATGCGGATGTGGCGCCCGGGGTTTTTGTGGGTGGGAATCCGATGCGGGTGATCCGGGAAGGGAAAAGCTGATGCCGTAAGGTTGTGAGGCAGCCCAAAAGATAAAACAGGAGCAACGGCAAGGTTCGGAACCTGCGGTGCTCCTGTTTTTTTATTTTGCCTTATCTTCTTTACCTGTAACGCTGATTGGGCTTTCAATTATTCAGCTCTCTTTTTTAGCTTTCCTTCTCAATCCGGGCAAATCTGGTAATTAAGGAATTAAGGCGGTTTCTATAAATAATGACTGTTTAGGCAGGCAAATCGTTTTAAATCATGTAAAATAGTTACAGTTACATCCATGAATTGATTACCTAGCCATTCCGGAATGGACCCTACGTAAAGCTGCCGCTTGTATTGAACCCTATCCCTAAAGATTGGAGTAGATGCTTGTGAAAGACCCAGCGAAAAAAGAAAGGCTTCCGGAGCTTGATCTCTTTCGAGCTTTTGCGATCCTTGGCGTGATTCATGTGCATGCCACCTCCTATGCCGCGGGCGGACAAGCCGCCAACTCCTCCTATTATTACTGGTTTAATTTGGTGAACATTTTTTTCAAGTTTGGCACGCCGTGTTTTATTTTTCTGAGCAGCTTTGTGTTGTTCTATAATTATTTGGGCAGACCTGCCGGCAAAGAGCTGATTATCCGTTTCTACAAGAAAAGGCTCCTCTACATTATCCTCCCTTATGTGGCCGCTTCCATTTGTTATTATGGCGTCGTGCATCTTTACAGCGGGGCGCAAAGTTTTTTTAATCCGGGCGTGTCTATCGGCTCCCATCTCATCTGGCTGGCTGAGGACCTGGCAACGGGGACTGCTTATACCCATCTATATTTCGTTTTTATCAACCTGCAATTCTATTTGCTGTTTCCTCTGTTTCTGATCCTGTTTCAAAAATATCCCCGGCTCATCGCCTGGTCGCTTCCGGCCGGTTTTCTGATCCAGTGGGGGTTCGCCCTATGGAATAAATATGACCTGCAGCTGATGAACAAAGCGAGTTATGCGCCGACTTATATGTCCTTTTATTTGCTGGGCGCCTTTTTGGCCTATTATTTCGAACCACTGAAAAAGTGGCTGACCCGCCCCTACGGACAACAGAGTCCAGGCGGAAAAGGGATAACCGCAGCGTTATGGTCCTCCTGGCTGTTCGTGGCGCTGATTCATGTTCAGCTTTATCATAATGGCCGTGCCTATGGAAAATGGGTCGATTCCCTATGGTACGAGCTGCTTTGGAATATACATACTTTTTTATCGGCTTTTGTACTGCTTCAAGCCTCCTTTTGGTTATATCGCAAGGCTTCGCCTTTTTTTCTTTCTTTCCTGTCCAGGCTGGGAGCCTTGTCTTTTTCGATTTACCTGCTCCATCCGATCTTCCTTCTGATTTACCGAAGATTCCGCTATACGCTAAGCCCGGAGTCCTTTCCTTATCTGATCTGGATTTGGGCGGGGGTGCCGGTAAGTCTGTTTCTGGCGTGGGGCCTCGCGGCTTTTACCTTTCGTTGGGTGCCCGGAGCGTCTTTCCTGCTCGGAAGCAGGCCTAAAGCAGCGAATCGGGGTCGCGAGCTGGAGCTCAGGGAGCAGGCTGGAAATTCGGCCGTGTTATAGACGAATGAAATCAGGGTTTAGCCGAACCGTACGGGTACAAACGGGATACGTAAGAAGTAATTAAGGAGTAGTAAAGAGGATAAATAGGGCATGTGCGGGCAGAGGTCAGAGATACACAGTTTGTCCATCTGGAGTGAACAAAATCGCCTGGAAGAATTGACGGTTAATACCTTACATGATAGGATATACAGTATCCTTTACTTTGTTAACACTTTACCATAGTAAAGATATGTTGGACGATCAAATAGCTTTAAAAACACCAATAATAACCTAAATGATAACGGGAATGACGGCCCGATTTTTTGAGATAAAGAAGTAAAAGGGATAGGCGAATAAGTAAATGAGGTGACGAGAGCATGAGCAAGCCTAAAAATTTCGAAAAACCGGCAGGCGTACGCGATTATTTGCCTTTAGCCGTTTCCAGGCTGCGCCGAATTGAGCGTCAGGTGCTGGACTGTATGAACCGGTGGGGGTACCGGCAGATTATGACGCCTACGCTGGAATATTACGATACGGTTGGGGTGGCGAGCTCTACATCCGATCAGAAGCTGTATAAACTCTTGAATAGCCGGGGGCAGGCTTTGGTTCTGCGCTCCGAGATGACGGCCCCGGTGGCGCGCGTAGTGTCTTCACTGCTGAAAGAAGAGCCGCTGCCGCTGCGTTTGTCCTACCACGCCAACGTGTTCCGGGCAATTTCGGAAGAGGCTGGCCGCGATGCGGAGTTTTTCCAAACCGGCGTGGAGCTGGTAGGCGAAGGATCGCCGGACGCGGATGCGGAGGTTGTAGCTCTGGCGATTGCCTCCTTGCAGGCGGCAGGGGTGACATCCTTTAAAATCGCGATGGGCCATGTCGGCTTCCTGAACGGGCTGCTTGAGGAAGTGCTGCCGGGCCGGAAGGAAGACCAGGAGGAACTCAAGGGATATCTGCTGGGCAGGGACCATGTGGGTTTCCGGGAGGCGGTAAGGAAACTGCAGCTGACATCCCGGCAAAAAGAGAATATGAGCGGACTGCTCCGCCTCCGCGGCGGGAAAGAAATCTGCCAGCAGGCCATGGAGCTTAGCGGCCATGAGCTGGCTAAAAATTCGCTTTTTCATCTCTGCAAAATCTGGGAGGTGCTGGAGGCCTACGGGGTCTCCGAGCACGTGCTGATCGATCTGACGATGATCGGCGATTTCACGTATTACACCGGAATGACTTTTGAAGGGTATGCGGCGGATCTAGGTTTTCCGGTCTGCAGCGGCGGGCGGTACGACAATTTGCTCAAGGCTTTTGGGCGCTCGGTGCCGGCGACGGGATTTTCGCTTAAAACGAACCGTATCCTGGATATTGCCGGTGGATTGAATCAAGAAAACGGCGAGCTTCCGGTATTGGTCCAATACGACTGCGAACACCGGAAAGAGGGGCTGGATAAAGCGCAGCGCCTGCGCTCCGAAGGGAAAGCGGTCGTGACCCGGCTGATCGACGGGCCGTCCGGCCTTAAGAAGGTCGAAGCTGGAGAGGCAGAAGCAGCAGGTGCAGAAGCAGGAAATTACGGAGAAATTTATACCTTTGGTTCGCTGGTTGGCGAACGGGGATAAAAGATACAGGGCAAAAACCGAATGGAGGAAAAGCCGTGTCAGAATTATTAAGAGTAGCCATGCCGAAAGGCCGGATCTATAACAAAGCGGCGAAGCTGCTGCGGGCCGCCGGACTGCCGGTGCCGCCTGAAGGCGAGGAAGGCCGGAAGCTGGTCATTCCGATTCCGGAGGCCAACATGGAGTTTATTTTGGCGAAGCCGGTGGACGTGCCGACATATGTGGAGTATGGAGCTGTCGACATCGGAATCGTTGGCAAAGACGTCCTGATGGAGGAAGGCCGCGACGTTTATGAACTCCTGGATCTGGGCATCGCGCGCTGCCGCATGTCGGTGATCGGCCTGCCGGGCTGGCAGCCGGGCATCCAGCAGCGGGTGGCGACCAAATACCCGAACGTGGCTTCCCAATATTTCCGCGAACAGGGACAGCAGGTCGAGGTGATCAAGCTGAACGGCTCCATCGAGCTCGCTCCGTTGATCGGCCTCGCCGACCGGATTGTCGATATGGTGGAGACGGGACAGACGCTGCGGGAGAACGGACTGGTGGAGCAAAGCCAAATTTTTGATATTACAAGCCGTTTGGTGGCTAACCGGGTCAGTTACCGGATGAAAAACAAGGAGATCCAGACGCTTTGCGACGCGCTTTATCAGGTCGTAGGAACGCCTGCCGGGATATAAAGATTTCGGGATATAAAGGTTTTAGGAAACGCAGAGGGGGAGAAACCATGAAGATTTTATCCAGCGCCGAGTTCAAGCTCCAGCGGGAGGTCGAATACGGGTCGCCGCAGCAGAATGAAGCGGTGAAGGAAATCGTGCAGCAGGTTAAAAAGGAAGGCGATGCGGCGCTGCTTCGCTTCACGGAACAGCATGACCGGACCCGGCTGGAGGCCGGCCAGCTCCGGGTCACCCAAGACGAGCTCAAGGCCGCTTACGGCCAGGTCGAGCCTTCCTTCGTTAAGTCGATCCAAGCGGCGGCAGCGAACATTCGCGCGTTCCATCAGAGACAGAAACGGAATTCCTGGATGGATCTTCAGCCGGACGGCAGCCTGCTTGGCCAGATTATCCGGCCGCTGAAGCGGGTCGGCGTATATGTCCCGGGCGGCAAAGCCGCTTATCCGTCTTCCGTGTTGATGAACGTCATTCCCGCCCAGGTGGCCGGAGTGCCGGAGATCGTCATGGTCACTCCTCCGGCAACCGGCGGCAAGGAAGGCGTCGACCCTTACATCCTGGTGGCCGCCGCTGAAGCCGGCGTACACGAAATTTACCGGGTCGGCGGCGCCCAGGCGATTGCCGCTTTGGCTTACGGCACGGAAACGATTGCCCCGGTCGATAAAATCTGCGGGCCGGGGAACATCTACGTCGCGCTGGCAAAACGCGAGGTTTACGGCGTGGTCGATATCGACAGCATCGCCGGGCCAAGCGAAATCGCCGTGCTGGCCGACGAGCACGCCAATCCGGCTTACGTGGCGGCCGATTTGCTGTCGCAGGCGGAGCATGACGAGATGGCTTCGGCGATTCTGGTGACGCCTTCGCGCGAATTCGCGGAGCGCTGCGCCGCCGAGGTGCAGCGACAGCTGGCGGAGCTGCCGCGCCGGGACATCGCCGGCGCGGCGATTCGCGACTATGGCGCCATTCTGCTGGTCGATTCTATCGAAGAGGGCATCCGCACCATTAACCGGCTTGCGCCGGAGCATTTTGAGCTGCTGGTCGAGAATCCGATGAACTATCTCGGGCTGATCGAAAACGCCGGGGCGATTTTTCTGGGACCGCACAGCTCGGAACCGGTCGGGGATTATTTTGCCGGACCGAACCATATTATTCCGACAAACGGAACGGCGCGGTTCTCCTCGCCGGTGGACGTGGACGATTTTATCAAGAAATCAAGCTTGATTTATTATAGCAAGGAAGCGCTGCTCAGCGCGGCGGACGACATTATGGAGCTGGCCCGGAAGGAAGGGCTGGAAGGGCATGCCCGGGCGATCGAGATCCGGGTGAAAGCAGAAGGAGAGGGAAACGAGTCATGCTGATGGAGATGTATGGAGCAAACGGAGCTGGCGAAGCAAAGGATAACACAAGAACAGCTGGTGTCAGCCGCAAAACAAATGAAACGGATATTCAGCTGAAGTTTGGCGTGGATGGAACAGGACAGGCGTCGATTGAAACGGATGTGCCGTTCCTGAACCATATGCTGGACCTGTTCACGAAACACGGCCAATTCGACTTGACCGTCAAAGCCACAGGCGACGTGGACATCGACGACCACCACATGGTTGAAGATATCGGCATCTGCCTGGGACAAACCCTGCGCGAAGCCCTGGGCGACAAAAAAGGCATCAAACGTTATGCAAGCGTGTTTGTGCCGATGGACGAAGCGCTGGCCCAGGTCGTGATTGACGTCAGCAACCGTCCGCATTTTGAATACCGCGCCTCTTATCCTTCAGCCCGTGTAGGCACGTTTGATACGGAGCTGGTGCATGAGTTTCTGTGGAAGCTGGCGCTGGAAGCCCGGATCACGCTTCATGTGATCGTGCATTACGGTCAGAACACGCACCATATGATCGAGGCGGTGTTTAAGGCTTTGGGCCGCGCTTTGGATGAAGCGACTTCGATCGATCCGCGCGTAACGGGGGTTCCATCGACGAAAGGGGTGCTGTAAGCATGGCCATTGCAATCGTCGATTACGGCCTCGGCAACCTGCACAGCGTCAGCAAGGCGATCGAGCGCCTGGGCGGCGAAGGCGTGGTAACCGCCGACCCTGAGGTGATTTTGAGCGCCGACGGCGTGCTGCTGCCGGGCGTCGGCGCTTTCGGGGACGCGATGGAGCATTTGCGATCAAGCGGACTGGACGCTGTGACGAGGCGGGCTGCAGAGAGCGGGAAACCGCTGCTCGGCATTTGCCTCGGCATGCAGCTGCTCTTCGACGAAGGAGAAGAGCACGGCACGCACGCCGGCCTCGGGCTGCTGCCCGGCCGGGTGGTGCGGTTTGAAGGCGGCAAGCTAAAGGTGCCGCACATGGGCTGGAACCGGCTGGAGTTCCGGCAGCCGGACAGCCCGCTGCTCCGCGGCCTCGCGGAAGGGCACGTGTACTTCGTGCACTCCTACCACGCGCTGGCGGAGCGGCCCGGTGACCTGATTGCGGTCACCGATTACGGGCGGCCCGTGACCGCGATCGTGGGTCACGGCAATGTGTTCGGGATGCAGTTCCATCCCGAGAAAAGCGGGCAGCTGGGCATGCAGCTGCTGGACAATTTCCTGCGCCTGGCTACGGCAGGAAAAGCATAGACCGTTCAGCGGCGGCGGACGATTAAACGCGAATTAAATGTTAATTGAACGCTAATTGAAGGCTGATTGAATGCAGATTGAATGCAGATTGCAAAGTGGGCGCAGCGCCTTAATCAGGCTTTTATAGAATCAGGCTTTTTCATAGAAAGGACGAGGAAAATGTCTTCATTTACGATCTACCCGGCGATTGATATCCGGGGCGGAAAATGCGTCAGGCTGGTTCAGGGCGATTACGGCCAGGAGACGGTCTATCATGACAGCCCGGTGGAGGCGGCCCGCATGTGGGAGCAGCAGGGCGGCGCTTTTATTCACCTGGTCGATTTGGACGGCGCCAAAGCCGGTCATCCGGTGAATCATGAAATTATCGGCGAAATTGCCCGCGAGGTAAAGGTTCCTGTTCAGGTCGGCGGCGGCCTGCGGACGCTCGCGGACGTGGAACTGCTGTTCGGACTCGGCGTCAGCCGCGTGATTTTGGGAACGGCTGCGATTGAAGACCGGGTGTTCACGGAAGCAGTCTTGTCCAAATACGGCAGTAAGGTCGCTATCGGCCTGGATGCGCGTAACGGTTTGGTCGCCACCCGCGGCTGGCTGGAAACAACGGAAGTCAAGGCGGAGGAGCTGGCCAAGGAGCTGGCGGCCAAAGGCGCGGAGACGTTTATTTTCACCGATATCTCGCGGGATGGCATGATGCAGGGACCGAATACGGAAGCTATCGTGGCGCTGGCCCGAGCGACCGGCAAAACGGTGATCGCGTCCGGCGGCGTGACTTCGCAGCAGGATCTGGAGAGGCTGGCGGCTTACGCCGACCAGGGCGTCGGCGGCGCCATAGTGGGCAAGGCACTTTACACCGGCAGCATTGAGCTGGAGAAGGCGATTGAGGCGGTTAAGGCAGCCCGATAGTCCGGCGAAGGAAAAAGGGAAGTAGATGCGTACCGATATTTAAATGATGAGAAAGATAGATAGAAAGGGGAGAACGGCATGCTGGCAAAACGGATCGTACCTTGCCTGGACGTCAAAGACGGCCGTGTGGTCAAAGGCGTAAATTTCGTCAATCTGCGTGATGCCGGGGACCCGGTGGAGCTTGCGGCTTTGTATGACCGCGAGGGGGCGGATGAACTGGTTTTTCTGGATATCTCCGCGTCGGCGGAAGGCCGGGCCACCATGGTGGATGTAGTCAGACGGACCGCCGGAGAAATCTCCATCCCGTTTACGGTAGGCGGGGGCATTTCGCAGGTGGACGATATGAAGCGGATTTTGCGGGCGGGTGCCGATAAGATCGGCATCAACACGGCGGCGGTGCTGAATCCGCAGCTGATCTCGGACGGAGCCCAAAGGTTTGGTTCCCAGTGCATCGTGGTGGCGGTTGACGCCAAATACAACGAGGAATGGAGCACCTGGGAGGTGTACACGCACGGCGGCCGGAAAGCGGCCGGCATCAAGGCGCTGGACTGGCTGAAGGAAGCACAGGAGCGCGGGGCTGGCGAGATTCTGCTGACCAGTATGGACGCAGACGGCACAAAAGACGGCTTTGACCTGCCGCTGACCCGGGCGGCCTCCGATCTGCTCAGCATCCCGATCATTGCGTCTGGCGGCGCGGGCCGACAGGAGCATTTCTATGACGTGTTTGCCGAAGGGCGTGCGGATGCGGCTCTGGCGGCTACAATTTTCCACTATAAAGAGCTGGGCATCCCGGAATTGAAACTGGACTTGAAAAGCAAAGGGGTAGAAATACGATGAGTACGCTTGAGCAGCTTGAACAAAAGATAAAATGGGACGATCAAGGCCTGGTAGCGGCTATCGTGCAGGATGCTTCCACGCTTGAGGTGCTGACCCTGGCTTACATGAACCGCGAGTCATTGGGCAAAACGCTGGAAACCGGGGAAACCTGGTTCTGGAGCCGTTCCCGTCAGGAGCTTTGGCACAAAGGGGCTACGTCCGGCAACACCCAGCAGGTGGTGCAGCTGAAATACGACTGTGACGGGGATGCGATCCTCGTGCTGGTGAACCGGAAAGGGCCGGCCTGCCATACGGGGGCAGAAAGCTGCTTCTTCGAGGTAGCAGTAGACCGGACGGCTGAAGCTCAGGACGTAAGCAATGGAAGCAAAGGAAGCAAAGGAAGCATTGGCAGTGCCGAGAGCTTGAATTCGGCATCCACAGCGGCAGCGGCGCCATCGGGCGGCGAAAGTTCGGATTCTGCCGTACCGGCAGGTGATGGTGAGTTGGCCCGCTTTGCGGTGCTGAATGAGCTTGAGCGCGTGATCGCCCAGCGGGATATCGAACGTCCGGAAGGCACTTACACGACTTATTTGTTCGAGAAGGGCTTGGATAAAATTCTGAAAAAGGTCGGCGAGGAAACGGCCGAATCCATCATCGCCGCAAAGAACTGGGACAATGACGAGCTTCGCATGGAGGTCAGCGACCTGATCTATCACTTGCTGGTGCTGCTGAGAGAACGCCGGCTTCCGCTGGACGACGTGCTGGGCGAGCTGGCGCTGCGTCACGAAAGACCCCGCAGGGACTAATAGAATTGAAGTTAAACCGGAGGGCGTCTTCATGGACGCCCTTTAACATATTGGAGCAAGGAGAGAGAAGGATGCTGATCGATTACCATACGCACCATGAACGCTGCGGACATGCGGTAGGCCGTCTGGAGGATTACGTAAAAAGAGGCATAGAAATCGGCCTCTCCCATATCGGCCTGTCCGATCATATGCCGCTGCTTCATGTGAAGCCCGAGGAATATTATCCGGAAATGGCCATGGCGATGGCGGAGCTTCCGGCTTATGTCGAGGAGTGCTTCCGGCTGAAGGAGAAATATAAAGGGCAGATTGAGGTCCGGGTCGGGCTTGAAGCCGACTATATCGAAGGCTGGGAGCGGGAGATTCAGGAGATCCTGCAGGCCTATCCCTGGGATTACGTGATCGGTTCCGTGCATTTTCTCGGCACCTGGGACATTTCCGACTTCCGCCAGACTCATAACTGGGAGGGCAAAGATATTTTTGCCGTCTATGAGCAGTATTACGAGGCGGTTATAAAAGCGGCCGGGACCGGTTTCTATGATATTGCCGGACATCTGGATGTGATCAAGAGATTTGCCTATAAACCCGATCCTTCCCGCCAGCGGGAGGTCGAGGAGCTGGAAAACCGCGCGCTGCGTGCCGTCAAACAGGCGGGTATGGTCATGGAGCTTAATGCCTCCGGTTTGTCCAAAGCGTGCGAGGAAATGTTCCCGAGCCGCCGGATGCTGGAGGAGGCTTGCCGTCTGGGCATTCCGCTGACGCTCGGCTCCGATGCGCATGATCCAAAGAAGCTGTCCGAGCATTTGGATGAAGCTCGTATTTTGCTGCACGAGGTCGGTTTCCGGGAGCTGGCTGTTTTTGAGGAAAGAATTAGACGAATGATCCCTTTGGAAATAGAGAGATAACCTTATATAATGAAAATATAGAATGACGGTGTCGAATCTATGATAAAGGAGCTGGAAGGGCGCTATGCAGCAGTCGAAAATGCGCATTTTTTCAGGATCATCCAGTAAAGCGCTTACGGCAACGATAAGCAGACAGCTCGGCATTGAACCCGGAAATATCAAAATCTCCCGTTTCAAGAGCGGCGAAATATATGTCCATTACGAGGAAAGCATCCGGAACTGCGACGTGTTTCTCGTGCAGTCGCTTTCGCATCCGATCAACGAATTGTTTGTAGAGCTGCTGGTCATGATCGACGCGGCCAAACGGGCTTCCGCCCATACCATCACGATCGTGCTGCCTTATTACGGGTATGCCCGGCAGGAACGGAAATCCGCGCCCCGCGAGCCGATCTCTGCAAAAATGGTTGCCGATCTCCTGACAACGGCAGGCGCCAGCCGGATCGTAACGCTTGATCTGCATGCCCCCGCCATTCAGGGGTTCTTTAATATCCCCGTGGACCATTTGACGGCGCTGGATCTGATGACCGAATATCTGCTCTCTAAAAATATCCGGAACCCGGTCATCGTCTCCCCCGACGCGGGACGGGCGTCCATGGCCGAGAAGCTGGCCAGCGGCATGGATTCGCCTTTTGCGATCATGATCAAGAAACGCCCGGCTCATAATCAGTCCGTCATTACTCACGTCATTGGCGACGTGGAGGGCCGGACTCCGATCATTATCGAGGATTTGATCGATACGGGCTCCACGATCCTGCATGTGGTGGAGGGACTGAAGGAACGCGGGGCGGAAGACGCCTTTGTATGCGCCACGCACGGCCTGTTCTCCGACAGGGCGCTGCAGCGGCTGGATCATCCGAACATCCGGGAGGTCGTGATTACGGATTCGATCGAACTTCCGGAGGAGGAGCCTGTTTTACAGCGCCTGCACGTTTTGAGCGTAGCCCCGCTGTTCTCCCGGGCGATCCGCTACATCATGGAGGGCGGCTCCATCGCGACGATGTTCCGGAACCGCGGCATTTAGCGGGGATTCGGCTCTTTTGAACACCTGGTTCAAGGCGTCTTTTCATAATCTTTTAAAGGACAAGGCAGGAAGGGCACGGCTCTTCTTGCCTTTTTGGTTTTATATTTAGGACGGTTTTGAGATTAGGGACAGGTACGGATGGTTATTTTTATGAAAAAGACTCCCTTCTCCCGAACGTGCGCAGTCCCCGGTTTCTAAGGCGCCAAAGGGCTCAGGGCATAGTTCCCGGTAGGAGGTTGCAGGGGCCTTGTGGTATACTGGGAGGAAGAATGGAAGCATTCTGAACAGGCTGCATTTTTTAAGGAGGTGCCTTGATTGACGGAAGAAAGCAGGACCGACAGCACACAACCGAATAAATCCGGTAACATCGTGCCGGTCCGCATGGACGCCAACTTTTTCTTCGAGAGAGCCGTTTCAGCATTGGAACGCTTGCGGTACGACAAGGCATTGAAATATTTTCGCAAAGCTGTGGAATATGAACCGGATAACCCGGTGAATCATTGCAATATGGCAGGCATTTTATCCGAAACCGGAGACTATGAGGGCTCGAACGAGGTGCTCTCTCGAGTTTTAAGCGAAATAGATGAGACCATGACGGAATGCTACTTCTATATGGCGAATAACTATGCCAATATGGATAGGTTCGAAGAAGCGGAAGAAGCGCTTGTCACATACCTGGAGAAGGATCCCGACGGTCAATTTCTGCGGGAAGCGGAAGAAATGATGGAGCTGCTCAAATATGAGCTGAACCGTCCGACGAAGGTCGGGCCGATCCGGTCGCTTCAGGGCACGGCCGAACACGATCAGGCTCGCAGTATGCTGGAGCGGGGCGAGTTTAAGGCCGCCGTCAAGCTGCTGGAGAAGCTGCTGCAAGAGCAGCCTGATTTCCTGGCTGCCCGCAACAATCTGGCGCTGGGCTACTACTATATGGGCCTGTTCGAAGAGGCCATGGCTGCGATCGAAGACGTGCTCAGCCGGGATCCCGGCAACCTGCATGGTTTATGCAACCTGGCCGTGTTCATCCAGCATGACGGCGACCGGGAGACGCTGGAGCAATTGTCGGAGCAGCTTTCCCGTATTATTCCCTTTCATCAGGAGCATGTATTCAAGCTGGCGACAACGATGGGCATTCTGGGCCATCATGAAGCGGCTTACGGGCATTTCAAACGGCTGCTGAAGGATGAGGAGGTCAACTTTGATCCTTGCCTGTTCCATTATGCAGCGGTTGCCGCTTATAATATCGGGCGTTATAAAGAGGCCAAAGGGCTTTGGAAGCAAGCGGCCAAGCTGGACCCCGAGTCGGAGGTGCCCGGCTTTTATTTGGCGCGGCTGGAGGAATACGAGGGGATCGAAGGGAAGGGCGGGAGCGTCCTGTCCGCTGTAAGACCGGCCCTGATCAGCTATCAATACGGACTTCCGTTCGAGGAGCAGCTGCGGAAATGGGAGAAATGGGGCGGGGGAATCCCGGATCAGATGAAGCAGGATCCCCTGATCCGTTCTTCGTTTTTCTGGGGTCTGCGCCACGGCGACGCCCGGACCAAACTTCAGGTGATCGAAGCCTTCAGCCAGATCGCGGACAGTGAGGTTCAAGAGGCGCTTCGTGCGTTTCTGATGGAGCCGGGTGAAGATAAATATCTGAAGGATATGGCGTTGTTTGCTCTGCGGAGCCTTGGCGTCAATGAACCGCTTCCGATTGTGCTGGAAGGCAAAACCGAAACGGTAGACCCCGGCTTTGTGTCCTCCCGGCTTCCGGTATGGAAACCGGAATGGCAGGCGGTGCTGGATGAAGCCAAACGGCGTATGATGAAGCGCTACAGCTTGATGCAGCTTCACGACGTGGAGACGCTTTGGGTCGAGTTTATTACCCTGTCTTATCCGGAGGTGCCTTCCGTTTCCCATCTTGGCGGCTGGGCCGCCGCCTTGGAATACGTGACAGCCAAGCTGCACCGGCGCCATGTGACGTTCGAGGAGGTCGCCAAACGTTATGGCGTATCCGTATCGACGGCCAGCCGCTGCACCAAGCGGATCGATGAAGTGTGCGGAATCAAGGAAAAAATGAATGCAATGTTCCCTTCGGGTTAATAAATAGAAGGTACACGTTTTCTACAAGAAGAAAGCGGCAGCCTTTTAATTGAAATGCCGAGGAGGTAATAAGATGTATAAATCGATTATCATCGGAACAGGACCATCGGGGTTGACCGCGGCCATTTATTTGGCCCGTGCCAACATGAAACCGCTTGTCATTGAAGGCGTGCAGCCCGGCGGGCAGCTAACGACAACTACGGAGGTCGAGAACTTCCCCGGTTTTCCGGAAGGGATTCTCGGCCCCGATCTGATGGACAATATGCGCAAGCAGGCCGAACGTTTTGGAGCGGAATTCACCAGCGGCTGGGTGGAGGAGGTCGACTTCTCCAAACGCCCCTTCACGCTGAAGGTGGACGGCGGTAAAACGTATCAGGCCGAAACGGTTATCATTTCCACCGGCGCATCGGCCCGTTATTTGGGCATTCCAGGTGAGCAGGAGAATGTCGGACGCGGTGTGAGCACCTGCGCTACGTGCGACGGTTTCTTTTTCCGCGGGAAAAAGATTGCCGTGGTCGGCGGCGGCGACTCCGCCATGGAGGAAGCCGGCTTCCTGACCCGCTTTGCCTCCGACGTGACGCTGGTCCACCGCCGCGAAGAGCTGCGGGCGTCCAAAATCATGCAGGACCGCGTGCGGACCAACGAGAAGGTAAAATGGGCGCTGAACCGCCTCCCCCTCTCGGTGGCGACGGATGAAAGCGGTACGGTAAAAGGATTGATGGTCCGCAACAATGCGACCAACCAGGAAGAGCTGGTCGAAGCGGACGGCGTGTTTATTGCGATCGGCCATACGCCAAACACGGCCTTCCTGGGCGGCCAGGTGAAGACGGACGCTAACGGCTACATTGTGGTTAAGCCGGGTACCACACAGACTAACGTGCCGGGCGTTTTTGCCTGCGGCGACGTGCAGGACACTCGGTATCGCCAGGCGATTACCGCGGCAGGATCAGGCTGCATGGCCGCCATGGACTGCGAGAAATACCTCGAAGGCGAAATGATCCATGACTGGAGCGTTACGCTGGACAGCTGAGACGGATTTGAAATAAAAAAGCAATGCCATTAAGGCATTGCCGGGAAAGCGCCAACCTCTAAAGAGGGCGGCGCTTTTATATTTTGAGGGTATGAGCAGGCCCAAGAGCGAGGGTTAAATCTCTTTCCGGTTGAAATAAACCAGACCGCAGGCCAAAAAGACGATAAAGCTGCCGAGCACCGTAATCATCAGGTTTTCGAACGGCAGACCAAAGGCACCAAAGGAATAGCCCTGCATGCCTTTTGGAATCATGGCGAGGAAAGGTTGAGCCCAGGGATAATAAGGGCCATAAGTCGCCGAGTTCACGATCAGGAGGTTTGGCACCGTAAGAATGACGTTGATCACGAGCGGGGCTGCGAAGCTGGACCAGCGCAGGGAGAAAAACATCTGCAGCGCCGCCAGCGGGAAGCAGGCAATCCAGCCGCCCAGCATGCTCTGCAGCAGCATGTTCCAAGGAACGCCGCCGGAAAGGTGCCGGACCTTGCCGACGATCAGAATGCCGGCGAGCAGCAGAAGCTGCGAGATGGCCAGCAGCAGAACCACGATCAGGAATTTGGCCAGGTAAACCGCGCTGCGGGAGACAGGCAGGGCCAGCAGCGCTTTCCAGCCGCCCTGGGTATGCTCGTACCGGCAAATGAACGAAGAAAACAATCCGGTCAGCACGGGCAGGAACAGCATGGAATGGAACAGGGACATGCCGCCGAGCAGGATCGGCCAATCCCCGAACTCTTCGTTGATCAGCAGGCCAATGAGCACGGCCAGTACGGGGCTCGCCAGAACAAGCAGCCACAGCAGGGAACGGGACATTTTGAGCCTTTCGGAGGAAAGGATACTCAGAAACATTTTCATCTCAGTCCACATCCTTCCGCGTAAAGTGAAACAGCCCCACCAGCATGATCAGCAGGCCCAGCGCTATACCCAGGCCCAGAAATAAGGCGTGGTGTCCGCTTTGAAACGCAAGCGAAGGCCAGTTCAGCGGGAAATATTCGCCCAGATTGCCGGTGAATAAGGAGCCGAGCGCCATGGCGATGCCGAGAAAAACCGGGAGCGCTTGATTTTTTAGCGTCAGCGACAGCCACAGCTGGAAAGCCAGGAGGGGCAGCGACCCGATAAAAGGCCAGAAGCTGAGTCTCAGCAGATCTTCGTAAGGGAGATCATGCGGAAAGCCAAGCGTCAGCCCGAAAAGAGCCGCTCCCAGGGTCAGCAGCAGGCAGGACGCCCCCAGCAGCAGCATCGAAAGCGTATATTTGGCGCCGAAGACGGCCGTTCGCGAGATCGGCAGGGCCAGCAGCTGCTTCCAGGAGCTGAGCTGATGCTCAATGCCGGCCAGCAGTGAGCTGACCAGCGTGGCGCCGAGGAACAGGGCCAGAGGAACAAAAGGAAACAGGTTGTCCATAACGAGGCCGTCCCATAGACGTCCTTTATAGCTCTCCATCATGAAGTTGTAGCGGAGACCGTAATTCAGCGCCTGCATGGCAATCAGCCCGAGCGGAGCGATGACGATGAGCAGCCAGATGCCTTTGCCGCGGATTTTGAGGAAGTCGGCGGATAAAGCGCGCAGCATCAGAGCGATCCCCCCGTTCCGACAATCTGCATGAAGATGTCCTCCAGGGACTGCCTTTTCTCTTCCACCCGGTAAATTTCATGCCGGTTCTCGACCAGCCGCCGGATTAACCAGGCGACCTGGGGATCGGACAAGCCGGTGAATCGGACATTTCCGTCTTTAAGCTCCCCGATAAGGCCTTCATCGCGGGCCAGCCAAACGGCCGCTTCCGGCTCCGATACCCGGAGGGAGATCGATCCGGCCGATTGCTGCTGCAGATGGCCGATCGTATCCTGGAACACCATCCGGCCTTGGGCGATGATGCCGACCGAACCGGCCATCTGCTCCACTTCGCTGAGCAGGTGGCTGGAGACGAGCACGGTGATGCCGTGCTCCTGCGGCATCCGCTTGATCAGCTCGCGGATTTCCTGAATTCCCGACGGGTCCAGCCCGTTCGTCGGCTCATCCAGAATGAGCAGCTCGGGGGACCCGAGCAGGGCCGCGGCGATGCCAAGCCGCTGTTTCATCCCGAGCGAATACCCCTTAACGGCACGTTTCGCTTCTTTGGTCAGGGAAACGATATCGAGCACCTCGGCGATCCGGTTTTTAGGCATCTGCAAAATGCGGCGGATCGCCTCCAGATTTTCGGCCGCATTCAAATGGCCGTAATAGGAAGGATATTCGACCAGGGAGCCTACCTTTTTCAGAATGGACAGCCGCTCTTTGCGAAGATCCTTGCCGAAAATCTCGACGCTGCCTCCGGTCGGGCGGATCAGGCCCAGCAGCATACGGATGGTCGTGGTTTTGCCTGCGCCATTCGGGCCCAGAAAGCCGTAAATTTCCCCTTTAGGTATGCTTAAGTCCAGCGAATCAACCGCGGCTCTGCCTTTGTAGGTTTTGGTCAGTCCGCGTGTTCGGATCACAAATTCGTTCATGTTCTTCACCTCGTCTACCAGCTTACCTGCTCAAGGTTAAAGGGAGGGAACGGCCAAGTTTAAATTTTGTTTAAAAAAAAGACCCGCACAGCTACACTCGCTGTCCAGGCACAGGGTAAATCCAGATCGTCGTTCCATCCTTCCCGCTGCCCGTCTCCCGGCACAGGCCCATCTCCTTCAGCAGCAGGTCTACGATGGCCAACCCCAAACCGGCACCCTTATGGGCGGTTTCCGCGGCCATGCCGGGCCCGCGATCCCGGATCGTCAAGGCCGGCTGCCCGTGGCGTTCTCCGGCAAACAGGCCGATGTACCGGCCCGATGCCGCGTGGCGCAGGATGTTCTGGAACAGGTTATCCAGCACCCGCCGGAAGGCCTGGGCGTCAACCTGCCAGTTCAGCGGCTGCGCGCCCAGCTCGATTTCGGGCTCAATTTGCCGCTTCTCCCACAGCGGGTACCAGGCCGCCGCGCTTTCCCGGACGAGCCGCAGCACATCCTGGACCTGCGGCTCCAGCCTGTATTTGCCGCTGATCAGCAAATTATAGGACAAAAGATGGTCGATCAGGCCGCTCAGATCGTCCATTTTCGTTTCCATCAGGGAAACGGAGCGACGGCCTTTTTCCGTAAGCGGTTCGTCCTTTAGCGAATAAAGGTGGCTGCTCATGACGGTCAGAGGCGTCCGCAGGTCATGGGAAAGGTTGCTGATCAGCGATTTGCGGAGTGTCTCCTCCTCCTGCTCCCTGCGGCGGCTTAGCCGAAGCTGGGCGACCATGCCGTTAAACGCCTGTTCCAGCATACCGATTTCATCAGGTCTGCCGATCTCGATCGGCTGCGGAATGCCGCCCGCCGGCGGGTTATCCATCACGGCGGACAGCCGCAAAAGCCGGCGTTTGATGTTGCGGATAAACCAATAGGACATCCCGACAAACAGAAGGATGAGCATCGCCAGCAGAAGGCCATAGAAACGCCAGTCCGCGCCGCGGTCCGGGGAGGAATTCAGCAGCGACCTTGGCAGCTCAAAGGAGATAAAACCTTTCCCCGTGTCTGCGTTATCTCCGATAAACGCAACAATTGTAAACGGCCCGCCGCTCTGCCTTTCCTTCATATAATCGACAAGCTGCTCCATGGACCAGATCTCCGGAAGGCCGCTTTGCTTCGGCAGTTCGAGGGTTGTCCTTCCTTCGTGATCCACCCGGAACATCGAGGCCGCCGGGTATTTCTGCTTCAAAACCTGCAGCCTCTGGTTAATCTGTTCCTCCGTTGCCGACTTCAGCTGCAGCGCCTCTTTATGCCACATTTCGGTTAAGGTTTGGCTGCTGCGGTACAGCTTGGCTTCCCGGCTAATCTCCGGCTCCGGCAAAATCATCCGGCTTACGAACCAGGAGCCCAGGAAGCTGGCGGGCAGAAAGATGGGAACAAACGCCACGGCCACGAGCAGGATCAGCACGTACCGAGACAGCAGCGACTGCCTGAACCGGATGACCCGGGTCTTCTTCAGATGGGTGAGCGTTATGTTTTTGCGCTTCATGCTTTAATCCTGTATCCGACGCCGCGGATCGTTTCGATAACCTCGGGGGCGGCGGGGTCTTTTTCGATTTTTTCACGCAGGTAACGGATATGCACCATCAGCGTTTTGTCGCCTTCTAGATAAGGCTCGTCCCAAACCGCCTCATAAATCTGCTCTTTCGTCATGATCTGTCCCAGATGCCGGATCAGGTAATGGAAGATTTGAAACTGCTTGCCGGTCAGCAAAATCTCTTCCCCGCCGTCTTTGAGAACGACCCGGTTCTCCTGCGGATAAACGAGCAGGTGTTTAACGCTGAGCGGCCGGCTGTCATGCGCGCCGGAGCGGCGCAGCAGCACGTCCACCCGGGCGGCCAGCTCCTCGGGATGAAAGGGTTTGGTCAAATAGTCATCCGCAAACTGCAGCCCCTGGAGCTTGTCGTCAATCGACGAACGGGCGGACAGCATCAGAATCGGGATGCCGGGGTAGTCCCTTTTCAGGCGTTGGCCAATCGTAAAGCCGTCTAAACCCGGGAGCATCACGTCCAAAATGACCAGTTGGCAGGCTTTGGCTTCCTCCAGCGCCCGTTCTCCATTTTTCAGCCAAACGATTTCGTATCCCCGGCCCTCCAGATCCGCGCTGACCCAGCTGCCGATTTCCGGATCGTCTTCGATATAAAGCAGCTTCATTGCCGTATTCAATCTCGGGACCATCCTTTCCGCGTGTATAACTTCTCAGGCCATTATATCACGAGTAAAAGGAAGGAGCGGTCCGCTCAAACGCGACGATCCAGTCGCCCTGGACGGCTGCATAGCCAACATCGCCTTCGGCCACCAGGCCGTAAAGGCCCTTGACGTCGAGGTACTCCACCCGTTCTCCATTTTCATATTCCAGCGTAATATAGTAGTAGGTATGAGAGTCCGTGGAAACATTCGCAAGGTGATCATCCGTGAAAGAAGAAGAATGGTGATGATCGACCTGCAACCGTTTGGCAACCACCTTGACGAAGGAGGACTGCCTCGGGGAGGAGGCGTTTTTGACGTAGCGTGCCCCCCTGAACAGCAGACTGCCGATGATCAGCAGGAACACAATCACGAACAAATAAGGAAACACGGAGAAGATAAAGTTAAAGCCCGAAACGCCGGAATCAAAGTCCGGGCCGCCAACCCCGAGGTCCAAGCCCCAAAATGAATGAATAAACATGGATGGAAATTCCCCCAAATTATGTATTTTACTTAATATACGTTCCGCTTCCGGGAATGTTACGAAAAAATGAAATTTGCCCCTTTCGCAGCCGGCTGCCCTCAGGTCCATGGAACTGGGGAAAGCCTTATTCTTCAAGGTTTCTACCATTTTGAGTCTCTTGACCACAGGGGGAGGTTCGCTTATAGTGGGTAGTTAGGAGCAACTATTTTATTATAGAAAAAAGGTGGCTTAAACATGTCTGAACAAATCTACATTGGTGTCGATCTGGGCGGTACGGCTATTAAGGTCGGAATTTGTAATACGGAAGGCAAACTTCTTCAAACCTATGAAGGACCCACTGAAGTTGCCAAAGGAACCGATACTGTGCTTGCCAATATCGAGAAGTACGTCCGCCAGATTGTAGAGGACTCGCCATACAGCTGGGATCAGCTTGCAGGCGTGGGCGCCGGCGTCGCGGGATTTACGGATCTGAAGGAAGGCGTTGTGATCCTGGCTCCCAATGTAGGTTTTCGGGACGTTCCGGTCCGCGCGATTCTTGAAGAGCGGATCGGCAAGCCTATCAAAATAGATAACGATGCCAACGTGGCGGCTCTCGGCGAAGCCTGGGGCGGCGCGGGCAAAGGCGTAGATGATTGCGTGTGCTACACTCTGGGAACAGGCGTAGGCGGCGGCATTATTATCCGTGGAAAAATTTATCAAGGTTTCTCCGGTCTGGCTGGAGAGCTTGGCCATATGTCCGTAGTGCCTGATCTGGAAGCGATTCAATGCGGCTGCGGCAAAATGGGCTGCCTGGAGACCGTATCCTCCGCTACGGGCATCATCCGGATGGCGAAAGACGCCGTAGAACGCGGCGACCGTACTTCTCTGGCCCAGGTGGAGAACATTATGGCCAAAGACGTGTTTGATGCCGCGAAAAACGGCGACGAAGTGGCAGAGCGGATCGTAAACCGCGCCGCTTTCTACCTCGGCAAATCGATGGCGGCCGTTGCCGCCGTACTGAACCCTCAGCGTTTTATCATCGGGGGCGGCGTTTCCAAAGCCGGCGACTTCCTGTTTGATGAAATCCGCAGCGTGTTTGCCAAGTTTGCGCCGGAACCGCTGCAGCGCGGCGTGGAGATCGTGCCGGCGACGCTCGGCAATGATGCGGGTATTGTGGGGGCGGCAGGATTGTTCCTGCGTTCCTAAGATTTTTTTAAAAGACCTGTTCAGCTTAGCGAAAGTTTTTATGTCGGAGTCCTTTATTATTTATTTCGTATCGAAGCTGCCGTTTAGAGAGAGTCAGACTATAGAGGGAGGGAATTCTGATGCCGGATCAGGAACATACTTCTTTAGCCAATTTGATTATTATTACCGGAATGTCGGGAGCGGGGAAATCGGTTGCCGTCAAAAGCCTGGAGGATCTGGGTTTCTTCTGTGTAGACAATCTGCCGCCCGTGCTGATTCCGAAGTTCGCGGAGCTGATTGAACAGTCCAACGGTAAAATAGCCAAAGTGGCTCTCGTCATTGACCTGCGGGGCCGTGAATTTTTTACGGCGCTTTCGGAGTCGCTTAATTTTATTAAGGATCATTTTACGATTCATTCGGAGATTTTATTCCTGGACGCGACCGATTCGGTGCTCGTTCAGCGTTATAAAGAAAGCCGGCGGCGGCACCCGCTTGCCCCGCAGGGCATGCCGCTCGACGGCATCCGGCTGGAGCGCAAGATGCTGGAGGAGCTGAAGCATTCCGCCACTCAGGTGGTGGATACTTCCAACATGAAGCCGGCACAGCTGCGGGAGAAGATCATCTCCCGGTTCTCCCACATGGAGAGCAGCAACCTGTCGGTGAACGTGACTTCCTTCGGTTTTAAATATGGCATACCGATCGACGCCGATCTGGTGTTCGATGTCCGGTTTTTGCCCAACCCTCATTATATTGAACAGCTGCGTCCACACACGGGACAAGACAGCGATGTATATGAATATGTTATGAAGTGGCCGGAAACGCAGACGTTTCTGACCAAGCTCATGGATATGCTGCATTTTTTGATCCCTCAGTACCACAAAGAGGGAAAAAGCCAGGTCATTATCGGCATCGGCTGTACGGGCGGCAAACACCGCTCGGTGGCCATTGCCGAATATCTGGGACGGATGCTGGGTACAAGTGAAACAGAGACGGTGAGAGTCAGTCACCGTGATTCGGACCGCGACCGTCCCTAAGAGGTGAACAACATTGAGTAAACAGCCTTCCGAGGAAAGAAAGCCACGCATCGTTGTGATGGGCGGCGGAACAGGATTGTCCGTAATGCTGCGGGGGCTGAAGCAGAAGCCGCTGGATATCACGGCCATCGTGACCGTAGCCGATGACGGCGGCAGCTCGGGCATTTTGAGAAATGAACTGCAGATGCCGCCGCCCGGCGACATCCGCAACGTACTGACGGCGCTCGCCGACGTCGAACCGCTGATGTCGGATATGCTCAGCTACCGGTTTTCGGCGGGCTCAGGACTTGCCGGACACAGTCTCGGCAATTTGATCCTGGCGGCAATCACCGATATTTCCGGTGATTTCGTGACGGCCGTGCGCGAGCTGAGCCGTGTCTTTGCCGTTCGCGGGCGCGTGCTGCCCGCCGCGGATCAGGCTGTCGTCCTGCATGCCGAAATGGAGGACGGAAGCATCGTGACCGGCGAGTCCAAGATTCCGGAGGCGCCGGGAAGGATCAAACGTATTTTTCTAGAACCGGAACATGTGGAGCCGTTGCCTGAGGCTGTCCAGGCGATTATCGAAGCGGATGCGATCTTGATCGGTCCGGGAAGCTTATATACGAGCATTTTGCCGAACCTGCTTGTGCCCAAGCTGGCTGAGGCGGTGCTCAACAATAACGAAGCCATCAAAATTTTCGTCTGCAACGTGATGACCCAGCCGGGCGAAACCGACGGCTATACGGTAAGCGACCATTTGCAGGCGGTTTATGATCACGTAGGCCATCATTTAATTGATTATGTCATTGTGAACGACGGCGAAATTCCGCTGCATGTTCAGGATTTTTATGCCGAGAAAGGCGCGAAACCTGTGCAGCTGGACTACGATGTGCTGACCAGCAGAGGTTATAAGGTAATCGCCGACAAGCTGGTGCTTTTCCGGCGTTATTTACGCCATGATGCGGATAAACTAAGTGAGCATATCTGCTCGCTGGTGCAAAACTGGATGTTAAGAAAGAGGTGAGTCCCTTGTCCTTTGCGGCACAAACCAAAAAAGAACTGACTATGATCGAGGCGGATTCCTGCTGCGAGCGGGCTGAGCTTTCGGCACTGATCCGGATGAACGGCGCGGTTTCGGTTTCGAGCAAAAAGGTCATTTTGGATATTTCAACGGAAAATGCCGCGATCGCGAGACGGATTTACTCATTGATCAAAAAGCATTTTGATGTTCATACGGAGCTGCTGGTGCGCAAGAAAATGCGGCTGAAGAAAAATAATGTGTATATCGTCCGTATTCCGGCCCGCGTTCAGGAAATACTTAAAGAGCTAAGGATTGTTTCGGAAGGATTTATGTTCATGGACGAAATTCATCCGGAGCTGATTCAGAACGATTGCTGCAAGGGAGCTTACCTGCGGGGAGCCTTCCTGGCAGGGGGGTCGGTCAACAATCCGGAAGGCTCCTCTTATCATCTGGAGATTGCCTCCATGTATGAGGAGCATTGTCAGGCGCTGGTGAACCTTGCGGCGGATTTCCATCTGAACGCCCGCTGCATCGAGCGGAAGAAAGGCTTTATTTTCTATATTAAGGAAGGCGAAAGGATCATCGAGTTTCTGAGCCTGATCGGGGCGCATCAGGCCCTGTTCAAGTTCGAGGACGTCCGGATCATGAGGGACATGCGGAATTCCGTCAACCGGATCGTAAACTGCGAAACCGCCAACCTGAACAAAACGATTGGAGCGGCCGTGCGCCAGATCGAAAATATCAAGCTGCTGCAGCGGGAAATCGGGCTGGACAATCTGCCCGACAAGCTTCGTGAAGTGGCCGAGGTCCGGCTGGCTTATCCGGATATCAACCTCAAAGAGGTGGGCGAACTTCTGAAGGGCGGAGTCAGCAAGTCCGGCGTAAATCACCGCCTGCGGAAGATCGATGAAATGGCCGATAAAATTCGGCAGGGATAAAGGCTAGTTTGCAGCAAGTTTTGTATGGTATACTATTTTTATTAAAATGTCCATACTATGCGGAATGATTTGAAGAGGGGGTAAGTTTCCATGATCAAACAACCGGTAACTGTTCGACTGAAGACAGGGCTTCATGCCCGGCCGGCTGCGCTTTTCGTACAGGAAGCGAATAAATATTCGTCCGAAATCTTCGTGGAGAAGGACGACAAGAAAGTAAACGCCAAGAGCATCATGGGGATCATGAGCCTTGCGATCAGTACAGGAACTGAAATTTACATTAGTGCTGAAGGCGCGGACGCGGAGCAGGCTGCAAACGCTTTAGTCACGCTGGTAAGCAAAGAAGAGCTGGAGAACCAGTAAACCTGGTTAACTCCCTCATGCTGAACGGAAGAAGACGGCTTCGCCTCGGGCGCAGCCGTTTTTTTGCATAAAAGCAAGGAGTTGAAAAAGAGAGTAGATTCATAGAGAAAATCTTCTAAAAAATGGTTGTATTTCCTTATGTAAGCGCTTTATAATGAAGTTGAATGAAAGGATCCTTCATTCCTCTATCAGCCGCAGCTCTTATTTCCGACGAAAAGGGGTGGTTGCTCTCGGCCCAGGGCCAGAGGTTGTTCGGATGATGCCTGCCGCCTTCCGGCGGAACAGGACGAGAAACGTAAATCGAAAAGGAGGATTTGCCATGCGGAAACAAGGAAAATGGGTAAGCCTGCTTCTCCTGTTGACACTCCTGATCACACTGACTCCGGTCCAAGGCGCAAATGCGGCCGGGAACTGGAACCTCGTGTGGAGCGATGAATTTGACGGCACTTCTCTAAATACGAATAACTGGCGGGCGGAGATCGGCACCGGCAGCGGCGGATGGGGCAATAACGAGCTGGAATATTATACGGACCGGCCTCAGAATTTGCAGGTGACAGGCGGTAATTTGGTCATTACGGCACAGAAGGAATCCTATGGCGGCATGAACTATACTTCGGCCCGGATCAAAACCCAGGGACTGAAGAGTTTTACTTATGGAAAAATCGAAGCCCGGATCAAGCTGCCTTCCGGACAAGGCCTGTGGCCGGCGTTTTGGATGCTGGGTTCCAACATTGACACGGTCGGCTGGCCGAAAAGCGGCGAAATCGACATCATGGAACGGGTCAACAACAATGCTTCCATAAATGGAACCGTGCATTGGGACGCAAACGGCCATGCGGATTACGGCAGGACCTCTGCCAGCCTCGATTTCTCCCAATATCATGTCTACAGCGTAGAATGGGATGCCGATTATATTCGTTGGTTTGTGGACGGCAATCTATTTAATGAATTTTATATCGCTAACGGCACAGGCAACACCGAGGAGTTCCAAAAACCGTTCTTTATTCTGCTGAATCTGGCAGTTGGCGGCAACTGGCCGGGCAGCCCGAACAGCTCCACGCCGTTCCCGTCGCAAATGCTGGTGGATTATGTGCGGGTTTATCAGCAGTCTGCTCCGTCCCAGTCTCCGGTAGTGAGCGGCGGCATTTATACGATCGCATCGAAGGTTAGCGGCAAAGTGCTGGACGTAAAGGATGTATCAACGGCCAGCGGAGCCAAAATTCAGCAGTGGACAAACTATACGGCGAACAATCAGCAGTTCCGGATCGACAGCACGGGAGACGGTTACTACAAGCTGACCGCCATTCACAGCGGCAAAGTGCTGGATGTGCCAGGCGCCTCGACAGCCAGCGGCGTGCAGCTGCAGCAGTGGGATGACAACGGCTCGGACGCCCAGAGATGGCGGATCGTGGATGCCGGTGGCGGGTACTTCAAGCTTGTCTCCAAAGCGAGCGGTCTTGTCATTGACGTAGCCAGCGCTTCAACCGCGGACGGGGCTGCCATTCAGCAGTACACGGATAATGGATCGGATGCGCAGCTGTGGGCCTTTACCAAGGTAAACTAAGCGAAGCTAATTATAGCGGGTAACGTTCAGCGGGTGACGGTTCGTAGTCCCGGCCGTTCTCAAGGCAGAAATGTCTTGCGAGCGGCCTTTTTTATTTTAAATTGGCTAATTTTGGTGCAACCTTTATTTGGCAGGGGTCGTCTTGGATATTAAACAAACCCGTAAGGAACCCGGTTCAAATACACGGGTATTTTTGCGGAATCGAAAGTTAAGCGTTGCCAATTTAAACGATGGAGGGGTTAAGGAATGAACATTTGGGCGAAAAGATTAGGAGCAGTAGCTTTAGCCGGGGGATTGCTTGCCGGGGGATCGGCCGCAGGCACGCTGATTAATCCGGGCACTTCCGCTTATGCGGCGGACAGCGAGTCCCAGCAGAACACGATTACCGTGACGGGAAGCGGCGAAATATCGGTGAAACCGGACGTGGCTTATCTGTCGCTGGGCGTAGAGACAACGGCGGCTACCGCGAAAGATGCCCAGTCTAAAAATGCGGCAAGCCTGCAGAAGCTTACTGCTCTGCTGAAGGATACTTGGAAAATCGACGCGGCTGATATCCAGACGAGCCAATTCTATGTGCAGCCCAATTATACGTACAATGATAAAGACGGGCAAAAAGTAACCGGCTACACGGCTTACCATACGCTTCGGGTGAAATACCGGGATTTGGATAAAATCGGGCAGCTGCTGGACGCAGCCTCCAATGCCGGAGCCAACCGGATCGATAACGTCACGTTTACGGTAGACAATCCGGATCAATACCAGGAGCAGGTCATTACGAAGGCCATGGCGGATGCCGGCGTTAAAGCGGGCATTATCGCAAAAGCGGCCGGACGCGGCCTTGGCGTTGTGGTCAATGTCGTTCAGAACGACGGCGGATATACGCCGATAGTCAAAAAAGGCGAGTCGTTCATCGCGAGTCCTTCCGCCGCCGACAGCGCAGCCAGCACCTCCATTGAAACCGGCGAACTGACCGTAAATACAACCCTGACGGTTCAATATGCAATGAAATAAGGTCACGTTATAAAATACGCAGCGCAAGCAGCCTGTCCCGGGTCGGGGCAGGCTTATTTTTTTCCGCACATGCCGTAGAAAAAAAGCTCCGTCAACTCCGAATTAAACTTCTCGGCATCTCCGGAATTTTTCGAGGCTTCCAGCAGCTGTTTGGAGTTCGAAATGAACATTTGCAGATAGGCGATAAACACGGGGAGACTGACGTTGGAGGATACTTCCCCCCAGCCGGGAGAGGGTGCAGCAGCTGGTCGGCTATCTGCCGGGGGAGATCGCTTTTTTTGAGGGGATGACCGGTAAAGGTTTCCTTGATTTCATGGCGGATATGAAACATCTGAAGGACCACAGCCGCAGGCTGGAGCTGATCGGGCGGTTTCAATTCGATGACTGTACCCCAATCCGCAAAATGTCCAAAGGGATGAAGCAGAAGGTAGGCATCGTTGCGGCTTTTATGCACCGGCCCGAGGTGATCATCCTGGATGAACCTACGTCAGGTCTGGATCCTCTGATGCAGCGTCTCTTTATTGAACTAGTACTGGAAGAGAAGGAGCGGGGCACCACCTTCCTGATGTCTTCCCACAGCTTTCCCGAAATAGAAAAAACGTGCGACCGGGCGGCGATCATCAAAGACGGCAAACTGGTCGGCGTTAAAAATATGCACGAGCTGCGGACGATGCAGCGGAAGCGGATCGATATTACGTTTGCGGATACGGCTTCGGCCGCACGTTTCTCGGCATCCGGCCTGGATATTCAAAGCGCCAAAGACGGCAGGGTTACGGTGGCGGTGCAAGGCGGCGATTACCCGGCTGTCCTTAAGGAGCTGGCGAAGTATCCGGTTTTGAATCTGGAGATGGCGGCGCAGAATCTGGAGGATATTTTTATGGATTATTATGATGCGGGCAAGGAGGCGGCGAAATGAACGGCGTGTTGTATAAAAGAATGATGGGCATCAAGCTCAAAGGACTGCTGCAGTATGCCGTCGGCGCTGCTTTTTATATGCTGCTCATGCTCGGCGTTTATCCCAGCATAGCGGGCAATAATTCCGCGGTTGATGAAGTGATCCGCTCCCTGCCGGAGGGCGTTTCACGCGCGTTTGGCCTCGGCAGCGGCTTTGGCAGCGTGGATGCCTTTATATTCGTGGAGTTCTACGGGCTGATCATGCTGGTGCTGCTTGGCGTTTTTACCGTCCAGCTGGCGGGCACGCTGATGAGCCGCCTTATCGATCAGGGATCAATGGCCTACCTGTTATCGGCGCCTACAACGCGGGGGAAAATCGCGTGGGCGCAGGCTATGGTGCTCGTCACCGGCCTGCTGCTGGTGGTGGTAGGCGTCACGACGTTAGCCGGGTTTGCGGGCTATGCCTGGCTGATCGGCGGCAAATACGCTTTTGACGGGACGGCTTTTGTCTGGATGAACGTGCAGGCCTTCCTGCTGTTTTTTGCGCTGGGCGGCCTGTCCTTTCTGATCTCTAGTTTAAGCAACGAAGAGAAAAGGGCGAAAGGCCTCTCCGGAACGGTTGTCTTTTTGTTCTATACCTTTGATCTGTTAGCCAAGCTGACCGAAAGTCTGGACTGGATGAAATGGCTGACCCCGTTTTCCCTGTACCGTCCGAGCGACATTGTCGCCGGAGAAGGACATTTGCTGCTGTCCGGAGTGGTGCTTCTCGCCTTTGGCGTCCTTTGTTATGCGGCTGCTGTCATGAGCTTTAAAAGGAGGGATCTGCCGCTTTAACCGCTGTGCCGGGTTAGGGCCGTACGTCCTGGCCGTTTGCCTGTGTGGACAGATTCCCCGTTTCCTCTTTTAGCGCTCCTTCATATGTTAGATAGAGAGCATAGCTGAAAGGTGCTGAGAGGAGCATATGAGTTATCAATATACGGCAATCGGAGATTCGCTGACGACCGGGTTCGGGGCGCTGCCCGGAAACGGCTTTGTTCCCGTTTATCGGCGGATGGCGGAAGTCAGGCTGAGGGAGTTTGTCGCTTACACCAATCTGGGGGTAAACGGATTGACCAGTGCGGAGCTGGATCAAAGAGTGACCCGGAACTCGTCATTCAGACAGGCGCTTAAAGAGGCCGATATAATTACGATCTCCATAGGAGGCAACGACCTGATCAAGGCCTCCAAAGCCGCACAGGCACAGCCCTCGAACACGTCGCGGATTTTGCGCGGGGCCCTGCAGGAGTGCAAACAGAATTTTTCGAGTATCGTAAGCGAAGTTTACCGGTTGAAATCCGGGTATGGAAAAGCTCATATCATCCGTGTGGTAGGCCTTTATAATCCTTATCCGAGGATTGGCGAGGCGACGGACTGGGTTCAGCAGTTTAACCGCTATGCGGCCCAGTACACCAATCAGGTGTACGGATTTGCCAACATTTATCCCGATTTCTCCGGACGTGAAAGAGAGTTGTTGTTTCTGGATCACCTCCATCCGAACGGAAGAGGATACCGCACGATTGCGGAGCATTTGAATGCTTTGGGCTACGGAAGATTGGGATAATAAATAGATATAAAAGAAATAGGTATAGCACTTTAACCTGCATTCGGCTGAATGCGGGTATTTTGTTTCTGTCTGGGAAATGGCAGGATTGTCTCTGGATTGTTACCGGAACTTTAATTTCTTAGAGCGAGGGGAAGCTATAATAGAACGGGTAATAACCTATTAGGGAAAGATGGCAGTCGAATCAGCAAGCGATGAAAGGAATGACCGACATGAATAGGAACGACAATAGGAACAATAAAAAATGGAGCGGCGCCCTGCTGGCTGCTGCCCTGCTGGCGGGGACAAGTGCGGTTGCGGTACAGCCCGTGTCAGCCGCCTCGGTCCCGAACTCCGCCATTGCGGCTCCGGCAGCATCCAAAGAGCAGGCCTCCATCCACCTGATGCTAAACGGTAAACCTCTTACGCAAAAAGCGTTGGCGGGACAGGAGGGGACTTTGATTCCGCTTGCGGCTCTCCGCGATAGTCTGGGCTTCAAGGTGTCCTATGACGCCAAAACAAAAACTTATCAGATTACCCGGGGGAATCTTGCCGTCCAGCTTGCTCCGACTGCCTACGGAACGGTGGGCGTCAGCGTAAACGGGGCCACGCAATTTCCGGATTACGAATGGATCAACAAGCAGGGGCTAAATTATGTGTCCGTGCATTTACTGACGGATAATCTGGGCTACCGGGCGGAATGGAACAACGCGACTAAAACCGTAAATCTCGTGCCTCTCCAGTTGAACGACTTGAAAGTGACGGCGAAAAGCTTGACCCAGTCGGATAAAATAACGGATATTCAAATTCAGTATCCGGTAATCAGCGGCCTCGCGAATGACGAGGTTCAGGAGCAGATCAACAAAATTTTTAAGGACCGGGCGGATGCTTATGTGCAGGATTCCTTGAAACGTTCGAAGGAGCTCGGTCTTGGCCCGCAAGGCGCCAAAAACGAATTCGACATGTATTACGCGGTCACTTATAACCGAAACGGATATCTCAGCTTCCGTCTGTTGAACTATGATTACACCGGCGGTGCACACGGGATGAGTGCTCTGGAAGGTCTCACCTTCCGGCTGAGCGACGGCAAACAAGTTGAACTGGCGGATCTCCTTAAAGCAAATCCCGACTTTGTGAAAGCTATCGATGCCAAGGTGGGGGGCAAACTGAAAACCGCCCCCGGCTACTTCGGCGGCTTTAAGACCGTTGGAGACAAACCGGGTTTCTATCTGAAGGATGATGGCCTCGTAATTTTCTTCCAGCTTTATGAGTATTTGCCTTATGCGGCCGGCTTCCCGGAATATTATCTTCCGTTTTCGGCGCTGCTGCCGAAAGGGGTAAACCCGCTTGCCGCCAACTAAGCCGCGGTTTATCTCAAGTTAGGTGAAATCTGAACAGCCGTACCCGGCGGAGGGATTGCCTCTATCCGGGTACGGCTCTTTGTTTTTTTAATACCTGCTAACTTAATTAATTTTGATCCAGATAGGAAGAGGTATCCTCTTTCTCGGCCGATTGGGACTCTTGCTTAATATAGTCTAACTCGCCTTGGTCCGCGTTGCCTTTATAGGAATAAACTTCTCCGGTATGGCTGTCAACGTCCACGATGTCGGTTTGGCCATTGTCCAGATGGATCAGCACATGGAACATATTGCTGGTATAAGCATACGAGGTTGTTTCTTTAATGGCTGTGCCCCGAAGGCTCAAATTTAGCCGGATAAGCTCTGCAATGGCCTCTTCATCCTCTATGATCCATATCTTTTCCATGACCATTATCGTCTCCATTGTCTAAGTTAGGGGCTAATCCTATTCCTTCAATATAGAGGGGACCTATTGCAATAACGTATTCAAGTTGTAAAAAAGGTCGTCCAAATTGTGAAAATGGGCAACGAGAGGGGATTCCCCTTCACCATAAGGTTTTGGCGGAGGGAGGTGAGGGTTCGATCGGGGAGCTGCCGGAAAAAGAAAAAGCGGTAATCCGCTGCCGGTTGCACACCGCAGCGGATTACCGCTTTAAAATGGTTCAGATGATCCCAAGCCGTGAAGGCTTATACGCCTTCCGAATTTACTTTCTCAATCACCTTGTCGATCAGGCCGTATTCCTTGGCTTCCGCCGCAGTCATGAAGTAGTCGCGGTCGGTGTCTTTTTCGATGCGTTCCAAAGGCTGACCTGTGCGATCCGCCAGGATTTTGTTCAGGCTGTCGCGCATTTTCAGGATGCGGCGCGCGCGGATTTCGATATCCGTCGCTTGGCCTTCGGCCCCGCCCAGCGGCTGGTGAATCATTACTTCACTGTTTGGCAGCGCGTAGCGTTTGCCTTTGGCGCCGGCGTTCAGCAGGAACGCGCCCATGGAAGCCGCCATGCCCACGCAGATCGTGGAAACGTCGGATTTGATGAACTGCATCGTATCGTAAATCGCCATGCCTGCCGTAATGGAACCGCCAGGGCTGTTAATGTAAAGGTGAATGTCCTTGCCAGGCTCTTCGGCATCCAGGAACAGCATTTGCGCGATAATGGAGTTGGCCACAACGTCGTTCACTTGGGAGCCAAGGAAAATGATCCGGTCTTTGAGCAATCTGGAATAAATGTCGTAAGCACGCTCTCCGCGGTTACTTTGTTCGACGACCATAGGAATATAACTCACGATAAAAACCCTCCTAGAATTAAAGTTGTAAGTATTAGGCTTAATGCCCGGGATACACAGGCAGCAGCGTTTAACAGTATGGGCCCGTTTGGCCCGGCGATTACAGGATTGACCAAAACAGTCCCCTTTAAACCGCCTTCCATATCCAGCAACACTGTTAATAACCACATCATAAACAATTTCAAACAGAAAGTCAAAGAAAGTCAAACTAACGGATTAAAAAAAGCCCGATTCCTCGGACTTCTGGTTAAACATATATAGGATGTTTCATCAATTAAGGTTTCAGACCCGGCTGTTTAAAAGCCGTTAAAGCTGAAATGGCGCGCCCGCGAGGAATCGAACCTCGATCTCAGGCTCCGGAGGCCTACGTCATATCCATTGGACCACGGGCGCATATTTGTTTAAGAGACCTCAATAAAGTCAACAGAATTTATTATAGTCGCTCCCAAATTAAAAAGCAAGCCCAAACGGCTATATTTATTACAATTGCAGAGGTCTGCGGAGTCTTACGAATAGAGGATGGAAAACTTGCTCATTCTACGGACGATGCACTTGCAACAAGAGGAGAAATTGGTTAGAATATCAGTGGGACTTAAAAAGTTAACCCGGGACATTTTAAGACCAGAGGAATGGAGAGAGATAGTCGAAGCCGCAGGAGTGAAGACATTGCGAGATTTGTTGGAGATCCAAAAGCAGCTTCTGCCTGATCTCATGGACGTTCTCAAGAAGAGATATCTGATCCTGAACCAGATCATGCTCGAGGAAGTCATCGGAAGACGCACGCTTGCGCTCTCCCTGAATATGACGGAACGCGTATTGCGCGCGGAAACAGATCTCCTTAAGGCCCAAGGGCTTATCGAAATCGAGAATGTGGGCATGAGAGTCAGTGCGGCGGGCCTCCAGCTGCTGGAACAGATGAAGCCGTTCGCGAAAGAACTGCTGGGACTGTCCGAAATGGAGAAGAAGATCCGCGACACTTACGGTTTGCGGAAGGTGGTCGTGGTGCCAGGAGACTGCGAAGCGGCCGAAACCGCCAAACGTGAGCTGGGACGTGCAGGAGCTAGAGCTTTACTTGAAGTCATCGGGGACAATGACGTGGTCGCCGTAACCGGCGGATCGACGTTGGCCGTTATGGCCGAGCAGCTTACGCCTCCGGCATCGCCTATTAAAGGAAGCTGGTTTGTACCGGCCCGCGGAGGTCTTGGCGAAAGCCTGGAAATCCAGGCCAACACGATAGCTTCCGGCATGGCAAAACGGGTAGGCGCCGAATACCGGCTGCTGCATGTACCTGATCTGCTTGGCCGTGAAGCCTATGATTCCCTTGTCCATGACCCTAACATTCAAGAGATTGTGGACTTGATCCGCAAGGCGCGGATCGTGGTGCACGGCATCGGAGACGCTATGGAAATGGCGCGCAGGCGCAAGCTGGATCGTGAGATGGTGCAAGAACTCGCAAGAGACGGAGCCATTGCCGAATCCTTTGGCTACTACTTTAACGAGCAGGGTTCCGTAGTTCATAAGATGTTGACTTTGGGTTTAAGGCTCGAGGACATCAAGTCTACGGAGACGATCATCGGTATTGCGGGCGGGCGCAGCAAAGCGCAGGCCATTCACGCCGTGCTGAAATTCGGGCAGGAGGACATCCTGATCACGGACGAAGCGGCGGCCGAAGAGATCATTAAATCTCTGTAGCATGCAGACACGGTATGAACCAACGTTGTTTTACTCAGGTCATCAGGCCTGACTAAATATAAAAAAATATTTTTCTTTGGGAGGATCTATCAATGAGTGTAAAAGTAGGCATTAACGGTTTTGGACGTATTGGTCGCTTGGCATTCCGTCGTATTCAAGAAGTAGAAGGTATCGAAGTGGTAGCAATCAACGACTTGACTGACGCTAAAATGCTGGCACACCTTCTTAAATATGATACAACTCAAGGCAAATTCAACGGTGAAGTTGAAGTTCATGAAGGTTTCTTCAAAGTAAACGGCAAAGAAGTTAAAGTTCTCGCTAACCGCAACCCTGAAGAACTTCCTTGGGGCGACCTAGGCGTTGACATCGTTCTGGAGTGCACAGGCTTCTTCACAACTAAAGAAAAAGCCGAGCTTCACCTGAAAGGCGGAGCTAAGAAAGTTGTAATCTCCGCTCCGGCTACAGGCGACATGAAAACCATCGTTTACAACGTAAACCATGACACGCTGGATGGAACTGAAACCGTTATTTCCGGTGCATCTTGCACAACGAACTGCCTGGCTCCTATGGCTAAAACTTTGAACGATTCCTTCGGTATCGTAGAAGGTTTGATGACTACAATCCATGCTTACACTGGCGACCAAAACACTTTGGACGCTCCGCATGCGAAAGGTGACTTCCGCCGCGCTCGTGCCGCTGCTGAAAACATCATCCCTAACACAACTGGTGCTGCTAAAGCAATCGGCCTGGTTATCCCGGAACTGCAAGGCAAATTGGACGGCGCTGCACAACGCGTTCCAGTTGCTACAGGTTCCCTGACTGAGCTGGTTACTGTACTGAACAAAAAAGTAACTGTGGACGAAGTTAACGCAGCAATGAAAGCCGCTACTGATCCACAAACTTTCGGTTACACAGAAGACGAAATCGTATCCTCCGACATCAAAGGTATGACTTTCGGTTCCCTGTTCGACGCTACTCAAACTAAAGTATTGACTGTTGGCGACCAACAATTGGTGAAAACAGTAGCTTGGTACGACAACGAAATGTCCTACACTGCGCAGCTCGTTCGTACTTTGGAACACTTCGCAAAACTGGCTAAATAAGAGCCTTGCTTGAAACCAAAGAGCGGAAACAGCCAGTGTTTCCGCTCTTTATACATGATGAGTGTTTTTCCTTGAATTGCAGATAATCAAATTTAAGGGTGCGGAGGAACGAACCATGAATAAAAAAAGTGTTCGCGATGTAGAAGTAACAGGCAAACGCGTATTTGTACGCGTCGATTTTAACGTGCCGCTCGAAGACGGCAAAATTACGGATGATACCCGGATCCGCGAAACGCTGCCTACGATCAAATATTTGATCGAAAACGGTGCGAAAGTGATCCTGGCGAGCCACCTGGGCCGTCCTAAAGGTGAAGTTAACGAATCCATGCGTTTGACTGCTCCTGCTGAACGTTTGGCTGAGCTGCTTGGCAAACCGGTTGCCAAAGCGGATGAAGCTGTAGGCGAAGCCGTGAAAGCCAAAATCGCCGAACTGAACAATGGCGACGTGCTTGTGCTTGAGAACGTGCGCTTCTATCCGGGCGAAGAGAAAAACGATCCGGAGCTTGCCAAACAATTCGCCGAGCTTGCCGATCTGTTCGTCAATGATGCTTTTGGCGCCGCTCACCGCGCGCATGCTTCCACGGAAGGTATCGCGCATTATCTGCCGGCTGTATCCGGTCTTCTGATGGAAAAAGAATTGTCCGTTCTGGGCAAAGCCTTGTCCAATCCGGAACGTCCTTTCACTGCGATCATCGGCGGCTCCAAAGTTAAAGATAAAATTGACGTGATCGATAACCTGCTGAACCTTGCAGACAACGTACTTATTGGCGGCGGCTTGTCCTACACCTTCTTCAAGGCTCAAGGCCATGAAATCGGTTTGTCCCTGTGCGACGACTCCAAACTGGACGTAGCTTTGGGCTTCATCGAAAAAGCCAAGAAACTCGGCAAAAACTTTCTGCTTCCTGTCGATTGCGTGATCGCTGACGACTTCAAAGCGGATGCCAACAAAGATATCGTAGACATCGACAGCATTCCTCAAGGCTGGGAAGGTGTGGATATCGGTCCTAAAACACGTGCGATTTATGCGGACGTCATCAAGAACTCCAAACTCGTCGTTTGGAACGGACCTATGGGCGTATTTGAAATTGAACCTTTCTCTAACGGAACACGTGAAGTGGCTGAAGCTTGCGCAACTACAGAAGGCTACACCATCATCGGCGGCGGTGACTCCGCAGCGGCAGCAGAGAAATTCCATCTGGCTGACAAAATGGATCACATTTCCACTGGCGGCGGCGCTTCCCTCGAATTCATGGAAGGCAAGGCTTTGCCAGGCGTAGTGGCTTTGAACGATAAATAAGACGGCTTGAACCGGTGCTTAGTGGCACCACGGATTTAAGAAAGAAACATTGGAGGTTTAACGGCATGAGAACACCAATTATTGCAGGGAACTGGAAAATGTTCAAAACGGTTTCCGAAGCAAAAACGTTCTTCGAAGAAGTTAAAGGCAAAGCGGAAGTAGCTGGCGTAGAAAGCGTCATCTGCGCTCCGTTTACCAACCTCCCGGCATTGGTGGAAGCGGCTAAAGGCACTTCCATCAAGATCGGTGCCCAAAACCTTCACTTCGAAGACGAAGGCGCGTTTACCGGCGAAATCAGCGGCAAAATGCTGCAGGAGCTCGGTGTCGATTATGTCATCATCGGGCACTCCGAACGCCGTGCTTATTTCGGCGAAACCGACGAAATCGTGAATAAAAAAGTGCACGCGGCATTCAAATACGGCATTACGCCAATCCCTTGCGTAGGCGAGAAGCTGGAAGAGCGCGAAGCCGGCCAAACTAAAGAAGTAGTTAAGGTGCAAACCGAAGCTGCGCTTAAAGGTTTGACTGCCGAGCAGGCCGCTCAGGTCGTAATCGCTTATGAGCCTATCTGGGCGATCGGCACAGGCAAATCCTCCACTGCTCAGGATGCAAACGAAGTTATCGCTTATATCCGCAGCCTGGTGGATGGTCTTTACGGCTCCGAAACGGCGAGCAAAGTTCGCATTCAATACGGCGGCAGCGTGAAACCTGAAAATGTTAAGGAATACATGAGCGAAAGCGACATCGACGGTGCGCTCGTAGGCGGCGCAAGCCTGCAGCCTGCTTCCTACATCGCTCTGGTTGAGGGGGCCAAGTAAGATGGCTGGAAACACTGTACCAAGACCTGTAGCCCTGATCATCATGGACGGTTTCGGTCTTCGCAACACGGTGGAAGGCAACGCGGTTGCCCAAGCCAAGAAACCGAACTATGACCGTTATCTGAAAGAATATCCGAATACCACGTTGACCGCTTGCGGTGAAGCGGTAGGTTTGCCGGAAGGCCAAATGGGCAACTCTGAAGTGGGTCACTTGAACATCGGCGCAGGCCGTATCGTTTATCAGGATTTGACCCGGATTTCGAAATCCATTCGCGAAGGCGAGTTTTTTGACAATCAAACCTTGGTTGAAGCGGTTCGAGCGGCCAAGAAAAACGGCAAAAAGCTGCATTTGTACGGCCTTTTGTCCGACGGCGGCGTGCATGCGCACATCGACCATTTGTTTGCGATGCTGGAGCTGGCCAAGAAAGAAGATATGCAGGAAGTGTATATCCATGCTTTCCTTGACGGCCGCGACGTAGCTCCTGACAGCGGTGAAGGTTACCTGAGCCAGCTGATCAAGAAGATCGAAGAGATCGGTATCGGCAAAATTGCGACGCTTTCCGGCCGTTACTACTCGATGGACCGCGACAAACGCTGGGACCGCGTAGAGAAGTCCTACCGTGCGATCGTTTACGGCGAAGGTCCTCACTACGTGGATCCTCTCCAAGCTGTTAAAGATTCTTACAGCAACGGCGTGTTTGACGAATTCATGGTGCCGACTGTAATTGTGGACGGTCAAGGAGAGCCGGTCGGTTCCGTTGAATCCGGCGATTCCGTCGTGTTCCTGAACTTCCGTCCGGACCGTGCGATTCAGCTGTCCCAAGTGTTCACGAACCTCGACTTCCGCGGCTTTGATCGTGGACCAAAATTCCCTGAAGGTTTGCATTTCGTATGCTTGACCTTGTTCAGCGAAACGGTTGGGGGATACGTAGCCTACGAGCCTAAAAACCTGGATAACACACTGGGCGAAGTGCTTGTGCAGCACAACAAGAAACAGCTTCGCATTGCGGAGACTGAAAAATACCCTCACGTAACGTTCTTCTTCAGCGGCGGACGCGATGTGGAGCTTCCGGGCGAAACCCGTATCCTCATCAACTCGCCGAAGGTCGCCACTTACGACCTGCAGCCTGAAATGAGCGCTTACGAAGTAGCGGCCGCAGCCGTGAAAGAGATCGAAGAAGAGAACTTCGATACGATCATCCTGAACTTCGCCAACCCGGACATGGTTGGGCACTCCGGCATGCTGGAGCCAACGATCAAAGCGGTTGAAGTAACGGACGAATGCGTAGGTAAAGTCGTGGATGCCGTTGTTTCCAAAGGCGGCGTAGCGATCATCATCGCCGACCACGGCAACGCGGACATGGTATTCGACGAAAATGGCCGTCCTTTCACGGCTCATACGACAAACCCTGTTCCGTTTATCGTGACTTCCCATGATGTCGTTCTGCGCGAGCATGGCATTTTGGCTGACGTTGCGCCAACGATCCTGGATCTGATGCAGCTGCCTTTGCCTGCCGAAATGACAGGACAATCCATGATCGCCAGCCGCAAATAAGCCTGCTTGCTTGCGAAAGCGAACATAAAGCGTTAGACTTCTGCTCAGAGAAGTTTTACCAGAAAGCCGATTAGGCTTTAGTACAGCTTTAGTACACAACACAAACCAACTTTGAAAAAATGATTTCGAAAAGGAGAATACTCAAAATGACTATTATTTCTGACGTATACGCACGCGAAGTCCTCGACTCCCGCGGCAACCCGACTGTTGAAGTTGAAGTTTACCTGGAATCCGGCGCTATCGGCCGCGCTATCGTACCATCCGGTGCTTCCACAGGCGCTCACGAAGCCGTTGAGCTTCGCGACGACGACAAATCCCGTTACCTGGGCAAAGGCGTTCTGAAAGCCGTAGCTAACGTTAACGACATCATCGCTCCCGAAGTGATCGGCATGGACGCTCTGGACCAACTGGGCATCGACAAAATGATGATCGCTTTGGACGGAACGCCTAACAAAGGCAAACTCGGTGCTAACGCCATCCTGGCGGTTTCCATGGCTGTAGCCCGCGCTGCAGCAGACGCTTTGGACCTGCCTTTGTATGTTTACCTCGGCGGATTCAACGCTAAGCAATTGCCAGTTCCTATGATGAACATCGTTAACGGCGGCGCACATGCCGACAACAACGTTGACGTGCAAGAATTTATGGTACTCCCTGTAGGCGCTCCAAGCTTCAAAGAAGCGCTTCGTATGGGCGCTGAAATCTTCCACAACCTGAAATCCGTATTGAAAGGCAAAGGCCTGAACACGGCAGTTGGTGACGAAGGCGGTTTTGCTCCTAACTTTACTTCCAACGAAGATGCTTTGACTTCGATCATCGAAGCGATCGAGAAAGCCGGCTACACACCAGGCAAAGACGTATTCCTGGGTATGGACGTTGCGTCCACGGAGTTCTTCAAAGACGGTAAATATCACCTGGAAGGCGAAGGCAAATCCTTCACTTCCGCTGAGTTCGTTGACCTGCTCGCTTCTTGGGTAGACAAATATCCAATCATCACCATCGAAGACGGCTGCTCCGAAGACGACTGGGAAGGCTGGAAGCTGCTGACTGAGAAATTGGGTAACAAAATCCAATTGGTTGGTGACGACCTATTCGTAACGAACACAGAACGTCTGGCTAAAGGCATCGAAGACGGCATCGGCAACTCCATCTTGATCAAAGTAAACCAAATCGGTACTTTGACAGAAACCTTCGACGCTATTGAAATGGCTAAACGCGCTGGTTATACAGCTGTTATCTCCCACCGTTCCGGTGAGTCCGAAGACAGCACAATCGCCGACATCGCGGTTGCAACAAACGCTGGCCAAATCAAAACAGGTGCTCCTTCCCGTACGGACCGTATCGCAAAATACAACCAATTGCTTCGCATCGAAGACCAATTGGGCGAACTTGCTCAATACAACGGCTTGAACTCCTTCTACAACCTGAAAAAATAAGGTTTGAAAGAATGAAAGCTTAACGGGTATAAATCTAGCATGGAATCCTCCGGTGTGTTTCGATATGCCGGGGGATTTTTCTATCTGCATACATTCCGGGTCCTGCTGTTTTTACTCAAATATGGCAAATTTGCGTCTGTTCGTATACAATGACTGCAGAGAGACCATACGTCCATACCATGATGATTAAGGAGGCAACGGCATGAGACACTTGTTTCAACTGAACGCCGTTTGGAACGGCGGCCGCAACAGCGAAGGAACCATCGAGACCGGCAACTTGAAAACGGTAATCTCCATTCCGGAGCCGATGGGCGGACCGGGGACGGGAACGAACCCGGACGAAATGCTGCTCGGAGCTGCGGCGACGTGTTATTTGATCACTTTGGCCGCGGCACTGGAACGGTCGGGAATCGAGACGGAGAGCTTAACGCTGAACTCGGAAGGGACGGTGGACGTCACCAACAATATTTTCACCTATGAAAGTATTGTGCATCGTCCGCATATTGTGCTTAAGGCCGGTTCCGGTGAACGGGAAGTAGAACGGGCCAGACTGATCGCCGGTAAATCGGAGGGAGCCTGCATGATTTCCCGCGCTTTAGCAGGGAACGTGGCGCTCGCAACCGAGCCGGACATCGAAGTGGCTGCCGCCAAGGCGGCCCAGTAGGACGGTTTGAAAAATACGTAAAAGGCTGCAGGACTCCTGCAGCCTTTTTTTGCGGGTAAAAAAGAGCGCCGCAAAGGATGCGGCGCTCCAGATCATACACGGCTATGAATCTGCCGTTGGGATATTGCCTTTGAAGTAAGTAGGCGAACCGAATTCGAATTAAGCTTTTTGCAGTCCAAAAGCTTCCGCCACAAGCTGGTAGGAACGCAGACGCGCCTGCAGATCGAAAATCGGGGACACGAGCAGCAGCTCCTCTGTCTGATACTCTTCGGCCAGCTTTTCGAGTTTGGCTTTTACCTGCTCCGGCGTGCCGATCACTCGCTTCTCCCGGGCCGCTTCCAGGCGTGCCAGGTCGTAAGGGGTGTAAGGATAGCTTTTGGCCGTTTCGACCGAAGGCAGATACGAAAGCTCCATGCCGGTCTCAAGCGCGTAGAAGTAGAGGCTGACGCTGGAGGACAGGTCCAGCGCCTCTTCTTCGGTGTCGGCGCAAATGACCATCACGGCGGCGAGGGCCCGGGGTCCTTCTTCCATCAGGGACGGGATAAACCGTTCCCGGTACATGTGGACCGATTCCGAGCCGCCGGCGGTGCCGAAGAACTGCGCGAAGGCATACGACGCGCCGACTTCGGCAGCCAGTCCAGCGGTGCCGCCGCTGGACCCAAGCAGCCACAGCTCCGGCGCCGTTGGCACGGACGGGGCTGCCAGTATGCCCGGGAAGCGATGGTCGGCCGGCACGGCGTCATTCAAATACGCAATCAGGTCGACGACCTGCTGCGGATAAGTATCGCCGTGATGATACCGGCCTTCCTGCAGCGCCCGTGTGGACAAGGGCCGCCCGCCCGGCGCGCGGCCGATCCCAAGATCGATCCGGCCAGGGTACAGCGCCTCCAGCAGGCGGAAATTTTCCGCCACTTTATAGGCGCTGTAATGCGGCAGCATGATGCCGCCGGAGCCCACCCGGATCCGGGAAGTGTGCGATGCCAGATGGGCGATCAGCACCTCCGGGCTGGAATGAGCCAGGCTGCGCGAGCTGTGGTGCTCGGACACCCAATACCGGTGGTAGCCGAGGCGGTCCGCCTCCTGCGCCAGCCGGGTTGTGTCGGACAAGGCCTGAACGGCCGTGCCGCCTTCATTTATATGCGATTGGTCGAGAACACCTAGTCTCGTTAACATGTCATCACCTCAACTCCTACTTTACAAGTTGGAGGGCGAGAGGTCAAAATTTTAAACTTTGAATCTGCGAGGATGGTGAGGAAGGATTTTCGCTGCGTTTACAGTATTGGATAACCGGAGGCAGCAGGGTAAGGATCTGGATGGCAAAGCCGACCGCCAAATAGATCAGGTGAACAACCGCGATGGCCTGTAAAATATAGATCTCCACCATGATCCAGATCAGGGAAGCGAAGCCGGCATAGAGGGAAAAAGCCCAGCACCAATGCTGCGTTTTATAGGGGTTCAGGGCCTGGACAAACCGCCAGTTCCATGTCAGCAGCAGTCCTGAAGCGGTTATGACCGGACAAATCCCCAGCACGATCAACAAAATCAGTCCAGGAATCAAATAATCCGGAAACCAGTTCACCATCATGATATCTTTTGGCAGACCAAGCAGTCCGCCTGTGGGGTCCAGCACCAGCGTTCCTCCGCCAAAACCGGCGCCCAAACCTAATAAAATTAGCAGAACAGCAAGCAGCCAGACGGTAAACGGCTTTTTCGTACCCGATCTTTTAGTTTTTGACATCCTCTTTCTCCTTTCAGGTTCGTCTTGAAATGAATTATAGCTTGTGTTAGGTCAGTCGGCTGTGATAAAATATAGGCAATGTGTAGTTTCGATAATTGTTTTTTAGGATTATAGATGTATCTACCTAGGGGGTGGAATGAATGGATATTCTGTTGAAAATTTTGTTGGTTATCTTTTCCATCGGTTTGATTACAGTCGTTCTTTTGCAAAAAGGTAAAAGCGCGGGTCTGGCCGGTGCCATCTCCGGAGGTGCGGAGCATCTTTTCGGTAAAACGAAAGCACGCGGCATGGAATTGGTGCTGGAACGCACCACAATCGTAATGGCAGCCGGATTTTTTATCGTGGCTATTCTGGTTGCGGTATTCCAATAAGCGCGGTTATCCATATCGGTAAAATGAAAAGCCTTCGACCTTGGGTCGAAGGCTTTTTTTGAAATTTTTTGAAACTAAAGTGGAATTAAAGAAGCCAGAGCTATTAAATCCAAAAGACTTCAGAACCGCTTAATGTGACTTATGTAAAAAGAGCTACTAGGGAACAGCCTTCCTGCCGGCTGAAGCAGCCCCCTCCAGCGGATGAGCCTTGGAATCCGGGCAGCCGGTGGACTGGATTAGGTCGGACAACTTGCTGTATTGGTGGGAAAGACCCGCTTTAATATCCTCGATGGCTTGTTTGTTGACCTCCATATTTTCGGACAAATGAAGCATTTTTGCCGTAATTCTGAGAAACCGCTCCCGCATATCCAGAATGCCGGAAGGTTTTGGCGAAAACGAATGAGAATGGTCCGGCTTGATGGCGGAGTCGGGATTACAAAAAAAATTCAAGTCTGCTTCAGAGTGGCCTCCCCGCAGCGGCAGCTGCGTCTCCCGGTCGGAGGCCGTTTCGACCGTTAAATCCAGGACCGCGTTCGCGGAATCGAGAGAAGAAGTAATATCATGGCAGATCCGATAGGCGTGCTGAAGCTCCTGTTCAAGCTCCAGGCTCCAGTTGTATAAAAGATCAACCGTGGACTGCAATTCCTCTGCAGCCGCGTGGGTCCGCGTCTGTACCTGGTCGTAGGCCTGCTGTTTTACTGCTAGCGCTTCGGCCATTTTTTCAGTCTTGAAAGCGTTAAAGGCGAGCGTTGCGGTAATGAGAACGACGGCCACCAGCAGCGGGAGCAGGTTTTTTTGCAGAAAAAAGCTGTCAGGATGAGCAAACGTATAGATCCCAAAGGTAACCATAGTAACCAAAACCCCGTTGTACAAAATCAACCGATAGTTGGCATAAAGCGATAAAAAAATCAGGTTCAAATAAAGGAGAATCAAATTGAACAAATTAAACTGCTGGGATAATGCGTACAGCGTGATTAAGGGCAGAAGCGTGGCTGAAATATACTTGATGTAGGGGGTTTTCAGGTTTCTGTAATGCATAACGGCGGGAATGCTGCAGATAACACCTCCTGCCACTACCACGGCAAGCAGCCGGGGATTTTCGCTGTGGAGCATAGGATCTTTCAGCACGATAATGATAAGTGCAATCCAGACAAGGAACACAAAAAAGCTGTCACGGGACCGGCAAAATGCGAATCGATCCATTCCTCCACCCACTTTTCAACAATTTGAATTTAAAAAAGCTCTATATATTCATTATCGGGGGCTTTCGGCGGTTTATTTATAAAGCCCGGGGCATAACGGAAAGGTTTTCACGGTTTGCGGATGTAAGGGGTTAAATTCGTGTATACTAGGTTATATACAAGGAAAAGAAAATATTGGGATTCTTATTATAACGGCTTCTGCAATGGACGGGGCTTCCTGAGGTGAAACGATGATAACGGAAAATACGCTGCTTGATTTTATGCGGGAAACTGCATACAAGCCGATGACTTACCAGGAGCTTGAGGAACATTTTCAAATTTCGGAGGCGTCCGAATTCAAGGAGTTCCTGAAGCTGCTGAACCAACTGGAACAGAGCGGAAAAATCGTGCTGACCCGCACGCAGCGCTACGGCATTCCGGAGCGGATGGATTTGCTGCGCGGACGGCTGCAGGTGCACGCCAAAGGGTTTGCGTTTCTGATTCCGGAGGACCGGGAGCACCCGGACGTATATATTCACGCCAATGATTTAAAAAGCGCCATGAACGGCGACACCGTGCTGGTTCGCGTGAACAGCAAAGGGCCGGCCGAAGGCCGCCTTGAGGGCGAGGTCGTCCGCATCGTGACCCGGGCGGTCACGCAGGTGGTCGGCGTCTTCCAGCATCACGAGACGTTTGGGTTTGTGGTTCCCGATGATAAACGGATTAACCGGGATATTTTTATTGCCCAGGAGAAAATGGGCGGTGCGGCAAACGGTGATAAAGTCGTAGCGCGTATCGTTTCTTATCCAGAAGGCCGCGCTGCGGCTACGGGCGAGGTTGTGGAGATTTTGGGCCACAAGGATGACCCGGGCGTGGACATTTTGTCCATTATCCGTAAACACCAGCTGCCGGAGGAGTTTCCGGAAGACGTTATGGAGGAAGCGGGCGCCGTGCCGGATACGATCGAACAGGAAGAAATCGTGCGCCAAGGACGCAGGGACCTGCGGGACCGGGTAATCGTCACGATCGACGGCGAAGACGCCAAGGACTTGGACGATGCCGTAAACGTGGAACGCCTGGAAAACGGCAACTACCGGCTGGGCGTACACATCGCAGACGTCGGTTACTATGTGAAAGAGAACTCCAGGCTCGATCAGGAAGCTTATAACCGCGGCTGCAGCGTTTATTTGGTGGACCGGGTGATTCCGATGCTGCCGCACCGTTTATCCAACGGGATTTGCAGCTTGAATCCGAAGGTGGACCGTTTTACGTTGTCCTGCGATATGGAGTTCGACGATCAGATGCAAGTCGTGAAGCATGACATTTATACGAGCGTAATCCGGACGAAAGAACGGATGACCTACACCAACGTGCGTAAGATTTTGCAGGAGGAAGATCCGGAGGTAACGGAGCGTTACAGCGATCTGGTGGATACCTTTAAACATATGCGCGAGCTCGCTCTGCGCCTGCGCGGCAAACGAATGAAACGCGGCGCGGTGGACTTCGATTTCGAGGAATCGAAGGTGATCGTCGATGAATCCGGCAAGCCGGTCGATATCGTCAAACGCGAGCGTTCGATCGCCGAGCAGATCATCGAAGAGTTTATGCTTGCCGCAAACGAAACGGTGGCCGAGCATTTTCACTGGCTGAAGGTGCCGTTCATTTACCGGATTCACGAAGACCCGGATCCGGAGAAGCTGATGAATTTCATGGCGTTTATCGCCAACTTCGGATATGCCGTGCGGGGCAAAGGCAACAAGGTCCATCCGCGAGCCCTTCAGTCACTGCTGGAGGACATCGACGGCACGAAGGAGCAGACGGTGATCAGCACGATGCTGCTCCGGTCGATGAAGCAGGCCAAATACGATGCGGAAAGCACCGGGCACTTCGGCCTTGCAGCCGATTTCTACACGCACTTCACGTCGCCGATCCGCCGTTATCCCGATTTGGTCATTCACCGGGTGATTCGTGAGGTGATTGAAAGCGGCGGGGGTTTGTCGGACGACCGTCAGGAGTATTTGGCGAGCCGTATGGCGGACATTGCTCAGCAGTCCTCGGAGCGGGAACGCGTTGCCGTTGATGCCGAGCGCGATACGGAACAGCTGAAAAAAGCCGAATTCATGCTGGACAAGGTCGGCGAGGAATTTACCGGCATGATCAGCAGCGTGACCAGCTTTGGCATGTTCATTGAGCTTGATAATACGGTTGAAGGCCTCATCCGCCTCAGCGCGATGACGGACGATTATTATCATTTCCATGAGCAGCATATGGCGCTGATCGGAGAACGCACATCGCGGATTTTCCGGATCGGCGACGAGGTCAAGATCCGCGTGGCCCGCGTGAACATGGACGATCACACCATCGACTTCGAGCTGGTAGATATGAAGCCGCGGCGCCGTGAACGCGGCGGGGATTTGGCGCCGGGCGGCGGCGCTGGCGGCCGTGGCGGTAAAGGCGGCCGCGGGAAAAAAGGCGCGGCCGGCGGGTTTGCGGCTGCCGGCAAAGGCAAAGGCAGCAGCGGTGCTGGCGGCGGCCGGGGCAAGGCCGGCGTTGGTGGTTCCGGCGGCGGCAAAGGCAAAGCCGCTGGCAAGGGCAAGCCGCGCGGCGATGCGCGCGGCGTGTTCAGCAGCCCGGACACGTGGAGTCCGGGCGCAGGCGAGCCGCAGGAGCAGGGCGGCGGCTCGCTGGGCCGTCACCGCGGCGAAAGCGCGAAGCCGGAAGCTAGCGCCGGTGGCGTTAGTTTCGGCTTCGGCTCGGGCAAAGGCGGCTATGCCAGCGGCTCGCCGAACGGCTTTACCCGCGGCGGAGACAGCCGCGGGTATGGCAACGGCGGCGGCGGCAACGGCAAACGCCGCAAGAAGACGACCGCCAGCGGCATCTTTAACGCTGGCGCCGCGGGTGATGCCGCCGTCATCGGGAACCCGGGTTCCGGCGAATCCGGCGGCAAGAAACGCAAGAAGAAGAAGTCCGGCAAAGCCGGTAATGGCGGTGGCGGATCCAGCCGGAACGGGAAAAGCGAAGGCGGCTCGGGCAAAGGGGCCGCCAAAAACGCCACGGCCGCTTTTGTGAGAAAAAAGAAATAAAACGGCTGGCGAACGCTACGTTCGTCGGGCCTCGTCCAAACCGGATAACGGAATTCACGTGAACCTGCTTCGCGGAATCCGCATCCAAAAAGGCACAGCGACAATATGCGCTGTGCCTTTTGTTTTCCAAACCCCGAAATCAGAGAGTGGTGCCGGCTGCTTCCAGTTTGACGATTTTTTTCATCAGCTTCTTGAGCATGACCGACGCTTTAACCTTAATCGGCAGCTGCTCGGAGACCCGTACGCTGAAATCTCCGCTGACAATGGCGGCTTTCAGTTCCGCTGCCGACTCGCAGTCCCGGTTCAACACATTATAAACGCTGCCGTACTGCAGGCATTGATGGGTGTCGCTGCCAGCCGTCACCGGCTTGCCAAGCCTCTCTGCAAAGGCACGTACCTTGGTTTCGTTGGTTTGGCAGCCGTATTCGTACATATCTTTGGCATTGAGGTCAAAAGCGTCAAGCCGCATCAGCTGGCTTGTGCTTAAATGATGAAGCGGCGTCGATTCCCGGAACGGGTGTGCCCCAATTTTCAGCAGAGGCAGCGCTTCGGCCAGGTCCATGAGATCATCGTAAGAAATAAAGGAGCCTTTTTCGGTATAAGCTTCAAGCCGGTCCCGGGTTTGTAAAATATGCTCTTTGCGCCCGATCAGCAGGATATGTCCGGTTTCGGCGATATCGACCTCCATGCCCGGAAAGATTTTAAGCCCGCCGGCCTTGTAGTACTCCCCGTTGTAAGGGAACAGCGCATCCAGCGTCTCGTAGACTTCAGCAAAGTTTCGTGTATTAAAATGCTCGGTTAAAGCGAGCGCATCCAGTCCGTTTTCCACAGCTTCCTGAATCATCTCTTCATAATAAGCGGGGGAGAAATCCGTCGCTTTGGATAATTTAGCATGAGTATGCAGATCCATTTTCATTGGTGTGCACTCCTTTTATTTCCTAAGGTCCATAAATCCAATATATTCAGCAATTAGCACAGCTCTAAAAACCCGAGCGATGCCCTTTCTCTAATCCTGCCACTAGCCGATCCAGAAAAGGAGTCCCGTATAAACCGCTGTTCCGCTCAAAAAAACGATATCGCGCGCAGTCACCTTAAGATGCGCCAGTTTCAGCTTTTTGGAGACCGGATTTTTCATTCCGTAGGAGAACCCCCTCGTTTCCAGCGCTTCGACCGTGGTGCGGGAACGTTTGGCAGTCGCCAGCATCAGCGGGAAAAAAGATAACACCAGCAGCTTTAAATAATAAACGGCCAGCCTCCAATAGAGGAATCCTTTTTGTTCGGGCGCTCGGCCCCGCAGCCGGTAGGAGAGCAGGACGTTATGAAATTCTTCGAACAGCACGGGCAAGATCCGGTATCCGTAAGACAAGCTGAAGGAAAAGGCGGCAGGCATGCCAAGCGCAAGCAATCCGTCGCTGATCTTTTCGGGATCCATACCGGAGAATACGGTAATGCTGGCCAGCGATACTACAGACAGCTTCAGTGTGAGCTTGAGCAGGGGCAGCGCGGAGCTGATGTCTCCGCCGAAAAACAGGGACAAGATAAACAGCCAGCCGACCTGTCCGATCAGTCCCAGGCATAACACGACAATAATAAAAGGGGTAACCCGCGATAAAATCGTTGTCACGACCATCATCAGGAACAAGCCGCTCAATATAGTCAGGCTGGAGAGAAACCAAGGGACGATCGCAAAAAACAAATACCAGATCAGCATGCAGCGCGGATCCAGTCTGGAGAGGGACGTGTGTCCGCTCCCGTAAGCGGTATTCATCAGCTCCAGCTGAATCCGTTCGATTGAAATTTTGCTAAACCAGCTGCGGACCAACTGCATGCAGACGTCCCTCCTTTCCATGTATGCGATCATAAATTCTCTTCGCAAAAGCGGCCGGGGTGCTGCTTGCCGGCGCAAGCCCCAGCACAAACGAAAGCTCCATCATTTGGGTGAGGGCAAGTCCCGCCCTTCCAATCAAACCGACATCCGAAAAGATGTCCTCGACTGTTCCGTCACCGGCTACAGTTCCTTCGTTCAGCACGATAACCCGGGTAGCCCATTGATGGACGAGCTGCATATCGTGGGTCGCGATAATTACCGTACGGACATGAGCCTCAAGCTCCTTCAACGTTTCGAGCAGCTCTTCCCGGGTGGCCAGATCCAGATTGGCCGTCGGCTCGTCCAGCAGGATGACCTTCGGCTGAAGGGCGGCTCCAATCGCCAGCGAAACCCTTCGCTGCTGACCGCCGCTCAGCAGCCGCGCATCGCGGTCTTTCAGCCCTTCCAGCCTGAATTGGCGCAGCATCTTGGCGGATATGGCTTCCGCCTCCGGGTGTCTCCGGCTCTTGAGGCCATAGAGCACTTCTTTAGAAACATTATCATCGATAAACATCTCTTCCGGGTTTTGAATAACAAGTCCGACATGCGCCGATATCTGCTCCATCGAAAGTTCTTTGGTGTTTTGCCCCAACAGGTGGATGCTGCCTCCGGACGGCCTACGGATACCCGCAATCAGCTTGAGCAAGGAGGACTTCCCTGCCCCGTTGTTGCCGACCAGAGCAATGCGCTCCCCTTCATGGAAGCTTAAGCTGAGCCGGTTGAATATTTCATGCCGGGCTTTACGAATCGTCCGGTAGCTTAGGGAAACGTCCGTCAATTCCACGACAGAAGGAGGTGTTTTTGCGCTCGGAGCATAGGGGGGGCTCACGGAGTTGGCTTCGATTGGGCTTTTGCCCAAGGTTGTCCCGCGACTTTCCCCGGTGCTTCTATCCAAAAATTTATGAAAGTAACGTGCCGCTTCCCCGGAAGTAACCGGAAATAATCGATTCCGATGCAGGCCTAAGTCCGCCCCGGCACCTTCGTTCAGCTCTGTCCAATAAACGGCCGCTTTGGTCACCTCGGGCGGTTGAATGCCAAGTCTCTTCAGATCGTCAAGGCTGTTCAAGGCTTCGGCTGTCGGTTTGTTCCACAGCACTTTCCCATCCTCCATAAGACAAGCTTCCGTGCAATAATCGGCGATAAATTCCGTATGGTGTTCTATCACGATGATCGTTTTGCCGTATTCACGATTCAATTGGTGCAGGACCGCGTAAACCTGGCGGGCATGCTGAGGATCCAACTGGGAGACCGGCTCGTCGATGACCAGAATCTCGGGTTCGAGCGAGAGCGCGCCAGCCAGGGCAAGCAAATGTTTTTGCCCGCCGCTCAGCTCCCAAATATACCTGTCTTTCAGGTGGGTCAAACCGCATTGCTCCAACGCCCGCCAGCCCATGGCTTTGTAATCCTCCAGGCCGTAATTGAGCGGGGCAAAAAAGACCTCGTCCTGCACGGTCGGCCGGACAAGCTGGTTATCAAAATCCTGATAAACGTAACCCACCATTCTCGAAAGCTCCGACACGCTGCGGTTGGCGGACGAAAGGCCGCAGACCTCGACCTGACCCTCGAAATCCCCTGAATAATAGTGGGGGATCAGGCCGTTAAACAGCTTGCATAACGTGGACTTTCCGCATCCGTTGCCTCCCATGATAGCCGTAAAACTGCCTTTCCGGACGGAGAGGCTGGCCTCTTTAAGCACAGCTTGCTCCGATCCCGGATAAGTAAACGAGACATCTGAAATACGCACAGCCCACAGTTCGTTTTGCTCTGAGCCGTTTACGCCCGCCCTAAATCCATTAAGCATAAGGCAAACTTCCCGAGTTGTTGTCGTCTTTGACGCCCCGATTTCTGCGGTTCCGCATCACTACCAGCACGATGGCTGCTATAACGGCAGCCGCGGCGATGCTGATCCAGATGGCACCAACACCAAGCTGGCCTTCCAGCCCGCTGTCCCATTCGCCGATGTTCCAGTCGGTTTCGGACAGCGACTCGGCTCCAAAGGCCAGGATGGCCAGCAGAACGCCGATCCCGATCAGCTTAGGCGCAAAAACGCCGGCGGCTTCGTATTTAGTAAACTTCTCGCGGGGTTTGATGCCGAGGAGCGGTTCGATTTTTCCGTATAGTCTTGGAACCAGATATAACGTCGGCAGCAGGGCAAACAAAATGCCTGAAAACAATACATCGTTCAGAAAGCTGGCGCCTTCGACGATAACTACGCTTTGCGCAAGACCGGGTACCGCTTCAAACTCCTCAACGCCGATCCACACTTTGCCGATATCGACCATGCTGCTGCAGAACTGATGAATGATCACGCCGGAAATGGCGGCGATGCCTACCTGGGTGCGGTTCAGCGGGTTTTTGACCATACGTCCGGCCACATACATGGCAAACGAGAAGGTCAGGAATTTTTCAAGCTCGCCCAAACCGCCGAATTGTCCGAGCATAAGTTCTCCAAAAATCACTTCGCCAAGCGCGGCGCCAACTGCCGCATAAAAAGGATGAAACAGCATGCAAAGCGTCAGCGGAATGAAAGCAAAATATTCCACGGATAACTCGACAGGTCCAATCCGGAATTCGGGGATCAGCTCGGTAAACATGTTGGACAGACCGTACAGCGACATGGAGAGCACGAAGATCATCATTTTTTGCGAGGAACTCAGGGTATACACCCGGGTACTGCTAGCCATTTCAGGGAAAGCCTCCTTTTAGGTTCTATTTGACTTCAGTATAGGAAGCGTTTATTAAATAAAGCGGGGAAGTATGTCAACTTACTGTAATATTTTTTACATTAAGATATAAATGAAATATAATTTACATTATCAAGAGGATGTAGGAAATGATGCTTTAGGTTTTGAAGGAGGGACGAGGAGAAGTTTAGAAATCAATCCTCAGCTAATAAAACCATAGTAAAATGAAGCGGTAGAGTTACGAAAATGGGGAGAGTCGGCGCTTAAAGCAACGTTTCGTATTTCTTTTTCCATGAAGCTGCCCTGAAGGAGTGCATTTAAACCATGATGAGTTTATTTGAAGATAAATCCGGGTTTTCGCCGAGCCAGCTAAAAATTGCAGATTTCATTGAGCGCCATCCGGAAGAAGTGCTGTTTATGACCGAGCAGGAAATCGCCGACCGTCTGGGAACAAGTATTGCTACCGTTTCGCGTTTCTGGCGGACGGTCGGGTATGAAAATGCCAAGGCTTTTAAGCTGAAGCTGCGTGAAACTCCCGACACAACGCCAGCGCTAAAGCTGGAGAAAACTATCTCGCAAATGGATTCATCCAGTTTGCCGGCTAAAATGCTGGATCAAACCATTCACCATTTGCACGATACGATGGAAAAAACTGATCCGGCCGAACTGGAGGAAGCAGCCAAGCTGATGGCGTCCGCAAGGCGCCTCTACATTTATGCTCCAGGTCCTTCCTTGGGACTGGGGGACTTGCTTTCCTACCGGCTGTCCCGGTTTGGCATGTCAGTCCGGATTACGGCGGGCAGCGGACACGAGTTGTTGGAGTCGCTGGCTCATTTGCAGCCGGAGGACACCGTGCTGCTGTTCAGCTTTACAAGGATGCTTCCGGAAACGGAGGTCATTCTGGACTGCGTACGCCGGGTGGGTTGCGCGGCTGTTATGATTACGGACCGCGAGGATTTGCGGTACGGGACGCCGGCACAGGTGGCTTTTTACGTCAGCCGGGGAGATATGGGGGAGTTTCATTCCATGGCGACTCCGCTTTTTTTGATTGAACAGCTGATCTTGGGCATCGGGATTTTGAATAAAGACAAGGTTTTGTCCAAATTAGAGCATCTTGGCGAGCTGCGCAGACGTTATGCGGATAAACTGCCTCGGGGAAAGGCTTAGGCGCCCGTTTGGCTTGATTTTGCCTGCTTCACTTGCTACAATTGGGTTCTGGGATTATGCAGACTAATCTGTATGATCCATTTGGAATCTGCACAGATTAGGGTTTGAAGGAGTGAGCACATGGGTAAGAAGACGACGGAAGGCAAAGTGCTGGCCCAGAACAAGAAAGCTTCCCATGACTACTTCATCGAAGATACGTATGAGGCGGGCATGGTGCTGACGGGAACGGAAATTAAATCGCTTCGGGCGGCGCGAGCGAACATCAGTGACGCTTTTGCGACGATCCGGAACGGTGAGATTCACGTCCACAACATGCACATCAGTCCCTTTGAACAAGGCAACCGCAGCAATCCTGAGGATCCAACGCGGGCGCGCAAGCTGCTGATGCACAAATCGCAGATCAACAAGCTGCTCGGGCAGTCGAAGCAGGAAGGGTATACGATCGTGCCGCTTAAGGTTTATGTGCGGAATGGTTACGCCAAACTGCTGCTTGGCCTTGGTAAAGGTAAGAAACAGTTCGACAAACGCGAAACGGCTGCCAAGAAAGACGCTCAGCGCGATATTCAGCGGGCCTTGAAGGAACGTCAGAAGGTCGCACGGTAAGCTCGAACGGACCGGGTTTGGATTGGCATGACTTGCATAACTGGAACATGGCAGGCTAATGTTCTTTTTGAAAGAAGAATTGAGGTCTGTTGGCAGTATCTCAGCAAATTAGCAGGATTTATCGGCAGTTCCAGCAACTTGGCGAGCAGTTCTTCGCCGGTTGTGTTATAATATTTGATGTACCTTCGATATAGCATTTCTGCTATACGACAGCGCTTGACCTTCTTTTATGGAGGGAAGGATCAAGTAAGTAATGTGCTTCCTGGAGCTTCGGCATCCGATTTAATCCGGAAGACACCCTTTTTGCAGATAGGCCCGGCGCTGTAAGGTGCTGGTGAGCCGATTCTCTTTTACGGGGGCGTTTTTGGATTCGACGGGGGTTGTTCGAGCATGGGTAGCGGGTAGTGGGGACGCGTCCACTTCATCAACGCTAAAGCCTATTAAACGGCAAACAACAATCTAACTACGCTCTCGCAGCTTAATAACCTGCAGACGTGCTCTCGCTCTGCATCGCCCATGTGCCGGGATGAGGGCTCAACCTTTAGTGGGATACGCTGTCTAGTCTCCGCCTGCGGCTAGCTGAAGAAGATAACCAGGCTGACCCAAAGGGAATCCGGTGACGGGGAGTTCCTAGGGTGACATCAAAACTGTCACTACACCCGTAGAAACCTATGTGGCGTTGCCTTCGGACAGGGGTTCGACTCCCCTCGCCTCCATACTGAAAATCCACAACCGAATTCGGTTGTGGATTTTTGCTTTATATACTTCAAGAAGTTTGATAAAATGTACTTATGTTATAAGGGTTATTACTGTTATAAGGTATAACTTATTGGGTAATGATCATACTATGGAAGGAGAATGCCCTATGAATGGTGTGGTCAAATTGACGAATGATAAAAGGAATGGGACACGGTACTCTCGCAAAATAGGGAGAATGGGAAACAGCTTGGGGGTAAGTTTACCTAAAGGACTTGCTGCGAAGCTGGATATTTCGCAAGGGGATGAGATTGAATTCATTGAAAATGATCGTGGTGAAGTGGTATTGAGAAAGGTTAGACAAAATAAACTGCCCGATAATGTCCGTCCTGAAGTTCTAGAGGTTTTTTTTGATATATTTGAAGAGGATAAGGGAATTCTTGAGGATTTAAGGGACAGATGATATGACTAATTTTCTGACTAAAGAAGAAGTTATCGCAGCACACTATTTTATGATGAAAAGAATGAATGACGCAGAGCAAGCAGGCGTGAAAGATCATGGTTTGCTGGAATCTGCGATACATAGACCCGGTCAAAGTGTATTTGGAGAAGATGCTTACCGCACTTTATTTGACAAGGCAGCAGCCTTTCTGGAATCTCTAGTGAAAAATCATTGCTTTCATAATGGTAATAAACGGACAGCCTACTTGGTTACAAAGTCGTTTTTAATGTTGAATGGTTACCATCTGCGAATGGAACGTTTATATGCGGTAGAATTTGTAGTCGATATTGCAAAAGGATTACATACATTGGAGACTATTGCTCATATTCTTGAAAATCATACTGAAGAAATCTAATTTAATTCGGCTGCTCAGATGACATCAAAACTGTCACTACACCCACAGCGAAGCTCAACCTATGTGGCGTTCCTTCGGACAGGGGTTCGACTCCCCTCGCCCCCATAGAAACAAGACGAAAAGCCTTCAGCCCTTGTTGTAGTTGTTGGCTTTTTTATTGTGTATAATAAAGTACAACAATTAACGGTAAGCATGAAGGAGGTTCTTGTTATGGCAGTCGATCGAGAACAGTTGCAACATATACTTAAGAAGGCCAATCAACGTGCTCGTCAACAAGCCAAGCAATCAGGAGCATCTATTTACTATATAAAGAACAACAGACGTATTCGCGAGGATGCGAAAGGCAATAAATTTGAGATCATTTTCGATTCCCAGGGAAAGCGGATGGAGCGGGAATTTATTGAATAATTATAAACCTGTCATGACCGTGTTTGCGGGTACCAACGGTGCTGGCAAGAGTACAATCAGCCTGCAAATGAGGGGGTTTATCGGGGAAGTTGTTGATCCTGATCAGATTGCTATACGACTCAATCCAGAGAATCCGCGAAGTGCGGATTTATCAGCAGGCAAGGAAGCAATCAAAAGAATCCGGTCTCTGATTAACTCCAATAATCATTTCGCTGTTGAGACAACGTTATCCGGTACATTTTTCTTAAGGCATATGCAGTTAGCCAAGGCAAAAGGTTATAAAATTATTATGTATTATATTGGTCTTCAAGATGTGCAAATGCATATTGACCGTGTGGCTTCCCGCGTAGAGCAAGGAGGGCACTGGATAGCAGAAGCGGATATCCGCTGGCGGTATGGCCAATCGCTTCAGAATTTAAAACCTGCAGTGAGTATCGCAGACCAGCTCATTATTATAGATAATACGTTTGAGCCTGCAATTATTGCCCCTCGCCTCCATATTTATTTTAGCTTATATAGTATCATGGTCAGCAATAAGGGAAAAACGAAATGGAATTTGTACTAAATTTGCAAACCCACTCCAGTTGTGGTATAGTTACTTTATTGGAATTTCGACCTGAACTCACATATTGTAGAGGGTTATGATTTTCATTTATAGCCTTGTACAATATGTGATTTTTTTTTTTAAGAATTTGAAGATCATGTACAAATTAAAATATGGAGGTAATGAATCATGGAAAAAGGAACAGTAAAATGGTTTAACGCAGACAAAGGTTTTGGTTTTATCGAGGTTGAAGGCGGAGACGACGTATTCGTTCACTTCAGCGCTATTGTTGGCGACGGCTTCAAATCGCTGGACGAAGGTCAACGCGTTGAATTTAATGTCGTACAAGGCAACCGCGGCCCACAAGCCGAGAACGTTGTTAAACTGTAAGACGGTGTTAGAAAGTCCCAACTGGTGTTGGGGCTTTTTTTTCGCTCATTATTCCGGAAGAGAAAGAGGGATGCTGCTTGTACTATTCACGGAAAAGACAGATGATCGACCTTCCTGAGGAAATGACAGCGATATGGTCATGCACCAACGAAAAGTGCAACGGATGGATGAGGGATAATTTCGTTTTTTTGATTCAACCGATTTGCGGCCAATGCAATTCTTTCATGGAAAAGAGTGAGAAAATGCTGCCTATTATAGCTAATACAAGTCCTAATCAGACGAAACGCTAAATAAAGCGAAGGTCAGTGACACCACGAAGGCTACAAAATTACACTTGTAAAAGTTTATGTAGCGTCCTCGGACAAGGGCTCGACGCCCCTCTCCTCCTTTTTTGTATGAAGAGAAGCTTTCAACCCGTTGCGTGGTTGAAGGCTTTTTTTGTTGTGCTCTAGTGGTTCGATAATGTTGTGTTTTTAATTTAACTCCAATTACTGACTCCCTCATCAAACTTGGTATCTGCTGGATTTTGTGGGATAATTAGATGCTATTGATTTTAATAAAGAAATTTCCGATAGTTTATATATTAGCTAATTTTTAATCAAAATATTGGAGGATTTACAACCATGACGATTCCCTCCTTAGAACAACTTATTGCGATGGTCCCTGTATTGAAACAAGCGATTCCCGTTGAGTTATCCATTGCGGTTTGCGACAAGGAAAAATTTATAGCTTATTGGCCGGGGCAGGATATCCGGCTTCCTATTGAGGTTGGCCAATTCCTGCAGGAGGAAGAACCGCTGACCCAGGCTATTAGAAGGGATGTCCCGATTAAAGCCGATGTTCCCGCTGATTTCTACGGATTTGAGTTCGTTGGAACGGCCGCCCCGCTCCACGATCCGGAGGGAAAGGTCATTGGCGGCATTGCGGTCCAGGTCCGGAAGCAAAGAGAATTAATGGATATTTCCGACCAAATCGCGAGTGCCCTTTCGCAAGCGAGCAGCGAACTTAATGTTGTGGCTAATGGGTCCAATACGCTGGCCGACCATACGGAACAACTGCTTGATTTAGCCAAAGAAACAGTTGTTCAGGTTAACAAAACGAATGAAATCATTACGCTCGTAAAAAGTGTAGCCGACCAAACCAATCTGCTTGGCATTAACGCAGCCATCGAAGCCGCTCACGCGGGGGACAAGGGGAGAGGGTTCGGCATCGTAGCCGGAGAAATCCGCAAGTTGTCCCATACCACCGTTGATTCCACCAAAGAGGTTCAAGAGGTGCTCAAGAACTTCAGGGACGCCACCAACCGTATGGAACAATCGATCGAGCAAATCACAAAAGTGGTGAACGAACAGGCGGCGTCTTCCCAGCAAGTCTCATCGTTCATAGAAGAAATCCATCAAATGTCGGAAAAATTAAACCTGTACTCCAAAAAGCTGTAGCGCTTCAGGTCAACCATTTTTAAGCCATGAAAGCTCCCGGCGGGCGCGCATCCGCTGCGTGTTTTCCCATTAAAAAACCAGCCCGTCGAGGCTGGCTTTTCTTTTTTAAATAAGGCGATTTAAGGATAGAGGGGAAGAAAAAAGCGAGAGGAAATCTGCCTAGAAGCAGAAGTTTGGCTAAAGTAGAACATTAGAAAAAAGGGGAATGCAGGCAGTTAAGCCAAGCGCATATCGTAATCATAAACCTTAAGATGCCAGAGCTTCTTTCGTGATCTGCTCAATATCGACAGGAGACCGGGAGCCTTCGCTGACCATATCGGGCAAAATATGCTCCAGAAAATAATCCACGCAGTGAAGTTTGATGCCTTTGATTTTGATCAGGGCGCTCCGGTACATCAAAACGAACTCTTTTTCCGTATTCCCTCTTTGGAGCTCGGAAAAAGCCTCGTAGATCTGATCCAGCTTATCAGCCACTTCCAAAATTCTGCCTTCGACGGATTCGTCTTTGCCTTCCCGCAGCTGTCTGCGGAAGATCGGCTTGAATTCCTCCGGAATGTGCTCTTCAATAAAATGAGCGACCATACCTTCCTCCACCTGCTGCAGCATGGACCGAAGCTCGAGGGAATAGTGTTTGACGGGCGTTTTGATGTCCCCGATAAAAATTTCGCCGTAATCGTGGCTGCTGGTGATTTCGTATAACTTTTTCCAGTCGATGGTGGCGCCGTGGCTTTCCTCAATATCCGCCAGGGTTTTGGCGTATTGCACGACTTTCCAGGAATGCTCGGACACGCTGTGCTCCTGAAACTTGAATCGGCCGGGGCATCGGATAATCCGCTCCAAATCGGTCAACGATTGAAAATAAGTATGAATCCCCATGTGCTGAGTTCCTTTCTTTGAATGAAGTAATGAGGCGGTATTAAATAGTATAAGCTCCAATTGTTATAGGATCGTTAAGCTCGGACAGGAAGTTCTTGCATATTGGACATTCATTTCTTTACTTTTCAAAAGGAGATCATCGTATGCAGCCTATGCCTCTATTTTCAAAATATAAACCGGTTATCCTACAGCTTCCGCAGCAGGCGCTCACCCGGCAGGATTTGCTGGTTCGGGATTTTTGCCTGGCCGAATCGGGAAACCTGACGATGTATTATGCTCCGCACAATGAGCGGGTGAACGGGAAGGCGCGGATCCTGATCGCGGGACTGACTCCCGGCTTCAGCCAGATGAAGGTGGCTTTTGAAACGGCACGAGATGCTCTACGGCAGGGGAAAGAGGATGAAGAAGTTCTTCGGAAAGCCAAGGAAGCGGCGCGTTTTGCAGGCCCAATGCGGAACAATATCATCCAGATGCTGGACGCTTTAGGTTTACCGGCGTTTCTTGGCTTCTCTTCAGCGGAGCTGCTGTTCGGCGAAAAACAGGAGCTTTTGCACACCACCGCCGTCCTTCGTTACCCGGTGTTCGTAAACGGACAAAATTACACGGGCAGCCGGCCGGCTTTATTAGCCGATGTTTTTTTGAGGGAATTCGCTATACATTCTATCCAAGGGGAACTCGACGCTCTGGAGCAGGTTCTCATCATTCCGCTCGGGAAAGCGGTGGAAGGGATTTTTCAGATGCTGGAGCAGGAGGGGAAGATTCGGAGCGGCCAATGTTTATGGGGATTTCCCCACCCGTCCGGAGCAAACGGTCATCGGGTCCGGCAGTTTAACGAATATTTCGATTCCATGAAGGAAGGATTGGAGAGTCATTTTCGATAAAAAACAAGCCGCCAACCTGCATAGGGCTGACGGCTTATTTGGGGACCGTTCGCACGGCTCAGTATCTAATGCTCTTCTTGCTGCCCGCCTGTATTACCCCTTCCACACATCGCGGGCAATTTCCACGACATGGCGGAGTTTGGCCCACTGCTGCTCTTCGGTCAGCAGGTTGCCTTCCTCCGTGGAGGCAAATCCGCATTGCGGGCTCAGGCAAAGCTGATCCAGACTTACGAAACGGGAAGCTTCTTCAATCCGGCGTTTGATATCGTCGGCTTTCTCCAGTTCGCCAAACTTGGAGGTGATGAGGCCGAGTACGATCAACAGGTCGGGACGGTTTACATAACGCAGGGGCTCGAACCCGCCGGCCCGGTCGCTGTCATATTCCAGGAAAAAGCCGTCGATATTCAGTCCGCCAAACAGCGTTTCCGCAACCGGCTCATAGCCGCCGGAGGAAATCCAGGTGGAGCGGAAGTTGCCGCGGCAGATGTGCATGGTGATTTTGAGGTCGTCCGGACGTCCGCTAACGGCGTCATTAATGGTTTTGGCATACCAGTCGGACAGCTTGTCCGGGTTCAGGCCGCGGGCACGCAGCTGCTCTTTTTGCTCGTCGGAGCACAGGTAAGCCCAAGCCGTGTCGTCCAGCTGCAGGTAGCGGCACCCCGCATCATAAAAGGCTTTAATGGCTTGTTTGTAAGCGGCGGCCAAATCGTGAAAAAACTCCTCTTCATCCCCGTAAACCCCGGAATCGATGGTTCCGCGGAAATGCAGCATGCTTGGGCTCGGGATGGTCATTTTGGCGGTGTGGGATCCTGCTATACTATGTAAAAACTTATAATCTTCAAGCATAGGATGGGTGGAAAAACCCAGCTTTCCGTTCACCAGAATGGAATGGGCCTTGGTTTGAGTCTGTTTGAACTGAATGCCGCTTTCCGCTTCGTAGCCGGTAACGCCGTCCAGATTCTCCAGGAAGTCAAAATGCCAATAAGCGCGGCGGAACTCGCCGTCCGTTACGGCTTGCAGACCGACTTCTTTTTGTTTCTCCACGATACACGCGATTTCTTCGTTTTCAATCAGGCGAAGCTGCTCGGCAGACAGGCGGCCTTCCGCTTTTTGCTGACGGGCCTCTTTGATCCGGTCGGTTCTCAGCAGGCTTCCTACCTGATCTGCACGAAAGGGGGGCGCCAAACGTGGTCCGGCTTGCTGGTTCTGTTGCGTTTCACTCATGAGGATGCACTCCATTCCTTTGGGATTTTTTAATGTTTAGCTTAACAAATGATAGGGTTCAAGTAAACTTGTATGTAAATTTGCATCGGTTCGAGGGTGTTAGGGAAAAATGAAGTTTGGCAGAAGAAGGGAGTCATCGTTTTGTCGGCGGCAAGCGGAGCGCGTAATCTTCATTTTATGTTCACTTTTTCACACTAAAAAGCCGTATCCTTTAATAAAAAGGTTGTTATGATACTTACAATAAAGTGAAAATATTCACAAATAAAACTTAGATATAAAAATTAAGGAGTGGATCTCATGTTAGTTACCGATACCCGAGTTGATTATTCGTCCCCAGAATACCTTGGCCGACTGGACGCTTACTGGCGGGCAGCGAACTACCTTTCTGTAGGCCAGCTCTATCTGAAAAATAACCCCCTGCTGCGGGAACCACTCCAGGCTGCCGACCTCAAGATCAAACCGATCGGGCACTGGGGCACCATTCCGGGCCAAAACTTCATTTATGCCCATTTGAACCGCGTCATCAACAAATATGATCTCAATATGTTTTATATAGAAGGGCCCGGACACGGCGGACAGGTCATGGTCTCGAACGCTTATCTGGACGGCAGCTACACCGAAATTTATCCGGACATTACGCAGGATATCCCGGGCATGACCAGGCTGTTCAAACAGTTTTCCTTTCCGGGCGGGGTTGCCTCCCACGCGGCGCCGGAAACGCCGGGGTCCATCCACGAAGGCGGGGAGCTTGGTTATTCGCTGTCCCATGGCACGGGAGCCATTCTGGATAACCCGGACCTGATCGCTGCGGTAGTGATAGGCGACGGGGAAGCCGAGACAGGTCCGCTGGCCGCTTCCTGGTTCTCGAACCGTTTCATCAACCCGATTGCCGACGGCGCTGTGCTGCCGATCCTGCACCTGAACGGGTTTAAGATCAGCAACCCGACGCTGCTGTCGCGCATGAGCAAGGAGGAATTAACCTCTTACTTCAAAGGACTCGGCTGGGAGCCTTATTTTGTAGAAGGCAGCGATCCGAAGCACATGCACCCTGTCATGGCGGAAACGATGGATGCTATTGTGGAGCGTATTGGAGCGATTCAAAGCTATGCGCGTGAAAATAACGACTCGTCCCGTCCGGTCTGGCCGATGCTGGTCTTCCGTTCTCCGAAAGGCTGGACCGGTCCCAAGGAATGGGATAAAGTGCCGAATGAAAACTCCTTCCGGGCCCACCAGGTGCCGATCCCGGTTGACCGGGAGCATATGGAGAATGCCCCGGCTTTGCTGCAATGGATGAACAGCTACAGACCGGAAGAGCTGTTTGATGAGACTGGCCGTCCGAAAGCGGAGATCGCAGGCATGGCTCCGAAAGGCAGCAGAAGGCTGGCGATGAACCCGGTAACCAACGCGGGCAGGCTGATCAAAGACCTGAAGCTGCCGGATTTCCGCAACTACGCGCTGGACAACAGCGAGCCGGGCAAACAGACCGCGCAGGACATGTCCGTGCTGGGCAAGTATTTAAAGGAAGTTTTAGAGCTGAATGAAGAGAGCAGAAACTTCCGGATTTTTGGACCGGATGAAACGATGTCCAACCGCTTAGCGCCCGTCTTTGAAGCGACCAAACGTCAGTGGATGGAGAAAATCATGGAGCCGAATGATGAATTCATGGCTTCATACGGCCGCGTGATCGACTCCCAGCTGTCGGAGCATCAAATGGAAGGCTTGCTGGAAGGTTACGTGTTAACCGGGCGCCACGGATTTTTCGCCAGCTATGAAGCGTTTCTGCGCGTCGTGGACTCCATGATCACGCAGCATTTCAAATGGCTGCGCAAGGCATCAGAGCAAAGCTGGCGTGCTGACCTTCCATCCCTGAACCTTGTGGCCACCTCGACGGTTTTCCAGCAGGACCATAACGGATATACCCACCAGGATCCGGGGATCCTCGGCCATCTGGCCGACAAGAAACCGGCGTTCATCCGCGAGTATTTGCCTGCCGATGCCAACACTTTGCTGGCCGTGTTCGACAAAGTGCTGAACGACCGTCAGAAAATCAATCTGATCGTCTCGTCCAAACATCCGCGACCGCAGTTTTTTTCGGCAGAGGAGGCGCAGGAGCTGGTGGAGAAGGGCCTCAAAATCATTGACTGGGCCAGCACGGACCCAGGGAGCGAACCCGATTTGGTGATCGCTTCCTCCGGGACGGAGCCAACGCTTGAAAGCCTGGCGGCGGTCTCCATTTTGCATGAAAAACTTCCGCAGCTCCGAATCCGTTTCATCAACGTGGTTGATCTGCTCAAGCTGAGAAACCAAAAGCTCGATCCGCGCGGGTTATCCGACGAGGAATTCGACCGCTATTTTACAACCGATAAACCGGTGATTTTCGCTTTCCATGGTTATGAAGGGCTGATCCGGGACCTGTTGTTCGACCGCCACAATCATCGGGTGTACGTGCACGGCTACCGGGAAAACGGCGATATCACCACCCCGTTCGACATGCGCGTGCTGAACCGGATGGACCGCTTCGACCTGGTGAAGGAAGCCGTAATGAGCCTGCCTGATGCCCGCCAACACGCCGCGATTGTGGAGCAAATGGAGCGGATGCTGCAGAAGCATCGCCAATATATTCGCGAAGAAGGCGTCGATCTGCCGGAAGTGGAGAATTGGGTCTGGCAAGGTTTAAGCCAATAAGCTCTTCGGAATCCACTGGATTCGGTTTACGGCAACGCGTTGTTTTGCCTGCATCCGAAATCGGTGATAAGGTAGGGGGAGACCAGTAAACCAAGGAGGCATATGGCATGAACCCTATTCCTGAAGTGGTATTAAACGACGGCTTAAAAATCCCCCGCATCGGCCTGGGCACCTATACGCTGAAAGGCCGCGACGGGGCCAAATCAATGGCGGGCGCCATTGATGCAGGTTATCGCCTGCTGGACAGCGCGTTTAACTATGAGAACGAAGGCGCGCTTGGCGAGGCGGTCCGCCTGAGCTCCGTTCCGCGCGAGGAGCTGCTTATCTGCTCGAAGCTGCCGGGCCGGCGCCAGGCTTATGATCAGGCGCTTGTAACGATTGAGGAATCCTTGTACCGGGCCGGATTGGATTATTACGACCTGTACCTGATCCATTGGCCGAACCCGAAGACGGACCGCTACGTGGAGGCCTGGCAGGCCATGATCGAAGCGAAGAAACGCGGCTACATCCGCTCCATCGGCGTCTGCAATTTCCTGCCGGAGCATAACGAGCGGATCATCAGAGAGACAGGGGTAGCGCCAAGCCTCAATCAGGTTGAACTGCATCCGTTTTTTGACCAGGCCTACCAGCGGGAGAAAGACGCTGAGCACGGCATCGTTACCGAATCGTGGAGTCCGTTGGGACGCGGCCACAGCATTTTGCAGGACGAAAAAATCGGCAAAATCGCCGCCGCCCACGGCAAAACGAATACGCAGGTCATTTTGCGCTGGCATGTTCAGCTGGGCGCGGTACCGATCCCTAAAGCGGGTTCGCTGGAACACCAGGTCGAAAACCTGAGCCTCTTCGACTTCGAGCTGTCGGAGGAAGAGATGCAGGTTATTTCCGGATTCAACCGGGAGGACGGACGTCTGTGGGGACAAGATCCGGCGGTTTATGAGGAGTTTTAATTCGATTGGGTAAAAGAATCTGAAAGCCATCATTCTGATAATGGATGATGGCTTTTTGGCCAAAATGAAACCTCGCGTTCCTTTTTCCTGTATTATAAAGATAATGCAAACGTTCGGGGGGAGGCGCTATATGGGAATCCTATCGAGATTTCGGCAAGTGATGAAGATGAATGTGAACGCTTTATTGGACAAATCCGCAGACCCGGAGCGGGACGTCGACGCCTACATGCGCAGCTTAAACAGCGATTTGGGACAATTAAAGGCCGAGACGGCATCGGTGCTGGCGGATGAGCGCAGGGCGCGGCTCGCGTTGGATGAAAGCGAAGCGGAAATCCGCAAGCTGCAGCGTTACGCCGAGAAATCGGCGGAGGCGGGGAAAGAAGAGGACGCCCGGCAATTTCTGCGGCGCAAGGCCGAGCTGTCCGATAAAATCGGCGGGCTCCGTACGGCTTGCGAGCAGGCCGCCGACAGGGCGGAAGGCATGAAGCGGATGCAGGCTAAGCTGGTATCGGACCTGAGCCGGCTGGAGACGCGCCGCGCGGAGCTGAAGGGCAAGCTGGCGGAGGCCCAGTTCCGGCAGCGGCTGAATGAATCAGGCGGAGCCAATTCGGCTTTTGAAGCCCTGGAAGAGAAAGCGGACCTGGCGCTGAATGAGGCCCTCGCTCTGGCAGAGCTGAGGGGCGGGGCCAAAGAAGACGACCTGGATGAGCTGATTGCCCGGCTGGAGAAAGCGGAGGGCACTCAAGGGGGGAACTGAAATGCCGGTTATCGAATACAAATGCCCGAACTGCGGGAGCGGAATGGTTTTTGACAGCACGACCGGAAAGCTGACCTGTCCCAGCTGCGGCAGGCAGGACAATATCGAGCAGCTTCAGGATCCCCTGACGCAAAACGTTTTTACGGAAGAGGATAACGCCCAGGAATATCACTGCACGAGCTGCGGCGCGGTCATCATCACGGGTGCGGAGACCAGCGCCACGACCTGCAGCTTCTGCGGTTCGGCCGTCGTGCTTGGCGACCGTCTGACCGGGGATTTGGCCCCGGCGCTGGTCATTCCTTTTTCGATCAGCAAAGAGGAAGCGATGCAGGCGTTCAAGAAATGGTGCAAAAACGGCCTGTTGACGCCAAACGGTTTCATGACGGCCGACCGGATCAAAGGCATTACGGGGATTTACGTGCCGTTTTGGCTGTATGAGCTCCATAACAACGTGGAAGTGCAGGGACATGCCACGCGGGTTCAAACCTACACCCGGGGGGATTACCAGATCACGGAGACGCAGCATTTTGAAATCTATCGCCGGCTTAAGCTGAATTACAAGCGGGTGCCGGTGGATGCGTCCCGGAAAATGAACGACGAGCTTATGGATAAGCTGGAGCCTTTTCCGTACGGGGAGCTAAAGTCGTTCAAGACGCCTTACCTGGCCGGATTTATCGCCGAAAAATACAGCTTCGACGACGGGGAACTCCTTCCCCGCGCCAAGGAAAAAATCCGGGATTACATCGAGTCGGCCATCTCCTCCTCGGTTGCCGGCTATACGACCGTCAATTATGCCAGCAAGCAGATCGACACCACTCGCAGCCAGTCGGACTATGTGCTGCTGCCGGTCTGGATGGTCTATTACGATTATGATAAACAGGAGCATACCTTTGCCATGAACGGCCAAACGGGCAAGGTAGTCGGCAAACCGCCGATCAGTAAGGCTAAGGTTGCGGGCTGGTTCGCAGGCATTTCCTGCGTTTCGCTGCTGGCGCTGAAGCTGGTTTCCCTGATGATGGGAGGGGGATTCCTGTGAACAAGCGTTTTGCCTGGCATCGACTGCCGGTGTTCATGCTTGTCCTTGCGGCGCTGGTATCGGTTGTAGCCGTCGGTGCTGCCGTGTTTCCCGCTTCTGCGAGAGCGGCGACGGAGCAGCAGGGCAAGCAATTGATTTATGACGAAGCGAATTTGCTCACCCGTGAGCAGGCCGATGAGCTGAATGCGCTTGCGGTCAAATACGGGGCCAAGAGGGAAACGGACTTTATTATCTATACTACCGATAACCCGGAGAACCTGGACGTTGTGGACCTGACCGAAAATTTCTATGACGAGAAAGGTCCGGGATACGACAAATCGCACGGCAACGCTGCGATCCTGACGCTGGATATGCGGAACCGGGACGTATACCTGGCGGGTTTCTACAAGGCGGAGGATTACCTGGACGACGGCAGGATGGATAAGATCCGCAGCAGGATCACGCCGGATTTGAGCGACGGCGATTATACGCAGGCTTTTGAAACCTATATCAAAACCGCCTATAAATATATGGGTTTTAAACCGGGCGTCAATCCGGACAACATTTTGTTCAATGGCTGGTTCCAGCTCGCCGTTTCGGCGGCGGTTGGCGCTATCGCGGTCGGCGTGATGGCCTACCGTTCCGGCGGCCGTATCACGGTGAACCGGATGACCTATGAAGACGCGGCGACGTCGGGCGTTGTGGCGCATGAGGACCGCTATATCCGGACGACGACCACAAGGCGAAAAATCGAACGCAATACCGGCGGAGGCGGCGGACGTTCCGGCGGGGGCGGGGGAACAACCGGCGGCGGGCATTCGCACAGCGGCAGCCGGGGTTCTTTTTAAATGACTTATTAACACAGGGAAAGGATGAGGTAGCATGGGCTTCTTCAAAAATCAGTTCTCGAACGTGGTGGAATGGGAAGAATTTCGCGACGACATGATTTTCTGGAAATGGGGCAACCGGGAGATCAAGAAAGGCAGCAAGCTGATCATCCGCTCCGGCCAGGACGCGGTGTTTATCAACAACGGCAAAATTGAGGGCATTTTTGAAAATGAAGGCGTCTATAACGTGGAATCCGACATTGTGCCTTTCCTCTCCACGCTAAAAGGCTTCAAATTCGGCTTTAACAGCGGCATGCGGGTGGAGGTGCTGTTCGTCAACACGAAGGAATTCACCGTCCGCTGGGGCACGCAAAGCCCGATTCTGATTCCGACGCCGCAGCTTCCGGGGGGCATGCCGATCCGGGCTAACGGAACGTTTAACTTTAAGGTGAACGATTACGTGACGCTGATCGATAAAATTGCCGGCATCAAAGAGACCTATCTGGTCGAGGACGTGAAAATGCGGATCACTTCCGTGCTGAGCCAGCTGCTGATGAAGTGGATCAGCAAGGAAGGCAAGGACATGTTTAACCTGCAGGCTAATGCGGAGGCCATCTCTGCGGGCATTCAGGAAGACCTGGATATGCAGATTATGGGCGACGGCCTGACGGTTACGGGTTTTCAGGTGATGAGCTTCAACTATCCGCCTGAAATTCAGGACATGATCACGAAAAATGCCTCTTACGGCATGATTGGCGATCTGCAGAAGTACCAGCAGGTCAGCATGACCGACGGCATTGCTTCCGGCAAGGTCAAAGGCGGCGGTGCCGCTTCGGACATGGCCGGCATGATGATGGGCATGAATATGGCGAACGAAATGCTGAAAAACATGAACGCCGGGCAGCCGGCTTCCCAGCCGTCACCCACGGCCCCGCCGGCGGCTCCCGCATCGGCTCCTACAACATCCCCGTCCCCTGCTGCCGCTTCGGACAGCGCCAAACGGCCGAATTTCTGTCCGAACTGCGGCGCCAAAAACGAGGGCTCCAACTTCTGCCCGAACTGTGGGCAAAAGCTGGCGTAAGAAAGGCGTTTCGAGGCTTGTCTTTGGAGGAACGCCCGGCTTATAGCGCTGGCTAAAGTCGGCTTAAACCAGCTGATGCCGGCTCGCTGGAGGTTGTTTTGCGGATGGCCTTATTTTCCGGAACGGGTTATGCTGAATATCATAAACCGTTCCGGCCTGTTTTCGTGTATAATAAAATCGATTTCATTTCAATAAAATCGATTTCAAGCCTTTGGGCAGCGGTTTTTAGGTAAGACTATTCATAGATTACATATTTATCATTTGGAGGGGAACATATTGAACAAACCGTTAATCGGAGTACCATTGGAAGGTTTCGCGGAATTTAGCCGAAAGGTAGCGGCAGAAGGCGCCGTTTTGTTAAAAAATGAAGGACAGGTCCTTCCGCTTCGCGATGGCGAAAGCGTATCCATTTTTGGCAGAACCCAAGTCAATTATTACCGCAGCGGCACAGGGTCCGGCGGCAGCGTTAACGTGGCTTACACTACGAACCTGCTGGACGGCCTGCGCGCCAAGAAAAACCTCAGCGTCAACGAGGAGCTGGCAGCGGTTTACGAGAAGTGGATCGAGCAAAACCCGTTTGATAACGGCGGCGGAGGCTGGGCAGCCGAGCCTTGGCACCAGAAGGAAATGCCGCTGACCGACGAATTGGTGCAGCAGGCGAGAAGCCGCTCGGAGAAAGCGGTGATCGTGATCGGCCGCACCGCCGGCGAAGATCAGGACAACGCGGGCGAGCCGGGCAGCTACCTGCTGACGGACGAAGAGCTTTCGATGCTGAAGCTGGTAACGGCCCGTTTCGAGAAAACCGTCGTTGTCCTTAACGTTTCCAACATCGTCGATTTGAGCTGGATGAATGACAGCAGCCATGCCAATCCGATTCCTTGCGTGATCTACTCCTGGCACGGGGGCATGGAGGGCGGCAACGCCATCGCCGACGTTTTGGCCGGAGACGTGACGCCAAGCGGGAAATTGACCGATACGATCGCTTATTCGCTGGAGGATTATCCTTCCACCCAGAACTATGGCAACGAGTTCAAAAACCTGTACCAAGAGGATATTTACGTAGGTTACCGTTATTTTGAAACCTTCAGCCCGGATAAGGTTCAATACGAATTCGGCTTTGGTTTGTCGTACACCACTTTCAGTGTAGAACCTGAGGAAGCCAAGGTGGTTACACGCAAGGGAGAGCCGTACATCGAAGCGGCTGTTACCGTCACCAACACCGGCAGCACCTATGCGGGCAAAGAAGTCGTGCAGCTGTATTATGCCGCGCCGCAAGGCAAACTGGGCCAGCCGGCCAAAGCGCTTGCCGCCTTCGGCAAAACGAAACTTCTCCAGCCGGGCGAGTCGCAGAAGCTGACGATCAGCTTCCCTGTCCGCCAAATGGCTTCCTATGACGACGCTGGCGCAACGGGCCATGCCTATGCGTATGTGCTCGAAGAAGGAACTTACCGCATTTTTGCCGGTACCAGCGTGAAAAAGCTGACCCAGCTGGCCGTAGAAGGCCAGGACGGTTATGTGATCGAATCTCTTCAAGTCGTGGAGCAGCTCCAGCAGGCGCTGGCGCCAACGGAAGATTTTACAAGAATGAAGCCTGGTGCGCTTAAAGAAGACGGCACTTATGAGCTTGAATATGCAGAAGTTCCGAAGCTGCAGTTCTCCCTGGCCGAGCGGATCGAACAAAATCTCCCGGCTCCATTAGAGTATACCGGGGACAAAGGCCACAAGCTGAAAGACGTGAAGGACGGCAAAGTGGGCATAGAAACCTTCATTGCCCAGCTTAACGATGAAGACTTGGCAGCTATCGTTCGCGGCGAAGGCATGAGCAGCCCGCTGGTAACGCCGGGTACGGCTTCGGCTTTCGGCGGCGTCAGCGACGCCCTGCTCGGCTTCGGCATCCCGGTCGGATGTACGGCGGACGGCCCTTCCGGCATCCGCATGGACAGCGGGGACAAATCGACGCAGGTGTCGATCGGCACGCTGCTGGCGGCGACCTGGGATACAGCGCTGGTCGAGGAGCTTTATGTGCTTGAAGGCCAGGAGCTGTTGCGCAATCAAATCGATACGCTGCTTGGACCTGGCCTCAATATCCGCCGCAGTCCGCTTAACGGCCGGAACTTTGAGTATTTTTCCGAAGATCCGCTCATTTCCGGCGCTTTTGCCACGGCTTGCGTAAAAGGGATCAAAAAAGGCGGCTCCAACGCCACCTTGAAGCATTTTGCCTGCAACAATCAGGAGAAATACCGCACCAAAGTTGACGCGATCGTTTCGGAACGCGCGCTGCGTGAAATTTACCTGAAAGGCTTCGAAATTGCGGTAAAAGAAAGCGGAGCCAACTCGATCATGACCTCCTACAATCCGGTGAACGGCCATTGGGCGGCTTCCAACTATGACCTGAACACCACGATCCTTCGCGGCGAGTGGGGGTATACCGGCATCGTCATGACCGACTGGTGGGCCGTGATGAACGATAACGTAAACGGAGGACCGGCTGACCGCAAGTTCACCAACTTTATGGTCCGCGCCCAAAACGACCTGTACATGGTTGTGGCCAACTACGGCGCTGCTACCAACGTTTGGGACGATAACACCCTTCCGTCGCTGGAAAACGGGACATTGACCCGTGGGGAGCTGCAGCGCTCGGCCATCAACATTTGCCGCTTCCTGATGGACGCCCCTGTATTTGCAAGAATGGGGCTTTCGGTCGAAGAGGATGCGAAGGTCTTTAGAGCGGATGCCTCTCTTGCCCCTGGGCAGGCCGAAACTTTGGCCGGAGAGCTTCAGGTGCACACCACCGAAGAAGGCACAACCTACATTCAGGTTGAAGCAGCCGGCGAATACCGTCTTACGGCAGGCCTCATGTCCGCGGAATCGGATCAGGCGCAAAGCGCATGCAACCTGCTGCTGAACGGCCAGACGGTGACCACGATTCAAACGAACGGCACGAATGCAAACTGGATCAGACAACGGCTGGTGAAGGTCCGGCTCGAAGCGGGACTTTATGAAATGAAGCTCGAGGTCACCAAACCGGGCATCAAGATCGGCTGGATTCAGTTTAACCGGGTTTAAGGGTTAGGGAGCATTAAGATCGGAACGAATTTTTATTTGGAAAAAAAGAAAGAACAGACGCGGTCGGCGCGTCTGTTCTTTTTGATTTTAAGTGAATTTTCTGAAGGGGCCCTACGTTTTATTTCCTCACTCCGCCTGTGAAAATCGCAGCGCAAACGTCATCCGCTCCCAAACCTGATCGTCGCTGCAGACGGGAAAGACAATTTCGGCCTTACCTCCGGTATGGACCAGGAGCGGGGCGGGAGCGTCCGCTTCTACGTCTACGCGAAGGCCGGGAAGACTCCACTCCTGCCCGGAAACGGCTACCCTGCTCAAATCGTCGCCGCCGATTTCAAAGACAAGTTCAACCGGGGTATCGCTGTGAAATTGGGCGTCAATATCCAGCCGCCGGGCCGAAGCTTCAGCTTGAAAGGTCATGCCGCGCAGGTGGGAATTCCACGTTTCACCGGCTGCCCGGCGGACCATACGCAGCGTATAACGTTTCCCGTCCCGGTCCAGCCAATGGGCCGTGGCATTATGCATCTGCCCGTTCGTATTACGGCTGCCCGACATCCCGCCAAGCATCAGCGTTTCGGTGATCCAGGCGGTAGCCGTGCAAATCTGCCGGTTCTTACCTGGCAGATCGCGTTCACAGAGCTCAAGGAACTGCCGGCGAACGAGCCTTTCCCCTTGCGAATCGCCAAGTCGGCTTCGGATCTCTTCCGGCATGTCCTTGCCGGTTAAGGCTACCAATGCGATCATCGGATCATGGCTTGTTTCGCAGTTCACCCCGGCTAAATGGCGATAATCCTCGCCCAGCGCCAAATAAATAAACACGCCGATGGAGCTGTGCTCGGTGATTTCATTTTCATAGCTGCGGGCATAAGGGCCGCATAAGTTTTCAAGCCCAGGCTCATAAAATTCGGCGATGTTGGTCCAAAGCCCAAGCTCCAGCTCCCGCCCGGTCTGGCGGAAAGTCAAAGTCCGGCCGTATTTTCGCCACATGCCAAGCACCGTCAAATCCACGCCGTAATACGTGCTGGAATTAAATTCGGCGAATGAATTGAAAGTCTTATACTCATGGTAAAGATCCGCAGCGGCTGTCTCGGAGTGGGTCATCCATGCCAGCTCTCCGTAGCGGTGACCGTAATAATGGGCGATAAACAGGTGCATCAGCTCGATATTGGTATTGGTCGGGATCGATTGCGTACGGTAACGCTCCAGGGAGGCCGCAACCGTTCGTTTCATCGCCCTGTCCATTCGCTCTACCTGCTCCGAAGGCAGTTTCGCCTCGAAATGCTCCAGAATCAAAGCAAAGGTACAGGCGATAAATTCGCGCCAATTCGGATCAAAGCTCTCCCATACCCGGGGATATACTTCGTCTGCGGCTTTGCGGAACATCTCGAAAAGGGGATCCCCATGACCGTGACCATCGCCGTGAACGTCGCTATGACCATCACTGTTTTCCGCAGGTAAGCCGGCTTCCAGACCGGCATAACGGACAAAACGCCGGAAAACTTCATCCATCGCCTCCGGATTGGAGTAAGCAAAACCCGGCGGAAAACTCCCCCAAGCCGTATAGCCGGCGGGCGGCAGCGGTTTTTCAAGCGTCTGGCGGAACGTTCCGTCATAAATCTCGCCGTCCAGGCAGAGCTGCATATCAAGTACGCGGTCAATAACCCGGACGGCTGTCCCGGCGTCCTGCGGACCGTCCCTGAGCAGCAGCCCAAGCGCATAATGGGCGCTCTCCCGGGTGTCGTGCAAACGGGAATGTGCGGCAATCATGCCGGCTTCGGGATCGAAACGCTCATCCAGCTCGGTCATGGCCTGTGTGATCAAATGGAGCTGCTGAGCGGACATTTCGCCCAGGCGGGCGGCAGGAGGAGAAGTTTTGGGAATGCTCGACATATTGGCACCTTGCCTTTCTTTTGCTTTTCAGCATCAGGAGCAGATTTTACCCAAAATATACTTGATTCGAGGAGATTCGACAACAGGAAGATGACAGGCATCCATCCGTGAAGGCTATCCGTCAAGGCTATTTGGGAGGCCTGCCTGGATGGCTGTCCGTGGTGGCTGCTAAAGGTTAAGGCCGGACTCCACAACCGAAGGAGCCACAAAACGGCAAGGGATGAAATTTTCTTGTTCAGCTTAAAAATCAGGGAGAATCGGATATATTTATCCCTGCCCATAAATTGTAAATTATGTTATATTATCCTCGAAAAATGCAAGCTTCATAGTCTTTATCTATATACGAAACTAAAACTCTTCGTTTTGCAGGTATTATCGCTTGACGCTCCCAGCATTCTATTATTCAGTTTCATTCCCAATATACTCCACTTGTTTACCGCTATATTCTCTGCCTAATCGCCGCCTTTTTTGCCGTCTGGTCGGCCGCCTGCTTCATCCCCTTTTTTTGTCGGGTTCCTTTTACATCATGGGCTGAGCCCGAAACCGAACAGCTTTTGTCTCTTCTTATGCCGCACACCTTAATTCCGTTAAGGAGGTGAGCTTTGGTTTATTCCGCTGCCTGAAGCAAAACCTGATAAGGAGGAGAATCTATGAAAAAGCTTTCGCTCAAAAGGTCATCTTTCAAAGGAATTTTTCTTCCGCTTTTGCTGGTTTTCACTATGGTTTTTGGCGTATTTGGGGCAGATGTGGCCTCCGCTGCGGATCGAGGAGCCTGGGCGCCTAACGTATCTTATGCGGTTAACGACACGGTTACCTATAACGGCAGTACCTATAAAGCCATCCAGGCCCATACCTCGCTTGTGGGCTGGGAGCCGCCGAATGTTCCGGCTTTGTGGCAGCTGACCCAAAGCGGTGGCGGCGGGGGAAACGATACGCAGGCCCCGTCCGCTCCGGCGAATCTGACGGTGACCGGTACGACCTCTACCAGCGTTTCGCTGAGCTGGAGCGCTTCGTCCGACAATGTGGGCGTCGCGGGTTATGACGTTTACCGCAACGGGGCGGTTGTCCAGACCGTAACGGGCACGTCGGTTACGATCGCCGGACTCGCCGCGGCCACTGCTTATACCTTTAAGGTCACGGCCAAAGATGCCGCAGGCAATGTCTCCGCAGCAAGCGCCACGGTTAGTGCGACGACGGCTTCCGGCAACGGCGGAGGGGGAGGCGGCGGATCGCTGCCGAAACATTTCCTTACCGGCTACTGGCAGAACTTCGTCAACGGCGCAACGCCGCTTAGACTGAGCGCTGTACCTAACGACTATGACCTGATCGTGCTGGCTTTTGCCGAAATGGATACGGCCAAACCGGGCGCCGTAAAATTCGGAGTCGATTCTTCTTTGTCCTCTGCGCTCGGCGGGTATACGGATGCCAATCTCATCAGCGACATTCAGGCCAAACATGCGGCGGGCAAGAAGGTGATCCTGTCGATCGGCGGGGAGCAGGGCAACATCAGCCTGGATAATGCTTCCCCTAACGTGGCCAATTTCGTGGACAGCATGTACGGCATTATCACCCGTTTTGGACTGGATGGGATAGATATTGACCTGGAGCACGGCATGAACGTGCCAAACCTGACCTCGGCGATCCGGCAGCTGCAGCAGCGGGTGGGTTCGGGATTCATTCTGACGATGGCTCCCCAGACCATCGACATGCAAAGCCCAAATTCAGCTTATATGCAGCTGTACAGCAACCTCAGAGACCTCACGACCGTGATCAACGTGCAGTACTATAACTCCGGCTGTATGCTCGGCCGGGACGGGAAATGTTATGCCCAAGGCACCGTTGAATTTTTGACGGCCTTGTCCGACCTGTCCCTACAGTGGGTATCTCCTTCCCAGCTCGGGCTCGGCGTACCGGCCACTTCGTCCGCAGCCGGCGGCGGATATGTAGCTCCATCCGTAGTCAACGATGCGCTCCGCAGCCTGGCGAACGGCACGCAAAGCGGCAGCTACAGACCGGTTCAAGCATACCCGAATATCCGCGGGGCGATGACCTGGTCCATTAACTGGGATGCTTCGAGCAATTATAACTGGTCAAGAACCGTGAAGCCGGCGGTCAATGCTTTGCCGTAAGGCGGAATGATTGATTTGATCAACAACGGTGCGGGAGCTGTCCGAAATGAGTTTGACAAATGCAGATTCGTTGATTATCATAACTGCATATCCAACTGAATGGAAAAGGCTGGAATCAAGGACAAGAATGCATGCAGGATACCGATCAGAGAGAGGGGTCACCGGCTGAAAGCCCCTTCGGAAGGTCGCGTGGATTTACCGCCTTGTAGCCGCGTTTTTGAAATAACGGTCGTCATGTGCTTTAGAACCCGTTTAGAGTAAGGAACGCCGGGAGTTCCCGTTACAGAATGCTGAGGATTTGCCGGATGACCGGCAGATTAAATTTTGGGTGGAACCACGAGCATGCTCGTCCCTTGCGGACAGCATGCTCTTTTTTATTTGGATACCAACAGCTGGAATCAAGGACAAGAATGCATGCAGGATACCGATCAGAGAGAGGGGTCACCGGCTGAAAGCCCCTTCGGAAGTCGTATGGATTTACCGCCTTGTAGCTGCGTTTTTGAAATGACGGCCATGCTATAACTGGCGTTAGAGTAAGGAATGCCGGGAGTTCCCGTTACAGAATGCTGAGGATTTGCCGGGCAGCCGGCAGATCGAATTTGGGTGGAACCACGAGCACGCTCGTCCCTTGCGGACAGCGTGTTTTTTTGTTCATCAATAATCAAAAATGAAGGAGAGTGTCTTACCATGATTCATTTAGTTCAGGATGCCAGTCGAATTTATGCCGCCTTGCTGTTGGCCAGAGTTGTACAACGAAAGTTCCCGGAGGCGAAGTTGGGGCTTTTCGCTTTAACGGATCAGGGATTTTATTACGATTTTGATTTGCCGAGCCCTTTGCCGGAGGAAGATTTGAAGATGATCGAACGGGAGATGGAGAGTCTGTCGGCCGAGAAGGAACCTTATTCGTGCAGAAGGGTCCCGAAAGAGGAAGCCGTGCCGCTTTTTGTAGCCAGGGGGGAAAGCTGGAAGGCGGATTGGTTAACGGCACTTCCCGATTCTGAGGAGGTGCTTGTTAACGAACAAGCAGGGTTTGTAGACGTCATTGACATTCGTCATGCGGGAGACCTTGTCGATCCCGGTAACCTCACCCATTTAGCCGCTCCCAAACGGCCGGCCTTCAAGCTGCTGAACGTGGCTGGGGCTTACTGGAAAGGGGACAGCCGCAATCCGGTGCTGCAAAGGGTATACGGGGTTGCTTTTGAAAGCGGGAAAGAGCTGAGACGTTATCTGGCGGCTCAAGAGGAAGCGCAGAAACGCGACCACCGCAGGCTGGGGAAACAGCTGGAATTGTTTATGTTCGCAGAGGAAGCGCCCGGCATGCCCTTTTACCTGCCGAAAGGGACGGTGATGCGCCAGGAACTGGAGAACCTATCCCGAAGATTTTTGCAAAAATACGGGTATGAGGTATGAGGAGGTCCGCACGCCATTCATCATGAACCGGCAGATGTGGGAGCAGTCCGGGCACTGGGAGCATTACCGGGACAACATGTATTTCTCGGAGATCGACCAGCATCAGTATGCGGTGAAACCGATGAACTGCCCCGGGCACATGCTGCTTTATAAAAATAAACGCCGTTCCTACAAGGAGCTTCCGGTCCGTTACGCCGAGTTCGGGCAGGTTCACCGCTACGAGTACAGCGGGGCGCTGAACGGCTTGTTCCGGGTAAGGAGCTTCTGCCAGGACGATGCGCACCTGTTCGTAACGCCGGACCAGATGGAACGGGAGATCAAACGGACGCTGCAGCTGGTTCAGGAGATTTACGGGATTTTTGGCTTCGAGTACAGCCTGGAATTGTCCACAAGGCCAGCCGACTCGATGGGCAGCGATGAGCAGTGGGAGCTGGCAGAGCAAGCTTTGGCCCGTGTCCTCGAAGAATCAGGGCTGAGCTATAGCCTGAATCCGGGCGACGGGGCCTTCTACGGCCCCAAGATTGATTTCCACATCAAGGATGCTTTGAACAGAAGCCATCAGTGCGGAACGATCCAGCTTGATTTCCAGATGCCGGAGAAATTTGGTTTGAATTATTACGATGAACGTAATGAGAAACAAACCCCTATTGTAATTCACCGCGCGGTTTACGGTTCGATTGACCGTTTCCTGGGCATTCTGATCGAGCATTACGGGGGGGTGTTCCCGGCATGGCTGGCTCCCGTTCAGGTCGTCATTATTCCGGTAGCGGAGAGCCACGCCATTTACGGCGAAGAGATCCGCCTGCAGCTTCTGGCGGCCGGAATACGAGCGGATACGGACAGCCGGAGCGAGAAACTGGGCTACCGGATTCGGGAATCGCAGCTAAAGAAAATCCCATTTGCCCTTATAGTCGGCGATGCCGAGCAGGAGGCAGGCCGGATCCAGGTCAGGGCTTTTGGAGAGATGAAGCAGCAATCGCTCGAAACGGAAGATTTCATCGCTTCTTTCCGGAAGCAGATTGAAGAACGGAACTAAAGGCGGAAGGAGTCGGGGAACTCATCCTAATCCCAGTCCCTGGCCACCGCCCAAACTCTAGCCCCGATCTCGCCCGAAAAACTCCACCGCAAACTCCCTGAAGTGCTGCGCCGCCTGCGATAAATAATGCTTCCGGTTCCAGGCAATGCCGAAGGTGCGCCGGCAGCGGGGTTCGGTGATTTGCAGCTGTACGGTGCCGGGATTCAAAGCGCGCTTGCCGAGGGAAAGAGGCAGCGTAAACGTGATTCCCAGACCCATTTCCACAAGCGTCTGCACGGCGCTGACCTCTTCCAGTTCAAAAGCGATGTGCGGCTCGAACCCGGCCTGTCGGCAGAAGGCATCCGTGATCTCCCTGAAGTTGGAGCGTGCCGATAAGGAGATAAAAGGTTCGTCAGCCGTTTCCCGCAGGGCGATCGATTTTCTGGAAGCAAAACGGTGGCCTTTGGGCACGGTCAAGCATAAATCTTCTTCGGCGAGGGTCAGCCATTCGATGTCCGGGCCCGCTACCGGCGTAGAGGAGATGCAAAAATCGATCTCGGCATTATCCAATTCACTGCGGATTTCGGCCGCCGATCCGAGCTGGCGCTGGATGATCCGCACGTGAGGGTGCAGGGTCAGAAATTGTTTGAGCAGCGTGGGCAGCACGTAAGGGAGCGAGACGGCAATGCTGACAACGCCATGCTCCAGTCCGGCCATGTCGCTCAGCTCGCGTTCTCCTTCCTCCAGCTCCAGAAAAGCCTGCTCTACCCGGCGCAGATAAGTTTTGCCGAAGGCGTTCAGCTTGATCTGCCGCCCCTGCCGCTCGAACAGCGGCATGCCGAGCCGATTTTCAAGGCGCTGAATGGAGTTGCTGAGCGAGGGCTGCGAGACGTTTAACTCTTTGGCGGCCTGGGTGATATGTTCAAGTCTTGCTACGGTCTGAAAATATTTCAGCTGCAGAAATTCCATGCGGAGAACCCTCTCTTATCCATAACTTTGGAGTGATGATTTGATTATAAAATAAGTATTATTTTTTATTAATATTCAATTTTATAATTATACAGCATACGAATCCTCTCCTACCGGATGGGAACGGCAGGGGATGGACCTATAAAGAGATCAGTTAGAGGGGAAATGGAGAGAGTCAGCTTGATTAAAGAAAAGATTTGGACGAGAAGTTTTCTGGTCGTTTGTTTGAGCAGCTTTTTTATGTTTCTGACTTTTTATATTTTGGCGACGGCTTTTCCGCTGTTTGTAAAAGACAGCCTCCACGGCAATGAACAGGAGATGGGGCTGGCCATTACGATTTATGTCCTTGGCGGGGTGCTGCTGCGGCCTTTTTCGGGGCAGTGGGTAGACCGTTTCGGGAAAAAGAGGATGGCCGTTATCGGCATGATCGTTTTTCTCGCGGCTTGTTTGGCTTACTTCGGAGCCAAAGGCATCCTGCTGTTTCTGGTCGTGCGTTTCGTGCACGGGATGAGCTACGCCGTCGCATCGACGGCCACCAGCACGGCGGCTTCGGCCATGATCCCCGATTCGCGCCAAGGCGAAGGCATGGGGTATTTCAGCATGTTCATGAGCATTGCGATGGTCATCGGACCGGCGATGGGGCTTTTTTTATGGAAGGATAAAAATATCAACGTCCTGCTGCTGGCCGTTTCGGCCATTGCGGCGTTGTCGCTGCTGTTCGCGCTGCTGATGAAGCTGCCGGGCCTGAAGAAACCGGCCGTGAACGGCGAGGCTGCGGCGAGCGTGCATGAATCTGCTTCCGCAACCGCACCGGATGCAACGATTTCCGCAAATGGTTCGGACGCCGCCGATATTCCTTCCGCCAGCCGCAAAAAACGGCTGAGCCTCAGCGACTTTGTTGAACCTAAAGCGGTGCCGATTTCGTTGGTCGGCTTTATTTTGGCTTTTTCGTACAGCTCGCTATCGGGATTTATGTCCTCCTTTGCGTCGGAGATCCATCAAACGAAGGTGACCAGTTATTTCTTTGTTGTGTTTGCGGTCATGATTGTGGCGTTCCGCCCGGTGATCGGCAAAATTTTTGATCAATATAAAGAGCATTATTTGTATTATCCGGGCATTCTCCTGTTCGCGGCCGGCATGCTGCTGCTGAGCCAATCCCATTCGGCGGCGATGGTGCTGATTTCGGGGATCGTGATGGGAATCGGCTACGGCGCGTTGATCCCGTGTTTTCAGGCGCTGGCGATGAAGCTGGCCCCGGCGCACCGGAGAGGCAGCGCGACCGGAACCTTTTTCCTGCTGTTTGATCTGGGGTATGGTTTAGGCTCCTACTTCATGGGTATGATTGCTTCTTACAGCGATTACCGTATGATGTACCTGGTGGCCGGGTTGATTCCGGTGTTGTCCGTCGCGGTCTATTACGTGCTGCACCATCGTCAGGCATCCAAAGGCGTGGTCCGCGGCAAGGGGCCGAAGACAGCTTAAAGACGCGGATAGGTAGAAGCCGGTAGTTTTAAAAACAAACAGCGGCGGTCCCGATTCATTCGAATCGAGGCCGCCGCTGTTGCGTCGTTTTACAAAAAAAGCACCGCCAGCAAAGCCAGCACCGCCGGCAAACCCTGCATGAGCAGGATGGACCTTTTCGCGGTAGCGCCGCCGTAGCCGGCAGCGACAATCACGCAAATGAGGAAAAAGATTTCAATTTGCCTGCCAAAAGAGCCGTCCGGGTGCAGCAACCCCCAAATCAGGCCGGCTGCCAGGAAGCCGTTGTATAATCCCTGGTTAGCAGCCAGCGACTTGGACGCCTCCGCTACCTCTCGGGTCGTGCCGAAAGCTTTCATCCCTCTGGGTTTGGTCCAAAAAAACATTTCCAGGACAAGTATGTAGATATGCTCTGCCGCTACTAAAGCTGTCAAGATGAGACCGATCAAAAAATCACCTCTTCCTTCGATTTCTCTTATTCTAACGTAATTAAGGCCGGGAAAGTTCGAAAAAATGGAAATTTAGTTCAGTCTGGAGCCTGGAAAATGCAGAAGGCACCTCTCCAAGGAGAAGTGCCTTCATGGCATGTAGGAATGACTGCTGACAAAGCTGAGAACTTGCTAGTTATGATATTCTAGGTGATTCTTATGAAGGTCTTGCTACAATCAAGCTGCACTTGCTGTCTTTCTACTTGAAGCTGCGGCGTTCAACCCTAATTGTTGAACAATCTATCGAAGAATGCGTAAGTTAACGGTGTACGATCTTTCAGCTGCTTTCAAGTGTTGTCGTTGTACACTTACAGACTGGCGGCTTCCAAATACTTTTCCGGATAAGTGAAAAGTAACCGTCGCCTTTGTAGTTTACGCTAGCTTCCTTGGAAAACTATCTTTGAACCTATGGGTGCTGCCAACCGTATTTACCCAAACCGGTTAACAGCAGGCCTTATTTCATGGAGCTTCAGGTTAAATCCCAAATGGCCTTTGATCTCCGCCGTTCAAAAATAAGAAAACCCTTCTTACCGAAATAAGAAGGGTAGGATCAACGAATAAACGTTGCGTCTTATGTCGGTAACTGGCTGGCATAGCGGATCGCGTTAGCCCCTGTAGTTTTGCGTCACCACTTTTCAATGGTTTTGCCTTTATCATTTTGTAGGTTGTTGATTATTGACAATACTAATGAACTCACATCTATCCCTATATTAGAACTGAATGTTAGCTTAGTCAATAGAAAATAGGAAAAAAGAAGGAGACCTTGGAGAGAACCTCCGGGGTCTAAAGCAGGGGGAGGGGGTGCATCCCGGACTCCGTCTCCTCCTCTTCGCTCCTGTCTATCGGTTTTTCGGCCCTATCTTCCTAGTGCTTATCCTGATAACTCAGCTGATCTTCAATCCGGCCGTGCTCATTATGAAGGATAACCATTGTACAAACCTCCTCAAGTTCTGTTGAGGCAGATGCCGAACACGGCAGCGCCTTTATATCATTACCCGGTTTAACCAAGGGCAATCTCTCCGGTTTGAGAGGCTTAAATTAAGCAGTTTGATCCACGAAAATAGGTCTATCAGACGTTTCCTGTTTCAAATTCGGGACGTTTTTAACAAATCTCCTATTCTATTAACAATAGGCCTTCAACTTTAATATTTCCAAAATAATCCTGAAATAATCCGCTTACAAATGGCTCGTAGAATAGCAAATGTTGGACATACAATTTCTTTAATCTAACAGGCCTGACCGGGGTCGAGGGGGAAAAATCGGCCGGACATTTTTATTAAAAGATAGTTAAAAAAAGAGGATAAAAACAAAAATAAATTCTAATAGAAATGAAGGGTGACTGGCCAATGGTGATGAAAAAAGCGGTAGCAGTTTCCGTATTAGCGGCAGTAGTAAGTGCAACGGCAGTAAGCGCAGTATCCGCAGCATCCGTCGTAAAACCGGCAGCGGTTGTGCAGGTGAAACAAACCTCTTATACGATTAACGGAGCTGCAACTTCTGTACGTTCTATTGTGCAAAATGGCGAAACGCTGGTCGCTGTCGGCGACATCGTGAAAGCCTTGGGCGCACAGGCCATGACGGCAAGCGGCCGTACTACGGTTAAGCTGGACGGACATAGCGTAGAGATGCAAATCGGATCCAAAAATATCGTAGCCGACGGCAAGGCTTCCACGCTGAACCAGCCCTTGGTGAATATCAGCGGTTACAACTATATCGCCGTACGTCCTCTGGTTACAAGCCTTGGCGGTACTTTGGTCTGGTCAGCAGGCGGTATCGAAATCAACACGGTTAAGCTGCTTGAAGGCGCTGAAAACCCACGTTTTGCGGGGGCCGGCAAACTGCTCGTTTCCAAAACGACTGAAACCGGCCGCACCGATTATCTGGTAGACACGGCTACGGGCAAATACGATCAGCTGCTTACTACCGAAGACGGATCGGACCTTGCGGTAGCTCCAAATGGATTTAAAGCGGCTTACACCACAACGGATGGTGCGGTTTACGTCATTGACCTGGCTACTAAGAGCACAACGAAAGTCAGCAGCGACGACAGCATCAAACCTGAGCTGGTTTGGTCCGCGGACAGCAGCACGATCTTTTTCCTGCAAGGGGACAAAGGAACCGTGATTGCCAGCCTGAACCCTGCGGACGGCAAAATTACGGCACTCGTGAACGATAAAGTCGATTACAAGGAAAACCTGAACGTTTCCGCTGACGGCAAAAAATTCGTTTATACGGTAACGACGCTGGGTGCGGTAACCTCCGACGCCACTAACGTGGATGAAGACAATGTCGATATCGACTACTCCGTGAACCAGCAGCAAATTTTCTCTTACGACACTTCCGCCGAGAAGCCGGCAGCGGTACAGCTCACTAAGGCCTCCGACGACAAAGTTTTTGTTCTGTCCGCGGATGGAACCAAAGCTTACTATGTTAGCGCCGGCGACGAAAGCCAGCCTTCCAGCCTGGTTTCCGCCGATGCTTCTCAGCAAGTTACCCCAGTATTTACACAAGGCGATGTACAGCAGGTGGTTCTGGCGGACGGCAAGCTTTACGTGCTTACGTCAGAAGGTAATGACAACGCCATTTATTCCATTGATACAGCTACCGGCGAGCAAAAGAAACTGTATACCGTTTCTGCGGACGTAAGTTCTCTGGTTGTTTCCGGATCTGAAATCGCCATCGTAAAAGGCGAGCAGATCCTGGTTAACAACGGCGGCAGCTGGAAACCCGTAACAAAATAATGGGTCCGAAGTTTGATATTTCCAAACGAAGTTCTATTTTCCCAAATCGAGAGGAGTTCATCCCTATGAAAAAATGGTTTAAACCTATGGCGGCGCTTCTTGTGGCCGTATCCCTGGTAGGCGGCGGAGTATCCTCCGTTGCGACGGCTGCAAGCAGCGTCTCCGGCAAAATCGTCATTAACGGTTCTTCGGCTCTGCTGCCCCTTACTCTGCAAGCAGCAAGCGAGTTCAAGAAAAAGAATCCTAAAGTCAAAATCTCCGCTTCCGCAGCAGGTTCCATCACTGGACCGCAATCGGTTCGCAAAGGCATCGCCGACATCGGCGCTGTAGACTGGGATGCCACAAAAGACGTGCCTGGTTTCAAAAAATTCGACGGTCAAGTAGCCAACCCGGTGGCGGTCACCGTTTTTACTGCAGTAGCCAACCCTAACGTGGGTGTGGACAGCCTGTCTACCAAACAGCTGCAGGACATTTTCTCCGGTAAAGTGAAGAACTGGAAAGACGTTGGCGGCAAAGATGCCGACATCGTTGTCGTAAACCGCAAATTCGGTTCCGGCACACGCGTTAACTTCCAGCAGAAAGCCCTGCAAGGCGTTGAATTCATGAGCAAAGGCGACCACTACAAAGAAGTGGGCTCCAGCGGCGATATGAAAACAGCTATCGAAACTACGCCAAACGCTATCGGTTATATCGATCTTCCTTATGTAACAAGCAAAATGAAAGCCCTGAAAATCAACAACGTAGCGCCGACGGAGAAAAACGTCATTAACGGCACCTACAAAGTATGGGGCATCGGTTATTTCATGACCAAAGGCCAACCAACGGGCGCAACTAAAGCATTTATCCAGTACATTCAAAGCAGCTCGTTCCAAAACGGCTCCCTGAAAAAATTGAAATTCATTCCGTTGTCCGCTGTAAAAAACATTAAATAATCATTTATCTTTCCAGAAGCCAATCACGAAAGTAATGAAAAAAGAGGCCAGCTGCCGCTGACGGGCGCAAAGCTGGCCTCTCTTTATGAAAGGAGAACTTGTATGCTGGATTTGAATGCAGCCCCTCCCGCGGGAACCGCGGCTTCGGCCGAGCTGGGCAAAAGGATCGGCACGGGATCCGGGCCGAAGCTGGGCCGCAGAGCCCGCCTGAAAATGTCGAACGCGCTGTTTAAAGCTTTGTGTATAGCCAGTGCCGTTTTTGTATGTCTGGTGTTGGTAGGCATCCTCATTCTGATGCTGCGCACCGGCATTTTAACGTTTTGGCATGTCCCTTTGAAGGAGTTTTTTCTGTCTGCCAACTGGGACCCGGAAAATGAACACTACGGTGCTTTGTCCTTTATTTTCGGCACTGTGGCCTTAACCGCATTAGCCCTGCTGATTTCCGTTCCTTTTTCGGTAATTATCGCGATTTTTCTGGCCGAAATGACGCCGAAATGGCTGCGGAATCTGCTCCGCCCGGTGCTCGACCTGCTGGTGGGCATTCCGTCCGTGGTTTATGGATTCCTGGGATTAACCGTATTGATCCCCTGGCTGCGCAGCATCAGCGGACACGACCTGGCGGACGGACTGTTGGCGGCGGCGATCGTGCTGTCGATCATGATTCTGCCGACGATCAGCCGGATCAGCGATGACGCTGTTTCCGCCGTTCCCCAGAAATACCGGGACGCCTCCTATGCGCTTGGCTCCAACCGCTTTCAGACTACGCTTCGCGTCGTACTGCCTGCGGCCAAAAGCGGCGTCATTTATGGCGTCATTTTAGGCATGGCCCGTGCGATCGGCGAAACCATGGCGGTGGTGATGGTTATCGGGAATACGGCGCAGCTGCCGCTTGACTTGTTTACGCCAACGGCCGTGCTTACCAGTAATATCGTGATGCAAATTTCCAGCGTTGAATTTGATTCCACCTGGAATTATGCCTTGTATATGATGGGTTTTATCCTGCTGATCATTTCGCTGCTGATGATTATCGCCGTCAGACTGTTCCAGAAGAAAGGAGCTAATTAATGAACAAGATTACGGGCTCCAACTCCGCTTATTCCTTTGGAAAAAGAAGAAACTCGTCGGCGATCCTGGACCGCCTGTTTACCGGGATCGTTTGGGGAGTTGGCATTGTTGTCATCCTGTTTATCCTGGGGCTGCTGTTTATGCTGCTCAAAAACGGGCTGCCGAAGCTGAGCTGGAGTTTTCTGTACGGGCTGCCGAGTGAAATTGAAGAAGGGGGCGGGATTGGCCCCGCTTTGTTCAACTCTTTTTACGTGCTGATTATTTCTCTGATTATATCCATCCCGATCGGGATGGCAGCGGGTATTTATCTGGCCGAATTTGCTCCCGACAATAAGCTGATCGGGCTGGTCCGTATCTGCGTAGAGGGCTTGTCTTCGGTTCCTTCCATTATTTTCGGCTTGTTCGGCATCGCGCTGTTTGTGGAATATTTTCAAATCGGGCTTACGATTATCGGCGGAGCGGTCAGCTTGGCTTTCCTGAATCTGCCGGTGCTTACGCGGGTGACGGAGGAGTCGGTAAGAGCCGTTCCCGTGGAATTAAAAAATGCTTCCTTCGCCATGGGAGCCACCCATCTGCAAACGATCCGTAGGGTGCTGCTGCCGGTAGCGCTAAGCGGCATCATGACCGGCATCTGCCTGACGGCGGGCCGCGCCTTTGGCGAAAGCGCCGTGATCATTCTGACCGCCGGCGTCTCCACCTCCGGAGAGATGTGGGATTTTAACCTGCTGTCGCCCGGGGAAACGCTGGCCGTTCATCTTTGGTATGTCCAGTCCGAGGCTATTGTGCCGGATGCCCAGGAGATTGCGGAAAAATCCACGGCCGTCCTCATTTTCGTCGTTTTGCTGATCAATGTGTTGTTCCGCGTGCCTTTGTGGCTGAATTCCCGGCGAACAAAGTAGGCTGCGGCTCTGATGGAAGAAGGATACCCGGCAGCTGAACCGTTTGATGATTATATCCGATACGGAGGACATTCCATGCAAACCTTAATTGAAACGAATAAACTGAATTTGTTTTACGGGGATTTCCATGCGCTTAAGGACATTTCGATTGATATCCCGGAGCGGGCGATTACGGCTTTTATCGGGCCGTCCGGCTGCGGCAAATCCACGCTGCTGCGCACGCTCAACCGGATGAATGACCGGATCGCGGGGACGCGGATCGAAGGGCGGGTAGCGATCGGCGGGACGGATATTTATTCCGGGGATGTCCATGTGGAGACGCTGCGGACCCGGGTCGGGATGGTGTTCCAGCAGCCGAATCCTTTTCCGAAATCCATTTATGAAAATGTGGCCTTCGGCCCCCGTTTGCACGGTCACCACAGCAAAAAGGAGCTTGACGAAATCGTCGAGCAAAGCCTTCGTTCGGCCGTTCTTTGGGATGAAGTAAAGGATAAGCTGAAGCGTTCCGCGCTCAGCCTTTCCGGCGGCCAGCAGCAGCGTCTTTGCATCGCCCGCGCCTTAGCGGTCGAGCCGGACATTTTGCTGATGGATGAAGCTACGTCTGCGTTGGATCCGATTTCCACGCTCAAGATCGAAGAGCTGGTCCATGAGCTGAGAGATCGATACACGATCGTCATGGTCACACATAACATGCAGCAGGCGGCGCGCGTCTCCAACCAAACCGTATTTTTCCTGAACGGAGAGGTCGTGGAATACTCGGAAACGGAAAAGCTGTTTGCGAATCCGGCCGAACGCCGTACCCAGGATTACATCAGCGGCAGATTCGGTTGAATGGACGTGAAAGCGAAGTAGAAGGAGCAGAACCCCGTTTGGTTTGGAAATTGAAAAGCAGCCCGCCGGGGGATTCCGGACGGACTGCTTTTTTTGCTGTTAGAACCAGCTTATCGGCTGGCGCATGTTATTAATCGATGAGATTCATAAGCCCGAATCGGGTACTACTCCTTCGCTTCGTGGTTTTTGGCCTGTTTATCCTGCAGGAAACCCTGGATGGCCATCAAAGCCGGTACAAACATCGGCAGAAGAATAAAGGTAAGAACCACAAGTCCGACGATGACTGCCGCGGCGAGCTCAATCAGCAGCACGAGGCCGGACGGAATCAGCGTAGCGAAGGTACCGCCCAAAATAATCATCGCGGAGATGATGACGCCGCCGACGCCGCGGGCCGAGCGGACAATCGCCTCGCGGTGGTCAAGCACGCCGTATTCCTTATAACGCATCATAAGGAAGATGCTGTAGTCTACGCCAACCGCCACGATGATGATAAAGGAGAAGAACGGCACAAAGGAGGAAACGCCGTCCGCTCCGATGATATATTCCGTAACGAGCTTGGAAGCCCCCATGGCTACATAATAAGAGGCGACCAGGGATAAGACGATGTAAACCGCAGGCCAGAAGGAACGGATGACCAGCAGCAGCACCAAAAATACGCTGATGATGACGATAACGGCTGTGCTATTAAAGGAAGAAACCTGCGCCTTGTTCATGTCGTACGTGGTTGAACTTGGGCCCGTGGCTCCATGCACGGCACCGTCCAGGACTGTTCCGGCAAGCCCGGTGTCTACGGCGGCGTTGATTTTTTCAATAATGTCCAAGGCCGCCGGTGAATAAGGATCTTCATTCAGGATGACAAGCATCTTCGTGATCGTCCGGTCACCGGACATAAAGGCGTCTTCGGCTTTCTGGAACGATTCATCCTGAAGCGCTTCGCTTGGGATAAAGAACGTTTTGGTCGTGCCCATCTGATTCAGGAAACCGGCCGTTTTGCCCAGCCCGTCGGAGATGTCGCCGAGGCCCTGGCTGCTCTTCTGCAGGCCCGTCTTCAGTTGGCCGAGTCCGCTGGACAATTTGCCAAGCCCGGTGTTTAGCTGCTGCTGACCGCTTTGGATGTCGCCGAGCGCTTTATTCAGCTTGGTCATGTTGGCGGCGATTTCCTTGCTGCCGGAGCTGCCCTGCTTCAGGCCGCCGGCCAGCTTGCCGGCACCTTGCTCGAGCTCGCCGAGGCCGCTCGAAATGCGGTCCAGCGCAGCGTCAAGCTGGCTTAAACCGCCGGTCGCACTGGCGAAGGAAGCGTTGAGCTGCTTGTAGTTTTGCTGCAGCGTCGTCATACCGCTGCTGATCGAAGCGAGCGCGGTGGACAGCTGCTGCCCGGTTGATTTTAGCGTTGTATAATCCGTATCCTCTTGCAGTTCGGAATGACTGTTACCCAGCTTGTCGATCAAGCCGTTCATGGAGGTGAGGCCGCTTTGTACGTCAGGCAGGCCCGTTGCCAGCTTGTCGAGTCCGCCCTGGGCGGAGGCATACCCCTGCTGGAGCTGCTTCAGCCCGCTGGAAAGCTGGCCGGTTTGCCCCGTAATCTGGTTCATGCCGTCATGCAGCTTGGCGATGCCGGCCTGCAATTGTTCGGCACCGGTCGCACCATCGCCAACGCCTGATGATACTTGGTTTAACGCGGCAGTAATTTGCTCATAGCCGTCTTTGACCTGCGCAGTGCCGCTGACCAGCTGATCCACCTGGGAGAAATCCTCGGTGCCGGTCAGGCCGTTTTGCATTTGGTCAAGTCCGTTCTTGACCTGGTTGACGCCGTTTTTAGAGGCGTCTATGCCTTTCGTAACTTCAGCCGTTTGGCTGCTGATGTAGAAGTCGTCGATCGGTTCTCCTTGCGGCTGGGTCACGCTGGAGACCGATTTGACGCCGGGAATCTTTTTAATGCTGTTCGTCAGCCCGTCGATAACGCCAAAGGCGTCGTTATTATCCAGTTTGTTTTTGCCTTCAATGACCACGGTGGTAGGCAGCGCCTGACCGCGCGTGAAATGCTCGGCAACAAGTCCGAAACCTTTGGTCGACGGATAATCGTCGCCCAGCTCCGCAATCTGGTCAAAGGAGAGCTTTTGCCCGCTGGTCAGGAAAACCGGCACCAGCAGCACGATGATGGCGATTACGGTAATGAAAGGCCGTTTCACGGAGAAAGCGGCAAGCCCGCCCATCAGGCGGTTTTCTTTGTGGCCGTTAACGTTTTTGGATGGCCAGAACAGCTTGGGTCCAAGAACCTTTAAAATAAACGGCGTCAGCGTAAAAATTTCAAGCACCAGAATGACGGCGCCGATCGCAACCACGTTGGCCGATTTGTAAATCCCGAAGTCCGCGAAGCTCAGACAAGCAAAAGCAAAGAAAATCGTAAGGATGCTGTAAAAAATCGTTTTGCCTGCTGTTTTATAGGAGATCAGGATAGCTTCATCGGTGGATTTGCCATGAGCCAGTTCCTCGCGGAACCGGTTAAAGAGCAGGATATTATAATCCGTGCCGATCCCGAATAAAATCAGTACCAGCAGCATTTGCGTGACGCTGGTTATCGGGAAATTCAGCTTATCGATTACCTGGGCTGCAATCCCCATGGAAACCAGATAACAAACGCCTACGGCTGCTAGGGAGACAAACGGCACTACAACGGAACGGAACATGAGAATCAGAACGACCAGAATGAAAATGACCGTTAATGCGGCGCTCTTCTCAACGCCGGAAGTGGAAGCTTTCAGATAGTCGTTTTGAATAAAATCCTCGCCGCTCAGGTAATAAGTCACTTTGACGTCTTTCAGAGCCGAATCGAGCTGATCCTGGATTTCATCCACACTGCGCCCGTTAATGTTCAGCGTAAACGAAACCATTAAAGTCGTGTTGTCTTCGGAGAGCAGGGAGGATTTGGCCTCAGGCGAGGAAAAAGGATCAATCAGATCGGTGATGCCGAGCTGTTCCTTCTGATCGCTGAGGGCCTGAACCCCGCTTTCAATATTGCTCATTTCCTCATTGGAGAGCTTATCTTCATCATAGAAGATCACAAGGTCGCTCCGGCCCTCCGTTTTGTTCATTTTCTGAAGCAGCTCGCCCGCTACTTTAGAGGGGCTGTCGGCTGACAGCGGGTCCTGCCCGCGTTCATGCAAAATAGCGTTAACGTCAGGTGAAATCACGGTCAGCACAACCGCCAGCGCCAGCCATAACACAAGAAGCGGCCAGCGCCATTGAATCATTTTACGCATGATGGTTTTCTCCTTCTCTCTCTTTGTACTCCTCCAGCAGTTGGTCAATTCCGCTGCAATAAACGGCTATGAGCCGATCCACCAGAAGTCCGAGCGTCTTGGGCTCGGGATTGTCGCGAATAATCAGCACGACACCTTCAATCAAGGTCGCGGTGATCATTTTCACCTCGCGCTCTTCATAATCGCTAAGGGTTCCGGTAGGTTTTGCCGCCGCAAACAGCTTTAGCAGCAGGGTTTCCGCAAATAACGTGATTTCCTGTTTGATGCTTTCGTATTTCGATCCTTCGCTGCGGCAGAGCAGCAGCATCAGCCCGGTGCCTGAGGCCTTGAGCAGTCCGACAAGTGCGTCTTCTACACGGCGCCAGAAGTCGTCGGTGGTTTTTCCTTCGCTGCTGACATGGAGATCCACCGTCTGCAAATACTCGCTGGCATAGGTGCTGTACTGGATGTAGATCGGGCCTACGATAGCATCAAAAAGTTCTTCCTTTCCGCTGAAGTAGCGGTAAATATTGCCGGTCGTCATGCCTGCAAGTTTGGCTATTCGGCGCATGGAAGCCTCCGAATAACCATGTTGGCTAAACTCGAGGGTCGCGGCTTCCAGGATGGCGTCCCGGACTTCTTCTTTTTGGATTTGCATTAGTGAACACCTGTTTACTTTTAGAATGGTTTTATTATAAATCCGGATTTGCCTGGTTTGCAAGCCGGTATAGGAAAGTGCCGCTAAACCGTCCGATAATTTTTTTAGAATAGGAAAAAGTTACTAATCAATTAGATATTTTTGCTAATAAGAAATCACTCGCATAGGCATTGCGGGTCTAAAGGGCTATCATTTGGAGTGTCACAGATAGGAGGAGAAAGATGGGCGGACTCCGGACCGAAGCAGCGATCCTGAATATTTATTACAAGGACAACAACAAGATGGCAACCGCTCAGCAGATAGCCGAGGAGATCGAAATTCACCTTTCGGCCGTCTCCGCTGCGCTGGAAAAACTGCGCCAATTCCATATTTTGCGGTGCGACATCGGTTTGAACGGTCTTGCTTATTATTCTTATGATGTTCCGGAACACTTAAAACTTAGCGGCGACGAAACCCGCACGGAGGAAAACGGAGGCTGGCCGGAATGAGGACAGAGGGAAGCTTTTTGAATCCCGTAACTTGTGGAAAAAAATAAAAGCAGCAAAACCGCCGTTTCCCTTCCGGGCGGTTTTTGCTGCATGAAAGGCTGCCGCTGCTGCAACTAATGCCAGCCAGGGAACCCGAGGTTGACTGGAAAGCCGAAAGAAGGGGAAGCCGTAGCCTGATAGCTTAAGCTTCGCCCCAGGTGCGGTCGCCGGACAGGTATTTTTCGGTCAAAATAGCGAGCAGCTGAATGCCCACCTCGTTATGCCCGCCCTCCGGAATGATCAAGTCCGCATATTTCTTCGAAGGTTCGATAAACGCTTCATGCATCGGTTTAACGGTCGTCAAATATTGATTGTGGATCGACTGGATCGTCCGTCCGCGCTCTTCAATATCCCGGAGGACCCGGCGAAGGATGCGCACATCCGGATCGGTGTCCACAAATACCTTGATATCGAGCAACTCGCGGAGCTTTTCGTCGGACAGGACATGCAGTCCTTCGATGATCACGATGTTGTTCGGTTTGAGGCCAATGGACTTGTCCGCAGATCTTCCGTGCACGGTAAAATCATAAATAGGCGCCTGGGCGGCTTGTCCCGATTTCAGCTGTTTCAAATGCTCGATCAGCAGCTCGTTGTCAAACGCAAACGGATGGTCGTAGTTAATCAATTCACGTTCGGACAAACTCAGATGCGAATGGTCTTTGTAATAATTATCTTGCGATATAAAAGTCACTTTACCCGATCCCAAACGGTCGATTACGGAACGGGCTACCGTAGTTTTACCTGAGCCGGTGCCGCCGGCAATACCAATAATAAGCATAACGCTCAAATACCCTCCCTAAGATATTGCAATTCCAGTATTGTAGCACAGCGGACGAGATTTTTCATCTTGTTGGGACGAAAGAAGAAAGGCCAAAATGTTACAATAGCAGCTCATTATCAATATGAGGACGCAGTTAAGGGCCTTCTTCCGGCTCCTTATATTGTCCTTCGTTTGGCGGCGGCATTCCGTCCGGATCTTTTTCTGCCACATAACTTTACCAATTCAGGAATGAAGTACTATACTAAAAATAGGACTTTTCTATAGGAAAATGAAGTCGATGTCACTATAATTAATCCTCGTTGTATGCTTTTCCCCGTTACCGGAGTAACTAGATAGATAAACAGAGTGAAACGGTCAGATTTTCCCCGAATAGTTCAAATTTAAGCTAAAATAGGATTGGAAAGCGACAATTTCATACTTTTTACCATAATCCTTTCGGACGCAGGGAGTGACATAATTTGAGAACACAGGTGCAGACAGGGATCCCGGGATTGGACGAAATTTTATGCGGAGGTATGCCCAGAGGGACTTCAATCATTCTTGAAGGGGAACCCGGAACCGGTAAAACAACGATCGGGATGCAGTTTCTGGTCGAAGGCATCCGTAATTACGGCGAATCGGGCATTTATGTGACTTTTGAGGAGCTTCCCGAACAAATTTACAGCGACATGTCCGGTTTTGGCTGGGACCTTCAACGTCTGGAGCAAGACGGCAAGCTCAGGGTGATCTGCATGGATCCTGGAATTTTCCTCGAAGAAATGCAGCGGCCGGGCGGACTGTTTGAACAGGTGGCGCAGCAAATCGGCTGCCGACGTTTGGTCGTGGACAGCATCAGCTTATATCGGCTTTTTAACAAAGAAGGCGATGTACGGCGCGAAATCCATAAAATTCGAAACATTGTTCGAAAAATGTCCTTGACGGCTCTGCTCATCCGGGAATACGGGGAAGGGGAAAAAGAGGGCATTTCTTTTGAAAATTACTTATGCGACGGCATTATTCGTTTATCGCTCAAGCCGCACATGGACAAATACCGCAAACGGACGATCGAGGTCATGAAGATGCGGGGGACACCTATCCGGGAAGGGGAGCATATCTACAAATTCCTGGAGAACGGCATTCATATCGTGCCGGCTCTGTCCATGGCTGAAGATATCCTGATCGTCAATGAATACAAGGATTGCTTGTCTACCGGAATTCCTTCGCTGGACAAGCTGCTTCAGGGCGGTCTGCCTAAGGGCTCCGTCTTTATGATCGATACGAACAGCAAAGCCAACTATAAATACCTGGTAGCCTCTCTGTTATCAGAAAGAATCAGGCAAAATGACGGCTTAATCCTGATGATGTCCGCTTTATCTACCATAGATTCCTTAACGGAAACCTTATCGATTTTCGGCGTTTCGCTTACGGATAGCGTCGATAAGAACCAGACTTATTTTCTGGAGCATTTTGGCCGTTTTCTGGATTCGGAACAAAAGCATGCCGTATTGTCCCTGTCCGACCTGGATAACGAGAACTTCGGCAAGGGGCTCCATGCCCGAATTCGCGCGGCGATCGGCGAAGAGAAGCTGAGAACAAAACGATGGATGATTTATTGCGATCTGAACACGCTGATTTCCCAGCGCGGGATAGATTTTGTGAAGGCCCATTTTGCACAGGAAATGTCCGTTTGCCGGGCTGCGGGAATTACCGTGGTTGCCCATTGCAACTTTACGGAGATCGGCGCGGATAACGCCTCGTATCTAGAGCGCTCCTGCAACGGCGTCATCCGGACATGGGTGGATGGCAGCTATCAGTATATGCAGGTCACCAAATCCCCGAGCGGGCGGATGACCATACCGCACATCATAGAGAATACGGGAGATAAACCCTTTATTCGTCTTATATAGGAGGCTGTCCTTTCATGAGTTCCGAAAGAGAAAAGCTGACGCTTCAGCTGGAATGCACTTTATTTTTTGAAAATAATCCTTATGCCTACCAAACCATTGACGGCTTGTCCATCAGGCTTGGCCGGAAGGCGGATCAGTTGGACGACGTGCTGAATCGGCTTGTGGAAATGTCTATTTTGAACCGGGTTGGGGAAGGAGAAGGCGCGATTTATTATTTCAAAGCCCCGTATCATGTTACGGAAGCGGAATGGAGCTAAGCTATGGAGGATCTGTTCATTACCCCTCACCAAGAGGTCATACAGGAACTGCAGAACACTTATGCGGCTGCTCTTGAAATTTCTTTATGCATGACGGACCGGTTCGGCAAAATGATTACGGCGGTTTCCTCTCTGGGCGGTTTTGAGGAAGGGATCGAATTGTACAGGGAATCTTTGGAAGCGCTTTTCCTAGTCCAAATCCAAAGATTGTCCAATCTGACTATTCCGGCTTTAAGCGATTCCTGGGTGCCTGGGCTTCAGACGATCATTGCGCCTGTAAGAGTCAATGGAGCGGTTTCGTATTATGTATGGTCGGGCATTCTGATTATGGAAGGAATGAAAGACCGGATTTTACGGGAGAGTCTGGAATCAGACCAGGATGAGGAATTGGCCCGATTTCTAAGGAAGGTGCTGGAAGAGACCCAGGAGACGAGGCTTGAAGAAGCGGAGCGAATTAGAATAAAGGTCGGCAAGCTCGCGGATCTGCTTTCGGTCATTCTGGAGAAAAGTGTGGTCAGCAGCCACCTGGACGAACGTTTCCGCCAAATCAGTCATGCGCTGCAGGTTGCCGGCCATAACGAGCTGTTCCCTGGTGAAAAGCTAAAGCGGATGATTGAAATCAGCGAGCTAGGCGAAATCTTCGGCATTGCTTTGGAGACTACGGATGGGGAATACCGGATTCACACTGCGGCAGGTCCGGAATCGAAGGGGCTGATCGGGGCGGCTTTCCGGGAGGGGGAAGGTTTTCTCGGCCAGGCCGTACTGAACGAAGGACCAAGCGAGTGGGCGAACGTGCAGCGTGATCCGCGGTCCGTTTTTTTTCAAAGCAGAGGAATCAAGCAGATGGAGAGTATGTATTGTTTTCCCGTCCGCTGCAATTACAGTATAGCGGGGTTGATTTTTTGCATCCGTACGGTTCCCCGTAAGCTGAACAGCAATGTGCTTCATTTTGAAAAAATGTTCATTTCGTTGGTCAGCTCTTATACCGGAAACGAAGTGGCGTACAGGCAGTTGGACAAACAGCTGGCCAGGCTCAGGCCGCTTCTCGACGTAGGCCGATTCATGGTATCCATTTCGGATATTAAACGGATGTTGTTCACGCTTGTAGACGTTAGTTTAACCTTGGCAGTCTCCCCGGTTGGCGCGATGGTTGTGCACAGGGAGGAGAACCAGCTTCATACCGTGGCAAGGGGACTCGAAGGCCCTGCAGTTGAAGCCTATGGCCGCGAAATGGTCAAATTCCATTTGGCCGAAAATTCTCCTTCGGCAAATCTGTCCCCTACGCTCCGGCAGAGAGCGGCGGGAAAAGCCGCCGTCGAGCTACCGATCGGTTATGAAGACAAGATCCATGCCGTATTGGTTGTGGAGCTGGGGAATATGCGGGATGCAGAGGAAAGCCAAGAGATTCTGAACGCGTTATCGACCATGAGCGGACTTGTTCTGAAGTCGCTGCATGAGCGGCGGAATTTGAACAAGATGTCCGATCAGGTGGCCATGCTGCTCCATGAAACGATCCGCGGCATCAGCCAGGAGAAATACCGCGCCATCAAACGGATTCGCTCGGTTGTTGGGGACTTTGGTCAGTGGAGCGGACTTCGCGAGGAAGACAGGTCGGTCATGGAAAGGGTGGCCCTGCTTCTCGAGCAGGACCCGGAGTTTTTGGCCGCAGCCGCTCCTTTCTTCCAAAGGGAAGCCCAAATCTTGAAGGAATCTCTTGAAATCCTTGACGGAAGTTTGGAAGGGACGAATAAGGTTTTTTCCAGAGAGGCGCAAATGATAGGTTTGTCAGCGGTTTATATTAACCGGGAAGAAAATTTGGCAGCGATTGAACAGCTAACGAGCGTTGAACCAGCCAATCGCAGCGCCTTCCGGCATTTTATACTCAGCAGCAAAACCGATCAAAGCCAGTTCAGGGTCCATGCCCTGAATGCCGAATCGAAGCCCAAGCCGGAAACGGCGGAAATGGCTCTGGAAGCAGTGGTGGCAAAGGCCTCCTTGTCTCCGAGGGAAAAAGAAGTGCTGCAATTGATTCTCAAGGCCTCCAGCAATAAAGAAATCGCGGCAGCGCTTTATATCAGCGAACACACGGTCAAAAATCATCTGTCCAACATTTTTCAGAAAATGGGCGTCAGCGACCGGGCACAGGCCATCGCGGCCGTGTTTAACCGGCTTTAGAGTCTTTCCTACTAAGGAAAGGCTTTTTTTTATCGTTAATTCTAGGCAGATAGACTGAGAAGTAGTTCCTAATCTTAAGGACAACCAAGGAAATAGGAAGCTAACGCTATATGTAATGGCCGCTTTTTCAGCGAAAATAAACTTGTCTATACCGATCCATATCGCCAACTTTCCGAAATTTAGAGGAAACACAAATAGTTATTTAGAAGGGAAGGATCAAAGTGGCCGAAACTCATTATTTTGTAGCGTTTGACGGCTGGACCCTGTTTTTTTCAGCCTTAAGCGCCGTGTTGGCTTCCTATTCAAGTTTACATATGGCTGAGAAGATAACGAAATCAAAGGGCAAACTCAAGTTATTTTGGCTGGCTTCGGGTGCTTTTGTAATGGGGAGCGGCATCTGGACCCTGCACATCATCAGTTTGTTGGAGCTTTATCTTCAGACGGGGATCCCCTTCCAAGCAGAGGTGACCTTATTCTCTTTGCTGGGTTGCGTTGCTTTTTCAGGAATCGCGTTTGTCATTTTATTTCAGGGCCAGCCCAGGGCCTGGAAAATGGTTCTGGCCGGTTTGATCTTGACCTTGGGTATTGTCGGCATCCATTATACCGGAATGGTTAAGGTACCCGGAGGCATCCATATGACTTATGAGCCGTCCCTGCTGATGTTTTCTGTCTTGATTACCCTGGTTATCTCCTATGCCGCCTTGCTGCTGTTCAACCGGTTCCAATCTTCTCCCTTCTTTAACTATTGGAGATTGTCGGGAGCTTTGCTGATGGGACTGGCCATTTGCGGCCTGCATTTTACGGGGATCATTGCAGCTCACATTTTGGATAAAAGACATTCGATGAGCTTCGGCACCCGTCAGGGGGGCGAGCTTCTCATGGGAGGGATGAACCGGATTCAGTTCTCCATCCTGATTCCGATCATCGTGGTGACGGCCTGCATTCTCTCGGTCTCCTGGGCGGTTGTGTTTGTGGATCGCAAGGGGCTTAAACGTCTGGCGTTCAGCGACTCCTTAACGGGGCTTCCGAACCGGCACGGCCTTCCCCCTTTTTTCACCCAGTACTTTAAGGATAGCAGCGACGGGGCCGTTTTATTTCTGGACCTGGACCGCTTCAAAACGGTGAACGATACGCTCGGGCACGATATCGGGGATCTGCTGCTGCAGGAAGCGGCTGCCCGAATCGAGGCGGCGCTGGACCGGAATCAAACGGTGTTCCGCCTGGGCGGTGATGAGTTCCTTATTGCGTGCACCCATGCTTCGGAAGAAGAGGCGTGCCGCCTTGCCGAAAGGCTGCTTCAGACTCTGCAGGCGCCTTTTTATCTGCATGGCAGCACCATTCGCGTAACCGTAAGCATCGGCATCAGCCTGTCGTGCCGGGAAGGGCATGAGCGTGAAAAGCTGATGCAGGCTGCCGATTCGGCCATGTACTTTTCGAAAAGCGCCGGCAAAAACCGGTACACCGTCTTTGCGGATGAACTGAACCGAAAGCAGCAGAGACGGCTGGAGCTGGAAACCGATCTGGAAGCTGCCGTTCTCCAGCGTCAGTTCTATGTCGTCTATCAGCCGAAATGGGATTCGGAAGCCGGGCGGCTCAAGGGGATGGAAGCGCTGATCCGCTGGAAGCACCCCCGCTTCGGGACGGTCTCCCCTTTTGAGTTTATTCCGATAGCGGAGGAAATCGGCGTCATTAAACCTATGACCGAATGGTTGATGGCAGAGGTGGTCCGGCAGATCCGGGAATGGGCCGTCATGGGCATCCAGCCTTTCCCGGTTTCCGTGAATATGTCGGCCGTGCTGTTTGCGAACGGACAGGTAGCCGAAATGGTGGAGCAGTGCCTGGAGGCCAGCGGTATGGATCCATCCCTTCTGGAGCTGGAAATTACGGAGACCGTGGCCATGAGCGATATGGAATCTGCGGTAGCCCAGTTGAACCGGGTTAAAACTTTGGGAGTTGCCGTTTCCCTGGACGACTTCGGAACCGGGTATTCTTCGCTGGGGATGCTGGACGAAATGCCGATCGATACGCTCAAAATTGACCGGGTTTTTATCCAGAAATATATGCTTTCCTCCAAGCAGGCCATGATCAGCAGCATCTTGGCGATCGCTAAACATCTTGGTCTGCAAGTCGTGGCTGAGGGGGTGGAGACGGACGAGCAGGTCCAGTTTCTGAAATCGCAAGGCTGCAGCGTTATGCAGGGCTATTATTTCGGCAAGCCGATGGAAGCGGCGGACTGTCTGGCGTGGTTAAAGGAACTTCCCGAACGGCAAGGCTGCGCTTATGAATCGATTAACCCGGCTCCCCTTTCTGAACGACTTCCCGGCTAGGAGCAACGTTATTCCGGCGCTATGTTATACTTCTGGGAAAAGCTATTTTTCTGAAGGAGGAATTTGCAAGATGACACAGCAGCCCCGAACCCTGGCGGACGCCTTGGCTAACGCCTCCTATATTTTAGGCGGACACGGCCCGCGCAATGTTCAGGTACTAAAGGAAGCGTTAGAACAAATCGACGGCAGCCAGGCAAGTGACATGTACGGCAAAGGGGAAGTGATCGAACGTTTTGAACGGAAAATGGCTGATCTGCTCGGGAAGGAAGCAGCGGTATTTTTTCCAAGCGGCACGATGGCCCAGCAGATTGCCCTGCGCATCTGGTGCGACCGTAAAGGGCTGCCTAAGATAGCTTATCATCCGCTAAGCCATTTGGAGATTCATGAACAGGACGGACTAAAAAAACTCCATCATATCACGCCGCTCCTGCTCGCGGACAAAAACCGCCTAATTACGCTAGAGGATGTCCGGAACCTGAAAGAAGACATCTCCTGCCTGCTGCTGGAGCTGCCGCAGCGCGAAATCGGCGGACAGCTTCCCCCGTTTGAGGAACTTGAAGCGATCAGCGCGTACTGCCGGGAACGCGGTATCAAGCTGCAATTGGACGGAGCGCGGCTATTGGAGATTTTGCCTTATTACGGGAAGTCGGCCGCTGAGGTCAGCGCTTTGTTCGACAGTGTTTATGTCTCTTTTTATAAAGGAATCGGCGGCATCGCGGGAGCGATTTTGGCGGGGGCCGGCGATTTTGCAAAGGAAGCGGCAGTTTGGAAAAGACGCCACGGCGGCGATTTGATCAGCCTTTATCCTTATATTCTCAGCGCGGATTACTATTACGAAAAATACGGCGGCCAAATGGCCCGTTACTACGAATACGCCAAAGAGCTGGCGGCTTTATATAACGGGTGTGAGGCCGTAACAACACTGCCAGAGGTGCCGGTGTCAAATATGTTTCATGTTCATATCGCTCAGCCTAAGGAACTCGTGGAACCTTTGCTCATCGAGCTGACCGAAGAAACCGGCGTGGCTGTTGCCCATTATGTCAACGCTTATAACGGCAATACAAGCTCCTATGAGGTCAGCCTCGGCGAACGGTTCGGGAACGTGCCGAAGGAGAAGCTGCAAGAAACGTTCCGGCGGCTGGATGAAAAGCTGAAGGCGCTGTAACGGGACCCCCTGTCTGGTCGGCAGGGAGGAGATTAAACATGGAATACATCAAATTTCCGGGAACGTAGGTGCAAGCCTCCCGGGTTGGCCTCGGCACCTGGCCGATCGGCGGGATGATGTGGGGCGAAACGGACGAAAGGCAGGCCATCCCGTACGATTCATAAGGTACTCGACTCGGGCCTTACGCTGATCGATAGCAATTTTACGCTGGATCAGATCAAGGCTTTCAGCAGCGTAGCGCCGCTGCATGCGGTGGAAATGCCTTATAATCTGTTCGAATGCCAGGCGACGGAAGAGGATCTGCGGGATATTGACCTTATTCTGAAAGAAGCGGTCGCCGAACCGATCGGTCCGGACTTTATGGCACCGCCAACCCGGGAAGAAGTGAAGGTATAAAAGTTGGAGACAACAGCATGCGGCCGCCTGCCGATCCGGTTTTGTTTTTCGAATCAGATCCGGTAAAATGCTAGTCATAACAAGCCGAATGGCAAGGAGGAATCAGAATGGCAGGAGGAAGCCGGGACGTTAAGACGGAAGAGGGACGGCCAGCGCCGGAAGCGTATGGGGATACGGCCGGGGATATGGCCGTGTTTGGCATGGGCTGTTTCTGGAGCCCGGAAGCCTTGTTCGGCCATCTGCCCGGCGTCATGCGCACGCGAACCGGTTATGCCGGGGGCACGGCTGAATTGCCGACCTATCATCAGATGGGCGATCATACCGAGACCGTGCGGATTGATTTTGATCCGGCCATTCTGACGTACGATGAGCTGCTGAACGTGTTCTGGGATCATCATAATCCGGTAAACATCAATGATTACAAAGGGCGCCAGTATTTGTCGCTGCTGCTGCCCCGGAGCGAAGAGCAGCGGGAGGCAATCCGGCGGGTCGCCGCGGATAGGAAGAGCCGGGGAGACGAGCGGCCGGGGCATACCGAGGTGGCGGACTACAAGGCTTTCTACTCGGCCGAAGAGCGTCACCAGAAATACTACTTAAAAAGATTCCCGGATGCGCTGGACAAACTCCGCAGCATGTATCCTTTTCAGGAAGCGCTGCTGGATTCGGCGCTGGCTTCCCGTCTGAACGGACTGGCCAAAGGTTACACCAGCATGGAGCGTATTATTAGCGAGATTCGGGAATGGGAGCTTCCCGCTGGAGAAAAAGACCAGCTGATCCGGCTGCTGCGCAGCATTCGCTGGTAATGGAAGCGGAAGATGGGCAGCCTGGCCGGTAGAAGGAGGACCAGAGATCATCAGAGCTGTGAAAGCCGGAGACGATCAGAGCTACAGCGTGCTGGTGGGATATAAGGACAAGCTGTACAGCTATTTATACAGCATTGGTAGGCAGCAGGCAGGATGCCCAGGATCTGACGCAGGAGGTGCTGATCCCGGGAGCGCCGATGCATGAACATCCTACGTTGTCCAATGATCTTGTTGAGAAAAAGCTTCCGGAAAGCTGGACGACGGAGATTACCGTAAAATGAAGAAAAGCAAGACACCCGCCGGGGATTACCTGGCGGGTGTTTCGCTTTTTATAGGTTCAATCTTTCTTGCACCTCAGCCGAGCGTCAGCCATCAGCTTGCCCTGTGGGAACCGACGAGGCTAATGCCGAGCCGTTCAGCCTTTGGACGGCAGGCTTCCGGCCGTGCCCTCCGCTATTTTTGCCGAACCTGTATGGCCGACGTTTTCCATTTTGTTTCCATTGTCGCCGCTTTGTCCGTTTTCCTCCTCTTTGGACAATACGCCTTTTCCCAGGAACCAGCTGATGACAAACGCGGCGGCGATAAATACAAACGCGATCACAAAGAGGTTGTGGAAGCCGCTGACGATCACGTTTTTGACCTGCAGAAGCAGATCGGCGGGCAGGCCTTTCGGGATGCCGCCGCGGGCGATGTTTTCGGCTGCTCCGTCGGGCAGTTTTCCGGCCAGCGCCATCACGCCGTCTTTAATATGTTTCGCCAGGAGACTGCCGAACACGCTGAGGCCGATGGTAGCCCCGAGCGACTGCATCAGCCCGACGGTACTGATCGCAATGCCGCTGTCTTCCTTGCCTACGGATTCCTGCACGATCAGGTTGTCTCCGCCGAACAAGGCGCCCAGGCCCAAACCGAGCAGGAAGAAGGAAATGACGATGTAGAGAATTGTCGTATGAACCCCGATCAGCGTCAGCAGGTAAATCCCGACGATCGGCAGGGTAAAGCCGACGATGAACAGATTCCGGTAAGGCAGCCGGGTAATCAGGAAACCGTTGATGATGCTGGACGGAATCGCCCCGGCCATAAAGGCCAGCGACAGATAACCCGAAGCGGTTGGCGTAAGTCCCATTACATTTTGCGCAAAAAAAGGAAAGGTCGAGATGCCGCCCATCAACCCCAGCATCAGGACGAAAACAAGGATAGACAGCACAACCACGTTCCTGTTGTGGAACAAATGCAGCGGAATCAGCGGTTCCTTGACTTTGGTTTCCACCCAGACGAAGACGGCGATCAGCAGAACGGCCAGCGCCAGCATGCCGATAATGACCGGGGAAGACCAGCTGTAGCCTTGATTGTCTATCAATACCGGAGCCATCAGCAGGGACAGCAGCCCGCCGGCAAGGAGGAACGCGCCGAGCCAGTCGATCGATTTGCTGGCGTCACCGCGGGATTCGCGCATGCCGATGGACAAGATCAAAGCGGCCAACAGGCCTACCGGAATATTGATCAGGAACACCCAATGCCAGTTCACATGGCCGACCAGATAACCGCCGATCGTAGGGCCGAGCAGCTGCGGGATAATCATCAGCGGCCCGAACAGGCTCTGCAGCTTCGCCCGCTGCTCCAGCGGATACGAGTCGCCGATGATGACCATGGCCAGCGGCATCAAGCCGCCAGCGCCGACGCCCTGCAGTCCCCGCCCGACCAGCATCACCGTCATGGACGGCGCCAGGCCGCACGTAATGGAGCCGGCGATAAACAGCCCCATACAGCTTAAATAAATAATTTTCCGGCCGTATAAATCGGCCAGCTTGCCGAGGATCGGCATAAAAATCGTGGCGCAGAGCATATATAGACCGGCGACCCAGCCGTACAGGGACAAGCCGTGCAGATCCCTGATGATGGTCGGCATCGCGGTGGACACGACCGTTTCATCCAGCTCCGAGAAGATCAGGCCGATAAGCAGCCCGATCAGGATTAAAGTTTTGTTATTTGACTTCAAAACGAACTCCCTCATTTCTAATCAGCTTCAGTTATCGTAGTTAGCAACTGAAAGTTAAGTTACACGACCTTTGTGAACTGAATATGAACACGGGAGTTTGTTTTGTAGTTTTTCAGAGTATTTTCAGAAAGTAAAAAGGGTTAAACCCGATCCTGCTCCTGCTCCGTTTCCGTGTAAACGGCGATCAGGATCTGCGCGGATTCCGTGCCGATATTCCGCACGAAATGCGGCGTGCAGGCATTCCAGGAAAAAGAGTCCCCTTCGCCGAACTCGGCCTGGTCCTCCCCTTGCTCCGCATAAATGCGGCCTTTTATGACCAGGTGGACCTCCTCGCCTTCATGGGCATAAGGTTCGCCGGTGGAAGCGCCGGGCGGCAATTCCACGATGTGCACCCGGATGTTTTTGGTGGAGCTGAGATGCTCGACCTTCAGTTGATCGGCGCGGCTCGTTGTAACCATTCGCTCTTCCTTGCGGACAACCTGCATCCGTTCTTCCTTTCTAAGCAGCAGGTAAGCCAGAGGCACCTTCAAAGCGTTAGCGATGTTTTCCAAGGTTGAAATGGACGGAGAGGTTTTATTGTTTTCGACCTGGCTCATGAAGCCTTGGGACAAGCCGGTTTCCTCACAGATTTGGACAATGGTAATCTTTTTGCGTTTGCGGATCGATCGAATCATGGCGCCGATATTCATAAGTCTGTTCACTCCTTGAAGATGAAGGATTCGAATATTAGTGATACTGAATTTAAATTAATAATAGCAATTTTTTTGTTGACAGGCCACTTTTATCGGTATAAATTAGTCACATAAACAAATTTTTAATATTACTAATATTTTAGAAACCGGAGGGAAATCAAATGAACTTGCAAGCTGTTGTTACTCTGATTATGCGCGTTGGACTCGGATTCTTGTTCCTCGTACATGGCATCAATAAATTTCAGACGGGTCTGAATAATGTGGCGATCGGATTCGAAAATGCCGGCGTGCCCGGTTTCCTGGCTTACATAGCGGGACCGCTCGAAACGGTTGGAGGAATCCTGCTGATCCTTGGTCTGTTGACCCGCTTCATCTCTGCTTATTATGTCATTCAGATGCTGGTTGCTATCATCACGATGAAAGTGTCGGCCGGTTTGCTCGGGAACGGGCAAATGCCGGGCAGCGAGCTGGATATCGCTTATTTGCTGGTGGCGCTTCATCTGGTCGCGGCAAAGACGGTGCCCCTATCGGTGGACGCTTTGTTCCGCCGCAGAAACGGCGAAGCTTCGGCAGCATTGGCCGATGCTAAGTAAGGAGGCCGAAAATAATGGGCACGATAACGAACCCTCTTATCCACCCCTATACTTACGAAGTCCATCTGCCAGCCGGTTATGAGCCGGGCCGCAAGTATCCCGCCGTATTCACGCTTCACGGCAAAGGATCAAATGAGCAGAACCTGTTTGGCCTGGTTGAACCGTTGGCGGGGAAATTCATCATTATCGGAATCCGCGGCGATTTAACGCTGGGTGCGGGTTATCAATACTATGAACTGAAAAGCTTGGGCAATCCGGTGCGCGAACAGTTTGATCGTGCGGTCCGTCAGCTTGAGGCGGCTATAGAGGACATTACGTCCCTGGAGCCGGTAGACCCGGAGCGCCGTTATCTGCTCGGCTTCAGCCAGGGGGCTATCTTGTCGATGACCCTCGCGCTGGTGATGGGGAGCAGGCTGAAAGGCATCGTATCGCTTAACGGCTATGTTCCGGCTTTCGTAAAATCCGAATACAAGCTGCAAAGCCTGGAGCAGGTGTCGGTTTTCATCTCGCACGGGGAATATGACCCGCTTTTCCCGGCTGAGATTGGACACGAAACGGCCGATTATTTTCAAGCGTTGAACCCGGCAGTCACGTTTCATATGTATCCGAACGGCCACGAAGTTTCCCCGCAGAACCAGAGAGATGTCCTGGACTGGCTTCAGGCTGACGCAAACTTAAAGACAGGGAGTGAACGATCATGATGCCGTCTTATTTTATCGCCCACGGTGCGCCTTCGCTGGTGCTGGACCACAATGCATACACGGATTTTCTGAAAAGGCTTGCCGAACACGCGCCGCGGCCCAAAGCCGTCGTCCTGCTCTCGGCCCACTGGGAGAGCGTAACCCAGAAGATAAGCGCCGTGCCGCATTACAGCACGATTTATGATATAAGCTTGGAGCGGCGTTAGCCGGCCTGCGGGAGCAGGATGTATTAGTGATCGGAAGCGGCGGCACGGTACATAATCTGCGCCGGGTGAACTGGCGGGCCGATCAGCCCGGAAGAATGGGCGGTGGCTTTTGACGACTGGCTGAAGGAAAGCCCGACCCATCGGGCCCCGTCGGATCGGGCCGGAAATACGAAAAAAAGCCGTCCGCGGCAGGAGGTTCAGATTATTCCTGAAGCTCCCGCCTGCAGCCGGCTTTTTGCATGCTTTTTTTGTTACAATTCGATCTCCTGCAGCGGTTTGATGGCCACCAGGCCGTTCCAGTCCCGCTCATGATCTTCGATGATTCGACTGGCGGAAGGCATGGAATTTACGACTGTGCTGTGCCCGTCTTTCAACAGAATATTGTCCTTGTACCCGAGAGCATAGGCCCGGCGGACCGTGGCGTTTATGCAGAAATCCGTCTGCGCGCCGGCGAATATCAGCTGGTCGATCCCCTGCTCCTGCAGATAACCGGACAACTCCGTTTCATGAAAGGAATCCGGGGTCGTTTTTCGGATGACCGGGTCGCTTTCCAGCCGGTTTATTCCGCGGTGGATCTGCCAATCCGGCGTATCGACGAAAAACTCGTCTGCGGTGTTTTCGTATTCTGTATGCTGAATAAACACGACCGGCACGGCTTTGTTGCGGGCTTGCTCGATCAAGGCGTTAATGTTGCCGACCAGCTGTTCTTTCTCATGAAGCAGACAAGACGGGTTTTCGAAAAAAGCTTCCTGCACGTCGATCACGATTACGGCTTTGCTCACAAGGACAACCTCCTCCAAAAAATCATGCGCCTGTGTACATATGTTCCCATTCTACACGAATTTTCAGGAAAAATTAACCCTCATATTTGCGGATGATAATCACCGCATTATGGCCGCCGAAGCCGAACGAATTGGACATGCCGATCGTCAAATCGGCTTTGCGGGCCGTGTTCGGCACATAATCCAGGTCGCATTCCGGATCGGCCTGCTCGAGGTTAACGGTCGGCGGAATGACGCCGTCCTGCAGCGTTTTGACCAGGGCGATGGCTTCCGCGCCGCCGGCGGCGCCGAACATGTGCCCGGTCATGGATTTGTTAGCCGTGACGGGAACGCGGTACGCGTGTTCCCCGAACACGGTTTTGATCGCGGCCGTCTCGGAACGGTCGCCGATCGGGGTGCTCGTCGCGTGCGCGCTGATCACGTCGATCTGCTCCGGCAGCAGATCCGCGTCCTGCAGCGCAAGCTTCATGGCGCGGGCCGCCCCGTTGCCGTCGGCAGGCGTCGCGACCATATGATAGGCGTCAGAGGTAGCGCCGTAGCCGACGATTTCTCCGTAGATCCGCGCGCCGCGTTTCAGCGCATGGGACAGCGATTCGAGCACGAGGATGCCCGAGCCTTCGCCCATGACAAACCCGTCGCGTTTGCCGTCAAACGGGCGGCTTGCGCCCTGCGGATTGTCGTTGCTTTTGGACAAGGCGGTTGAGTTGTTGAAGCTCGAAAGGGAGACAGGGTTAATCGCCGCTTCGGCTCCCCCCGCAAGGATGATGTCCGAACGGCCGCCTTTGATGTTGAAATAGGCTTCGCCGATCGACGTATTGCCGATGGAGCAGGCGGTTACAGGGGCCAGGGTCGGGCCTTGTGCCTTGAAATGAATGCTGATCAAAGCGGCCGCCATATTGGCGATCATCATCGGCACCAGCGTCGGGCTGATCCGGTCAGGACCGCGAGACAGCAGCACTTTATGCTGGTCGAGCAGCGATTCAATCCCGCCGATGCCGGAACCGACATACACGCCCATCCGCTCGTGGTCGATGGATTCGAGATCAAGGCCCGAATCTTCTACCGCCTGTATGGCGGCCGCCAAAGCAAATTGGCAGAAACGGTCCATGCGGCGGGCTTCCTTGACGCCAAACAGCGCCTTGGGATCGAAATCATGCACGACGCCTGCTATTTTCACCTTGTAATCGGTAGTATCAAAAGAATCTATATAGGATATGCCGGATTTCCCCTGCTGCATATTGGACCAGAATTCCTCCACACTGTTGCCGAGCGGGGAGATGATGCCCAAACCCGTTACAACTACTCTTTCCATTGAGAACTCACTCTCCTCCTAAAAATATATGACCAGGTACTAAATCTATCTTGTCACTAAAATAATCCTATTACAAGTTGTGGTTTATCCTAGTATAATAAGCACCATAATAAACGTAATAAGCCTAATTTTTGGATTCGGAAGGTGAAAAACCATGTCTACCCAAGTACGCTTGCAGGCTTTGTCGGCTTTTCTTAAGGCCCAGCGGGCCCAAATATCGCCGGAGGAGATTGGGCTGCCGGCAGGCGCCCGGCGCCGAACTCCGGGACTGCGCCGGGAAGAAGTCGCCCACCTGGCGGGAGTCAGCACCACCTGGTATACCTGGCTGGAGCAGGGGCGCGACATCCAGGTATCGGCTTCCGTGCTCGACAATGTCGCAGGTGCGCTAAGATTGACGGCTGATGAACGCAAATATTTGTTTTCGCTTGCGTTTGAAGCCGGAAAAGGGGGAAGCAGCAGCCTTCCGGTCCGGGAGACGGCGCAAATCAGTCCCTCGCTGCAAAAAATCATCCGGGACCTGCGCAGCTGCCCCGTGATCATCTCCGATCCCCGCTGCCATATTGTCGGATGGAATGAGGCGGCTTCGCATATCTTTCTGAACTTCGACGAAATTCCGCCGGAGGAGCGGAATTTGATCCGCCTCCTGTTCACCCGCCGCGAATTTCAGCGGCTGGCCGTGAACTGGGAACGGTTCGCCTCCGACTACTTGTCCATGTTCCGATCCTATTACGGGCAGCATGTGGATGACGGCTGGTATGATTTGTTTCTCGAGGAAATGAAGCAGCAGCATCCCGACTTCAACCGGCTGTGGGAGCAGGGCAAGGTCAGCTCGGCCCCCGATGTGCTGCTGGAATTCCGGCATGCCAAAGCCGGTAAAATGATGTTCCAGCTTACCTCGCTCCAGGTGCAGGGCGACGATGATCTGCGCTGCAGCGTCTACACGCCTGCACAGCATACCAATACGGAAGCCAAGCTGATGAAGCTTATGAGCAGGGGGCTGTAAAAAAACATAAAATGGTCAATATTTTGTTGACCGCAAGCTTTAAGTTGACTAAAATAACGTTAGACTTCTGCTAACACAATAGGCGATGGAGTTCGCCATAACCGCCTTCGGGCTGATGACTCCTACCAGTTTATTTGTGCTGGTAGGAGTCTATTTTTTTTGGAGAAAATAGAGATAAGGAAAGGGTTGGGTGAGGAACGACATGATTTATCTGTGGGTAGGCCTGAGCGGTATTTTGGGTGCGCTGCTCCGTTATGAAATGGGAGAGTGGATCGTCTGGCAGGGGGGGACCTTGTTTCCGGTCAGTACGCTGATCGTCAATCTGTCGGGGTGTCTGGTGTTGGCGTTTTTCTATACGGCGGCGACCACGCGTTTTAAAGTGCATCCTTATTTCAGGGTGGCCTTCGGGACCGGGTTTATCGGCTCGTATACGACATTTTCGACGTTTTGCAAAGAAGCGGTCGTGTTGGCCAAAGACGGCCATATGGGCATCGTTCTGTCGTATATCGTGCTCAGTCTGGTCGGGGGTTATGCCTGTGCCTGGCTGGGCGTGCGGCTGGGAACCTTCAAATCGGCCCGAGCGGCAGGGGAGGGGAACTGATATGGCGGATTGGATTTGGGTAGGCATCGGAGGTTTTGCCGGGGCGATTTGCCGCTATGGTTCGGTAACTTATCTGGGAAAAAGATTTCCGAATCTCCTCATGCCCGTCGGAACGTTGTTTGTTAATCTGCTTGGCGCCTTCCTGCTGGGACTCCTGACCGGCGCGAATGCAAACGTGCAAATGATCCTGCTCATCGGCACGGGATTTATGGGCGCTTTTACGACCTTTTCGACTCTCCAGTATGAGCTCATACAGTTTAGTAAGCAGAAACGTTTCGGAGTTGCAAGCCGCTATTTGCTGTTAAGCCTGGTGCTGGGGCTGGGCTTGGCTTATGCGGGATTTGAGTTGGGGAGAATGATGTAGAAGATAAAAAATAGACCGCCCCGACGCAAGGGCACGGTCTATTTCGGATTACCATGTAAGCCGGCCGCTCTTATTGCGGATGTCACGATATATGAAAAACATATTGAGGGGGCCGTGTTGCAGCACGGTCCCTTATTTAGTTGAATAACTTCAACGCGGAAATGATCCCCGAGGCCCTTAACCGCCCCAATTCTTCCGCAGCGTAATCAAATCGCGGAGGTCCTCCGTGGACAACTCCGTAATCCAGCCTTCGGTGCTGGAGATCACATTGTCGCTGAGCTGCTGCTTGTTCTCGAGCATTTCGTCGATCCGCTCCTCCAGCGTGCCCAGACAGATGAATTTGTGCACTTGAACGTCTTTGGTTTGTCCCATCCGGTAGGCCCGGTCTGTCGCCTGATTCTCCACCGCCGGGTTCCACCAGCGGTCGAAATGAAAGACATGGTTGGCCGCCGTCAGGTTCAAGCCGACTCCACCCGCCTTCAGCGACAAAATAAACACGGCGGGGGATTTTGACCCGGAAGCTCCCGTGTCTGTATCCATCCCCGTATCTATATCCATCCCCGCAGGTTCCGCCGCATTCGGCAAAGCCGTGCCGTTCTGAAACTGCTCGACCATCCGGTCGCGCGCCGTTTTGGAGGTGCTGCCGTTCAAATACAGCACGGGCTCCTGAAGCTCGTGCTCCAGCACGGTTTTGAGCATGTTGCCCATGCCAATGTATTGCGTAAAGATCAGACAGCGCTCCCCTTCTTCGCGCAGCTCCTTCACCATCGCGAGCAGCCGCTCCAGCTTGGAGGAGCGTTCGACCAGCGCCGCAATGTCGGTATCTTCAACCGGTTCCCCGGCCATTCCGGGGTACGGTTCGCCGCTTGCCAGCAGCGGATGGTCGCACAGCTGCTTAAGCCCGGTCAGCGCGGACAAAATCGCCCCTTTGCGCTGGATGCCTTTGAGGTTGCCCATCTGTTTCATAAGCTGGTTAACGGCCTGATCGTACAAAGCGCCCTGCTCGGCCGTCAGATGGACGTAAGTTTTCATTTCGTTTTTCTCCGGCAGGGCCAGCTGGATGGCCGGGTCTTTTTTCTTCCGGCGCAGCAGGAACGGATGCACCAGCTTTTTGAGGTCGGAGGTGCGCCGTTCGTCATGCTCCTTCTCAATCGGAGTGGCAAACCGATGCTGGAACGATCTTGCCGAACCGAGATACCCCGGCGCGATGAAGTCATAGATCGACCAAAGCTCGGACAGGCGGTTTTCAATCGGCGTGCCCGTTAGCGCAATACGGTGTTTGGCCGGGAAACTCCGGACGGCGGACGACTGCTTCGTCTGCGCGTTTTTGATGTTCTGCGCTTCGTCGAGGCAGATGGATTCCCAGGTCACCGTCTGCAGCAGCTCCTGATCAAGCGCCGCCGTGGCATAGGAAGTCAGAACGACGTCCGCCTGCAGCGTTTCGATTTCGAAAGCTTCGCCGCTCAGCCGGCTGCTGCCGTAATGCAGCTTGACCGACAGGGAAGGCGCAAAGCGCTGCAGCTCCTTCTGCCAGTTGCCGAGCACGGATGTCGGACAGATGACCAGCGTCGGCGCATGTCGCCGGATCCGTCTGCCGGCAGGTCGCGCAGGCTCGCCGTTCCCCGGGGCCGAGATCGCCGCCGTCCCATTGCCGGACGCCGACCTGCTTTCCTTCACGAACAGCAGGTAAGCGATCAGCTGCACCGTTTTGCCGAGGCCCATGTCATCGGCCAAAATACCGCCAAGCCCATACCGGCGCAGAAACGCCAGCCAGGCAAAACCCTCGTGCTGATAGGTGCGCAGGGTGGCCTGCAAGGCCTGCGGCACGGGCTCCAGCGGCCAATCCTCCTTGCGGTTCAGCTGGCTGAACAGATGCGCCAGCTGGCCGTTCAGCTCTACCTCTATCCGGACGCGTTCCAAATCTTCCTCGTCCGCTTCGGCTTCCGCGCTGTCTGCATCGGCATCTTTATCGGCGCCTATGGCCTGAAGGCGCTCCTGCTTCCGCTGCTCCAGCAAATGCAGCTGCAGCACGTCCTGGAACGACAGCCCCTGCTCCGGGTCGATGCTTTCCATGGCCCGGCGAATTTGGGCGAGGAAGGCCGGATCGAGCGCCAGCCACTCTCCGCGAAAGCGGACAAGCCGCTCGTTCATGGCGATCAGCTCATGAAATTCGGTTTCGCTCAGATCGGCGTCCCCGATCGCGATCCGCCAGTCGAAATCGACGAGCGAATCAAAGCCGAAATAAGAAGGGCCGCGGGCGGCTTTCTCTTCCTCGGACGCCGCACGCACCTTGGCGCGCAGCCGAGGTTTGCGGCGGCTGGCGGATTCCCACCAGGCCGGGAGCAGCACCAGCCATCCGGCCTTCAAGAGCTGCTCGCTGTCCTGGCGCAGGAACTGCCAGGCCGCGTCGTTGTCCAGCGCGCGTCCCAGCACGTCCGGGCCCGGTATAAGCCGGCCCGGGGGCAGTCCAGCGCGCAGCCGGTCCAGCCAGCCGGCGCTGCGGTCGCGGACATGGGCCGTCCATTCGTCCGGCCACCGGCCCGCGGCTTCGCCGCTGTCCGAAAGCGTCACCGGATAAAGCGACGCCGCGTCGAGTTTATCCTGCAGATTAAGCTGAAGCCGCCACTCCGATTCAGCGTCTTCCGGCTCAAGCAGCTGGAGGATCGGCCGGAAAGGCGCCGTGTCGGCTTTCCAGCCCACGGCCACCAGCCAGGCCTGTTCGTTCATGCCCGCGAACCGGGCCGCTCCGCGCTCGAACAGCCGCGGGAACTCGCTGCGCAGATCGGCGGCTTCCTCTTCGGTGTTGTAGTAGCGCTGCGACACCGCCGCCGAAAAGGCCGCACGCAGCCCTTCCCGCAGATCGGCGTCCTCTTCCAGCGCCTCCAGCGCTTCGCGGATTTCGCCCGCTCGGACCTTCGCGGGGGCGTCCATGCTGCGCTTACGTGCTTCAGCGCCGCCGGTTTCTGCCTCCCCTTGCCCCGCGGCCATCGCCTGCTCCCTCAAAAAAGCTTCATCCCATACCCATTGCAGCTTTCCTTGCCGGAAAGCCTCCAGGCTCGGATGGAATTTCCGCTGATCGAGGCAGGCGGCAAGTCCTGACGCCAAAAGGAGGAGGGGGCGGTTTTCTTCGTCCCATGCCCATTCAACGTGCTGCAGCATGCCTGATGCGTCGGCCAGGTAAGGGATGACCTGCTCGGCAGGCAGCACGATGATGTCCGCTCCTTCGGCCTGCTGGATCTCCAGTTCGGTCCCGTAAAACGATTCCTCATGCCAGGCAAACAGCAGCTGTTTCAAATAAAGCCCCGGCTCATAGCCGTAGCCCTGCTTTTCCCCGAACAGCAGCGCATCCCCGTAAGGGGTGAGCCGCGCATGGACTTGTATGCTCTGTAGATGCTTGCTCATGAAATCAGATTTCCTTTCCGCAGCTCCTCCTGCAGCGCCCGCAGCCTGCTGTGGCGCGCCGCAAAAGCGCCCATAAACAATTCCCAGCGGTCCGTCTGCTTCTGCTTGACATACAGCTTGGCGAGCCGTTTCAGCAGCTTGACCGCTTTTTTATAGCTGTCGCGGTTTTTGTGCGTTATGTAACGCTCCACGGCCTGATGGTAGAAAGGGAGCAGCAGCCTCGGCTCCGCTTTCTCTAGCGTTTGCAGGTCCTTGACTTTGAAATCAAGCGGCTCCGCCCCTGCCGACAGCTGGTAATCCATCCATTCGCGCCACCGTCCGTGCTCAAACAGCTTTCGTTCATAGAAACGCTGGGCTGCAGGCAGCATTTCCTCCAGCGTCCGCCACATCAGCGATCCGGCAGCGGGATCATTCTCCGCAGCCGTTTCCCAATACCGGAAATACGGCTCCAGCTGATTGGTCCTGCTGTTCTGCAGCAGGGGAACCAGCTGCGTGAGCCAGGTGGTCAGCCGCGGCCAGTTGCCCGACTGCCGCACGGCAGCCAGCAGCAGATTCAGATCTTCCGGCCGCATTCCGGCCGCGGCAGGCTGCGAACTTCCGGCATCCAGCCATTCCCACGCCCGCTCGTCCTCGCCCAGCAGAACATGCATCCAGGTCAGAGACATCTTTAGCGCATAGGGCTGAACGCCTGGCGCCGTATTTCGAAGAGCGGAAACCGCTCCGGAGCCAGCCTCGTCCGCTGAGGTCTGTCCATTTGACGCCGGACCGTTCTCGTCCGTGTCCGGCTTTAGGATTAGCGTGACAGGATCCTGCCCTGCCCGGTCGGGATCCCGCCCGGTCGCCTGACCGCTTCCCGCTAAGGTCAGCTTTCTTATTTCCTCACGGCACAGCTCGTCTTTCGACGAAACCGGCACCAGCCAATCTCTTACGAACCGGTAATAATAATGTGTGAAATAATATCGTTCCTTGGGTTCGGCCAGCATTTCGCGGCGAATCCAGCCCAGGGACTCCAACAGCAGCGGCTTCACCGCCTCTATTTCTTCGCTCTGCATCCCGGAAAGGGAGTCATCCAGCGAAAGAAGAACGGCTTTGTCGATTTCCTGGACGGCAATATGCGTGAAGTAGCCGACATGGGAGGAATAAGCCGGCGTTGCCCCGGGTACCCGGACGGGCTGAAGCAGAGACTGCTGCACGAACAGATGGGCGTGCAGCCCGTAAAGCCGTTCAGCCGCCGGCGGCAGGCTGCGTTTCACCTGGAGAATCAGCTCCAGGGCTTTATCCGCATAGGCCGTGTTCCTTACTGCGTGGTCCAGATGAGCGACCGCTTTGACAAAACGCTTGTGCCATCCGGAGATGCCGTCACCGGGAGCGATAATTTCCCCGGCCGCGCTGTTTCTCCCGGTCTCGCCGGGGTCTCCGGGGGACGTAAAGCTGGCGGAGGCGGATGTCCCTTCCCTGACAAGGCCGCCCTCTGCGTTTTGTCCAGTCCGAATGAGTGGAGGGGCCGGTTTGGCGGCCGGTCTGGCGTTGGCCAGCATCTGTTTGGCTTTGGCGTTGGCCAGGCTGTTCACGGAACGCCCCTGTTCCTCAGCCAGCTTCATTAAAGAGGCCGCAATATGCTTGCACGGTTCATCCACCGGGCAGGTGCAGCTTGCCAGGGATAAGGTTTCGAGCGGAATTTCCACGGCATAAGGCTCGGCCGCGTGGCCCTTGACCAGAGCACGCACGGTGGCGGGATCGGGCATTTCCAGCTGCTCGACCCTTCCCTGCTTATAATAAAGAAACCCCCGGCTCAGCGTGACTTCGTCGAATTGACTGCCGGTATATTGGACCAGCCTGTTCCATGCGTCATCCTGGATCAGACCGTTTGGTTGCATCGTCACGATTCCGTCTCCCTTTTCCTAATCGGTATTGTCGTTAGGATTAGTATAACATTTCAGAAACGTTTGTTCCCCATTATGCCGAAAAATGTCCAGGTCAATCCGGTCCCCAAGCCCGAATTCGATCCCCTCCTGCTCCAGGTACATCCGCTGCATAAAGCGGGATTCGTCATCCTGCAGACCGATCTCTCCTTTGGCATTAACGACGCGGTGCCAGGGGAGCATATGCTTGCGGCTTGAGGAATGCAGAATCCGCACGACCTGCCGCGCGCCGCACGACCTGCCGCGCGGCGCGCGGACTTCCCGCCACGGCGGCGATTTGCCCGTAGGTCATGACCTTGCCTTCCGGGATCGCCTTAATGATAGCAATAACCCGCTCTGAAAAAGGCAGCATAACTGCGCTCCTTTCCTTGCTCTTATGTTTTGGAGCGGATATATTGCTCCGGCGTTACGCCGATTACCGCTTTGAAATCTTTAATAAAATGCGCCTGGTCATGGTAGCCGAGCTCCAAGGAGAGGTCCAGCAGACTGCGTTTTTGGCCGTCGTCCATCGCTTCGGCTGCGTTTTGCAGCCGGTACAGCCGGATCACCGTTTTGGGGCTGAGTCCGACGTATTGGCCGAACAACCGCTGCAGGGTCCGAATATTGATGTCAAATGAGGAGCAAAGCTGCTCAACCCGGGACAACTCCTGATGTTCGGCAATGTAAGCCACGATGCGGCCGATGAAACTGACCTGCGGATCTTCGGCCGGAAGCACGGACAGAAACAGCTTGTCCGCGGCTTCGATTTTTAGGTCATCCGGGTGTTCCGGATTCAGCAGCAAATGCTCCAGCTTCTGCCTGTCCAGGCCGAGAATGCCGGAAGGGGCAAGCGGCCGTCCTTGCAGCTCGGAAACGGGTCCGCGCAGAAACGGATAAAAACCTCCCGGATGGAACTTAACGCCAAACACCTGTCCCGAGCCTTCCAGATGGTGGGCATATTTTTGCGCGGACGGGCCATAGAAAAAGGTGTTTTCCCGCTCCACCACCAGGTTTACGCACGGGTTCGGCACGACCTCCTGATCGTAAGGGGCCAGCCCGTCTAAATTCCATTTCACGATCCAATAATGTTTAATGAAGGGCTGCAGCGCGGGGGCGGGCAATCTGCGGGCGAGACGGAATTTATCCGCTGCCTGCGCATGCCGCAGAATGCCCATCGCCGGCTTAATGGGTTCGTTGCTCATTGGCTTTCCTCCCGAACATTCGAATGGGTTAAGCTGTCGCCTTTTTACAATACATTCCACCCTGTAAGCTAATAAAATCATACTAGCATATTTGCTGTCCGGCATCATTCCGTTTGGTTGAACGGAGAGACGGGGGACAAGCCATTTTTTCGGAAGGAGCGAGCAGCATGGAATTGAAATATGAGTTTTATATCGGGGCGGAGCCGGAGCAGGTCTGGCAAACGCTGGTTTCGCCGGAGGGCACGAAGAACACTTTCTTTGGAAGCGTTTTAAATTCGGATTTAAAACCGGGAGCGTCTTTTGAATATGTAGGACCTGGCGCTGACGGAGACCGGACGGTGCACGTGTACGGCTCCATTTTGGCGGCCGAGGAAGGCAAAGTACTCAGCTATAAGGAGCATCCGGGCCCTTCCTACCGGGAGAATCATGCGGAGCTGGAATCGAGGGTTACTTTTACGATGGAAAAAGTGGGGGGCTGCACCAAGCTCACGCTGGTGAACGACGAGTGGACGCCCGGCCATCCGGCGCTTCAGCACACGGAAGGCCACTGGTGGATGATTTTAAGCAACATCAAGACCTACACAGAGACCGGAAAAACCCTGGATTTCGGCTGGTAATCCCGCCGTTTCCCCGGGCCGGAAATCCGGAGAGCCCGAACAGCCCGACTCGCCGACAGGCGGTTCGGGCTTTCGGGCGTTTGCCGGCTTCCTTATAACCTAAGTACATGATTTGTCATCCGAATAAGCAAGCTACCATTTATGGAGGATAGTGGTCGCAGGAGCCTCCTTTTTATCCAAGTTGTTCATATTCAGTTCATTTGGTTGATTTACAATAGGGATATACAGGCACGAGGGAAGGGGATCCGACATGACCCGAATTTTAATCGTCGACGACGATCCATATATTCAGGAGCTGATCAGCCATGTGCTGATTAAGGAAGGTTTTGAGGTTTCTGCGGCGGGGAACGGTTTGGAGGCGCTTGAGCTGCTTCAGGAAGTGAAGGCGGATCTGGTCATCCTGGATGTGATGATGCCGGAAATGGACGGCTGGGAGCTGTGCCGGGAGCTCGAGGCCCATTATGATATGCCGCTGCTTATGCTGACGGCTAAAGGGGATACCGCGCAAAAAGTAAAAGGCTTCGAGCTGGGCACGGACGATTACATGGTGAAGCCTTTTGAAGCGCCGGAGCTGATTGCCCGGGTCAAAGCGCTTCTGAAGCGCTATCGTATCGTGGCTTCGCAGCAGATCCAGCAGGGAGAGCTCCTGCTGGACCGTAAAACGTATGAATGCCGCGTCGGAGGCGAGGCCATATCGCTGCCGCTCAAGGAATTCGAGCTGCTATTTATGCTGGCCAGCTATCCGGGGCGTACGCTGCTGCGCGACCAGATCGTCGAGCAGGTATGGGGATACGATTATGAGGGCGACGAAAGGACGGTGGACGTGCATATCAAGCGGCTGCGGGAGCGGTTTCCCGAAGACCGCCATTCGTTTAAAATCGCCACCGTCCGCGGGCTGGGCTACCGGTTTGAGGTAACGGGATGACGGACAAACGTACGGGACCAAACGGAGATCAGCCGGACCGCAGGGGAGAACGGGGAGGCGTTCGGGGCATCGGGCCGTCCGCAGCCGATATCGAACGCCGGATCAACCGCCAGAAGGTGCATTTGGAGCGGCATCTGGAGCAAAGAAAACGTCAGGCGGAACGCGGGCAGGAACACGTGCGGCGTCATTTGGAGCATGTGCAGCGCCAGGTGGAGCGGAGGCAGGAGCATCTGGAGAAGCGCATGATCCGGAAACAGCGGCAGATGGACCTGAGGCAGCGACAGGCCGAACAACGCGGCAGGGAGCGGAGGGAGAGCACCTTCCGCGAAATCGTGGAGCGGCTGCTGGCTTTCGTCGGTATCACATTGCTGCTCACTTTATGCTGGATCGGAGCTTTTTACACGGCAGGTTATGCCTATGACTGGATCGGCTGGCATCCTCATCCTTTAGCCGGGCAGTTGATTGCTTCGGGGCTTGGCATGTTTTTCTGGGGAACTGTGATTTCGTTCATATCGAAGATCCCCAGAAAAAAGCAAAATGATTATTTCCTGCAGACGATCGAAGCCCTGCGCCAGATTTCGCGCGGGGATTTCCAGGTTGACTTGAGGAATTTGGGCGTCGGCTTCCGCAATCACCCGTTTAACGTGCTTGCCAACAGCGTTAACGAAATGGCCGCCAATCTGAAAAATACCGAGGAGATGCGCCAGGAGTTTATTTCCAACGTCTCCCATGAAATTCAGTCTCCGCTGACCTCGATTGCCGGATTCGCCCGCGTGCTGAAGCAGGAAGAAATGAGCCGGGAGCAAATGCTTCATTATCTGGATATCATCGAGTGGGAAAGCGCAAGGTTGTCCAAGCTGAGCGACAACATGCTCCGGCTTGCGTCCCTCGATTCCAAGCATTTAACGCTGCAGACCGAGCCTTTCAGGCTGGATAAACAGCTTCAGCTGCACATTTTATCCTGTGAACCGCAGTGGCTGGAGAAAAATCTGGAAATGGCCGCCGATCTTGAACCGGTGGAAATTGAAGCGGATCAGAATCTGCTGAGCCAGGTCTGGGTCAATCTCCTGCATAACGCCATTAAGTTCACCCCTCCGGAGGGAACCGTCCGGGTTTCCCTGGAGGTTTCCGATCATCAGGCCGTCGTTTCCGTCAAGGACACGGGCGTCGGCATTGCCAAGGAGGATGTACCCCATATCTTCGAGCGTTTCTACAAGGCGGACCGGGCCCGGGCCCGCAAGGACGGGGGAAACGGCCTGGGGCTGTCGATTTTGCATAAAATTGTGGAGCTGCACAAAGGAGAGGTGTCAGTCCGAAGCGAATTGGGCGAGGGCACGGAGTTTATCGTCCGCCTGCCGTTAAAGCAGCGGACTTCTTGACAGGGAAAATCGGGCTGTCTATAATAAATTTTGTGAATGTTTAGGTTATGCTAAATATTAAATGATTTAAAATTTAGGTAGGCGCACTTTATTTGGGTGTCAGGGATTTTAAGAAGTTGCTGTAGTGCTGCAAAATGCCTGAATGGGCTTAGAGCCGTGCCCCGCTTCGCGGGGGTATTTTTGGAGGGGGAGGAATTCGGTTGGAAATCCAGGATCAGTCCGCGGTGAGCAGACTGCTGGAGGTCATGAGGCAGTTCCGGAGAAGCCAGCTGCACAAGGTTGCTTTTGAAGGTTATAACGCAAGCATGCTCCGGGTATTGTTCATTTTGGGCAGGAGCTGCGGCAGACCCTCTAACGGCCTGACGGTATCGGAGATCAGCAGTTCGATGGAGGTCACGCCGCCGACCGTGACGCCGCTGATCAAAAGCCTGGAGGCCGACGGTCTCGTGCTTCGGGTCAACGACCAGGAAGACCGGCGTGTCGTCCGGGTGCTGCTCACGGACAAAGGACAGGCGCTCCGCAAAAGAGCGATGGAAATGAATTTGGCGCGGATGAAGCGGATCAGCGAGCGTTTAGGCGAAGAGAAAACCGAGCAGCTCGCCGATTTGCTGGAAGAAGTGCTGGAGTACATGAACGGCGGGGAAGAACAGGACCCGGCTCAACGGGATACAGACAGATAACGAAAGAGACGCACAAGAAAGAGGAGCACAAGAAAGAGACAAGAAGGGACCGCTTTCCCCGGAAAGGGCACGGGACAGGAACTCCGCACTGGCAGATTTCCGGACCGGCCGCGTCATTCCGCAGGAGCTCCTTTTGCAAGCATTTTATCTAGTGGAGATGATCGAGCGATGTTTAAGCTGTTCAGGCTCTTGAAGCCATACCGCATTCCCGTGATCATTACGCTGGCGCTGGTGTTTATCCAGTCCCTGGCGGAACTATATCTCCCTACCCTGATGTCGGATATCGTGGACAACGGGGTTGTTAAAGGGGATACGGCTTACATCTGGCGTTTTGGCTTCTACATGCTACTGGTGGCTTTAGGCAGCATGCTTTGTTCCATAACGGCCAGCTATTTTTCCTCCATGTCGGCTACCGGCTTCGGCAAGCTGCTTCGTGGAAAGGTTTTTAAGCATGTGACCAACTTCTCGCTGGAGGAGTTCGATAAAATTGGCACGGCTTCGCTTATTACGCGGACGACCAACGATATCAACCAGATTCAGCAGGTGCTGGTCATGATGCTCCGCATTATGGTCATGGCTCCGATGATGGCGATCGGCGGTCTGATCATGGCCTTGTCCAAGGACCGTGAGCTGACGCTTGTTTTTGTGGTGGTCATTCCGGTCATGGCGCTGGTGATTGCGGCTGTCGCAAGCCGCGGGGTGCCGCTGTTCAAAGCGATCCAGAAAAAAATCGACAAACTGAACCTGGTGCTGCGCGAAGGTTTGACGGGCATTCGGGTTATCCGTTCGTTTAACCGGATCGACTTCGAGAAGCAGAAATTCGAAGCCGCCAACCGGGATCTGACGGAGACCTCCATCAAGGTCAATAAAATTTTTGCGATCATGATGCCGGCCATGATGATTATCATGAACTTTACGCAAATCGCGATCGTCTGGTTCGGCGGTCATCGGATCGACGCGGGTGATATGCAGGTTGGCGATTTGATGGCCTTTATCCAATACGCGATGCAAATTATGTTTTCCATCCTGATGGTGACGATGATTTTCGTCATGATCCCGCGGGCTTCCGCTTCGGCGGAACGGATCAATGAGGTATTGAACATTGAACCGGTGATCAAGGACGGGGAAGAAACGTTGTCCGGGGTTAACCAAGACGGCTTGCTCACGGACGGTCAAGGTGATTCAAGCGAAGGACTTGCCGAAGAACGGCAGCCGATGCGCGGATATTTGGAATTCCGGAATGTGACCTTCAGTTATCCGGGAGCGGAGCAGCCGGCCATTCAGGACATTTCCTTTGCGGCCAAACCGGGGGAAATCACGGCCATCATCGGCGGGACGGGGGCCGGGAAAACCACCCTGGTCAGCCTGATTCCGCGTTTCTACGATGTGGAAAGCGGAGAGATTTTGCTGGACGGCGTCGATATCCGAAACATGACCCAGGCAGATCTCCGCAGCAAAATCGGCTTCGTGCCGCAGAAGGCGGTGCTCTTTACCGGCACGGTGGCCGACAATATCCGGTACGGCAAAAATGACGCCACGGACGAGGAAGTACGACAGGCCGCAAAGATTGCCCAGGCGGACGAATTTATTTCGAAGATGGAAGAGGGATACAACGCTCCGATTTCGCAGGGCGGCTCCAATGTCTCCGGCGGACAGAAGCAGCGTTTGTCCATCGCCCGCGCCCTTGTCCGGCGCGCCGAACTGCTCATCTTCGACGACAGCTTCTCCGCGCTTGATTTCAAGACGGATGCCAAGCTTCGGGCCGCGCTCAAGCAGGAGACCGCGGATACCACCATGCTTATCGTTGCCCAGCGGGTCAGCACCGTTATGGATGCGGACCGGATTATCGTGCTGAACGAAAGCAAAGTAGCGGGTATCGGTACGCATCGCGAGCTCATGGAAACTTGCGAGGTCTATCGCGAAATTGTTAGCTCCCAGCTGTCAGAGGAGGAGATCGCATGAGTCAGGCGAACGAAAACAGCAAACCGGGAGGCGGACCCCGCGGGCCTCGAGGCCCTATGGGGGGCCAACGCGGACCGGGTATGGGGATGAGCATGGGCATGCCTGTGCAGAAAGCCAAGGATTTCAAAGGGACGCTGCTCCGGCTGCTTCGGTATTTGAAGCCTTATCGCTTTAAGCTGTCCATTGTTATCATTACAGCCATTTTAAGTACAGTCTTCAGCATTTACGGCCCGAAAGTGCTCGGCCGGGCAACGACCAAGCTGTTTGAAGGACTGATAGCGAAAGCCCAGGGCGTTCCGGGCGCGCATATTGATTTTAACGGTATTTGGGCGATTGTTCTGGAACTGGTTAGCCTTTATGTTATTAGTGCCGTATTCGGCTATATTCAGCAGTATCTGATGGCGGGTGTCGCTCAGCGCACGGTTTACCAGCTGCGTAAAGACGTGAGTGAGAAGCTGAACAAACTGCCGCTGAAATATTTCGACTCCCGGACCAACGGGGAAATCCTCAGCCGGGTAACCAACGACGTGGATAACATCAGTACCACGCTTCAGCAGAGCTTGACGCAGCTGATCACGTCGGTTGTTACGATCATCGGCGTTTTGATCATGATGCTGACCATCAGCCCTTGGATGACGCTGATTGCGCTCGTAACGCTGCCGGTGAGCGTGCTTGCGATTACGCAGGTCGCCAAACGGTCGCAGAAACAGTTTGCCGAGCAGCAGAAGGAACTGGGGATGCTGAACGGTCACGTTGAAGAAATGTACACCGGCCACAAAATCGTGAAGGTGTTCGGCCGGGAGCAGGAGTCTTTGAACAAGTTTGATGAAGTGAACGAACGGTTGTTTCATGCCGGACGCAAAGCGCAGTTCCTGTCCGGTGTCATCATGCCGATCATGAACTTTATCGGAAATATCGGTTATGTGCTGATTTCGGTAGTCGGCGGCTTGTTCGTAACCAAAAACATGATTACGATCGGTGACGTTCAGGCCTTTATCCAGTACATGCGCCAGTTTACCCAGCCGATTACGCAAACCGCCAACATCGCCAATATTATTCAATCCACCGTGGCCTCCGCGGAACGGGTATTTGAAGTACTGGACGAGGAAGAAGAGGTGGCGGAAGCCGCCAGTCCGAAGAAATTGGCTTCTCCTCGGGGCAACGTATCCTTTGAACATGTAGAGTTTGGCTATGACGGCAAACCTACGCTGATCGAGGACATGAACATCGAAGCGAAGCAGGGGCAAACGATCGCGATCGTCGGGCCTACCGGCGCCGGCAAAACCACGCTGATCAACCTGCTGATGCGCTTCTACGAGCTGCGGGGCGGCCGGATCACCATCGACGGCCTGGATATCAAGGACATGAAACGAAGCGAGCTTCACAAGCTTTTTGGCATGGTCCTTCAGGATACTTGGCTGTTTAACGGCACGATCCGGGATAATATCGCTTACGGCCGGGAAGGAGCTTCGGAGGCGGACGTGGTGCGCGCCGCCAAAATGGCGCATGCCGACCACTTTATCCGCACGCTGCCTCATGGCTACGATACCGTGCTGAATGAAGAAGCCTCCAACATCTCGCAGGGACAGAAGCAGCTGCTGACCATCGCCCGCGCCATTTTGGCCGATCCGGCGATCCTGATTCTGGACGAAGCGACGAGCAGCGTCGATACGCGGACCGAGGTCTTCATCCAGAATGCGATGAACCAGCTCATGCAGGGCCGGACCAGCTTTGTAATCGCCCACAGATTGTCCACCATCAAGGGGGCCGATCTGATCCTGGTTATGAATCAGGGCACGGTCATCGAGCAGGGCACGCACGACGAGCTGATGGCCCAAAACGGCTTCTACGCCGATCTTTACAACAGCCAGTTCAGCGACGAGGCCGAGGAAAGCGCCGGATAAGGCGAATGCAGGCATTCCTGTTTAGAGAAATAGCATAAAAAAAGAAAGCCCTTTGCATCCGCAAAGGGCTTTTTTCTGCCTGCCGGGAACGTCAGCCGTTTGAACGGCCAGTTTCGTCGCTGTTCCGCACTGTCCCATATTCCTCCAGGCTTTGACCCGAATCCACCAGTCCCTGGTTGATCGCTTCCCACAGATACAAGGAAACGAACGAGCCGTAGGAAGGCCATTGGTGTGCCAGCTGCTGCAGGTATTTCTTATCCTTTCTCGGTTCAAGCCCGTATAGCCAGCGGGCCGCCCGCTGCAGGCCCGCATCGCCGAAGGAAATGACATTTTCACGCCCCAGCACGAAAATGAGAAACATCTCGGCCGTCCAGCGGCCGATGCCTTTGACCGACGTCAGGGCGGCGATGACCGCCTCGTCGTCCATGCCGGGGAACTGTGCAAAATCCAGTTCCCCCGACAGCACCCTGCCGCTCAGATCGCGCAGGTAGGCCGTTTTGGACGCCGATAGTCCGGCGCCCCGCAGAGCCTCGTCCTCCAGCGCATGAAGCGCCTCCGGGGTGAGCTCCCCCGCGAGCAGCCTTACGCGCTCGCGGATCGTAGCCGCAGCTTTCACGGAAATCTGCTGGCTGATGATGGAGCGGACCAGCGACTCGAACGGCTCCCGCTCCAGAGTGACCGTAAGCGCTCCAAGCTGCGCGATCAGCGCGCCCATCCGGGGATCAAGCCTGCAGAGCTTCTTGATCCTCGGTTCTTCCACATGCAGAATGAACTGTTTTTCCGTTTCGATGACCATCCAGCCTCCCCGTCTTATTCCTCAAGCATGGCAAAATAGTTGCCATATAAATCATCCAGCTTGCCCTGAAGCGGCTCCCGCTCCGCCTGCAGGCTCAGCAGCTTCCCGGCGTCACGGTTGTTTTCCGGCTCCGCCATCGCGGCATCCAGCCGGGCAAGTGCAGCCTCCGTCTCCCCGATGTCCCGCTCAAGCTTGGCAAGCGTAGCGGGATTGGCGTTTTTCCCGGTTCGCTGCCGGGAAGCTGAATCCGCCGTCGTTCCTGCGGCCGAATTCACCGCTGGACCAATCGCCGAACCTTTCGCTTTCACTGCACCTTTTACTAAGCTGTTTGTTGAATCGGCTGTGGCCATGGTACCGGCCACGTCTCCGGGCGCTTCTTTATCGGCGGTGATTCCGTCTTTCCCGGCCACGTCCCGTCTTTTGGCCCGCTGCTCCAAATAATCGTCGTAATTGCCGGCATAATCGTACAGTTGTCCGGCTTCAAGGCTCCAGATCCGCCCGGCGATCCGGTTGATGAAATAGCGGTCATGGGAGACCGCCAGCACCGAGCCGCCGAACTCCTCCAGAGCCTCCTCCAGCGCTTCGCGGGAGTCGATATCGAGGTGGTTCGTCGGTTCGTCGAGCAGCAGCAGGTTGGGCTGCTGCCGCATCAGGATGGCGAGCCGCAGCCGTGTCCACTCGCCGCCGGACAGATCGCCGACTCGCTTAAAAACGTCGGCGCCATAGAACAGGAAACGCGCCAGCTGGCCGCGCGCTTCCCCGGTCTCCATCCCGGCTTCGCGCCGGTAATAGTCGAGCACCGTGTCTTTGCCCGCGGCCGGCGCGCTTTCCTGGGCGAGATATCCAAGCTCCGCCCGGGAGCCGAGGCGGAGCTCACCTTCGTCCAACGTTTCCTGGGCGACCGCGCACTTCAGCAGGGTGCTTTTGCCGGTTCCGTTGCCGCCGATCAGGACGGCGCAGTCGCCGTACATCAGGGTCGCGTTCAAATCCGCGAACAGCCGGCGTCCGCCGTAGCTTTTTCCGGCCTGCTCGAGGATCAGCGCCCGCTGGCCGGAGCGGTCCTGCTGCGTCAGCTGCAGGTCGATCGCTTTGCGCTCCAGGATCGGCCGCTTCAGCTTGACCATGCGGTCCAGCGCCTTCTGCATGGAGGCTGCCCGCCGGTGAAAGCCGGCATTCGGCGGATTCGAGCGGTTGCCCCATTCGATCAGCTGCTTAATCGTTTCCTGCATCTTTTTGATCTTTTTCTGCTGCTCCTGATAATCGGCGAACTGCCGCAGCAGCCGTGCTTCTTTTTCCGTTTTGTAATAGCTGTAATTACCGGGATAAGTGAAGGCTTCCCCGTCTTCAAGCTCGAGGATCCGGGCGGTCACGGCGTCCAGAAAATAACGGTCATGAGAGATGACGATAACGGCAGCGCGAAGGGAGCGGAGGTATTCCTCCAGCCAAAGCACGGCCTCAAGATCCAGATGGTTAGTCGGCTCATCGAGGATCAGCAGGTCGGGATTCCTCAGCAAAATGACGGCCAGGCCGATTTTTGTTTTTTCGCCGCCGGACAGCGATGCGAACGGCCGCTCCAGCTGTTCCTCAGGAATGCCCAGCCCCCGCGTGACCCGTTCTATGCGGGCTTCCATCTCATAGCCGCCGCCCGCTTCAAAACGTTCCAGCAGCTGCCCGTATTTGGCCAGTGCGGCTTCGTGTGCGGCGCCTTCGCTTCCGCCAAGCTCCAAAGCCAGACGCTCCATTTCGGCCTGACAGTCCAGCAGTTCCTCAAAGGCCTCCTGAAGTTTGCCGTACACCGTCTGGCCTTCAAGACCCTGCGGAATTTGCGCCAGCACGCCGATCCGCGTGCCTTTCTGGACGGCCAGCTGGCCGCCGTCCGGTTTCTCGAAACCGGACAAGACGCGCAGCAGCGTCGTTTTGCCGGCTCCGTTGCGGCCGATCAGGCCGACTTTGTCTCCGGCGCCGATCTCCAGCGAGACGTCGCTAAGCACCAGCTCGGCTCCGTAATATTTTTGTAGATGTTGACCTTGAAGGATCATGATTAAAGTTCTCCTCGTTCCCATGCCGTTTCTCTGGCCCTGACACACCTCCAGAAGAACATAAAAAGAGGCCGCAGGAAATCCTGCAGCCTCTTAACCCTGAAACATCATCCGGTCATTTGTCCGAGAGGTTAAGGTAGGAGCGGCATTTCGCAATTTTGGCGGTACATGAGATTGTTAAAAAAGGGCAGACGAATCCCGTTCAACGAACCTCTGTAAAAAATGCCGGACAAAATCATAGGAAGCTGATTAATCCGGCTCCACGCCAGCTTGCGGTCCATAACCTACCTTCACCTCCTTTGCTTAAGATAATTCCATTTTATACAAAAGGGGCTGCGGATGGCAAGCCCGAAGCCTGAAACCCGGAACAAAGCCCCGCTTAACGCCGAAAACCCGCGCCGGGCAAGCAACCGAGCGTTATGAACTTTTTGTGCCGAAGGGGTGATTTGTGATTATTTTTTGCGGGTAATAAACAAGTTTGGGTTTAAATGCCAGAACCGATCGGCTATAATGGGATTTAGACTAAAAACAGAAATCAGGGGATTACATCTTGAATAAGACAGCAGCACGACTTGTCATTGATCCGTTGCTGGAGCGTTCGGGCAGCAGTGTTTCGCTTAAGCTGAAATCGCGTTTTCCCGGCGGCCGCAACGTGGGCGGCAAATATACGATGGATGAACATTCGGTGACGTTATACTTGGAAGAGATCGGCATTCAGGCCCGGCGCATTTTTGGTACGGATGAATATGCCGAAGAGGTTTTGAAGATCGTGGCCGCCCATGAGCTTGGGCATGCCGAAGATAAAGATCTGCCGCTGCTATCGGCCCGGCTGGACGAATGCCAGTCGGAGCTGGAGCGCAGCCGGCTTGCTTTGCGCATTGAGGAGAATGCTTGGGATTTTGCCAGGGGAATTTTACCGGATGTGGATTCGGGCCTCTTGGACACCATGATTTATTTCTCCCTTCAGTCATACCGGGAAGCGGTAGCGGAGGGCATTGCTTGAACTGAGGAATTACGTCGTTTACGTCATGCTCCAACTAACAAGAATAAGCCGCGCAGGCGTTCGCCATCTGCGGCTCCAACCGAAACCCGCCGGAATGTCCCGGCGGGTTTCGCTCTTTTTCACGGGAGCCTGATCGAATATAACTGCTGCCGGAGTCCTTTTCGTCTTGCGGCAACGAAAAGAACCCCGGTCTTGGCCTATTCTGGCCAGCCGGGGGTTCGTTGGCTTTCTATTTTTTCGAAAAGAATCAGGCTTCGTTTTGTGTAAGCGGCGTAAGCGGCTGCGTGGCCGGTCCTTCGATGACCTCGCCTCTGTAATTAAACCGCGAGCCGTGGCATGGGCAGTCCCAGGAGCGCTCGCCTTCGTTCCAATCCACCTCGCAGCCCATATGGGTGCAGGTTGTGTCTACCAGATAAAGATGGCCCTGGAGGTCCTTGTAGGCCCCGGCCCGCTTGCCGAGGTGTTTGACGATCGCGCCTTCGTCCGGCTCCAGTTCCTCCGCTTTGCGGTGAACGAGGCCCACTTTGCCCGCCACGAGATCCTTGGCGACCTCCGCATTCTGGACGATGAAGTTTTTGATGCCCGGATCGGCCTTGAACCGCTGCGGGGTAAAAACCTCCTCGTAACGGTTATTCCTTTTCATAATCCTGTCCCGGATCAAGCAGGCGGCAAGCGTCCCGGTGGACATGCCCCATTTGGCAAAACCCGTGGCGATGAGGATATGCGGATCGTCGTTGGTGGCTTGCCCGATATATGGAACCTGGTCGAGCGTAATCAAATCCTGGGCAGACCAGCGGAAAGGGATGCCTTTGGCGCCGAAGACCGATGCGCCGTAGAGCTCCAGCGTCTCATAATTCCGGATGGAGCAGAGCGCTTTGCCCGTTTTGTGGCCTTCGCCTCCGACAAGCACCAGCGTTTTGCCGTTCCATTCGGCGGCCCGGAAAGAACGTTTCGGGCTGCCGCAGTTAATGTACATCCCGCCCGGAAAAGAAGTTTCGGGCTCAATCGCCACTACATAAGAGCGCTCCGCATGTAGACGCGAAAAATACATGGCTCCCCCGTCGTAGAACGGAAAATGCGAGGCGGATACGGCAAAGTTGCAAGTGATGGAGGCTCCCTGCTCGGTATGCAGCTTCAGCCGCCCGTTTACTTTGTCCACCTTTTCGGCGACGGTTGTATGCTCATAAATGGCGGCTCCGCCCTCCTGAAGCTTCCGAACCATGAAGCTCAGATATTGAAGGGGATGGAAGCGGGCCTGGCCGGCCATCTTGATGGCTCCTTTGACGCTGAACGGCAGCGGCAGCGTTTCCCGCCATTCCCCCGGAATTCCGAGCTTTTGGTAGGCCTCCCATTCTTTTTCGAGTTTCTTCAGCTCTTCGTCGGTTTCGGCGAACAGATAAGCGTCTTCTTCGGTCATTCCGCAGTCTATGCCGTGTTCTTCGGCAAAACGGCGCATGAACCGAACGGCCTCCTCGTTGGCTTCATAATATAATTTGGCTTTTTCTTCCCCGAAATGTCCTGTCAGCTGATCATAAATGAGCCCGTGCTGGGCCGTAATTTTTGCAGTCGTATGCCCGGTTGTCCCGTGCAGAAGGCCGCCCATTTCAATGAGGGCGACCTGAAGCCCTTCCTTCATCAGCAGATAAGCGGTCGTCAGGCCGGTAATCCCTCCACCGACAACCACGATGTCTGCGTTGCTTTCTCCCTGAAGTCTCGGGAATCTTGGCAATTCAGTGGTATGCTCCCATAAGGATTCGGGAAATTGGGGCAGTTCGCTGGTCCGTGGAATTTCGCTGCTAGCCATACCGCATCTTCCTCCTCGAATTAAAATCGTATGTGAATCCAAGCTCTCGGCTAACTCCGTTGTCATCATTTCAATTATTACCACCAGTTTCGCAAAAGAAACGACCCTCCGCTGCGCCGTTTTCCCGGAACGAAAAATTGACGTATTTCGGAATAGGATTTATACTTATTCTAAAATCAAATTGAAGGATGAAACGTTATGAAATCCCTGAATTTAACGACCCAGCGTAAAGCCGTTTATGATATTGTAAGAAACTCGGAAGACCACCCAACCGCCGCCGAGGTGATGAACCGGCTCGTGGAGCAGGGCTACAACTTTGCTTACGGTACGGTTTATAATTCTTTGCGTTACTTGACGGATAAGGAAATGATCCGCGAATTAAAGCTGGGAGAAGCCGCAAGCCGGTATGACGCCAAAATGGATGAACACCAGCATATTATTTGCGAGTCCTGCGGCCGGGTGGATGAAGTGATGACGTCGGTTCCGGAGGATTGGAAGAAGGAAGTGGCTATAGAAACTGGTTACGATGTGCATCATGCACACGTAGTCTTCGGAGGGATGTGTCCGCAGTGTTTGAAGAAGAAAAACAGCTGATGAACGGAATGTTGGCCGAAGACGAGGCGGTGCCGTTTGTGGAAGCCTGTCCGGTGACCCAGCGGGTCATCATTATCAGTCCATTTCCAGGCGGCATCTACGAGCTGGTCCGGGATTTGTCGGAGGGCTGCTTTGACGTGATGGTGTTCCATCACCGAGAGGAAGGGATCCGCAACGCCTTATCGGCCGATTTGCTGATCTTTGACCTGACCCGCTACCGGGAACAGGATGCCGCTATCGTGCGTTCGCTCGGTTCCGTAGATACGGGCGGCGTGCCGATTTTGTACCTGATTAAAGAGGATATGCTCGGCCGGATGGATGAAGATTACAAACGCAAGGAGCTTCTTGTGTGGCCATGCCGTCCTCAGGAGCTCGTGTACCATGCCCAGCGGATTATCCGCAGCTCGGAGGGCAAACGTCCCGTAGCTTCCCGGCTGCTGGCGGGAACTTCCCCGGCTATTTTTAAAGACCTGTGGATCGACCGCAAGAAAATGGCGGTTTACCGCCAAGGCGAGCAGATCGACCTGACCAAAACGGAATACGATCTGTTCATTCAGCTGCTGGAAAGCGAAGGCAGCGTCATGACCCGCGAAGACCTGCTGTCGGCGGTATGGGGAACGACGTTCCTGGGCGGAAGCAATGTCGTTGACGTGCATATTAAAAGTCTGCGCAAAAAACTCGGCGACCGCGCGGCTTCGCCCGACTATATCGCTACTGTTCGGGGCGTCGGGTACCGCTTGGCCGACTGACGGCGGGATAGGGCAAAACTTATAAGTTTAGCATGCGTGTGGCTCACGCAGAACTGGAGGAGAGAGCGGGGTATGGCAGAAAGGACGGGAAGGCTTGCAGGCAAGCGGGTAGCGCTAACGGGACCGAGACGGTCCGAGGAGCAGGCCAAGCTGGTGGAAAATATGGGGGGAACAGCCCTGCTGCGTCCCGCTCAGGGAACGGTTTTTCTCGACGACGAGTCCCTGAAGGAAGGGATCCGGCAATGGCTCTCCAGCCGGCCTGAATGGGCGGTATTCACGACGGGAATGGGGCTGGAAGCCCTGTTCGCGGCGGCGGAGGAAATCGGGGTGCATGACGACATGCAGCGGCTTTTGGAGCAGACTCAAATCGCGGCCCGCGGCTACAAGACGGCGAATATGCTTCGAAAAAGAAAGCTCGTGCCCGTCGTTCGCGACGATGACGGAAGCACGGAAGGACTGGTGCGTTCCTGGGCGGCATTGGGCCAACCTCTCGCCGGCAAAGGGGTCATGCTCCAGCTGCATGGCGACGCCGCACCGCGTTTGGCGGACTGGCTGAAGCAGGAGGGGGCGGAAGTCGCTACGCTGCTGCCGTACCGCCATATTGCTCCGCCGGAGCAGCAGCTGGAGCTGCTCCTGAACGACGTGCTAACCGGCGAGGTGGACGCCGTTACCTTTACCAGTGCGCCGCAGGTGCGTTTTCTGCTGGACTATGCAGGCAGAACGGGGCGTTCGGAAGCGCTGCTTGCCGCCTTTGAAGGACCTGTCGTAGCGGTATCGGTTGGAAAAGTTACGGCGCAGGGCTTAAAGGAAGCCGGATTAAGCCGGGTTATTGCCCCCGAAGAGGAACGCATGGGCAGCATGATGGTGGAGCTGGCCAAGTTTTATGCGGATGCGAGTCTTTAAATTTTTAGGCCGAGTCCGTAACCTTTGAAAGATTTTGAGCGTTTTTCTTATAGAGCTAAATAACTTTCTACTTAAAGGAGTACTCTCTCATGAAGTTTATTGATTTAAGCGTACCTATCAGTCCAAAGATCAAAGAACCTTTGCCCGCAAAGATTGACTATCATTCCCATGAGGACGGTGCACGGCAGGGAGCCGCTATCCTGGGGCTGCAGCCGGAATTTTTCCCGGAGAGCAAAGCCTGGGCCACGGAAACGGTCACGCTGAATACGCATGCGGGGACCCATGTGGATGCGCCTTACCACTACTGGCCAACCTCGGAGGGCAAACCGGCCCGGACGATTGACGAACTGCCGCTGGAATGGTTTTTCTCGGACGGCGTGCTGCTGGACTTCAGCTCCAAACCTCCAGGCTACGAGATTTCGAAGGAAGACCTGCAGGCTGAACTGGACCGGATTGGCTACACGCTGAAACCGCTCGATATCGTATTGATCCGCAGCGATGCCGATAAACGTTTATACCAGGACCATTATGCGTTTCTGCATGCCGGGGTTTCGGCTGCAGCGACGGAATGGCTGGTAGACCAGGGCATCAAGGTGGTTGGAACGGACGGCTGGGGCTGGGACATTCCGCTGAACCTCCAGGCGGAGGACTATAAGAAAAATCCGAGAGAAGGCGTGCTTTGGGCCGCCCATTATCTGGGCAAAGAGAAGGAATACTGCCAGATCGAAAAGCTGGCTAACCTGGAGCAGATTCCTAGGCCGTTCGGCTTTAAGATTTCCTGCTTCCCGGTGAAGGTGGAGAAGGCCAGCGGAGGCTGGGCCCGCCCGGTAGCTATTATCGAGGATTAAAGATCTCTAATGTTAAAAATAAGGAGCCAGTCCGGATCGTGTCCGGGCCGGCTTTTTTGATGTTGAAACAAGAAAGCATCTGCAAAAACATAAAGTTTTACAACTTGGAAACAAGTCGAAGCAGCTTCGAAACAACCGTGTGTTAGATTAGTTATGTCAGACCTGTCCTTTTGATTTATGGCATTCCTTGTTACAATGTGCGTACGGACCTGAAGGTCCAGTCCACAATGAGGTGAAGGTATTGACTAATTTTGAACAGTTCGGGCTGTCGCCCGAAATGAATGAGATATTGAAAGGGCAGGGAATCGTGGTTCCCACCCCGGTGCAGGAGCAAGCGCTGCCGCTGCTGCTGGCTGGAGAAGACGTAATCGCCCAGGCGCAGACGGGTACGGGAAAAACGCTGGCTTTTCTGCTGCCCATCATGGAAAAGATCGACCCGCGCAAAAATCATCCGCAAGCCCTGGTCATTCTGCCGACCCGCGAGCTTGCGATTCAGGTAACCGCTGAAGCCCGCAAGCTGGCCGCGGCCAAGCCGGGCATCAACCTGCTTGCCGCCTACGGCGGACAGGACGTGGAGCGCCAGCTGCGCAAGCTGGAAGGCGGAACCCATCTCGTCATCGGGACCCCGGGCAGGCTGCTGGATCATATGCGCCGCGAATCGCTGTCGCTTGGCGGAGTCACGATGCTGGTGCTGGATGAAGCCGACCAGATGCTGCATATGGGTTTTCTGCAGGAGGTGGAAGCGATCATCCGCTCGATTCCGCGCAGACGGCAGAGCATGCTGTTTTCGGCAACAATGCCGGACGGCGTGCGCCGCTTGGCCAAAAATATGATGAACAGCCCCCGCGACATCCGTATTTCGTCCGACAGGGATATTCCGATCGACAATATCCGCCAGCTGGCCGTGGAATGCACGGACCGCTCGAAGCAGGATGCTTTGGTGGCGATGATCGAGCGGGACCGCCCTTATCTGGCGGTAGTTTTCTGCCGGACGAAGCGGCGTGCGAAGACGTTGAACGAAGCGCTGCAGGAGCGGGGTTACGCTTCGGACGAGCTGCATGGCGATTTGTCCCAGGCAAAACGTGAGCAGGTCATGAAATCCTTCCGCAGCGCGAAGCTGCAGCTGCTGGTCGCGACCGACGTTGCGGCGCGCGGGATCGACGTGGAAGGCGTCACCCATGTTTATAACTACGATATTCCGCAGGAAGTGGAATATTATATCCACCGGATCGGCCGGACGGGCCGCGCAGGCGGCAAAGGCCTGGCCATCACGTTTGTCGCGCCAAAGGATCTGCCGGAGCTGCGCGATATCGAGCGCACTTTGGGCATCCGCCTGCCGCGCGAGCGCTACGAGGCCTCATCGGGCCTCGTGGATAAGGCCGCTGGCGCGGCCGGGGGCCAAGCCGGCGAAACCGGGCGCGGAGCACGCGCCGAGAGCCGCCCTGGAAGAGGCGGCTCGGGGGCTCGCTCCGCGAAGCCGGGCGGCCGCCGCGGGGACGGCGGCCCGGGCAAAGGCGCCGGCCGCGGCAGCAGCGCCGGCGGAAGCGCCAGCCGCAGCGGCGGCAAGCGCGGCGGCGAAGGCAGACCGTCCGCCGGCGGTCGCGGCGGACGGCAGGATTCCCGCGGCGGCTCCAAAGGAGGCCGCGGTTCGTCTTCCGGCGGCCGCAGAGGTGGCCGCCAGCGCTAATCGCGCGGCCCTGCTTGGCCCGCCGTGCAGCGCATCCGGCGGCACGGCCTAACCGGCCGCGCCGCCGGGCCCGCATGGTCCACGGCCCGCTACTTCAAAGCCGCGCGGCCCTCGGCCCGCGTAGCGCCCCGGTCGGCCATGTCGGCCGCCGGCGAAACTTTTTCACACCCTTAACCGTGATGTTTAAGGATAAAAATGCCACAATGTCGGACAATAGAAGCGGCAAGGCTTAACGTACAGTCAGCCGGATACAACGATTAAGGTTTAGGCTTGGAGGAGGAACATAAAGATGAAATCAACGGGGTTAAAAAAGGTAACGGCAGCGGCAGCGGTGCTGCTGCTGGGGTCTATTTTGCTGACAGCCTGCGGAGGCGGAAATAGCAACGCAGATAGCGGGAATGCGGGAACCAACCAGGGCGGTATTACAGATCCTGCTACAGCTTCGGGTAACGATGCTGGTGCATCATCGGATAATTCGGCGGATCAGAGTGCAAACGCACCGGCTTCCACGGACCCCTCAGGCGATGGAAGCGGCAGCTCTGCCGGTAATTCCGGTACGACGGAACCCGATGTAGCCAGCGCCGACCCTTCCGGAGACAGCGGTTCCGGTCAGCCCGAGCAGCCCACCACAGGGTCGGGCGGCAATGCCGACCAATCCGTGGTTGCCAATCCGGACAGCGTAGCCGTACTCGTCAACAAGCAGTTTGGCCTGCCGGACGATTATGAACCGAGCGATCTTGTTTATCCGGATGTGCCTTTTACGTTTAAAGAGAAAATCGAGAAACGGAAAATGCGCAAGGTGGCCGCAGATGCGCTCGAGGAGATGTTTGCCGGAGCGAAGAAAGACGGCATCTATCTGGCCGGGGTTTCGGCTTATCGCTCCTATGACCGGCAGAAGACTATTTTTGAGAACTACGTGAAAAGAGACGGCGAAGAGAAAGCCAGAACCTACAGCGCTTATCCAGGCTACAGCGAACACGAAACCGGACTGGCGATCGACGTATCCGGCAGTGACGGCAAATGTGCGGCCGAGGATTGCTTCGGAGGCACGCCGGAAGCGGACTGGATCGCCAAACATGCACCAGAGTATGGCTTTATCGTTCGTTATCCCGAAGGTAAGGAAGACATCACCGGCTACAAATATGAGCCATGGCATATTCGTTATGTCGGCAAGGACATCGCTCAGGAAGTTGCCGAGCGCGGCATCACCCTTGAGGAATATTACAATGCGATTCCGGTCAGCAAATAAAACCGGCTTTCGCCATAAGCTGTGCTGGCTAGAAGGGCTTCCATATTGAAGTCATTAAGCCATCGCATTAGCCGTATATTCGGGCAGCAGTCCCGGATGTGCGGCTTTTTTATTGCCTCCGTTTATTCCTCATGAAATAGATAAAAATTTCAATATAATTACATTCAAGTTACTACTTTAGAATATTGAAACGTTAATAGCTGCAATACGAGAAAGAGTTAAAGGAGCAATCAATGAACACTTACTCTTGTAACTGGTTCTTTACTTCTGGGTGGCTCAGTAAGTGCGTTTGCCTCGGGTATCAATACTAATAACACAACTCAGAATCATGGCACCTTAGATATTAGGCCTACAGCCGATACTAACGTACAACCACAGGGCATAAAGAAATGGATCACTGTACAAGCAATGAAGGCTGTTGCAAAGGCATTACGATCAGGTGGAAAACTTATTGATAATATTGCAGAAGAACTTGGTGGTAAGGAGGCAACCTATTTTACAAAACATACTGATACTATTGCCGATGCATTAGATGATCTAATTGAGCGTGGCGATGTTGTCGAAGATGCTATAATAGATACTATATCAACTGCACTTATTTCTGCTGGAGTACCGAATGGAACTGCACGTACTATTGCTAGTGTATTTACTTTTTTTGCTTTCTAAATGACAACAAGGAAGTGGAGATGATATAGTTGGCCAATGAAACACTGGAAGAGAAGGTAGACAGATTAGAGTATTATATTCACCAACTTAGAGATTACATAGTTGCACCTGATCGGTTCGCTTTATGGGATTGGTCGATGTCTCATCGTCTGAATCAAGCTGAAACCCGAGGTCTTATCTCCTTAGCTAAAGAGTTCAATGCAAAAATGAAAGAGGACGATTATTATCCTACTTTAGATGAGTTTTCATCACGAATAGAAGAAATTGTGTATAAAGGTGAAAGAGAAGGTTTCACTATTGTCGTCAATAAGCTATTTTTAAAAAGTTTCTTGGAAGGGTTAGTGAAAATGGGTCCTTTCAAGGTTCTGACGGGACACTACCTGGAGCTCTTAAAAAAAGAAGACCGATCTATCCCTACAAATACAGACTCTGAGACGGAATGAAAATAGGCCGCGCTCGACGGAATAAGCCGATCTTCTGCTTACATCACTCCTTGCAGCTTTACCCATAAGCAGCCGTATATTCGGGCAGCAGTCCCGATGTGCGGCTTTTTTATTGCCTCCGTTTATTCCTCATGGTGTGAGTACAAAATTTCTGAGAACGAGATAAAGCCCTTCTATCTGCTGATGAAAAAGAAATCCGTAGCCGTGCATAAGCGCTTCTTCTTCGAGCAGCTGCCGGTCTGGATGAAGAGGCTAATGAGATCCGCAAACGTTAACCGCTCGAACATTTACCGGACCTTCGGTTCTTGAAAACTCTTTAGTTTACGCCGCCTCGATGCAGGGTAAGGAACATATGGAGCCGTACCGGGCTGCAGGGTGCCGGACTCCCTGACGTTCCATACTCGAGGAGGTAATTTCCATGTCCGAACATAATCATGTAGTGAACAAGGAAGGCGAAGTGGCTCTGAATAAAGTGGATGATGCACTGAACCGGATCGATGAAGGGCGTAAGGATGAAATCCTGAGCAGCTTTAATGAATTCAAAACCTATTTGAGCAAAAGAATCGAGCTTGCGCAAAATATCGGCTTAAACGATGAAGCCATCGCCGTTGCGGCCGAGAAAGTGGCCCGTTATTTAGCCGAGCAGGAACAGCCCCGCAACGCCGAAGAAAAACTGCTGCGCGAGCTCTGGAACGCGGGGAACAAGGAGCAGCAGCATGCGCTCGCGCATATGCTGGTAGGCATGGCTAAGGCTTAAGCGGCCGAGTCTCTTAATGCCAAAGAGATAACCAAAACCTTCGGGTGTACGGAAAGTTCCTTTCCCTCATCCGAAGGTTTTTTTGTGGAGCAAGCAAGGACGTCTTGTCCCGTGTCCCCGTTTGACCCAAAAATCATCAAATCTTCATAAAATCATCATCAAAAAGGAAAAATGTATTGACACTGATAATTATTATCAGTATGGTTATACATATAAATTGATAATCATTATCAACGGATGCTTCAAACGAATTTTATGAACGAACGTCAACGGATGATCTTATAAATTATTTTTTAGCGGAAAGGATGTTATCGCCATGGTATCTTTGCAAACAGCTCATTTGGACATTGCTTATGAGGAACGGCTAATCGTCGAGGATTTGAACATTAAAATTCCCGACGGTAAAATTACGGCGCTTGTAGGAGCCAACGGCTCCGGCAAGTCTACCATCCTCAAAACCATGGCCCGCATTCACGGACCTAAGAACGGAAGCGTGCTGCTGAACGGCAAATCGATACATAAGCAGTCTACGCGCGAAGTGGCGAAGCAGCTCGCGATTCTGCCGCAAAATCCGACGGCTCCGGACGGTTTGACGGTTTATGAGCTTGTCTCCTATGGCCGCTTTCCTTATCAAAAAGGGTTCGGCAGCATGAGCGCCGAGGACCGTCGCGTCATCGAATGGGCTATCGAAGTAACGGGCATGTCCACCTTTGCGGAACGTCCGATCGAGCAGCTTTCCGGCGGACAACGCCAGCGTGCCTGGATTGCCATGGCGCTGGCCCAGGAGACGGGCATTCTTTTCCTGGATGAACCGACAACTTTCCTGGATATGGCCCACCAGCTGGAAGTGCTGGAGCTGCTTGAAGAGCTGAATGCCGAGCAGAACCGGACGATCGTAATGGTTGTGCATGATTTGAACCATGCGTCCCGCTATGCGCAGCATATGATTGCGATTAAATCCGGCAAAGCGGTTGCGGAAGGCGCCCCTACTGAAGTCATGACACCTGAAGTGCTGCAGGAGGTATTCGGGATCGAAGCCGATATCATCCTGGATCCGCGTTCGGGCGTACCTCTTTGCCTGCCATACGGATTGTGCGGCCGCAAGCCTTCGCCGCGCGTGCAAACCGCCGAGAAGGAAGTTGCTCCTGCTGCACAGATGGCAGCGGCTTTCCGTTAATACCCGATCACGGATAAGTTCATACCGAATACGATAAGTCAGTTAAAGTAAGCAGTCTCTCTTTGCGGGAGGCTGCTTTTTTTGCTGCCAACCTTGCGAACCCATGCGCTTATTTCGTTTGTCCCCAGAGTTAGAGACTAAATTTGGAATTGAATCCTGAATTAAGTATACTAGGAACTGTTGAATAGATTCATAGGTTATAGCTTTATAGTTTTATAGATTTAGTTCAGATAGCCAGACTGATTTTGAAAAGGGGAGTTCGCTTTGAGATCTTATCCATTCAAAAAAATGATTCTGTCGTCTATGGCTGCCTCTCTGTTAGGGGCGGGGCTGGCCCCCGGTGCCGTAATTGCACCCGCCTCTGCGGCGGCCGCCCAAACGGCTGTTTCTCCCGCTATTTTGCTTGACGGGTACAACCTTCCTTTCCCGGTGCCGCCGGCCGTCAAATCCGGCACCACGATGGTGCCGTTCCGAGCGGTTGCCGAAGCCCTGCACATTACGGTTTTGTGGGACGCCAAAGCCGGAACGGTAACGGCTACTAAGAAAATGAACACCGGCGTTACGCGCAAAGTGGTGCTGAAGCAGGGCAGCAAACAGGCTGCAGTGGATGGCAAAGAGGTGGCGCTGGCTGTCGCGCCCTATTCGCAAAACGGCAGCGTGCTGGTTCCGCTCAGCTTTTTCAGCAGCCAGTTCGGCGCCGCGGTAAGCTGGAACGGGGCAAGCAAAACCGTCTTGATCCAATCTCCTGCCGAAGATCTGTACACAACCGTGTTTTACGCGCTGAATTCGTTTGCCAAACGAAGTTATATGCCTCTTTTTGACGGCGTCTCCTTTGGTTGGGCACGAATCGGGGAAGACGGCAAGTTGACGTTGGACGGGCAGGATTATTACTGGCCGGAAGCCGCCGGAGACATCACGCCGGAGTCGATTGTTGAAGGTGCGGCTGCAGCCGGGCAAGATGCCCAGCTGATGGTCGTAGGCACCGACGGCAAAGGGGAATTGACAAAGCTGCTGGAAGATCCGTCGCTGCGGGCTTCGGGTGTTTCCGATATCGTGAAGCTGGCGTCGGACAAGCATTTTTCGGGGATCACCCTGGATTTTGAAGGGCTTGGCCTTACGGGGGATGCGGCGTCGGCGGCGCAGTCTCTCAATTCGTTTGTAAAAGCATTGTCCGCAGTGGCGCATCAGGCCGGTCTTAAGCTGTCTTTGGCTTTGCACCCGTTAAACGGATCTTATAAAGGTTATGATTATAAAACGCTGGGCACTTATGCTGATGAACTGATTATCATGGCTTATGATTTTAAAAACGAATCCGGTCCCGAACCGCTGGGCAGCATCGATACGGCGATCAAGCTGGCGCTGCTGCAGGTGGACAAAAGCAAGCTGGTGCTCGGCATTTCCCTGGGCAGCGAAACGGCGGATTCCCTGCGCGGCCCCGTAGGACTGGCGAAACGGTACGGCTTGAAGGGCATTGCCTTGTGGCGGCTGACTTTGGTCAGTGATGCCGATATCCAGGCGCTTGAAAAAAGCGTCGTTTTGAACCCATAAAACATAAAACCGCAGGCTTAAAAAAATAACCCGTATACTCTACGGGTTATTTTTTGTTTATTGCACTGTTTTATGCAAAATAAATGCGGTAGCAAGGACGAGAACGGCTGCCAGGAACAGCCATCCTGTCCATTTGAGCCTTGTTTTCCTTTCATTGCCGTCCTGGTCATTAAGCCGTTCATTCGCGTTATTGGCGCGCATGCGATCTCCGCTGACCGCAGAACCGCTTAGCAGGATGGCGATGATCAGCAGAGCATAACCCGCATAAGAAAGCCATCGAATAAAAGGGTCCATGATTGCCTCCCTTTGTCTGAAGAATCATCCCCCTATTTTACCTTATTTTGGGTTCCAATGCCTGTTCTAACCTTTCCACAAAAGACCTTTGGAGGGAGGAAAGTTGATCTTTTTACCGGGATAATGGGGCCGCGCCGGGGAAAACTAAAGTATATCTTCCTGTGCAATCCACGTACATCCCAAATTTAAAATGTGAACAAAAAACGAAAGTGAAAAAAATCACTTGATATGTGAAAAAAGTCACACTATAATAAAAACATAAACAAGGTGAACACTTTCACAAATAAAATGAAACCCAGTCCCTTTCGTTTGAAAAGTCCGTTTTTATAAATTTTTAAACCCCTTGAGGAGGAATTGCAAGATGAAAATCGCAGTTATCGGATGTACCCATGCAGGCACGGCAGCTATCGTGAATACCGCAAAATTGTATCCTGAAGCCCAAATTACCGTATACGAACGGAATGACAATATTTCTTTTTTGTCCTGCGGCATCGCTCTTTACGTAGGCGGAATGGTCAAAGATCCGGCCGGTCTGTTTTATTCCTCTCCTGAGCAGCTTAAGGAGCTTGGCGTGAAGACCCTTATGCAGCATGAAGTGACCTCTGTAGATGCCAAAGGAAAAACGTTAACCGCACGCAACCTGCAAACCGGGGAAATGCTGAGCGATACGTTTGATAAATTGATTGTCACTACCGGATCATGGCCGATCGTCCCTAAATTCGAAGGCGGAGACTTGGACAATATCCTGCTGTCGAAGAACTACAACCACTCCAACACCATCATTGAAAAATCGCAAAAGGCCACCAGCATTGTGGTTGTCGGAGCCGGCTATATCGGGGTTGAGCTTGTGGAAGCCTTCCAGTTAAACGGCAAACAGGTTACTTTGATTGATGCCGAAGACCGGATCCTGAGCAAATATCTGGACGCCGAATACACGGACAAAATCGAAGCCTCCCTGCAGGAGCATGGCATCCAGCTGGCGCTTGGCGAGAAGGTGACCCGATTTGAGGGCGCGGACGGAAAAGTGAGCACGGTCATTACGGATAAAGGCAGTTATGAAGCGGATATGGTCATTTTGTGCATCGGGTTCCGCCCGAATACGGAGCTGCTGAAAGGCCAGGTGGATATGCTCAAGAACGGGGCAATCATCGTGGACAATTATATGCAAACCAGCTGCCCGGATGTTTATGCGGCCGGGGACAGCTGTGCAGTATACTACAACCCGACCCGCAAACATGCTTATATTCCGCTGGCTACCAACGCTGTCCGGATGGGGACGCTGATTGCCCGCAATCTTATTAAACCGACCGTCTCTTATATGGGTACCCAAGGCACGTCCGGCATCAAAATTTATGAAGACAACATTGCGGCTACGGGTTTGACCGAAATTTCCGCTAAGGAAGCCGGTTTGGACGTAGAAAGCGTAACGATCCATGAAAATTACCGTCCGGAATTTATGCCTACCCACGAAGAAGTGATGCTGAAGGTGGTTTTTGAAAAACAAACCCGCCGCATCGTAGGTGCGCAGCTGATGTCCAAAGCCAACCTTACGCAGTCCATCAATACCCTTTCAGTCTGCATTCAAAGCCATATGACGATGGAAGAGCTCGCCTTTGTCGACTTCTTCTTCCAGCCGCACTACAACAAACCTTGGAACTTCCTGAACACGGCGGGGCTGGCGGCTCTGCCCGAGGTTCCTTCCGTAGAGTTATCCCGCTAATTTAAAAAAATACAAAGGCGGTGCATGGCCGGACAAAAAGTCCTGCCGTGCACCGCCTTTATTTTTTTCGTTGCCACAGCTTTAAAATCACGCTAAAGTGGACAATGTATGTTTACATAGATAGAGGTGTTGCAGAGAAATGAAAGATGAGAAATTGAAAAAAGGTTTATCCTTGGCATTTCTTCTCAGCGTGCTGTGTGCTATTCTGTTTGGTGTGATTGCATGGTCGATCCGAAGAGAATGGATCGCATCTTTCGACCAGACGCTTATACAGCAGGTACAAAGCTGGGAATCGCCCGGCTTGACCCGGTTCATGGAGACGCTCAGCTGGATCGGAACAGCCAAAGTGGTTGTAGCTCTGATTGTGGTTATTATGCTGCTGTTATATTTCGTTCTTGGCCACAGGAAAGAGCTGATTTTTCTTGCAGCCGTAAGTTTGGGAGCTTACCTGCTGAATAATCTGATCAAAGCGGTCTTCAAACGTGAACGTCCCGATCTGCACCGTATCATTGAAGAAACCGGATACAGCTTTCCTAGCGGGCATTCCATGGTTTCCTTCGCCTTGTACGGTTCGCTGGCGTATTTGCTGTGGAGGCATGTTTCTTCTTGGATCGGACGGGTTATTTTACTGGTGCTGAGCGGTTTGATGATTGCAGGTATAGGTTTAAGCCGGATTTATCTTGGCGTTCATTATCCAAGCGACGTCCTTGGCGGATATCTGGCCAGCGGCTGTTGGCTGACGCTGGCGATTTGGCTGGGCGGCAAATGGATCGGCGGCAGCCGGACAAGATCTGCTGAAGGGATAGCCAATCCCTAAAAGTACGAAGCTAATGTTAGTAATATAGGTTCTATTAGGGAACAGAGCTGTGACCAACTTCACAACAGATGTAAGCGGTGCCGTGATGAATGTTACTTTTTGGTTGTAGGAGCAAGGGTACAATAAAAACAAATTTTCCAGAATGGAAACAAAAGGAGATTTTGAAATGGCTTATTACAAACCGAATGAAATTGCTGACCTCGTCGTGGATGTCGGCGTCAAGAAAGCGCGCCTTGGCCTTCTCGCCATGCTGATCTTGGGATTCCTCGGAGGTGCTTTTATCTCGCTGGGTTTCCTGCTTGATATCCGGGTTACCGCCGGAATGCCGAAAGACTGGGGCGGTCTCTCGAGCTTTATCGGGGCTGCGGTATTCCCGATCGGTCTTATTTTGGTTGTTATCGCGGGAGCCGAGCTGTTGACGGGCAACATGATGGCTGTGCCGATTGCCCGTTTTGCCAGCAAGATCAAAACAAGCGAACTCATCGGAAATCTAGTACTTATTACGCTTTCCAACTTTGTAGGTGCCATTTTTATTGCTTACTTTTTTGGGCATGTCGTGGGTTTGACGCATAGCGGCGTTTACCTGGATAAACTGGTCGATTTGGCGGGCCATAAGCTGGACGAAAGTTTTGCCCAGGCTTTCTTCTCGGGCATCGGCTGTAACTGGCTCGTAGCGCTCGCGATTTGGGGAGCCTACAGCACTGATAACACCAGCGGTAAAATTCTCGCTGTCTGGTTTCCGGTTATGGCGTTTGTTGCCATCGGCTTCCAGCACGTTGTGGCCAACATGTTCCTGATTCCGGCCGCCATCTTTGAAGGACACTTCACTTGGGGCCAATATTTCGAGAACTTCGTGCCGGTTTGGCTGGGCAATCTGGTTGGCGGCGCGATCTTCGTAGCCATGGCTTATTACCTGTCTTACCTCAAGCAGGCTCCGGTTTCGGCCAAAGCGACTACAAAACCAGCGGCCTCTAAAGGGACGCGTAAATAAACGCGTAAATAAACGCTAATAAATATCGGCTTACAAAAAAGCTTCGCGCGGGAAAACCGGGCGAAGCTTTTTTGTGTCCATTTTCAGGTAGTACATAAACAAAAAAAGAGCAGAAACCTTTCCGCAGTTCATGCGTCGTTTCTGCCTGTGCCGGGTGCACAAAAGTAGCCATGAATATCGCTTAAGGGGAAGTCACAAGATTCACGGGTTTGCTATCCAACTATCTTTTACCCGTCCAATCCAGGATTGAAACACAAAATGAATCAAGCAATAATAGAATTATAAAATTTTTTATTTTTTATCGAGACAGAGAATCGAGGGGAACCATGCAATCGGAGCCAAGGAACAATACACGAACATCGCTTAGGAAAATGACGGAGCAGGAAAATGGCGTTTTTCCCGCGGTTTGTCCTCTGGATTGCCCGGATACCTGCGGTCTGCTGCTGCACAAGCAAAACGGCAAAATTATAAAAATCGAAGGCGATCCGGCGCATCCGATTACAGCCGGCGCGATCTGCAACAAGGTCCGGAGCATGACGGAACGGGTTTATCATAAACAACGGGTTTTATACCCGCTTAGACGGATCGGCCCGAAAGGGGAAGGACGGTTTGAGCGGATCACCTGGGAAGAAGCGCTTGCCGAAATTGCCGGCAGGTACAAGCAGCTTGTTCAAGAGCACGGGGCTGAATCGATCTTGCCCTATAACTTTTACGGAAATATGGGTTATTTGAGCGTTCAGGGCATGGACCGCAGATTTTTTAACCGGCTTGGGGCTTCCAAACTGCAGAGAAGCATCTGCAATTCGGCCGGAACGGTCGGCTGGAATTACACGATGGGGTTTGGCGGCGGCGTCGGTCCGGAGGATGCGGCAAAAGCGAAGCTGTTTATCGTGTGGGGCGGCAATATCGTCAGCACCTCGATGCATAAATTCATGCTGATCGAGAAAGCGCGCAAGCAGGGAGCCAAGCTGGTCGTGATCGATGTCCACAAAAACAAAACGGGCGACCGCGCCGACTGGTTCATTCCGGTACATCCCGGCACGGACACGGCGCTGGCGCTGGGTCTGATGCACGTGCTTTTTGCCCGGGGATTAACGGATGAGGCATTTCTGGCGGCCAACACGGTGGGGCATGAAGAGCTGTGCGAGCATGTGAAGGCCTACCCGCCGGAGCTGGTCTCCGAAATCACGGGCGTACCTGCTGATGACATCGTCAAGCTGGCGCTGCTGTATGCGGAAACCTCCCCGGCCTACATCCACATCGGCAACGGGCTGCAGCATCATGACAACGGCGGCATGGCCGTTCGTACGATCGCCTGCTTGCCAGCTTTGACTGGGGCATGGAAGGTCGCGGGCGGCGGGGCTTTCAAATCCAATGCGGCTTATGCCGCCGTAAACGGGGATGCGCTTGAACAGTCGCAGCTCCGGGAAAACAAGCAGGTACGGACCGTCAATATGGTCCGGATCGGGGAAGCGCTGCTGGAGCTGACGCCGAAGATCCGCTCCTTGTTCGTATACTGCGCCAATCCGGCCGTGGTGGCGCCGGATACCGAAAAGGTGCAGGCCGGGCTGCGGCGGGAGGATTTGTTTACGGTCGTGCACGACCTGTTTCTGACGGATACGGCGAAATATGCCGATCTCGTGCTGCCGGCCACCTCTACTTTTGAAAATACCGATTTGTACAGCTCCTATTGGCATCCCTACATGCAGCTGCAGGAGCCCGTTATTCCGGCTGAAGGGGAAAGCAAAAGCAACTTTGAGCTGTTTAAGCTGCTGGCCGAGGCGATGGGGTTTGAAGAGCCGGCTTTCCGGGAAACGGAGGAGGATCTGATCCGTCAGGCCCTGGATTACGCGCCAAATCCTTATTTGGACGGCGTAACGCTGGACAAGCTGCAAGAGCGGCGTTTCGTGAAACTCAAGATGGAGCCGCAGAGCCGTTATCTGGAGCAGCTGACCACGCCTTCCGGCAAAATCGAGCTGTACTCGCAGCGCATGGAGGAAGCGGGGCTGCCGCCTCTGCCTGTCTATATGCCGCTGACGGAAGGATTTGACGGAAGCCGGCGTCCGGGAAGCGGCGATTTGTATCCGCTGATGTTCATCAGCCCGCCGAACCACAGCTTTCTGAATTCGACCTTCTCCAATGTGGAGAAGCTGGCAACCCTGGAGAAGGAGCCCGTGCTGCAGATTCACCCGGAGGATGCGGAGGAAAGATCCATACGGGATGGAGACCGGGTAGTGATCTGGAACGACCGGGGCGGCTTTGAGGCGGCAGCTTCTGTCACGGAGCGGATGCTGCCGGGGACAGTGGTCAGCCAAGGACTCTGGTGGGGCGAGGACGGAAAACGGACGCGCGCCAACGCTTTAACCTCGGACCGGCTGGCCGATATGGGGGGCGGAGCGACCTTTTTTTCAACAGTGGTCGAAATCAAGCTTAAGGCCCTTTAGAAACCGGGAAGATTTGCTTGCCGCTGCAGGATATTTGCGCCATACTGAAAGCTGGATGACATTGGAATCCGGAACCAGCTATAACGATTACAACGAGAATATAGGAGCTTTATGCAGATGAAATGGTTGCAGAATTATCCGCGGGAAGTCAAAGTCTTCCTGGTGGCAAGCCTGATTAATTCGGCCGGCGGCTCGCTGATGTGGCCGCTGATTACGATGTTTATCTTCAAGGAACTGGGCCGGAGCATGACGGATGCGGGGCTTGTTATTCTGGTGCAGAATATCGGCGGCATTGCGGGACAGATTCTCGGGGGTGCGCTGTATCACCGGGTCGGCGTGAAACGCCTGATCGTGGGATCGCTTGTTTTTAACGCGGCGGGCCTGCTTATTTTGCCTTACGGGGCAGCGTCAAACTGGTATTTATTTATGGTTCTTATGCTGATTATCGGCTTTACCAACGCGATGTCCATGCCGGCCATTCAGGCGTTTATCGGCTTCCGCTTTACGGAGCAAAGAGCCGAGCTGTTTAACGTCGTTTATGTGGCGAATAATATCGGGGTGGCCCTGGGGACTGCTTTGAGTGGCGTGCTTGCTAGGATTTCCTATAATTTGAGCTTTATGGCCAACGGGGTTACTTCCCTGGTGTTTGCTTTTTTCTTCCTGGTGTATTTATCCCGGGTAGAGCATGAACAGGGCGATCTCAAGGTCGGAAAACGCCGAAAATCGACCGGTGGTCACCGCCCGCTTGAACTGCTTTCGGATTACCGGATTTATTTGTTTATGGGGATGGGCTCGCTGTTTCTATGGCTGGCCAACAGCATTTGGAACAACGGCGTATCGCCCTATACGATTTCGATGGGGATGCCGGAGTGGAGATACAGCATTTTGTGGACGTTAAACGGGATATTGATCTTTGCGGCTCAGCCGCTTGTTTCGTGGATTCGCCGCTTTTGCGCCGGAACGCCGCAGCGCCAGATGCTGGCGAGCGGTTTTTTCTACCTGCTGGCTTATGTCTGCATACTGGCGTTCCACAGCTATTCGGCCATGGCGTTTGCGATGGTGTTGGCCACGCTTGGCGAAATGCTGATTTCGCCGGCCATTCCTGCGTTCATTTCGGAGCATACCGGAAGGACGGCCCCTTTTTACCTTGGATTCGTTGGCGGGATGGGGTTTGCGGGACGGGTAATCGGCCCTTATGCGATGGGCGTTTTGTATGACTGGGACGGACTCACGCCTGTGGCCTGGCTTGCGGTGCTGATTGCCGTGCTGTCGATCGCGGGTTTTGCCGTTCATGCGGCCATAAACCGGGACAAAAAGGCGTTATATGAGCCGGGCTGAAGAACGGGCGATAAGGTAAAGATTTAGAAGATCAGAAGGTTTTGGAGGCGAAGAAAAGTGTCAGAGGAAATAGGAATCCGGTTGTCCGAGCTTAGGGATGCCGGGGATCTGATAGACATTGATGAGCGGGTGTGGTCTCCGGTGATTACGCCGGGTCCGAAAGTTAGAAAAACGAAAGAGCAGTATTTGCGGCAGTGCCCGCCGGGCAGCCAGCTTGTAGCATATATCGGCGAAAAAGCGGTCGGGTACCTCGGTTTCCACCACCCAACGGGTTTGGAGAGCAACCGGCATGTTTATGAAATGGATATCGCGATCCATCCGGATTACCAGAAACGCGGCATCGGTCAAAAGCTGATCGAAGCGTTGAAGCAGAAAGCCAAGGAAGACGGCGTAAGGAAAATCTCCCTGCGCGTGCTGAGCACCAACACTTCGGCTATGGCTTTCTATGAGCGCTGCGGATTCCGCGTACAAGGCGTGCTGACGGAGGAGTTTTGGCTGGACGGCAGGTTTGTAGACGATATTTTGATGTGGTGTCCGGTTTCTTAAGGCGGGTTGCCTAGTCAAATGGAACTTAAGAATGAAGGGAGAGGCACGGAATGGATCTTGGATTACGCGGAAAAAAAGCGCTCGTCGTCGCCTCCAGCCGCGGCCTTGGCAAAGCCATCGCCAAGCAGCTGGTGCTGGAAGGCGCGGACGTTATGCTGACAAGCCGCAGCGAAGAAAAGCTGCTCGAGGTGCAGAAGGAGCTGAGCGGGCTGGGCACGGGCAGCCGGGTGGAATTTTGCACGGCCGACGTGACGGATAAAGCCGATATCGACCGGTTAATTACCCGTACGTCGGAAGCTTTCGGCGGCCGGCTGGACGTGCTGGTCAACAATGCGGGCGGCCCGCCTCCGGCCTCCTTTGAGGAGCTGGACGATGAAGCCTGGCTGCAGGCTTTCCAACTGAATCTGCTGAGCTACGTCCGCCTTATCCGCACGGCCCTGCCGCTGATGAAGCCTGCGGGCGGCCGGATCGCCAACCTGACCTCGAGTTCGATCAAGCAGCCGATTCCGGGGCTGATTTTATCCAACACGATGAGGATGGGCGTGCTCGGCATGACCAAAACGTTATCCAAAGAGCTGGCGCCTTACGGGATATTGATTAATACGGTTGCACCGGGAAAAATAGAAACCGACCGGATTCTGCAGCTGAACCGGAAACGCGCGGACCGGAGCGGCATTCCTGAAGAAGAGTGGGCCAGGAGGGAACAGGAACAAATTCCGCTCGGTCGTTACGGGACGCCGGAGGAATTTGCGAAAGCGGTCGTTTTTCTGCTTTCCGGCGCCAATACGTATATCACCGGTACGATTCAGGTGATTGACGGAGGGGTTATGGACGCCCTGTAGGTATATCCGAATAGTCAGGTAACAGGTGCAGTCATGAACCTGCAGTACAAACGGCAGCATGGGGATCTTCCGGAGGAGGAAGCTGTGCTGCCCGCTTTTTTTGGGGAGGCCTCGCTAAGGCGTTCGGACAGGGCCGTCAAAGGCCCGGGGCATTGAACTCTTGGCCGGATATCGGTATATTTATATAAACGAAACGGATCTTATTCGGACAGAAAGGTTGATTCGCGTGACACACGGCACAACGCCTCCAAATTTCATTAAAAATATTATTACGGAAGACCTGAAGACAGGCAAAGTAAATAAAGTTGTTACCCGTTTTCCGCCTGAGCCGAACGGCTATCTGCATATCGGCCATGCCAAAGCGATCTGGGTCAATTTCACGCTTGCGGACGAGTTCGGCGGACGGACAAACCTCCGGTTTGACGACACCAACCCGCTGAAAGAAGACGTGGAATACGTTAATTCCATCAAGGAAGACGTGAAATGGCTCGGATTCGAATGGGAGGAGCTGCATTATGCCTCCGATTATTTTGAAGAGATGTATAACCGCGCCGTGCTGCTGATCAAAAAAGGCAAAGCCTATGTGGATGATCAAACTGCCGACCAAATCCGCGAAACCCGCGGTACGCTGACGGAGCCGGGCAAAAATAGCCCGTTCCGCGACCGTTCGGTCGAAGAAAATCTCGACTTGTTCACGCGCATGAGAGCGGGGGAATTTAAAAACGGGGAAAAGGTGCTGCGCGCCAAAATCGACATGGCCTCCCCGAACATCAATCTGAGGGATCCGGTAATCTACCGGATTTCCCATGCTTCGCACCATAACACGGGAGATACCTGGTGCATTTATCCGATGTATGCTTTCGCTCACCCGCTGGAAGATGCCATCGAAGGCGTGACGCACTCCTTGTGTACGATCGAATTTGAAGACCAACGTCCCTTCTATGATTGGGTAATCGCTGAGACCGAAATGTCGGCAGAGCCGCATCAATACGAATTCGGCCGGCTGAACGTGGAATCGATGGTGACCTCCAAACGGAAGCTGAAGCTGCTCGTGGACGAAGGGTACGTGGACGGCTGGGACGATCCTCGGATGCCTACAATTTCGGGGCTGCGCCGCAGAGGTTATACGCCGGAAGCTATCAAGAACTTTGTCTTCGAAGCGGGAATATCCAAAGCGCAAGGTACGGTCGATCTGGCGATGCTGGAGCATTTTATCCGTGAGGATTTGAAAATGAAAGCTCCGCGCACCATGGCCGTGCTGGATCCGCTGAAGGTGGTTATCACCAACTATCCGGAGGGTCAAACGGAAATGCTGGAAGCCGAAAACAACTCTGAAAATCCGGAGATGGGCAACCGCCAAATTCCGTTCTCCCGCGAAATCTACATTGAGCGCGAAGACTTCATGGAGAACCCGCCGAGCAAATATTTCCGGTTGTTCCCGGGCAACGAAGTTCGCTTGAAGCACGCTTATTTCATCAAATGCAACGATGTGATCAAGGATGAGGAAGGCAACGTAACCGAGATTCACTGCACGTACGATCCGGAAACGAAAAGCGGCACCGGCTTTACCGGCCGAAAAGTAAAAGGCACCATCCACTGGGTGGATGCCGGAAGCGCCGTTCCGGCCGAATTCCGCTTGTACGAGCCGCTGATTTCCTCCGCGGACGAAGAAGAAGAGCTGGACGGGGAAGAAACGGCGAAGGTGGAAGCTAAAACCTTTCTGGATCAAGTGAACCCCGATTCGCTGCAAATCGTCAAAGGTTTTGTGGAGCCTGAACTGGCGGAAGCGAAGCCGCACGATAAGTTCCAATTTTTCCGCCATGGCTATTTCAACGTGGATCCTAAAGTTTCCCGGCCGGGGGCCCCGGTATTTAACCGGATCGTCTCGCTGAAGAGCTCCTTTCAGCTTCCTAAACAATAATCACGACAGAGATAACAGATAAGGGGGATGGAGTGAAATGCAGAAGTTGGAGATTCGATTGCCTCAACCGGTTGGAATCAAGACGGAGCTGGCCAAAGCGCTTGGCCGGACGACCGAAGAACTGATTTCTATAGTAGAGCAGCAAAAATGGCAGGAGCTCCCGGATTTGCCTGAAGGCCGTGGAACCTGGGAGGGCTGGATCGACTATGCGAAGAGCCAGCCGGATATGCTGCTGGCTGCTTTAAAGGAAGGTTACCGGATCAATTATGCCACGATCGGCGGTGTAAGGACGCTGCTGGAGATCAAGTGGGGTCTTATGGTCGGGCAGGATTATCAGGACGGGGGAGAATCGGCGGAAAAGGTCCCCCTTCCGGACGATGCCGTCCGTGAACTGAGCCGGCTGGTGACTGTGCCTTGGGAGCTTGCCGCTACCGGGGAAACGTCCCCTTCCGGAGTGCCGCTTTACCGGATTGCCCACCGGGTCTGACGGGAGCAGCGCAACAGTTGGTTTTAAAACGCGGGTGGATATAAACCCGCGTTTTTTTAATTCCAAACTCAAAGGAGGAACTGTGATGAAAATTGGCGTGGTTTCGGATACGCACCAGCGTGAGGGAAAAGTCAAATTGCCCTCCAGGCTGATCGAGGAATTTAAAACGGTGGATTACATTCTCCATCTGGGCGATTGGATGACCCTGGAGGTTTACGACGAGCTGGCCCGCTTGGCACCCGTGAACGGAATCACCGGAAATAATGACGGGTATGAAATCCTTAACCGCTTTGGCGAGAAAAAAGTAATCACCCTGGATGGCGTCCATATCGGACTGGTCCACGGCCACGAACCGTATTCCTTGAGGCTGACCACCCCTCAAAAGGCCTTCAGGGCCTTTGAAGGAGAGGCGGTATCGTGCATTCTCTTTGGACACTCCCATCAGCCTTATCTGGAGATGGTGAACGGGGTGCTGTTGTTTAATCCCGGTTCCGCCACGGACAAACGGCGGGAGAAGCTGTATTCGTTTGGCCTGCTCGAAATCAGCGGCGGTAAAATATCCGCCCGGCATGTTTTTTATGAGAATAAGAGCTAGATTAAGAGCACAGCCGGATATAAAAAAGCGGCCCGAAACCGGGCCGTTTGATGGAAGGAGCCCGGATCAACCGGACCGTTCAGGAATAAAATTTGTTCGGTGCATAACCGTTGCGATGGATATAAGCCCAAAGCAGTCCGAGGCCGATGGAGCCGCACAGGCTCATGGAGACGAGCGTTTTGTATAAAACGACGGAGCCGAAGTTTTGAAACAGCCAGCCGCCCACCAGTCCGGCCAGGACGGTCGAAATGCCGCTCCAGCAGAGGACATACAGGGTTTGTCCCGCCGACCGGAAAGGCTTAGGCAGGAACAGCGACGTAAGCCGGGTGCCGACAAAATAAAATCCGCCCAGCGTCGCGGCGTTCAGCAGCCCGATCAAAATGACGTGCACCGGAAGCGTGGCGCTCGCCATCAGATTCCAGCGCAAAGCCGAAAGCAGGGCGGTCAGGGCGAGCAGCAGCAGCAGGCGCGACATTTTCCGTTTAACCGATTTGGTTAGCAAATAAAACACAAAAGCTTCGAAGATAAAAGAGATAAAAACGGCCAGAGTGACATCAAAAACACTCCCGCCCAGATCGGTCATAAACAGCGGCATAAAGAGCTGATTCACGGAAAAAGGAATGGTGACCAGCATGCCGAGCAGCAGAAAAGCCACAAAGTATTTGTTCAGAAGCACTCCGGTCACTTCCCTTCCGGTTAGCGGCGGAGTCGGATCCGGTTTCCGCAGGGAAGGGAATGACAAGCAGCATACGATGGCTGCAGCCGCAAGCAGGGTAACCACAATGGTGATAGGCAGTCGGTGAAACACGCCGTCGTTGAAGGTGAAACTGAACGAAACCGGAATAATCGCCCAGCCCAGGGAGGCCCATAAGCGATTTTTCGGGTAATGCCTTTTAAGCTGGGACGAAGATTCATCCATATTTTCAAGTGTAAAAGTATGATTCATAGTCAATAACGGAGACAGGAAGAAAAACAAGACCAGGCTGCCCCATGCAATGTAGCGGTAGGTCCCTACCCACAGCAGCAGTTGAACGGACAATAAGATCCCCAAAAGCAGCAGAACAAGGGCGTTCCGGGTGCTAAGCTGCTTACTGCGCCAGTAATTCCAGAAAGGATAGGCCGCGACGGACACAAGCGGGCCGGCGGCAAGGAGTTCCCCGATCTGGAGCTTGTCCATTCCTGCGGACAGGTAATAGAGCTGGAGATAGGACGTAAAGATCGAAGCGATCCCATAGGTGAAAAAGTTTAGCAGATGCAAGGAATGCGAGGCGTTTCTTCCGGAATCTTTTTGCACCAATCTGCGCCAGTCCTTTCTTTATAGGTAGAAACAACGCCTTTTTCACGGTAAAGGAGGCGTTTGCATAAATGTATCATGGCTTTTCGGTTGTTACAAACCATTTTTTTCTATATAAAGTGCATTATAGAGAAACAACGGGGTGAAAGAATGAACAGGCTCGGAGTTATTCTGGCAGGAGGCCAATCCTCACGGATGGGCCAAAACAAAGCGCTTCTGCAGGTGGAAGGCAGGTCCGTCATCAGCGCGATTATTGAAGCGATGTCTCCAGTGTGCGGACAGATTGTCATTTCCTCCATGCACCAGGAACTGTATGCCTTTACGGGCCTTCCTGTTCTACCAGACAGGTTTGAAGGAGCAGGGCCGTTAGCCGGCATTCATGCCGCTCTAGCTTATTCTGAGCAAAAATGGAATCTGGTATGCTCCTGCGACCATCCCTTTGCCAGCCGGCTGTTATTCGCCTCACTTATGGATGAGGCCGAGCAGTCGGATGAAACCGTCGACGCGGTAGTTCCGGTTCATGACGGACGGCTGCAGCCGCTGGTCGCCGCCTATCGGCGGAGCGCACGGCCCCAGCTGGAATACTGCCTTCAGCACGGCGAACGCCGGGTGATGGACTGGCTCGGCCGTTTGAATGTGAGAACGGTCCATGTTGCGGATTTGCCGGGCCGGCGCGGCAGCGAAGCGGGTCTGGCCATGTTTAATATGAACCGGCCGGAGGATTACGCCGAAGCGCTCAGGCTAGCGGCGGAACGAAGAGACAAATCGGACTCGCGTTAAAATAAAAAAAGGGAAGCGCCAAAGCGGTTAAGCTTTGGGCTTCCCTTTTTTGCTATAAGCATTAACGAAGGAAGGAATCGAAGCCGGACAGGCCCGGCTGTTAATCCTCCTGCTCGGCCAGGCTGTTCCGGCGGAACTTGGCCAGGAACTCGTAAACTACCGGCACGATGACCAAGGTCAGCAGCGTGGAGCTGATAAGGCCGCCGATAACGGTAACGCCCAGACCTTTGGAGATGACGCCGGCGCTGTTTTCCCAGCCAAACACGAGCGGCAGCAAAGCGCCGATCGTGGCGATGGCCGTCATCAGGATCGGACGAAGACGTGTAGCTCCGGCTTCAAGCAGGGCTTCGCGCGTCGACAATCCTTCGCGTTCTTTGTGAATGACGCGGTCGATCAGTACGATCGCGTTTGTTACGACGATACCGATCAGCATCAGCGCCCCCATCAGGGAGGATACGTTGAGGGTATCGCCTGAAATCAACAGCGCCACGAGTGCGCCGATTACCGTAAACGGCAGGGAGAACAGGATCGCAAACGGCGCAAGCGCACCATGGAAGGTGACGACGAGTACGAAATAGACGATCGCAATCGCAGCGGCCATCGCGAGGCCGAGCTGGGTGAACGTATCGTTGATTTGTTCGGTTACCCCGCCAAACTTGACGGTTACGCCGTCCGGTTTGGATAAATCATCGACTTTGGTCTGCAAATTTTTTGAAACGCCGCTGACATCGGCAGCAAGGATATTGGCCGTGACTTGAACCACGGTTTTGCCGTCGATGCTGGAAATGGAGTCCGGAGACGTCCCTTTCACGACTTGGGCTACGTCTTTAATCGGCACCTGCACGCCCAGAGGCGAGGTCAGCGTTTCATTTTCAATATCGTTAATGCTGCCGTACGTTTTGTTGTCGGTCTTGACGTGAACTTCGTATTGCTTGCCGTCAATGTCCACGTCCGTGAGGACAGGCTCGGTGGTTGTCGGAGCCAAGGCCATGGCCAGCTGTCCGGCTGTCAGGCCCAGCGAACTGAGCTTCGCTTGATCCGCAAGCAGCGTATATTGATCGTAAGCGGTAGACAAGCTGGATTCGGCTTTTTCGAAGTTGGTTTTATCGTCTTGTACAAGCTTCAGCACCTGGTCAGCAAAAGGTTTGATCTGATCTACGCTGTCCCCGAAAATCTGCACGGTCAGCTGGCTGCCGCCGAGGCCGCCGCCGGAAGCGCCGCTCAGCTCGGACCAAGTTCCGTAAGGGACTTTTTTCGTAAGCTCGGCAATCAAATCTTCTTTGACCTGATCAAAGTTTTTGGTGTCGCTCTTATAGTTGGCGAAGAACAAGCCGGATTTGGACGGCCCAGGGCTAAGCGGGTTGCTGCCGCCGACGGAATACTGCATGTTCTCGATATCCGGCTGGGCGAGAAGGATTTTTTCCGCCGCGAGAGCGTGTTCCTTCACTTCTTCCAGCGTATCTCCCGGTTCAGGGGAGAAGGTGATCATCACGGACTTGTCTTCCTGGTCCGGCAGGAAGCTGCTGCCGATAAACGGCGTCAGGAACAAACTTCCGATCAGCAGGATCAAGGCAAGGCCGAAGGTGATCAGCTTATGGGACAGGGACCAGCGCAAAATCTTTTTGTACCCGCCTGCAAGGGCTCCCGGTTTCTCTTCGTGATTATGCGTTTGTTTGAGGCCCTTGCGGAACAAGGAGTGGGCCAGCGCCGGCACAAGCGTAACCGCTACGAGCAGGGAGGCCAGCAGCGCGAACACCATGGTCAGCGCAAACGGCATGAACAGCTCGCCGACCATGCCGCTGACGAAAGCAAGCGGCAGGAACACCGCGATCGTAACGATTGTCGAAGAGAAGATCGGAATGAACATTTCCCGCGTGGCTTCCAGGATCAGCTTGCGTCCTTTCAGCTTCTCGCCGGTCAGCGACATGCGCCGGTAAATATTTTCGATTACGACGATCGAGTCGTCCACGACCCGCCCGATGGCTACGGTCATGGCCCCGAGAGACATCATATTCAGCGTAATATTCATCTGGCGCAGCGCCAAAATGGCGATGAGCAGCGACAGCGGAATAGAGATGATGGCGATGATCGTCGAGCGGACGTTGCGCAGGAAGATCAGAATGATCAGCACGGCGAACAGGGCGCCGAACAAGGCCTTGAACAGCATCGTATTCACCGAATCCTCAATCGGTTTGCCCTGGTCCAGCAAAACGGTCAAATCGAGATCCGGGTAATCCTTTTTCAATTGATTTACGGTATCTTTCACTTCGTTGACGACGTCAACCGTGTTGGCATCGTTCGATTTAACGATTTGAATGCCCAGCGACTCTTTCCCGTTTGTGCGGGAAACGGATTCGGCCTGGCCGGTTACTTCGATTTTGGCGATCTGATCGAGGCGGACGGTTGGCAATCCTGCCGCAAGCCCGGCCTGACCTGAAGCGCCCGCTCCGGCTCCGGCGCCTGCTGCGGCATCGGCACTTGCGGAAGGCACAAGCGGGATTTCAAGCTTTTTCAAATCGTCGAGGGTCGTAATATTTCCATCCACCACAACGGCTTTCTGGGATTTGTCCAATTCGAACAGCCCCAGAGGCGCCCTGACGGAGGAAGCCTGGATAATCTGCTTCACGGAGTCTTCCGTCAGGCCAAGCTCAGCCATTTTGGCTTTATCATAAGTAAGCTCCACGTTTTGGGTATACTGCCCCGCTACCTGTACGGAAGCGACGCCGTCCAAATCCTCGAGCATCGGCTGAATGTCATTTTCGGCCAGCCGCGTCAGCTTCTCCAGGTCATTGGCGCCGTTGGAGGCCAAACTCAGGGAGATGACAGGCAGAGAGCTCAGACTGAATCTGGAAATCTGCGGTTTCTGGACTTCGTCCGGCAGCGTAACGCTCGTAAGAGCTTCGCGCAGCGCGGCGGAGGCGTTATCCAGGTCTGCTCCGTAGTCATATTCGACCTGAATGGAGGAAACGTTCTCCATGGAGTTTGACGTAATGGTTTTTACGCCCTCCAGGTTGCGCAGCTTCTGCTCCAGCGGGATGGTGACGTCGTTTTGCACGCCTTCGGGGGCTGCGCCCGGATATACGGTGGTGACCGTCAGAAACGGGATGTTGATATTGGGGATCGTCTCCTGCTTCATGGTCAAGCCGCTGTACAAACCGCCGGCCACCACGATAATCGTGAGGAACCAGATCGCGAATTTGTTTCTCAGCGAGAAATTGATAATGCCTTTCATAGCGGGTTTCTTCACTCCTTGTTTTTCTCTTGGGTTGCAAAGCTGTCAGGATGAGGCCCTTGATCTGGATACCCTTATTCGGAGGTGTCCGGCAGGCCTAAAGCCGAATGAACAAGCTGTTTCAGCTCCAGATAGCCGTTTCGGACCGAATCGGTATCTTCGTCTTCCAAATAGGCCAGATTATAAAGCATGCCGGTTAAAATGGCCTTCCGGGGCTCTAGACTAAGGAATTCCTCTTCCAGTATGGATAAGGTTTCATACGTGCCTGCCTGTACATGGGTTTCAGCTTTTAGTCCGGCCAGTTCCTGCCGCAGCTCTTTAATGACCATTAAGGGATGGCGGGGCATCTCGGGGATTGCCGACATTCCTTTTCCGATCCAGACCTCCAGCTCCTTCGGGGAGATCAAGGGATCGCCGCCTTTATTCATGTAAAGATTAGCGGTGTTATCGACCAGTTCAAGCAGGTGCGAAGCCACTTTTTCAATGGAAAAAGGCAATACGGGAAACAGGAACATGAGCTGGATGCACGAACCGAGCATGCCGTTGATCATCAGCAGCATATCCCCTGCGTAAGGCGTGATTTCCGGCCCGTAAATTTCCGTCATTTTGCTCTTCAACAGCAGCAGCAGTTTTAGGTTATATTCATGCTCAACCGGCAGTTTGTCCCGTCCCGAATAATCCATGAACTGCGTCCAGAAATATTCCCGGAGCTCGACGATCTGCCGGAGCAGAACGAGAATTTGCTTGTACAGCCTGTCTCTCGGGGACAAGTCCTGCTCGTGTTCGAGCAGCAGCATCTGGTCTTCGATCGTTTTGAAGCAGTAGCTGTAAATGGCGCTCTCCAGCTCCTCTTTGGACTTAAAATGGAGATAAAGGCTTCCTTTGGAAATGCCGCAAGCGTCGGCAATATCCTGCATGGAGGTAGTGCGGGCGCCTTGGGCCGAAAAAAGCTTTAAAGCCGTCTTTAGAATAAGCTGTTTCTTATCCGTCGATTTATCGGACAAAGACTTTGAGCACTCCCCTCTGACTTGTCGGTTCTTTAAATGACTTAATAGTCAAAGTGATTATAGTATAAAAAAAAGCCCATTACAAATTTCATGTAATGAGCTTTAAACCTATCGCTGAAGCCAATATTACGATAATGCACAGCAGGCGGGTCCACGTCTTCGATTCCCCGTACAAAAGCATGCCCAGCAGGGCGCTGCCCACGGTGCCGATGCCGGTCCAAACGGCGTAGGCGGTCCCCATCGGGAGCGAGCCCATGGCGTAAGTCAGCAGTGAAAAGCTGCCGGCAAAAGCGCCGAATAAAACAAGGAAGGACTTAAACGATCTCCGCCGGGTCACCATGTTCATGCCGATAAATCCGAGAACTTCAAAACCTCCTGCAAATACCAGAGCAATCCATGCCATCAGCTTTCCGCCTCCTCTTGCCGGTCAGTGATCAGCTTGAGCCCGATAACGCCGCACAGCAGGACGCCGATTAAGGTGATCTTGAGCGGATTTACGGGTTCATGGAAAAAGAGCATCTCGGCAGCGACGGTTCCCGCCGTGCCGAGACCGGTAAAAACGGCGTAAACCGTCCCGACCGGCAGACGTCTGGCCGCCTTCAGGATCAGATAGAAGCTGAAGGCGAGGGCAAGGCCGGTTCCCAGCCATTCCCACCAGACATCGGCATATTTAAGACCGGAAACCCATACGACTTCAATCAGGCCTCCGATCCATACATACAACCAATTGCGATTCATGATGCTTCAAACTCCTTTGTTTGTATCAGGCTTAGGATAAGGACGATGCTCCAGATGAATTCCGCGCCAATAAACCGGCCATGACAGCTCCAGCCTGCGTCTCGAACGTTCGGGATAATCGTAGAGCATATCCACGAGGACGCCGTCGGCCAGCGTCATGTAAGCGGCGGCGGCCTGTTCGGGAGGAATCCGGACCAAACGGTCCTCATCCGCCCCGCAGATCCGGGCAAGCCCGGATTCCATTTCATCTAGTAAAGGATAGCCGATCTCGAGCACCTCGCGATGCAGGGATTGCGGCGGGAAATAGCAGGTCCGAAGCAGGAATTTCATATCCTGGTTATGGCGGTACTGCTCCAGCAGCAGATTCAGCAGTCCTTTAAGACGCTCCTCCAGCGGTTGCTGGCGGTTTTCAATGAAATGTCTCCTGATGCTGCGCCGCGCCTGCTTGACCGAGCGCTTCAGCACCTGAAGGAACAGATCCTCTTTGCCCTGAAAATGCGCGTAAATCGAAGGCTTCTTGATGCCGCAAAGCTCGGCGATATCGCGCAGGGAGGCCCCGTCGAAGCCATGGGCGGCAAAGCAGTCGCGGGAAGCGTCCAACAGTTTGATTTTTCCGCTGCTCATTTGGAATCCCTCCTCCAGAAAAAACTAACTAACGATCGTTAGGTATATTCTTTCACGGAACCCTGGTAATGTCAACCGTTTGAAAAACCTGACATCCTTTGATGAATTTTGTTAGGAAGAATTTGTTTGTTCGTGTAATATAGACTAAGACAAACCTTAAGCCAATTTTTTAAAGCAGACAGACCAAGGGGAATGAGATGAGAAAAGGGATACAGATATTTTTCATAACGGTCATATTAATTATTTTCTACTTGTTCGGATTCAACTATTTCGGGAAATACGGCGGTACGCTGCTCAGTATTTTTCAAACGCTTACCGTCATTACGATCGGACTGGCCATCTTTATGGAGAACCGCAACCCGTCCAGCACGCTGGCCTGGATTCTGGTGCTTGCGCTGCTCCCTGTCGTCGGCCTGGTCTTGTATTTCCTGATCGGACAAAACTATTTCCGCAGAAAAAAATATGACAAAAAAGCCCTGGAGGACCAGGAGGCCTACGAACGGATCGACCACAACGGGCTGGTCATCAAAGGCGAGGACACCCGGTTCTCTCACGACCAGCAGAAGCTGCTCCGCCTTTCGCAGAAAATGGCCCGGACCCCGGTTTCGCTGGCCAGCCGCACCTGGGTGCTGACGAACGGGGAGGAGACCTTTTCCTCGCTCCTGCAGGAGCTTAAGAAAGCTACCCATCATATCCATATGGAGTATTACATTTACCGTGCGGACGATATCGGCAGGGAAATCCAGCAGACGCTGATCGAGAAAGCGAAAGAAGGCGTAGAGGTCCGGTTTATGTATGATGCCGTGGGGAGCATCGGCCTGTCGAAGTCCTTTTTGAAGGAGATGCGGGACGCCGGCGTTGAGATCGGCATTTTCGGCGCCGTGCGGTTTCTGGCTTTGTCCAGCCGGGTGAATTACCGGAACCACCGGAAAATCGTCGTTATCGACGGGAAAACGGCCTTTATGGGCGGACTGAACGTCGGAGACGAATATTTGAGCCGCAGCAAAACCTACGGTTTCTGGCGCGATACCCATATGCTGGTCAAAGGCGAAGCCGTGCGGACGCTGCAGATCGTCTTTTTGCAGGACTGGAAATATGTGACGGGTCAAACCCTGATGGGCCTGGAGTATTTGTCGCCGGAGCTGGAGCGCAACTGCAGCGGTGCGGTACAAATTATTCCCAACGGTCCGGATAATGAAAACGACTCGCTCAAAAATATTATCTTCAGCATGATCGTGTCCGCCGAGAAATCGGTTTGGCTGGCCACGCCGTATTTTATCCCGGATGACGACATTTTGACGGCGCTGCAGGTGGCGGCTCTCGCCGGACTCGACGTGCGGATCCTTTTCCCGGCCAAACCGGATAAATGGCTGCCGTTTCTGGCTTCCCACTCTTATTTCCCTTCGCTGCTTGGGGCGGGGGTCAAAATCTATGAATATGAAAAAGGTTTCCTTCACTCCAAGCTGCTGATCGCGGACGGGAAGATCGCGACGGTCGGCACGGCTAACATGGACATGCGCAGCTTCCATCTGAACTTCGAGGTGAACGCGCTGCTCGTCGGCACGGAAAGCGTGAACAAAATGGTGGCGGATTTCGAACGCGATTTGCTGTCCACTCACCTGATCGAACTGAACTCCTTTATGAAGAAAAAGATTGTGGTACGGCTTATGGAATCAGCCGCCCGGCTGATGTCTCCGCTGCTGTAATCGACAACGACAAACCCCTCCGGCACAGGCCGGAGGGGTTATTTTTATTTAAAAAGTAGTGAAGCCAAGCGCATTTTGCAAGTCAAATAGGATTTCTTTGAACCAGACGTTTTTTTGCCGGTAGGCGCTGTACTCCAAGCTGTAAATGGCCCCTTCGTTGTTCCAGAGCCTTTGAAAATACCGATCGACCGAACGGACGATTCCGCTCGTCTGCGGACCTTCTATCCAAAGTGCGTTCTCCAGGTTGTAGTCCCGCAAAATTCGAGGAGTCAGGTTAGCCGATCCGCCCAAAATGAGACTGTCCCCGGACTGTTTGTCCGCGTACACCAGTTTGGAGTGATACTGCTCATTGGTGGTGTTGTACCACCTGACCTGAATTTTCCCGTCCGAACCGGTGATCAGCTTCTCCGCAGCCGGACGGTTCGGAATGCCTGTCTTATCCCGGCCGAACGCATTTTCATTCGGGTCAAGCAGCAGCCTGATCTCCGCTCCCCGGCCTGAAGCCTTCAGGAGGGCTTTGACGACTTTGGGATCCCCCAGATAAAACATGCCCATCCACAGGGTATCGCCTTGGCCCATACCTTCGATGAGCGATAGGGTCCGGCTGTCGATTTTCCCTTCCGTCAGATAACGGAGGCGAACGTTGTCCGGATTTGGAGGGGCGGCAGGGGAGCGGGAAGACGATTCGGCGGCGGAGGCAGGAGCATCCGGCGGCTGTTCCGAACCCGAAGAAAAAGTGTTCAGGCCCGGAAGCGAGCCGCCGCCCGAGAAGCGGAGCACGGACTGCTCGGTTTGCAAAATATTTTCGGTAAGCACGCCCCCGTCCACCTCAAAGGCGATATTGGAGTGGTAGGCGCTCGCATTATGGACATTGCCGGAGGAAACGAGAGCTCCGTTTTCGGTCACCAGCACTTTCCGGTGGTTGGCCTTTACATTAAGCAATTTTAAATAAGACCGTGCGGTGATATCCGGCCCGTCCGAAGCCATCAGGTTCGGAATCCAGCCATGTCCGGACTGTCCGAACCACTGGATGAAGGTTCGCCAGAAAGCCGAATAGGCCGGAGTCGAATCGCGAAGCGGATTTACATCCGTAACGGCGACGCGGATGCCGGCCTGCTTCAGCTGCTCGAACCGCTTATTCGGAGCCGAGCCGTAATTGGTATTGATTTCATCGGTGATCACAATGGCCTGAAGATCGGGATATTTCTTTTTCTGCTCGATAAGTCTGCGTACCAGTTCTCCGCTGACATCGGGGAATACGGCGCCTTTATGTACATAATCATTAAACAGAAACATGTCCAGGACGATATATTGTTTGGCTTCGCCGACCATGCCGTACATGCGGTCCACGATGCTCCGCTCCTGCCTGATCCCGCCTTGTCCGTCGGGGTAAGTCAGATCGTAAAGAAAATGGACGTCCGAAACGGTGTATTCGGGACTCTCATAAGACAAGCCCTTGGGAAGCGGTTTGTGAGTCTGATAAATCATGACGCCGGCCAGCCACAGGATCAGAAGGATAACAAGCCCGACCAGGGAAAAAACTGTCAGGCGTTTGCGCCGGGCGGGCGTTTTTGTTGACTGCCGTTCCGCTCTCTGCTCCGGCCCTTGCTCCAACCGCTCCGTCTGCTGCTTCGGATACTTGCTGCTGTTCATGCTCCCTCTCCTCCTCCGGCTAAGCTTTTGGAATCCGTTCCATTAATATACCTTGAAGCGGGAATTTTGAAGCAAATCGGTTCTAATTCGGCATATTCACCGGGAGTCGTGAAACGGCAACAGATGCTGGCGTCCTTATAATGCCCTTGCATTCAGAGCCGAAAATGATTACTGTTTACCCTATGACAGCCTGTGCCGGGACGCACTGGACCGGCGGACAGGCAGCGAACGTTAAGCGGAAGAAAGGAAGAAGATAAGGTGAAGCAGCGGCAGCGGTACGGGAACAGACAACAACGGCGGGGACGGAGCGGCGTCCGCAAGGATCGGGATTATGCCGCCGAAGCGGGATTGTCCAAAGCCATAGGCCTATTGGGAGCATCGGATTCGGCGGATATTTCGGGGCGGAAGACGGAACACATCCGCATTTGCCTGGAGGAAGACGTGGAGGGAGCCGGAGTGACGAACGGGTTCGAAAAATACCGCTTCCGGCACAATGCCCTGCCGGAGCTTGATTTTGACGCCATCTCGCTCGAGACGGCGTTCCTCGGCCGCAAGCTGCGAGCGCCGCTGCTGATCAGCTCCATGACCGGCGGCAGCGCGGCGGGCGGCTCGATCAACGAGCGGCTCGCCGAAGCCGCCGAACGCCGGGGCTGGGCGATGGGCGTCGGCTCGGTGCGGGCCGCGGTGGAGCGGTCGGAGCTGGCGCCGACCTTTGCCGTGCGCCGGTTTGCGCCGAGTATTCCGGTTATCGCCAATCTTGGCGCCGTGCAGCTCAACTATGGCTTCGGTGCGGATGATGCGCGCCGGGCGGTCGAGATTGCGCAGGCGGACATGCTGGTGCTGCATCTGAACAGCCTGCAGGAGGTGTTCCAGCCGGAGGGGAACACGGCCTTCGGCGGTTTGCTGAAGCGGATCGGGCAGCTTTGCCGGGAGCTCGAGGTGCCCGTCGGCGTCAAGGAGGTCGGCTGGGGCATCGACGGCGAAACCGCGCAGCGCCTCCATGCGGCCGGGGTGGCGTTTATCGACGTGGCGGGTGCGGGCGGCACCTCCTGGAGCCAGGTGGAAAAATACCGCAGCGCGGACAGGCTCCGCCGCATGGCCGCGGAAACCTTCGCCGGCTGGGGCAATCCGACCGCGGAATGCGTCCGCGAGGTGCGCGGACTGCTGCCGGGCGCGGCCCTCATCGCCAGCGGCGGCCTGACGAGCGGCCTGGACGCGGCGAAGGCGATCGCGCTGGGTGCCGACCTGGCCGGTTTCGGTCGGGCGCTGCTCGGCCCGGCCGTGGCGTCGGAGGCGCTGGTGGACGAACGGCTCGCCCGCACGGAGCTGGAGCTGCGCGTGGCCATGTTCGGCATCGGCGCCTGCTCGATCGAAGAGCTGCGGGAGACGCAGCGGCTGGTCCGGCTGCCCTAAGCTATGGGCACCGAATGGGCACGGGCGCATTCCATCCGCCCGTTAAGCGGGGCGGCAGCGATTCTTTTTACACCAGCAATACGCAGGGTTTACAGCCTTGCCCCCGTATTTGATCTAATATATAATAAGTAGGATTGTTTGAAAGCAGGTTTAGAGAAGACCGGAATCCATCTTACTTATTATGAGGAGTTGTCATATAAATGGCTTTGAAAGCAGGAATCGTGGGTCTGCCGAACGTAGGGAAGTCCACGCTGTTTAACGCAATTACGCAAGCGGGGGCGGAATCGGCCAACTATCCGTTTTGTACGATCGATCCGAACGTAGGGGTCGTGGAAGTTCCGGACGAACGTCTGGACAAACTGACGGAATTGGTTGTGCCGAACAAAACTGTTCCTACCGCTTTTGAATTTGTCGATATCGCCGGTCTGGTACGCGGGGCAAGCAAAGGCGAAGGCCTGGGCAACAAGTTTCTGGCCCACATCCGCGAGGTGGACGCGATCGTGCACGTGGTCCGCTGCTTCGAAGATGAAAACATTACGCACGTCGACGGGAAAGTGAACCCGGTCAGCGACATCCAGACGATTAACCTGGAGCTGATTTTGGCCGACCTGGAGAGCGTGGACAAACGGATTGACCGCGCCAAGAAAAACATGAAAGGCGGCAACAAGCAGTACGCGCAGGAAGTCGAAGTGCTGGAACGCCTGAAAGAAGCGCTGTACAACGATCAGGCTGCGCGCAGCGTGGAGTTGTCCGACGAAGAAAAGCTTCTGATCCGCGATCTTCATCTATTGACCATGAAGCCGGTGCTGTACGCAGCGAATGTCAGTGAAGACGGCGTTGCCACCGCCGATTCGAATCCTTACGTCCAGCAGGTCCGCGATTTCGCGGCTGCGGAAAATGCCGCGGTGGTGCCGATCAGCGCCAAAGTTGAAGCGGAAATCGCCGAGCTGGAAGGCGAAGACAAAGCAATGTTCCTGGAAGAGCTTGGCCTGCAGGAATCCGGCCTGAACCGCCTGATCAAAGCGGCGTACAGCCTGCTTGGCTTGTACACCTACTTTACGGCAGGGGTGCAGGAGGTTCGCGCCTGGACCATCCGCAAGGGAACCAAAGCGCCCGGCGCAGCCGGCGTGATTCACAGCGATTTCGAACGCGGTTTTATCCGCGCCGAAGTCGTATCTTATGAGGATCTTGTAGCCGCAGGTTCGATGAACGCCGCTAAAGAGCGCGGACAGCTTCGCCTGGAAGGCAAGGATTACGTAGTTCAGGACGGCGACGTGATGCATTTCCGGTTTAACGTATAAATGTATATGATGTACTTGTGAAAAAGTGAAAGGCCGGCAGGGCTGAACCCTGCCAAGCTTGTTTAAGCAGGTTGCAGAAAGTCCCGCAGGTTGAACTGTGCGGGACTTTTTTTGACGCCGCAGAATTCTTGACCATTTTTTTAATTGTGAATACGATGGAGCTACAAAACTCGCGGGACTGGAGGGGCTGGGATGGCAGCAAAAACGATTCAGGCAGCAATCGAAGATCATCTGAGAACCCGTAAGTTGTCGGTCACCCAGTTCTCCGAACTCACCGGACTTAATACCGGCACGCTCAGCAATATCCTGAACGGTCACCGTTCTTTGTCCGTCGGTCAGCTGGACCGGATTACGGCTGCCATGGGACTGCCCGAAGGGAATTTCTACGACCGTTATGCCGCAGAGTGTCTCCGGTCCGCTCCGGATTGGCGGCGGTTTTCCCCTTTTCTGAGGCGCTGCGCCGAGCTTGGAAGAACGGAGATCATGGAGCCGGTGGTCCGGCTGATGCTGGAGAATCTGTCTTACGGTCCGCTGCTGTTTGAAATGGCGGAGCAGTTTTTGGCGGAAGGGCGACTTGAGGCTGCCAGACTGATGTATCGGAACGTCTCGGAAAGCGAAAAATATCAGCATTCGGAGCGGCTCGCTTTATGCCGTTACCGGCTTTTTCAAATTGACAGGGAGGGTACGGCGCGTACGGCGGAGAAAGGAGCTTTACTGAGGGCGGCGGCGAAATTCGAAGGTTACCTGGAACGGCTTGACGAAGCCGATCAGGTAGAAGCGCTGCTCGATTTGGCGGAGGCTTATGCCGCACTGGAGCAGTGGGGCAAGGTAGAGCAACTGGCCGAGCGGTTGGAACGGAAGGCCTCCGCGCAATATGCTCTGCTGCATAAAGAAGCGAAAAAGCTGTCCAAACCGGAAGCCAGGGCGGCTGAACGGGAACGAAGGCTCCCCTCCAAACCGTTGTTCAGCTATCTTATGCACAGTTACCGCCTGAGGGCGGCCGTTTATGAGCAGCGGGGCCAATATGAGATGGCGATGGATTATTTGGCTTTATGTAAGGACGCAAGCTGGGTGAAAGAGGACGGTGAAACCTCGGCGGGTCTGCTCGAGCAGTTTGAAGATTGGGCATACGAAGAAACGCTGGCCTGCCGGATGATGGCCGGGGATTCGGAGGCGCTGCTTTTGTACGCGGACTGCATCCTGGCCGAGAAAACCACGGATCGGCTGACGCCTGTCCTGCGGATGATCGAAGCCGCTAACCGTTATGAATATGAGCTCGACGGGCTTTTATTCTGCTTTGATCCTTTAATCGACAATTATGCCGCAAATGCTGGCCAAGAGAAACAGGCCGGGAACAAGCTCCAGGAGGAAACGGCGGTCCATTTCTTCGCCGAGCTGGCCGTATATGAATTCAAGAAGCGGCGTTACGCCACGGCGTTCCCGTATCTGCTCCAGAGTTTGACACTGAGCATTCAAAGCGGCGACGACGCCGGCGTCGTCCGCTGCGCGGCTTTGTTTGAGCAGTACCGTGAGCATGCCGGGCCGGAAGCCGTTTCGGCCTACCGGGAACTGCTCGCCGGAATAAGGCTGTATAAAGAGCTTAAGCGCCGCACTCCTTCGCGCGGCGCTTAAGATGTTGAACACGATAACCCTTTTGATGACTTATTAGGACATAACGGCTTCCATCACCTTATCAGTGACCGATTCGCTCCATTCCCAGAACTGCCGGGCCTGCTCCAGGGAGGCCGCACGCGCGGCCATTTTCGCAGGTTTGCGTTTGTAGAAATACATGCCGGACAAGCCGGCAACCTCCGGCGAGGACACCAGATATAGAGCGGTATCTGCTCCTTCCTCAGGCGTCAGGAACAAGGGCCGGAGCAGCTTGTGGGCAAAAGAGCCGAATCCGGTGCTGCGGTTTACGCCCAGACGCGTCGACACCGCTCCGGGATTTACGGCATTTACCGTGACCGGAGTTCCTTTAAGGCGTTCGTCGAGCTCCTTCATGAACCAAAGGTTAGCCAGCTTGGACCGGCCGTACGCCCCCCAAACCGTGAAGCCGCGTTCCATATGGGGATCGTTGTAATTCATCCTTCCAAACTTGTGAACGCCTGAGGAGACGATGACGATCCGTCCCTGGCCGCTCTTCTGCAATAAGGGGAGCAGCTCCCGGGTCAACACGAAATGTCCGAGATGGTTAACGCCCATATGGCGCTCAAAACCGTCTTCGGTTTCTTCCCTCTTTACGGTAACGACACCGGCATTATTGACCAGAAGATCAATATGGCCAAAGCCGGTTTTAATTTCATCGGCAGCCCGCCTAATCTGCTTCAAGGAGCCCAAATCACACAGGATCAGCTCGTGATCCTCCCTTTTGCTGCATCGTTTCACATGTTCGAGGGCTGCCGTCCCCCGTTCCAGGCTCCGGGCCAGCAGAACCACTTTCATGCCGTGCTCCGCGGCCAGCAGCCTGGCTGTAGCCAATCCCATTCCTCCGCTTGCTCCGGTCACAACGGCAATCTTCTGCCCGTTACCGGCTTTGCTGTCTCCTGGATTGGACATATAGCTTCACCTTCTGTCAGAAATCTTTAAAACCTAAAGTTAGACGACAATTAAACGGTATGCCCTCAGTCTAAAAGTTCTGGAAACAAAAATCAAGAAACGCTATCTATTCAAATTTGGACCTTCATGATATAATAAAAAGTCGTTTACCAACTTTAAATTTCGAGAATAAATATACATTATGTCTATATCCAAATGACCCTATGAGAGGTGAATTCCCTTGCTGGATAAACTTGAAGCCCTGATTGACCGTTATGAGAAGCTTAGTGAACTCCTTTGCGATCCGGATGTGGCCAGCGATCCAAAGAAGCTGCGGGATTATTCGAAAGAACAGTCCGATTTGCAGCCCACCTATGAAGCCTATAATGAATATAAACAAGTAGTTGATGAGCTTGAAGCCGCGAAAGAAATGCAGAATGAAAAGCTCGACGATGAAATGAAAGAAATGGTCAAAGGCGAAATCGACAACCTGACTGCACGCAAGACCGAGCTTGAAGAGCAGATCCGCATTTTGATGCTGCCTAAAGACCCGAATGACGACAAGAACGTAATCGTCGAAATCCGGGGAGCGGCCGGCGGAGACGAAGCCGCTTTGTTTGCGGCCGACCTTTACCGCATGTATACCCGTTACGCCGATACCCAAGGCTGGCGCGTAGAGCTCATGGACGTGAACGAAAGCGACCTGGGCGGCTTTAAAGAGGTTATTTTTATGATTAACGGCCGGGGCGCTTACAGCAAAATGAAATACGAAAGCGGCGCGCACCGCGTACAGCGTATTCCGGCAACGGAATCAGGCGGGCGGATTCATACTTCGACTTCTACGGTAGCCGTGATGCCGGAAGCCGAGGAAGTGGATATCGACATTCATGACAAGGATATCCGCGTAGATACGTTCTGCTCCAGCGGCGCCGGAGGACAGTCCGTCAACACGACCAAATCCGCCGTGCGGGTTACCCATATCCCTACAGGAATCGTGGCGACATGCCAGGACGGCAAATCGCAGAACTCCAACAAGGAGAAAGCCCTGCAGGTGCTGCGCACCCGGATTTACGACATGATGCGTCAGGAAGAGGAAGCGAAATATGCCGGCGAACGGAAAAGCAAAGTCGGCACCGGCGACCGCAGCGAACGCATCCGGACCTACAACTTCCCGCAAAGCCGCGTAACCGATCACCGCATCGGATTGACGCTGCACAAGCTGGATCAGGTCATGAACGGGGAAATTGAAGATATCCTTTCCGCGCTGACGATTGCGGAACAGTCCGAACTGCTGGAAAAAGGAGAATAACGCTTTGAACAGAGACAGATTTGTCATGTCTGCAGCGATTTCGATCAGAGAAGCCCTTCAGGAGGCTTCTTCTTTTTTGACGGCGGCCGGCATCGCCGAGCCCGAAGCCAATGCCCGGCTGCTGCTCGGCCATGTGCTGGGCTTATCGCCGGCATCCCTGCTTGCCGCGCAGAGGGAAGGGTTCCCGCAGGACCGTAAAGCGGAGTGGGAACAAGCTATTACCCGCAAAGCCCAGGGAGAACCTGCCCAATATATTACGGGTGAGCAAGAGTTTTACGGGCTTGCATTTAAAGTGAATCCCGCGGTGCTCATTCCCCGCCCGGAAACGGAGCTGCTGGTGGAACGCATCGCCCAGCTTGGAGCGGAGCTATGGCCGCAGGGGAAACAGCGGGAGGCCGCTGGGAATCCGGGAAGTGGAGGAACAGCACCGGCTGCACCAACAGAATCAACGGAACCAACAGTACCAACAGTACCAACAGTACCAGTACCGCGTGATCGGCCGCTGATGGCCGATATCGGCACGGGCAGCGGGGCTATCGCAGCCTCCCTTAAACATTTGCGCCCGCATTGGCGCGTAATGGCGAGCGACATTTCGCCCGCTGCGCTGAAGACGGCGCAACGCAACGCACGAGAGCTCGGTCTCGATATCGAGTTCCGCGAAGGCAATCTGCTGGAGCCCTTCCAGGGTATGAAGCTGGACATCCTCGTGTCCAATCCGCCTTACATCCCGGCGGCCGTCATCGAAGGGCTGCAGCCGGAAGTCAAAGATTTCGAGCCGCGTTCCGCTTTGGATGGCGGGGCGGATGGCCTGGATCCGTACCGGATCATGATGCAGCAGCTTTCGCTGCTGCAGGCGCCGCCGCGGCTGATCGGCTTTGAACTTGGCATGGGTCAGGCAGCCGACGTGGCCGATCTGCTCCGGCAAACCGGTTATTGGAGCCGGATCGAAACCGTGAAGGATTATGCGGGAATCGACCGGCATGTCATCGGCATTGCCGGAAACGAATAACATTTGTTCTGACGGGCCGGGATAGTGTAACATTAAGGGGAGTTTGAACGTAGTTCATATGTCAGGATATCAGTCACTAAGAACTTTGCGATAAGACAGAGTTCAGGCAAAAAGGACTCTGGGGGGATCCGTGTTGATCATAATCAACAAATTAAAGAAGATGGACTGGGTGATCGTAGTCATCCTGGGGCTCCTGATGGTGCTCAGCATTATCCTGATTCACAGCGGGGTAGCGGGATGGAAGGACCTCAAGGGCGCCGACAAAAGAATGGCGATTTATTATATCCCCGGTTTTATCGCTTTTTTCGGAATTGCGCTGCTTGATTACAAGCTGTTAATCAAATATTATCCGTATATTTTAGGTCTCGGTCTGCTGCTGCTGCTGCTGGTTAATTTCATAGGCAGCAGCATTAATGGTGCGCAGGGCTGGCTGAAGTTTCCCGGCGGACTCAGTCTCCAGCCGGCCGAGCTGTTTAAACTGGTGCTGATCATTACGCTGACGGCGCTCCTTATTAAGAAACATCGGGCACGCTTGTCCTTCTGGAGAAACGTGGTGCCGTTGACTCTGGTCACTCTGGTGCCCTTCGGACTGGTTATGGCCCAGAATGACATCGGTAACGGCCTGAGTTATCTGGTCATTTTGCTTGGCTTGCTTTGGATCGGGAATTTGAAATATTCGCACACCCTGATCATTCTGGTAGTGTTTGCGGTGGCCGTGGTCGTCGGCATTAAATCCTACATTTCGTTTCATGATCAGATCGAAGCTTCCCTCGCGGGCACAAGCAAAGCACACTGGCTGGACCGGATCGATCCCTGGCTGCTGCCGGACGAGGCAAGCAAAGACGCTTCCTACCATACCCGGAACGCCAAGATTGCAATCGCTTCGGGCGGGATGTTCGGCAAAGGCTACATGCACGGGGATTTCGTGCAGAGCAGCCGGGTTCCTTACACCTATTCCGACTCCATTTTTGTGGTGGTAGCCGAGGAATTCGGGTTTGTGGGATGTTCGGTGCTGCTGCTGCTATATTTTATATTGATCCACAGGATGATTCTCATTTCTTTGGAGGCGAAGGAGAGGAGCGGGCCTTACCTGATTGTCGGGGTGGTCGCGATGCTGCTCTACCAGATTTTCGAAAATATTGGCATGTTTATCGGCATTATGCCGCTGACCGGAATTACGCTGCCGTTCATCAGCTACGGCGGTACTTCCCTGCTTATCAATATGGCAAGTCTGGGCGTGGTGATGAGCGTGCGTCTCCACGGGCGCGAGAAGGAAGATGCGATCGTACAGAGCGGGGCTTCCTCGTAAGACAGGAAAGGTTGGACAGCTTCTTCAAGCTTCCAGCCGAAAGAAGAAGACGGCAACAGGAAAACGGCGGCTGACTTCCCGCAAGGGAGGAAGCGGCTGTTTTTGTTTTTTTACCGAACCCAGTGAAAAAATAGAGTTGATAGGTTTATAGATTTGAAATCCGGACATACTGGCTGATAGAAAAGAGATCAGCGAGGAGGACGGTTTCAATGGGGAACGGAATGAGACGCGGCGGCAGAGGGAATAAGCCAAAAACGACGATGCTTCTGATATTCAGCTTGTTCATTTTGCTGATGTCCTGGGAAAATCAGAAGACGGACGCGGCGGCGGTACAAACCGAAATTCCCCAGGAATCGATCCGGCTGCGGATCCTGGCAGATTCGGACAACCCGGAAGACCAGCTGGTCAAACGGAAAGTGCGCGATGCGGTCGTGCAGCAAATAGACGGCTGGGTGCAGGCGCTGGATAACCCGCAAAGCCTGGAGCAGGCCCGGGCGACCATCCGGGAGCATCTGCCGGAGATTGAAAGTCAGGTAGCGGCCACGCTGAAGGCGAACGGAGAAAGCTATGGCTACAAGGCCGAGCTGGGCATCGTGCCTTTTCCGGCCAAATTGTATGGCGGCGAGGTTTATCCCGCCGGGAACTACGAAGCGCTGCGCATAACGCTTGGATCGGGACAAGGCCAAAATTGGTGGTGCGTATTATTCCCGCCCCTTTGTTTTATCGACAGCGGCAGCGGGGACGCGTTAGCCCAAAACAGCGGAACGCAAACGGCTTCGGCTGCGGCACCGGCGGATTCGAAAGCCGGAAATCCGGACAGCCAGGGAGCCGGGCAGGATAACGGACAGGCGCAGCCGCCGGAGGTACGTTTCTTTTTATGGGATATGCTGCAGGATTTTTGGGGTTGGGTAACCGGATTTTTTGCTTGAGCATAATAAAAAGAGGACAAAGCGGCTGCCCGGGCGGGCGGCCCTTTTGCCGCGGATTTACGGATATTCCGCCAGGGGCTACAATAGAAGGTAAAACGTCGAGGATGTTCCTATTAAATAAAGAAAGAATGAGCTGACTGATGACTAACAATGATCAACAAAATCCCCTCTACTCGGGGGTTTCAGAAGAAGGTTTTCCTGCGAAAACCAAGGGATTGCCTGAGCGTTCCACCCGGTATTGGGACGTCCGGAGTTTGCTGAAAAAGGCCGAGCCGGGCTTGCAGACGGAGGCCGAAGAAAACGGACCGGGCGGTTCCGGGGAGAGACGGATTGAGGCGGTCGGCCCGGCTGAAGCGGCGATTGCGGAAGCCGCTTCCGTGCTGGCCGCCGGAGGAACGGTGGCGTTCCCGACGGAAACGGTATACGGACTTGGCGCGGATGCCCGTTCCACGGAAGCGGTGGAACGGATTTTCGCCGCCAAGGGGCGTCCGTCCGACAACCCGCTCATCGTGCATATTGCCGATGAAAGCCAGCTTGCGGAGCTGGTGACGGACGTGCCGGAGACCGCCAGAAAGCTGATGGCGGCTTTTTGGCCCGGGCCGCTCACGATCGTGCTGCCCGTGCGCGAAGGCGCCGTCAGTCCGAAGGTGACGGCGGGCTTGTCCACCGTGGGCGTGCGCATGCCCGCCCACGAAATCGCGCTGCGGCTGATCGCCGCAGCGGGCTGCCCGGTGGCGGCGCCTAGCGCCAACCGGTCGGGCCGCCCGAGCCCCACGCTGGCCAGCCACGTGGGCGAGGACCTCGCCAGCGCCATCGACGGCATTGTTGACGGCGGGCCCACCGGGGTGGGCCTGGAGTCAACGGTGGTCGAATGCGGCGCAGGCGGCGAAGTGACCGTGCTCCGCCCCGGCGGGATCACGGCCGAAGCGCTCGCCGCGGTGGCGGCGAGCGTCGCGCTTGACCCCGCCCTGCAGGGCGGCGGGGAAGCCCATGTCCCGGCGCAGCCGCGCTCGCCGGGCATGAAGTACACGCACTACGCCCCGAAAGGGCGGCTATGCGTGGTCAAAGGCGCCGCGCCTTCGGTCGCGGCCCGCATCCAGGCGGAGCTGGATGCCGCCGCCGCGCGCGGCGAACGCACCGGGGTGCTCGCGTTTGACGAGCACCTGCAGCTGTACCGGGCTGACGCGGTACAGTCGCTCGGCAGCCTCGCCGAGCTGTCCGAAGCGGCGCACCGGCTTTACGCCGCGCTGCGCCGCTTCGACGAGGAAGGCGTCGGCTTTATGCTGGCCGAAGCCTGCCCGGAGGAGGGCCTCGGCGCGGCCGTGATGAACCGCCTGCTTAAGGCGGCGGGCCATGAGGTTATATACGTGTAAGGCGCCTTTCAAGGCGATAAACAACCTTTTTTCTTCAAATTCATGTACTTTCAAATTCATGTACACTGTAATTCGCAAAACCTGTAAACGGGAGGGAATCTCCATGATCCGAATCGGGCTAGGCGGCTGGGGGGATCATGATCTCCTTTATCCTCCCAAAACACCGGCCAACCAAAAGCTGGCGGTTTATGCCCGTCATTTTCCGGTAGTCGAGGTCGACAGCTCTTTTTATGCCGTGCTGGGGGAAGCTACGTACCAGCGCTGGGTGGAACAGACGCCGGCTTCCTTTGCCTTTATTCTTAAAGCTTACCAAGGGATGACGGGTCATTCCCGGGGAGAGATCCCTTTTACCGACGCCGGGGAGATGTACGACGCTTATCTGAACTCCATCCGGCCTGTCGTCGAATCCGGCAAGCTAAAAGCCGTTATGTTTCAGTTTCCGCCCTGGTTCGACTGCAGCCCTGAGCATGTCCGCCAGCTGCGGGCCGTTAAGAAACGTATGGAGGGGCTTCCGGTCGCTCTGGAGTTCCGGCACCAAAGCTGGTTTTCAGCCGATTTTAAAGAGCGAACCCTGGATTTCATGCGGGAGGAGGGCTGGATCCACATCGTCTGCGACGAACCGCAGGCGGGGGAGGGCTCCGTGCCTACGGTGCTTGAGCCTACGACTCCCGAGCTTACCATCGTCCGCATGCACGGCCGGAATACGTCCGCCTGGAACCAAAGCGGGGCGCCGAATTGGCGCGAGGTCCGCTATTTGTATCATTACAGCCGGGACGAACTGGCCGAATGGGTCGGAAAGCTGGAGGAGCTGAAGGAGAGAGGAGCCCGCGACATCTGCATGATTTTTAATAATAACTCAGGCGGGGATGCCGCTCCCAACGGGAGGTCCATGATGGAACTGCTGGGCCAGCAGGCGGCTGAGCTGCCGCCGGAGCAAATGGATTTATTTTGAGGCCCGGGTAATGGAACAGCCGGCATGTCATGATTGGTCCCTTGTCCGCATATGGTTGTACAAACCCTATTGCAGACTTGGAGGCGTGCGCGCATGGATTACGCTACTGCTCACTTCGGGCAGCTCGCAACAATTATAGTAATGGCCGTAGCTCTAGGCATGGATGCATTCTCCCTCAGTGTGGGTATCGGCATGAAGGGCGTGCGCCGCTTCGATGCGGCGAGAATCAGCGGGCTGATCGCGGTGTTCCATATTTTGATGCCGCTTCTGGGGATGTTTACCGGCTTATACGTAGGGCATCTGCTCGGGGCCATAGCGCGTTATTTTTCCGGCGGATTGCTTGTCCTGCTCGGCGCTCATATGGCTTGGGCCTCCTTGCGGGAAGAAGGGGCCAGACCTATCGACCATACCCGGTTTTTGGGCGTGATGCTGTTTGCGTTCAGCGTCAGCGTGGACTCTTTTTCGGTCGGGGTTTCGCTGGGCATGTTCCACAGCAGCCTGCTGGCTACCGTGCTTGCATTCGGTTTGTTTGGCGGTTTGATGTCCGTCATAGGACTCTGGCTGGGCAGCCGGGTGGGCAAGAATCTCGGCGATTACGGGGAAGCGCTGGGAGGGGCCATTTTGTTTGCGTTTGGTCTGATGTTTATCTTTTGATACAATGAGATGAAGCAGGAGGGCTTTGCTTTCAGATCCATTATAATTACGGAAAATGGGGGGAGACTTATGCGCATCTTATTTGTTTGCACAGGCAATACATGCCGCAGTCCGATGGCGGAGGGCATGTTCAGACAGATGGCGCTTGAAGCGGGTTTGCCTGTGGAGGTCAAGTCGGCAGGCGTGGCGGCGGTCCCCGGAATGTCCATTTCCAAACACGCGGAGGATGTACTCCGGGAACGTCAGATTACGGACCGTTTAACTTCAACGCCTTTAAGCGAGGAGCTGATCGAATGGGCGGACGTCATTTTAACGTTGACGCAGAGCCATAAACGGCAGCTCATTTACGCCTTTCCGGACGCCGCTTCAAAAACCTTCGTGTTAAAAGAATACGTGGATGACAGGGACGGCGCCGAAGGGGAGCTGCAGGAGCTGGACGGGCTGCTGGCAGAAAGAGCTTTGCAGGCGGCCTTGGGAGGCCGGCTTTCGGAAGGGGATTCCATGCGGATCGCCGAGCTTCAGCGGCGTATCCCTGTTTATGATATATCGGATCCGTTTGGCGGCAGCCGGAAGGATTATGAAGAGACGGCGGCTGAAATTCGCGAGGCTTTGGAGAAACTGCTGGTCAAACTCCAGCACAAGCGGGAGCAGGAAGGGTAACTGTTCCTGATTTCTGATTCTTGGATTTATTCCTGGGCGGTTGTGTTAGTACCCTCAGCCCGGTGCCGTCTTGAGCGCCGTCAAAAGCTTAATAAACATTTAAATTTGCATTTTTCCAAGTTGCATTTCTACCGGGTATGCTATATGCTAATGGCTATAAGAACAGTTCCGGTGTAACTGGCGACGGATGTGGATGAAACCACGGTGGAGCATCGGAATATACGGCCGGTCGCCTGGGCAAGAGCATGACGCACCTTTGTGCGTTCTGCTCTTTTTTCGTTTTTTACCGCCGGTCAATGCCTGTAAGGGGCAAGACTGCGGGCCGTTTCGCATCACGAGGTTTGGCGTAAAGGCAGAAGATCCCGATCGTTTCATGGAAGTTGGTCCGTTCTCATTATATAATGAGTTCAAGAATGGCCCGCGTTAGCGGGGCCGTTAACGGCGAATCCGCCGGAATTTAGGGGGAATCATTGTGGAACCAACCTTTCAGCCGGACCCGTTGGCCGGCCAGGCTGCTGAAGTTTTGAGAGAGCTTGCGGAAACGGCGAAGCTGGGTCCGGGCAAAGTTGTCATCATTGGCACCAGCACCAGCGAAATTGCCGGCGAACGCATCGGTACGGCAGGCGCTCAGCAAATTGCGGCGGAGCTTTACCGCGGCTTTGAACAGGTTCGCTCGGCGTATGGATTTGAGCTGGCTTTCCAGTGCTGCGAGCATTTGAACCGGGCGCTCGTGGTCGAGCGGGTTTTGCTTGAACGGCTGAACCTGACGGAAGTGAGCGCGGTTCCGGTACGCACGGCGGGAGGCTCCATGGCAGCGGAGGCATATCTCCGGTTTGCTGATCCTTGCTTGGCGGAAAGTATCGAAGCCCATGCCGGCCTCGATATCGGCGAAACCCTGATCGGCATGCACCTGCGCAGAGTGGCTGTGCCGCTCCGATTGTCCCGGCGGTACGTCGGACAAGCGAGGGTGAATGCGGCGATGACCCGGCCGAAGCTGATCGGCGGAGAGCGGGCGGTTTACCGGCTGCCTCAAACCGACGGAGAAAAACTTTGCGACTGATTTATGAGATTTGTTTTTCCTTTTAGGAAGTCATTCAATTTTAAATATACGCAGGGAGGATTTTTGGGATGATGGAGTATTTGAGAAAGCAAGATCCGGCGGTGCTGGAAGCAATGAATCTGGAGCTGAAGCGCCAGCGCAACAACATTGAGCTGATCGCCTCCGAGAACATCGTCAGCGAAGCGGTCATGGAAGCCATGGGCTCCGTATTGACCAACAAATACGCGGAAGGTTACCCGGGCAAAAGATACTACGGCGGCTGCGAACACGTGGACATCGTCGAGGATCTGGCCCGCGACCGCGCCAAAGAGTTGTTCGGAGCCGAGCATGCCAACGTGCAGCCGCATTCCGGCGCTCAGGCCAACCTGGCCGTTTACTTGGCAGCCCTGAAACCTGGAGATACCGTGCTTGGCATGAACCTGGCCCATGGCGGTCACCTGACGCACGGCAGCCCGGTTAACGCTTCCGGTTTGCTGTACAACTTCGTCGCTTATGGCGTACAGGAAGATACGTTTACGATCGACTATGAAGAAGTCCGCAAAGCGGCGTTCAAACACCGTCCTCGCCTGATCGTGGCTGGCGCCAGCGCTTATCCGCGCACGATTGATTTTGAAGCTTTCGCCTCCATCGCAAACGATGTCGGCGCTTTGTTTATGGTGGACATGGCTCATATTGCCGGACTTGTTGCCGCAGGCCTTCATCCGAACCCTGTGCCGCACGCTCATTTTGTCACGACGACTACACACAAAACGCTCCGCGGTCCGCGCGGCGGCATGATTTTGTGCAAAAAACCTTGGGCGCAGGCGATCGATAAAGCGATCTTCCCGGGTATCCAAGGCGGTCCTTTGATGCACGTCATCGCCTCCAAAGCGGTTGCTTTGGGCGAAGCGCTGCAGCCTTCTTTCAACACCTATGCAGAAAACGTAGTGAAAAATGCGAAAAAGCTGGCTGAAACGCTGCTTGCAGAAGGTTTGAACCTGGTATCCGGCGGCACGGACAACCATCTGATGCTGATCGACACCCGCAACCTGAACATCACCGGCAAAGAGGCCGAGCATGTGCTCGACTCGATCGGCATCACGGTTAACAAAAATGCGATTCCGTTCGATCCGACCAGCCCGTTCGTCACAAGCGGTATCCGGATCGGTACGCCTGCGGCTACTTCCCGCGGCATGGACGAAGACGCCATGGTCGAAATCGGCCGGATCATTGCCGCAGCTCTGAAAGCGCCGAAAGACGCAGCGGAGTTGGAGAAAGCAAAAGCGCGCGTTACGGCGCTGACCGACCGTTTCCCTCTGTATCCTGAAATGAAATACTAAGGCCTAAGTCCCGGATAGCTTTTGCACCGGACTGAAAGGCCCTTGACCCGCCCGCTCTCCCTTGGGAGCCGGCGGGCCTTTTTGTTTTTCGCCCCCGACTTCCGAACCGGTTAACAAGTGAAAATCACAAGAAACAATAATAAAATCCAACTTTTTCGCAAGCGTTTTCAGATAATAAGGACTTCTCCTAAATTGTCGTTGATTTATCCAAGAAGACATAATTCCCTGCATTCCGCGGGTCTGGGCCCGAATTTATACTGAAGCTATAAAGAAGGAGGAGAGCATACATGTCTTCGCTTACGTTAGCGCAGTCGAGGCGCAAAAACAAAAAGTCGAACAAAAGCGGCTGGTATTTGTTCGCTTTATCGGTTCCTTTTATCATCTGCATGCTTTTGTTCAGCTACTTTCCGGTTTATGGCTGGATTTATGCCTTTTTTGACTACAAACCCGGGATCCCGCTTTCGATGACCCCGTTCGTCGGGCTGGAGAATTTCAAGGAGCTTTTCAGTTCTTCGCCGGACCTGATCAACGCATTGATCAATACCTTAGCCATGAACCTTTTGAACCTGCTGTTTTCCCCGCTGGCCATCCTGTTTGCGATCATGGTGAATGAGGTTAGGTCGGGAAAATATAAAAAATTCGTGCAGACCTTCTCCACGCTGCCGAACTTCATCAGTTGGGTGCTCGTCTATTCCCTGGCGTTTGCCTTTTTCTCCAGCGAAGGCCTGATCAATATGGCGTTCAGCAAGCTGGGTCTCAGCTGGGCGATCGACCCGCTGGGCAATGAGAGCGCCACGTGGATTTTTCAAACGCTGCTGGGCATCTGGAAAACGCTTGGCTGGAACGCGATTATCTATATCGCCGCTATAGCGGGCATTGACTCCGAGCTCTATGATGCCGCGCGGGTGGACGGGGCCAGCCGGCTTCGGACGATCTGGCATATCACGATTCCCGGCGTTATGCCTACCTTCCTTGTGCTTACGCTGCTCAACATCAGCAACATGCTGTCGAGCTCTTTTGACCAATACTTCGTTTTCTACAACCCTCTGGTGGCAAACAAAATCGAAGTGCTGGATTATTACGTATACCGGATGGGGATTATCGTGGGGGATTACCCTTACGCGACGGCTGTCGGCATTTTCAAAACCGTCGTCAGCGTCATCCTGCTGTTCTCCGTCAACCGGTTGTCGAAGCGGCTGCGCGGGGATAGCCTGATTTAAGTAGAAAGCGAAGGAGTGAACGGAATGAGTTTAACGCGCATTCGTGGTTTCGATATTTTGAACTACCTGCTGCTGGCTTTGTTTGTTGTGATCTGCGTGTATCCTTTTTATTACGTGTTTATTTATTCCATCAGCAATCCCGCCAAAGTGGCGCAGGGCATTTTCCTGCTTCCCGCCGGCCTGGACTTTACGACTTATAAAAGCATCCTGCAGCTGCCCTACATCGTGAATTCGTTTTTTGTTTCAGCAGGCAGGACGGTCGTGGGAACCATTCTGACGATCCTCTGCTGCAGCCTGTTCTCCTATCTGCTCAGCAAACAGGAGATGGCGCTGCGCAAGGTGGTGTACCGGCTGCTGGTCGTGACGCTGTATATCAATGCGGGGCTGATTCCTTGGTACATCACGATGAAGATGCTTCATTTGAACAACAACTTTTTGCTTTATGTGCTTCCGAGCGCGGTTTCCGGATATTACGTCATCCTGATGAAGACTTATATCGAACAAATTCCGAAGGCGCTTGAAGAATCCGCAATGATCGACGGGGCCGGGTATATGACCTTGTTCTGGAAGGTGATCTTCCCGCTGTGCAAACCAATCGTAGCTACGGTGGCGATCTTTGCGGCCGTCGGTCAATGGAACAACTGGATGGATAACTATTTTCTCGTGCAGAACCAAAGCCTTAAAACGCTGCAGCTGATCCTGTACGAATATCTGAACTCGGCCAACGCCCTGGCGACGATGGATGCTTCCAGTATTACCCGCAACGCGCAGAACATCGTGCTGACGCCGGAGTCGATCAAAATGTCGACGACGATGATCGTGGCGCTGCCGATTTTGCTGGTCTATCCGTTCCTGCAGCGGTATTTCGTAAAAGGCATCATGCTTGGCGCGGTTAAAGGCTAAAAGCAGCAAGCCGGCCGGCGGAGGAATGAGTTCCGCCGGCCCGGGAAAGAGGTATGTACAGCCCTTGCGGGGCTGTGTATATAATATTTTTGTAAACATAGAGGGGACGTGCAAAATGAAAAAAAGAAAATATTCGATATTTTCGCTGGCGGTTGTCCTGACCAGTCTGTCCTTGGTCATTGCAGGCTGCGGAGGGGGGAATAATGCCGCTTCCAACAATTCATCCACAAATGTAAGCGCATCAAATTCGGGCGACGCTTCCACCGGCGGCAAGGCGCCGATCACGCTGACCATCAGCACCGACCAGCTTTTCTCTTCGGGAGCGCCTGGCATTCAGAAAAATCCGGTGGCGGACGAAATCAAGAAACAAACCGGCGTGACGATGGATATCATCAGCAGCGATCCGGAGAAGATCAAGGTTATGCTCGCCGGCGGCGACCTGCCGGACATTATGATCGTTCCGCCTGAGCAGGGAAGAGCGGCCATGGATGGCAAGCTGGCTATGCCGCTGAACGATTTGCTGGACAAGAAAGGGCAGGACATCCTGAAATACAAATCGGCGCTGGACGTGATCAATAAACGTTTGAACAACACGGACGGGAACTATTATTTCCTGCCGATCAACGTTGTTCCGGACGCCAAGCAATATGTAACCTATTCGCCAAACGTAGCCTGGTACACCCGCTGGGATTTGTACAAGGAAGAAGGTTATCCGGAGCTCAAATCCTTCGATGATATGATTCCGATGATTGCCGACGAACTCAAAAAACACCCGAAAACCGATGAAGGCAAAAAGGTCTACGGCATTTCCGGCTGGACCGATTGGGGCCTCTGGTCTTATCACGTTCCCTTCATTTATGAAGAAGGCTGGACGGAAAATACGAAAAATACCATCACCAAACCGGACGGCTCTTACGTGCACCGCTTTGCGGCGGACGGCCCGCTGTGGAGAGGCGTAGAGTTCTATAACAAGGCCTACCGCGCCGGGATTTTGGATACCGATATGTTTACGCAAAAAATGAGCGACTATGAAGCAAAGCTGAAAGCCGGTCAGCTTCTGTCCATCCATATGGGCTGGGAAATCGACGCCGCCAATGCTTACTTCCGGGCCAAAGGCCAGGACGACAAAGGTTTTGAAGCGCAAGTGGTTGACGGGGCTACCGACCAGGCTTACGGCCTGCAATCCATCGTCGGCGACAACGATCCGTGGATCATTATTACCAAAAGCTGCAAGGATCCGGAACGGGCCATGGAATTCCTGAACTATTTCCGCACTTATGACGGAGCTCGCCTGCTGCTTGACGGCGTGAAGGGCGTTCACTGGGATGTAGAAAATGGCAAACCGGAAATCAAGGATGATGTTATTCAGCAAATGACGACCGATTCAAACTTCGCCGCTAAAACCGGCATCGGCCTGTATGGCAAATTGACAGGCATCGGCGGCAGCGCTATCGTTCCTGATGACGGTGCTTATGTGGATCTGAGAAACTCCGACAAGTTTATCCTGACCAAGCTGACTCCGCTGGATAAAGACTACAGCGAGCATTACGGCGGTAAATTCCCCGGCGATGCATGGGATAATCTTGTGAAACAGGGCAAAGCCAAACCGCTCAGCCCGTCCTTCATTCCGGCCATGCCTGCCCTGCAGCCTCAGGGTACCGACGATTTGGCCAAAAAAGAAAGCAACATCGAGCAGATTCTGATCCGGGAAATTCCAAGAGCAATCATGACGGACAGCGATGAAGCTTTCCAGAAGCAGAAGGACCGGATTATGGGGCTGATCAACAAAGCGGGTTTTGAGGAAGTTGATGCCTACTGGAAATCGTCCTATGAACAAGGCCTGCAAACTTACAAAGAACTTACAAGCAAATAAGGGAACAAGCAAATAAGGGAACAAGCGAATCCGCAAAAGGTTTGGCGCGGATTTAAGGCCAGAGCCGGATACCGGCCCGCTATGCTGCGGGCCGGTATTTTGGCGCTCAATTCGAGACGTCAGAGTGGTATGATGGGAATAGAGTCGAATGGACCGATCAAGGGGGCTGCTGCATGTTTAAAGTGATGATCGTTGAAGATGAACTGCTGGTTCGGGTAGGACTTAGAAACTCAATTCCCTGGCAGGATTTTGAGATGGAGGTTGTCGCCGATGTCTCCAACGGCCGGGAAGCGCTTGAGGTGTACCGGACCGAGAATCTGGATCTGATAGTGACGGACCTGAAAATGCCCGTCATGGACGGCTTGGAGCTGATCACGGCCATCCGGGCGGAAAATTCGGATATCCGGATCCTGATCCTCTCCTGCATCGAGGAGTTCGAATATGCCCGCAAGGCGGCCGGACTGAAGGTTTCGGGGTACATTTTGAAGCTCACCATGTCCTTGGACGAAATGGAGAATGTCCTCCGCGAGGTGCATAAAGAGCTGCTGCAGCGCAAACGGGCCGTGCCGGAGCCTTTAAATCATCCTTTAAACGTGAAGATGCTTAAAGGCAAGCTGATTAAAGACAACATTTTCTACGGGCTCCCTTCGGGCAGCGATTTGGAATCCGCCCTGCGTCAGGTGGATCCCCGCATTGAATCCGGGCGTACGGTCCTTGCGCTCCTGGAGACCAGTCATTATTCGCGCCTTTTAAAGCGCTTTCAGGATGAGCGCGGCGAATTGATTCATTTTACGATCTCCAATATTTTGGACGAAATCGTCAATCCTCACCATGCCGGGGAAGCCTGGCACGACAGTGACAACCGCTACCTGATATTGTTCACCTATCCGGACGGGGGATCGGAGGAGGAGGTCTATGGCCAAATCCGGGATGTTTTTGACAATATTGTCCGGGCCATGAACTCTTATCTGGATATTCCGGTATTTATGGGAGTCAGCCGGGTCCACCGCGGCTGGGGTATGCTGAAGCCGATGTACGACCAGTGCAGCGCCATCCTGCGGAACCGTTTTTTAGCCGACACTTATCTCAAGTTTGCCGCGCAGTGGCGGAGCGAAGATCTGGAGTCTTTGTGGATCCGGAAAATGCTGCAAAGCAGCACGTTGTGGGACGCCATGGGCGGTACCTTTGCCAGGGACCTTCAGCAGGAAATGAGAAGCCGGCTCGGCGAGCCGCCGAGCGGCGAGGAAGCGTGGCGTCAGCTTTTTATAGAATTGATCAACTGGACTTATGTTTACCTGGAGATCCCCAAGGAACATGCCGAGCTGCTGGAGCTTACGGAAGCCGAACGGATCAAGGGCTGCTACACCCTGGAAATGTGTATTCAAGAGTGGGAGAAACATCTGAAGGAAACTTCCAAAATGAAGGACATGGTGCGGACCGTAAGCGTTGAAGTTGAGAAAGCGGTGCGTTTCATCCATCAGAATTACGGAAGGGACATTACGCTGAAAGAGGTATCGGAATACGTCCGGCTCAGCCCCAACTATCTCAGCCTTCTGTTCAAAAAAAGCATCGGGCGGAATCTGACCGAATATTTGACGGAATACCGGATCGAGAAAGCCAAAGACCTGCTGCTGAACACTTCGCTCAAAACCTATGAAATTGCCGAAAACGTCGGCGTGGCGGACAGCGCTTATTTCAGTCGGATTTTTAAAAAGTCCACCGGCGTCTCCCCGCTTGAGTTTCGAAAGAAAAAAGTGCTGAGCAGGGAAGTGGGCGCCTATGAAAATACTTAAGCTGTTTAGCGACCGCAATTTCAACTTCAAGCTGAAAACGCAGCTCACCGCTTCGTTCCTGATTATGATGCTGTTTATCATCGGTTTGTTTTCCCTGTTCATCTACAAAAGCGTCTTATACATTCTGAAAAATCAGTCGGAGGAGCTGCTCGTCAGACAGTTCAGGCAGTCCGAATACAGCATCCAGAACGTCCGGGACCAGATGGAAAAGGTGGCGGAGCTGATGACGATCAACAAGGACCTGCAGAGCTTTGTGGACAACAACCCGCATGCCCAGCCGGCGGACCGGATTACCCAGGCGAACGAGGTCATCAAAACGATGGACGGCATATTGGGGACCTATCCCTACCTTTACAGCATTTCGCTCTACCAGGCGAACGGGGAATCCCTTTCGACTACGGGCAACAGCAGCTGGTACAGCACCGACCGGAAGGAGGCGCCCTTTTATGCATCCAGCCTTTATAAGGACATCACCGAGAAAGGGCTTGGTTTGCTGTGGGAAGGCGCATATGATTCCAGGCTGTTCGAAACGACAGACCGGATTTACGATTTCAGGCCATCGGTTCCGCTGATTACGATGGCCCGCAACGTCAACGTGCTGGGAAGAAGCGACCAGCCCGCGGTACTTGTTTTTAACATTAAACAGACGGATTTCAGCCCGATTTTCAGCGGGGAGTGGAATATGAAGGGGTCTCAATACCTGGTAGATGACCGGGGGAAAACCGTATCCAGCACGGAGCTGAGCTCCATCAACACGATGATCCCGTTTGCCGACCGGATGGACCGGAAGAGTACTTACGGCAGCTTCATGGCGGACAGCAAAGGACAGACCACGCAAATTACCTACTACCGGATCGGCGGAACGGGCTGGACGCTGGTCAATGAAACGCTGGAAACGGAGTTCTTGCGGAACATAGCCATTTTGCGCCAAATCGTCTTCACGATCATGGGCGTCAGTATCGTGCTCGCTTTTATGCTTTCCTCTTACTGGATTTATAGAATTACGCGGCCGCTTACCCATCTTGTCCGGGCCATGAGGGAGATGGAGATGGGGAAGGTGGGCGTAGTGCTGGACGATACCCCACGAACCGAGCTTGGCGTGATCGGCAGAAGATTTAACAACATGTCCCTGAGCATCGAGCAGCTGATCGAGGAAAATAAAAAAATCGAGGAAGGCAGGCGCCAGCTCGAATTGGAAGCTTTGCAGTTCCAGATTAATCCGCATTTTTTGTATAACGCTTTAAATACGATTAAATGGATCGCCATCGTCCGCAAGGAGCCCGGCATCGTTGATGCCATTACGACGCTTGGGAATCTCGTCCGGTCCATTTATAAGGAAAATGCCTTGTTTGTCCCGCTTGAGGCGGAGCTCCAATACTTGCACCACTACCTGAAAATCATGAACACGCGTTACGGCGAAGGCGTAGAGGTGTTGTTCCAGGTGGATGAACGGCTGCTCGGCCACAAGATCATCCGGTTTATTTTGCAGCCGATTGTGGAGAACGCCTTTATGCACGGAATGAGCTCGATCGGCTACAAGGGGCAGATTACGATCAGCGCCGAGGACAAAGAGGGAGATTTGTTCATTAAGGTACATGACAACGGGAAAGGCATGGGTGAGAAGAAAATAGGGGAAATTCAGTCCCTGCTGAAGAAAAACAGCCTTTCTCCTTCCCCGGCAGGCGGTGTCGGCAGTATCGGTTTGTCCAACGTGAACCGCAGAATCAAAATGCAGTACGGGGAACATTACGGACTGACGCTGATCAGCGAAAGCGGGCAGGGGACGACCGTTACGATCCGCATCCCCGCCGCTTTTTGAACCCGGGGCGCCTCTTGCCCTTAGCTTCAAAAGAGGAAGATTGTACTGAAAGTCATAGATAAATCCATAGGTTTTAGCAGAACCCTTCTCTATAATAAGCTTTGATCCAAAATATTGTAAGCGTTTTACCATAAGAGGGAAGGAGATTGAGCGAGTTTGAAAACAAGAATGAAGCAGCTTCGCAATCTGTTCCTGGTTACAATCATTGCCGCCGCGCAGTTTGGTCTGAGCGTTCCGCGAAGCCAGGCAGCACAGACAGCACACACAGCACACACAGCACAGACGACGCAGACGGAAGAACTCGGTCTGGCCCAAAAGCCGCTCATGGGCTGGAGCAGCTACAGCCTCCAGGTTTACAACGAAAACGGGATTGACTGGGTGACGGCGGATCGGGTCAAGGCCCAGTCCGACGCCATGCATGAGAAACTCCAGCCATACGGGTACAAGTACATCAACATCGATGCCGGCTGGAACGGCGGTTTTGACGAATACGGCAGGCCGCAGCCGAAGGAATCCTTGTATCCGAACGGGATTCAGGAGGTCATCGATTATGTGCATCACAACGGCCAAAAAATCGGATTGTACATGATTCCCGGCCTGAGCAAGGAAGTTTACGATGAAAATCTGCCGATCTACGGTACGCCTTATCATGCGCAGGACATCGTTGCCCTGCCGCTGAGAACGGCCGATTATTGGGGCATCAATTATAAAATCGATTTTTCGAAACCCGGGGCGAAAGAGTATATCAAATCCGTCGCCGATCAGTTCGGGGAATGGGGCATCGATTTTCTGAAATTCGACAGCGTTACGCCCGGCTCTGGGATCAATAATACCTCCATCGACGCGCGCGATGACGTAAAGGTTTTGTCGGAGGCGCTGAAGCCTTACAACATCTGGCTTGAGCTATCCTGGGCGCTGGACATCAACTATGCAGACACCTGGAAGAAATACGCCCAAGGCTGGCGGATCGAATGGGACATCGAAAGTTATTCGGGCCCCGGCACAACCTTAACGAAATGGGAGAATATCGCCAGGTTATTCCCGGCTGCCGCCAAGTGGGCCCGTGAAGCCGGTCCCGGCGGCTGGAACGACTTCGATTCGCTTAACGTCGGCAACGGTTCGATGGACGGATTGACGCCGGATGAACGGCAAACGGCCATGACCTTCTGGGCCGTATCGTCGGCGCAGCTCTACCTCGGCAATGATATGACGAATCTGGACAACTACGGACTCGGCCTGCTGACCAATCCGGAGGTCATTGCGGTGAACCAGGCGGGTCATCCCGCGCATCCCGTTTCCATGGATACCGACCAGCAGGTTTGGTATGCCAACAACGGGGACGGCACGTTCAGCGTCGCTTTGTTTAATCTGGCCAATTCGCCCGCTCAAGTGAAAGTGGACTGGAGCGAAATCGGATTAAACGGCAAAGCTTCCGTCCGCGACTTATGGAGCAAAACCGATCTGGGCACCTTTGCGGCCGGGCTGGATAACATCACGCTGGCGCCGCATGCCTCCAGACTATTTAAGGTCACGGCGCTTAACGGCAAAGTGGGCGTCAATGACGACGAATCCGGCGTGAGCTACAGCGGAAGCTGGACGCGGAACGGCGGACAGGAATGGACGGCTGGCAGCCAGGAGGTAGTCATTGATTATACGAATGCTCCAGTTCCGGCTGCTGCGGCGGCAAATGCGGATACAGCCGAATCCGCAGCTGTTGTTCCGGATTTGGACGTCACTTCCGCACCTGCCGGGGACTCCGCCGGTGCCCGGGATACTGTGTCTTCCGGCGATCCGGGGGCCTTGGGCGATTCCAACGCTTTGACGGCTTCTGAGGCAAACCCCACTGTCTCCGAAGCGGTTTATATCAACGACACGGACAGCCGGATTGTGTACGGCAAGGAAGCCGATACCGGCAGCGGCAGCTGGGGTTACAGCTCGGGCAGACCTGCCGAATGGAACGATTATAAAGGCGATGTCCACTACGGAGAACACGGTGAAGTCACGTTCGAATACAGCTTTACCGGTACGGGAATCGAATTCCTGACCGAACAGGACCAATCCGGCGGCGATATTGATGTCTATGTGGACGGGGATTTCAAGGAGACGGTCAGTGCCAACGGAACCCCGCATCTTGGACAGTACTCCGTTTATCGGGTATCCGGTCTTCCGGCCGGTCCTCATACGCTGAAGGGCGTTAAAAAAGGCGGGGATTATCTCATCGTCGACGGCTTCAAAGTGACGACGGACACCCTGCTGGGAACAGCCACTGCAACCTATGATAAAAATGATCCGCAGGATCTCCCGGTCAGCCTGACCCTCGGCAGCGATTCCTTTACAGGCATTTCGAATGGGGGAACCGAGCTGGCGAGGGGGACGGATTATGCCGTTAATGGAGACATGGTGACGCTGCTCAAGTCGTACCTGCAGAAGCAGCAGCCGGGTCAATTGGATTTAATGTTCCACTTTGAGGGGGATGCCACCCAGACCTTAGCGCTGCAGGTCGTGCAGGCGGTGGATAACAGCGGAATCAGTCCTGAGGCCGTCAGCTTTGACAAACGGGCTGCTCTTCAAGCGGATGTGCCGATTGCCCTGCAGTTGAGCGGGAATCAATTAAGCGGCATCTGGAACGGGGACAGCAGCCTTAAAGCGAATGTGGATTACAAGCTGGATGGATCTAACGTGCTCCTCAGCCGGGCTTACCTGTCCACGCTCCCTCAGGGAGTTACGAACCTGACGTTCAAGTTCTCGGCTGGCGCAAGCGCAAGCCTGGCGGTGAGCGTGACTGACTCCTCCATGACCGAACGTTATCAGATCTTGAATGACGACGATCCGGCCATTCATTATTCGGATAACTGGTCCACCAACGGCGGCCGCGGTTTTGGCGACTACATGGACAACGTGCACTACAGTGAAAATAACGGAGAATCCTTCGAATTTACGTTTACGGGCGTCGGCATTCAGTACTTGACCGAACTGGATCCGGCACAAGGAGACGTGGATATTTACCTGGACGGCCAGCGGGTCGATACCGTCAGCACCTATGCGCCTGAACGTGCCGCCCAACAGGTTGTCTACCAGGTAACCGGCCTTTCAAACGGTACCCACACCCTGAAAGGGATCAAGAAGTCGGGCCGCTTTATGCTGGTGGATGCGCTCAAAGTCCAGCTGCCTGACCTGATTGCGCCGACGTCTTTCGTATTTAACAGCAAACCAGGCGCAAGGGCGGATATTGACGTTCAGGTTTTAACCAATGTCGATAATCTGAGCGGTGTCTATAACGGAACGGAGGAACTGGCCAAAGGCAGGGATTACAAGGTAAAAGGAAATACCGTTACCATCCGCAAATCCTACCTGGCGGCTCAAGATACCGCTTCGCTTCGCCTGACCTTCGCTTTCAGAGGGGACTACCGGAATGATGTTCATGTGACGGGAATGGACGGCGATTTTTATGAATACACGTTTAAGGGAACCGGCGTAAGCCTGATTGGACCAACCGGACCGGAACTGGGGAAAATGGCCGTCTACATTGACGGAAAGCTCCAGAAGACGGTCAACGCTTACAGCAGCAAACGTATGACCCAGCAAACCTTGTTCAGCAAATCGGGCCTGCGGTCCGGCTCTCATACCGTAAAGGTGGTGAAGGTATCCGGCCAACGGATGCTGGCTGATAAGCTGGAGTTTAAAGTAGCCCTCGGCGGGGGCCCCTCCTATCCGCATTCCCTTGCCGACGAGGATAGCGAATAAGAATCAACGGCACGATGTTTCAAGTCAAGCATGCCACCAAGCCGGACCGGGGGATTTATGCCCCCCGGTCCGGCTTTCCTGGCGCTTGAAGCGATAAAGGACAGGAGGAGAAGGAATGAAGCTGTTTTATGACACCCCGGCCCGGGTGTGGACCGAAGCCCTGCCAATCGGCAGCGGTCGGCTGGGGGCGATGCTGTATGGCGGCGTAGAAGAAGAACGGTTTTTGCTGAATGAAGATACCCTTTGGTCGGGTTACCCGCAGGACGGCAATAACCACTCTGCCGCAGGACATTTAGCGGAAATGCGAAACCTGGTTCGCGAAGGACGATATACCGAAGCGGACCGGCTGGGCAAAAAAATGATGGGCCGCTACACCCAGTCCTATTTGCCGCTTGGCGGCGTAACCCTCCATTTCGAACATGGGGATGTAGCCGGCAGCTATAAACGGGAATTGGATTTGGCCGAAGGAAAAACCTGCACCGAATATGTCATTGGAAACACGACCTACAAACGCGAAATCTTTGCCTCCGCTTGCCATCAGGTTATTGTCGTGCGCCTTTCGGCCAGCGGCTCGGGCAAGCTTGGTTTTCACGTGACGGCGGACAGTCCTCTGCGAAGCGGAACGCTGGCGGAAGAAGGACATTTTGTCCTCCGGGGAACGGCGCCGGCTTATGTCGCGCCTAATTATTACAATCCGGAGGAGCCGATCCTGTACGAAACGGCTGAAGGTCGGCGGGGCATGGCGTTTGAGGCCAGACTGGCCGTTTCGGATACGGATGGCGACTGCGTGACCGAAGCGGACGGGATCCGGGTCACCGGAGCCAGCCGGGCCACGCTGTTGATAGCTGCGGCGACTTCCTTCGCCGGATTTGACCGGATGCCGGAGGACATGAATCGTCTTTTCCGGGAGACGGCAGAGCGGCTTGAGGCAGCATGCGGTTTAAGCGGCGACGCGCTTTATGCCGCGCACGCTGCGGAATACGGGGAGTTGTTCCGCCGAGTGGAGCTTCGCTTGGGAAAAGGGGGAGGGCGACAGCCGGAATCCGGTGTAGCCCAAACACCCGGCGTAAGCCCGGCAACCTCAACCCGTACAGCCTCTGACTCGTCGCCTATGCCAACGGACAAACGTGTCCAAGCCGGAGGCGCCGACGATAACGGACTGGTGGAGCTCATTTTCCAATATGGCCGCTACCTGCTGATCGGAAGCTCTCGGCCCGGCACTCAGCCGGCCAATCTGCAGGGCATTTGGAACAAGGAAACCCGGCCGCCCTGGAGCAGCAACTGGACGCTGAATATCAACACCCAAATGAATTATTGGCCTGCGGAGAGCTGCGGCCTGCCGGAGCTGCATGAGCCGCTGCTGGATTTCATCGGCCATCTGGCCGTGAACGGCCGGGAAACCGCGCGTCTTCACTACGGGACGGCAGGATGGACGGCGCACCACAATTCGGATGTCTGGGCGCATACTGCTCCAGTGGGCGAGTTTGGCCACGGGGATGCCGGCTGGGCGCTTTGGCCGATGGGCGGCGTATGGCTGTGCCAGCATCTGTGGGAGCATTTCGCATTTGGACGGGATAAAGTCTATTTGCGTGAGCAGGCTTATCCGGTCATGAAGTCGGCCGCTTTGTTTTGTCTGGATTGGCTGTTTGAAGATGAGGAAGGCCGGCTGATTACCGCGCCATCGACTTCGCCCGAGCATAAATTCGTAACGCCTTCCGGCGGCACGGCCGCCGTGAGCGCCGCGTCAACGATGGATCTGACGCTCATTTGGGATCTGTTCACGAACTGCATCGCGGCGATCGGCGAGCTGGGGGAGGATACCGAGTTTCGCTCCGAGCTGGAGGCGGCCCGGTCCCGGCTGTACCCGCTGCAGGTCGGCAAATATGGCCAGCTGCAGGAGTGGTACAAGGATTTTGAGGACGAGGATATCCACCACCGGCACGTTTCACATCTGTTTGGGGTGTATCCGGGAAGGCAGCTGACGGAAAAAACGGCGCCCGAGCTGTTTGCGGCGGCCAGACAATCGCTGGAACGGCGAGGGGACGACGGCACAGGCTGGAGCCTGGGCTGGAAAATCGCGCTTTGGGCGCGCTTCAAGGACGGCAACCGCGCCTGGGCGCTGCTTGACCGCTTCCTGAAGCTGGTCCGGGATGACGAAACGGATAATTACCATCACGGCGGGGTTTACGCCAATTTACTTTGCGCGCATCCGCCGTTCCAGATCGACGGAAACTTTGCGGCAACGGCCGGTATAGCAGAGATGCTGCTTCAGTCGCACGAGGGATTTCTGGAGCTGCTCCCCGCCCTGCCGGACCGCTGGTCCGACGGGTATGTGAGCGGTTTGCGGGCCCGCGGCGGGTTTGAAGTCTCTATTTCCTGGGCGGATGGAAAATGGTCCGAAGCTATAATCCGTTCCCGCTCTGGCGAGCCTTGCGCCGTACTGGCCCCTGCCGCGACCCGGATTATGAAAGACGGCCTGCCGGTGGAAGCAAAGCGGGATGAAGCGGCAGGCGTATGGACCTTTGCAACCCGGAAAGGGGCCAGCTACACGCTGACAGCCGAATGAACGCAAAACCCAAGCCTTACGCCGGGGGAAGCCCAAGCTTGGGAGCGGTACCCCCATCTCCAGCGGAGGCAAAGTTTTTTTGAAGATAGAAATAACGAATTTTCATAGGAGGTTTTTTGGGGATGAGGAAACTGCACCTGCTGAGCAATGCGCATTTAGACCCTTCGTGGCAATGGGAATGGGAGGAGGGAGCGGCCGCGGCCGTTTCCACCTTCAGGGCCGCAGCGGACTTTTGCGAGGAATATGACGGTTATGTTTTTAACCACAATGAGGCGATTTTGTACAAATGGATCGAAGAATATGAACCCCGCCTGTTTGAACGGATTCAAAAGCTGGTCCGCGAAGGGAAATGGAACATCATGGGCGGCTGGTATTTGCAGCCGGACTGCAACATGCCTTCGGGCGAATCTTTTGTCAGGCAGATCCTGATGGGCCGGGTTTATTTCAGCGAGAAATTCGGCGCCCGGCCGACGGCGGCGATCAATTTCGATTCGTTTGGCCATACGCGCGGGCTGGTACAGATCATGGAGAAGGCCGGATACGACTCCTATATCTTCATGCGTCCTGAAAACCGGGTTATCGTACCCGGACAAAATTTTGTCTGGCAGGGATATGCGGGATCCAGCATTATGGCGCATCAAATCTCGGACGGTTATTCCACCCTGCTCGGCAAGGCCCATGAAAAAATCGCGGCCTGGATCGAAAAACATCCCGAAACCGAGACCGGCCTCCTTCTCTGGGGGGTAGGCAACCATGGGGGCGGTCCATCCCGGATCGACCTGGACGCCATCGCCAAGCTGGCTGGAGAATCGAAGGCCAAAGGAATTGACGTGGTCCACTCTACGCCGGAAGATTTTTTTGCCGAATTGAAAGAGCGGGGCGGGCTTCCCGTTTACGATCAGGATCTTAACCCGCGGTTCGTAGGCTGTTATACCTCCATGATCCGCATTAAGCAGAAACACCGGCAGCTTGAAAACGAATTGTTTATGACCGAAAAAATGCTGGCTGCCGCCGATGCCCAAGGCCTGCTTCGCTATCCGAGAGCCGAACTGAACGAGGCCGTAAATGATCTGCTGTACGCCCAGTTCCATGACATTCTGCCAGGGTCTTCGATCCAGGCGGTTGAAGATGCTTCCTTGCGCCTGCTGGAGCACGGACTGGAGATTTTGGCGCGGCTCAGAACCCGGGCGTTTTTTGCGTTGTCCGCCGGACAGTCGAAAGCCAAGCTGAAGGAATACCCGATTCTGGTCTACAATCCGCATCCTTACCCGGTCCGACAGCTTGTGGAATGCGAGTTTATGCTGGAGGATCAGAACTGGGAGGATTATTTCTCCGTGCCGGCTGCTTACCGGGGCGAAGAACGACTGCCGTCCCAAACGGAAAAAGAGCAAAGCAATCTGAATCTGGATTGGCGCAAACGTGTGGTCTTCGAGGCCGAGCTGGCCCCGTCTTCGATGAACCGGTTCGACTGCCGGATCGAGCGGGCGGACAGCAAGCCGGAGCCGCGGCTTAAGCCGCGGGACGGGAAATACGTCTTTGATAACGGCAGGCTGCGGGTGGCCGTCAGCACCTTGACCGGGCTGATCGAAGAATATGCCGTGGACGGCGTATCACTGCTGCGCGGTGGTGCTTTCCGTCCGCTCGTGATGGCGGACAATGAAGATCCGTGGCGGATGGATACCGATTCGTTCAGGGAAGTCATAGGAGCTTTTACACTGATGAACCCGGGACAGGGAACGGACTTCTCCGGAGTCCGCAAAGCCCTGCTGCCTTCGGTGCGCGTCATCGAAGACGGCGAAGTCCGCACGGTGATCGAAGCGGTTCTTCATTATAATCAGTCGTATATTTGCCAAACCTACAAGCTGCCGAAGACCGGAACGGAAATGGAAGTGAACCTGAGGGTTTACTGGAATGAAAAAGATAAAATGCTCAAGCTTTCCGTTCCTACGGTGCTGAGCGGAGGGGATTCCCGTTACCGTGGTCAAACCGCGTTCGGCGTCAGCGAGCTGGCCGCGGACGGCACGGAAGCCGTATCCCAGCGCTGGGTGGCGCTGGAGGGAACCGCCGATGGAGATGAAGCAGGACCGGAGCTTGCGGTGACCTGCATCAATGACGGCGTTTACGGCTCGGATTGCCTGGACGGCGAAATCCGTTTATCCCTGCTGCGGGGAGCAGGCTACTGCGCCCATCCGATCGGCGACAAAACGATTATGCCGCAGGACCGTTTTCTGCCCCGGATCGACCAGGGCGAACGGCAGTACACGTTTTGGCTGAACGGCGGGCCGCGCCGCGAGCGTCTGGAGCAGGTGGACCGGGAGGCGCTGGCGCACGGCGAGCGGCCGTATGCCCTTTCCTTTTTCCCGTCGGGCGAAGGACAGCTTCCCGGAACCTTCATCCGGATCAAAGAGGATGTGGTTCAGCTCAGCGCGTTTAAAAAAGCGGAACAAGCCGATCGTTATATTCTCCGCTTGTTTGAACCTACAGGCACGGCGCGAACCGCGACCGTGGAAATCCCGTCGCTCGGTCTTTCGGCCGGGATCAAGCTGGAGGGTTTTGAAGTCAAAACACTGTCTTTTGACCCCGCGGATCGCACCCTTCGCGAAGCAGAGCTGTGCGAGGGATTGTGATCATAATCTTCTATGAATCTTGGAGCAGACGTTTTCAAGACGAGTCACTTGAATTCATAACGATAGAAAGGGGGAACGGCGTATGAAGGATTTATTGGAGTTGAACGGCGCCCATGCCCGCGTCATCCGGCGTAAAGGCTTGCCGCGGACAGCCCGGAAGATCGCCGGGGGCGATCCGTTTACGGCTGCTTTTCTCGGCGGCTCCATCACCGAAGGAGCAGGCGCATCCGATCCCGATTCAACAAGCTGGCGGGCGTTGACGGAGCATTTTTTACGCGATAAGCTTGGACAACTTAACGGAAGCGCTCCTTCGTTCCGCAGCATAAATGCCGGTGTAGGCGGCACGGATTCTACGCTGGGCGCTTATCGTTTGAAAGAACAGGTGCTGGAGGCGGGCGAAGGTCCGGTTGATCTGCTTTTTGTCGAGTTCAGCGTGAACGACGGGGAGGACCGGGAGGAGTCGCTGAGGGGGATGGAAGGCATTGTCCGGGCCTGCCGCCGGCTGTCGCCGGAGACGGAGTTTTGTTTCGTTTATACGGGCGACGATTCTAATTTGGCTAGCCTTAATCCGTTTAATATTGCGGTGCATGAAGAGGTCTCCGATGCTTACGGAATTCCTTCGGTCAATTTTGCCGCGGGAGTGTACGGTCTAATTGAGAAGGGGGCTGCGGTGTGGACCGAGCTTGCGCCCGACCGCGTCCATCCAAATGATTTGGGTCATTCGCTGTATGCCCGTTTCATGCGTGAGTTCCTGGAAGAGGAGCTGCCGCTGGCTGGAGCGGCTGATCAAGCTTGGCGTGAACCTGATTGGCCTAGTGCGTCCGATTCTTTTTCCGGTCCTTTGATTCAAGGAAACTATGAATTTGCAGACATGCTGCCGGTTTCGGCCGTACAGGGCTCGGGAGCTTTTTTGACCAGAAAACTGCAGCCGGAAGATCCTCTGATGAACTGGAGATACTCTACGGAGCATGTCTATACCGACGAGGCCGGCGCTTCCTTCAATTTTACGGCGCATGGCCGGGGGGCGGGCGTGCTGCTGTTATGCGGTCCGGACACGGGTATGCTTGAATACTCCATCAATGGGGCTTCTTTCACCCGGGTAAATCCCTTTGACGACTGGTGCCTGAAAGCGTACCGTCCTGTGCCCGTCCTGTTTGCTCCTCCGGAGCAGCCGGGTGAAATGAGAATTACGGTGCGCAACTCCGCAAGCAGGGACGACCGCAGTCAGGGGAACGGGCTTCGCGTGTTGAGAGCGCTGATTCATTAATTGTAGAAAAAAGTTACGGACAAACCCGGACGGGAGCGGATCCCCCTCCGGGTTTTCTCCGTGCGAAGCGAAATCCGACAAGCTTTAAAAAGGCTTCCCGGACGATCGGCGAGAAGACCGCCCCTTTTTCCGCAAAACATAACGGCGGCAGGTGAAAACGCGTTCGCCAAGTGATATAATGAACAAGATTTACGGACATGCTTGATTAGGAAACATAATGGCAAGCTGTGAATATTGGGATCTGTACGGAGGGAATATAATGGGAAAATTGATTGTTTGCGACCATCCCCTGATTCAGCACAAGCTGACATTCATCCGCGATATGCGGACCAGCACCAAGGAGTTTCGGGAACTGGTGGATGAAGTAGCCACTCTGATGGCTTATGAAATTACAAGAAATCTGCCGCTTGAAACGATTACGGTACAGACGCCTGTAGCGGAAACGCAAACCCAGGTGATTTCCGGACGGATGCTCGGGCTGGTTCCGATTTTGCGGGCGGGGCTTGGCATGGTGGACGGCGTATTAAAACTGATCCCTGGCGCAAAGGTGGGCCATGTGGGTCTGTTCCGGGATCCGGAGACGCTGCAGCCGGTTGAATATTATACCAAGCTGCCTACGGACGTGCAGGAACGCGAGCTGATCGTTATCGACCCTATGCTGGCAACGGGCGGTTCGGCGATTGCGGCTCTCGACGTGCTGAAGAAACGCGGCTGCACCCAAATCAAAATGATGAACCTGATTGCGGCCCCTGAAGGCGTAAAAGCCGTGCAGGACGCGCATCCGGACGTGGATATTTATGTGGCTGCCCTGGACAGCCATCTCGATGATCACGGTTATATCATTCCGGGGCTTGGCGATGCCGGAGACCGTCTATACGGCACCAAATAGCCCTCATCGGCTGGTGACACCTGCAATCATGAGAGAAACGGAAACGGGGGATAAGAGTGTCTAAGATTAAAGTAATGACGATTTTTGGCGTTAGACCGGAGGCCATCAAGATGGCTCCGCTGATTCTTGAACTGGAGAAACATCCGGAGCATATTGAATCGGTCGTATGCGTAACGGCCCAGCACCGCGAGATGCTGGATCAGGTTCTGGAGGTTTTCAAGATTCAGCCGGATTATGACCTGAACGTCATGAAAGCGCAGCAAAGTCTGAATGAAATTACGATCCGCGTTCTGGAGGGGCTTGAGGGCGTCTTAAAGGAAGCAAAACCGGACATCGTCCTGGTTCACGGGGATACGCTGACCACCTTCCTGGCGAGTTATGCTTCTTTCCTGCAGCAGATCAAAATCGGCCACGTAGAGGCCGGACTCAGAACCTGGAACAAAATGTCCCCGTATCCGGAGGAGATGAACCGCCAGCTGACCGGCGTTTTGGCTGACCTGCATTTTGCGCCGACGGATTGGTCCGCGGGCAATTTGCGCAAAGAGAACAAGTCGGAGTCAAGTATTTACATCACAGGCAATACCGTTACGGATGTGTTTCAATATACGGTAAAAGATGATTATACTCATCCTGTACTCGACTGGGCGGACGGCAAACGCCTGATTCTGATGACGGCGCACCGCCGCGAGTCCCAAGGGGAGCCGCACCGCAACATTTTCCGCGCCGTGAAACGGATTGCCGACGAATTTGAAGATATTGCGATCTGCTACCCCGTGCATCCAAGCCCGGCCGTATCCGGACCGGCGCATGAGATTCTCGGCAACCATCCGCGCATCAAGCTGATTGAACCGCTGGATGTGGTGGATCTGCACAATTTCTACCCGCACACCCACCTGATCCTGACGGATTCGGGCGGCCTGCAGGAAGAAGCGCCATCTTTCGGTGTTCCGGTGCTTGTCCTTCGCGATACGACGGAAAGACCTGAAGGCATTGAAGCGGGTACTCTGGAACTGGTCGGTACGGATGAAGAGAAGGTGTATGAACGGACAAAAGCACTGCTCAGCGATACTGAGACTTATCAGGCCATGAGCCGGGCCGCCAACCCGTACGGAGATGGAAAAGCGTCGAACCGGATTGTCAATGCGATACTTCACCATTTCGGTCTGAAAAGCGAGCGTCCTGAGGAATTTCACAGAAAGTTCACAAATGAAAATGATATGATGTCTTAAGAGAAAAACGTACAGCATACAGTTAAACTGTACGGTTTTCAGGGGTTTACAGAGTTGAAAATGAAAATCGGGTTTCAAAAGCGCTTTCTTGCAGGCTCTGTCGGCTTTCCCGTCAATTGACAAAGTTTATTTTGTATTAGTAAAATGAACTAGAATTCCGAGGGTGGGACAGAAAATGGACAAACCTGAAAGAGGCGGATCCGCCTGGAAAACGGCTAGCATAGTCAGTTTGATAGGGGTGGATTTTGCCGTCTGTACGATGGCTGGTTTTTACGTCGGCTCATGGCTGGGCAACCTGCTCGGCAATCGCGGAATTGGAGTCGGAATCGGGGTGTTGGCTGGCATGGCCGCCGGAGTGTTCGGCGCCGTGGCTGTAATTAGAAGGATAATGAGGGAAAACGATGAATGAATTAACCAAATATCGAGTACTCGTCATCCGGATAGTTCTGATATTTTCGGCATTATGCCTGCTGATTTCCGTTATTCTTCCTGAGCATCGTGCAATCGCTCACGGTTTGATTTTAGGTTCCATCGTAAGCTGTATCAACGTTATTCATATGGCTTACAAAGTACGACTGATTATTGAGGCAGCGGTATTGGCCGCGGAGGGCAAAGGCAGCAAGAAACGCGTTGGGCTCGGGTTTGGTTTCCGGTTGGCAACATCCATTTTGGCCATTCTAGTGCCTCTTGAGTTTCCTCATTATTTTAGTGAACTTGCCGTTTTGGCCAGTCTGGTGTTTGCCCACTTCCTGCTTCAAATTCTGGGCATCATTTTCTCTATTAAAGAGGAGAGAATGAGGGATGAACTGGCCCGGAAAGAGAAAGCTAAACAACAGAGTTAGAATTCCCGACTGGGAAAGGGGTGAGAATTATGCTGCATAAGTCACCGATTATTGAATGGCATGGGCTTCACATCGACCTGTCCGTCATTCTGATGCTTGTCGTTTCCTGTCTGGTCGTGTTCCTGCTGGCTTTCATCGCTACGCGGAATTTGTCGGTCGAGAATCCGGGCAAACTTCAAAGCTTTATGGAATGGGTTGTTGATTTTGTGAAAGGGCTGATCTCAAGCACCATGGATATGAAGAAAGGAAGACCTTTCCTTTCGCTTGGGTTAACGCTCATTATGTTTATTTTTGTAAGTAACATGCTGGGATTGCCGTTCGGTATCGTAACGGAATATAACGATAAAGACGCGGCGCACATCTTTGGCAAGCCGATTGTGTCCGTCACCGAGCAATTTGATAAGCTTGAGGCTCAACAGGCTGCGAGCGGTGAGCATGAGGAAATCGAGGTGGGAGTCGCCTGGTGGAAATCGCCGACGGCCGATGCCGGGGTGTCCATGGGACTCGCGATCATGATCTTCCTGATGGTCCACTTCCTGGGCATGACGCGAAATACCAAAGGCTACTTTAAACACTACATTCAGCCTTATGTGTTTTTCCTGCCGATCAACTTGATTGAGCAATTCTCGAAAGTGCTAACGCACGGCATGCGTCTTTACGGGAACATTTTTGCGGGTGAGGTATTGATCTCCGTGCTCTTGAAGCTTACGGCTTTAGGCGTCGGCGGTTGGATCGCTTCCGTTGCGGGTCTCGTAGTATGGCAGGGCTTCAGTATCTTTGTAGGTTCCATTCAAGCGTTTGTCTTCACGATTCTGACGTTTGTGTATATTTCACAAGCTATGGAGACTCATGACGAACATTAGCGAATGGGTTGGGGCTTAAAGCAAGGGTTGTAGCGGCCGGGGATATTTGTTTGTTGGTCCTTAGCCTGATCATAGTTTTATAAAAATTGACATCTTTTAAGGAGGATTTTTTAAAATGGGAGTTATGGCATTTATCGCCGCTGCGATCGCAGTAGGCTTGGGCGCATTGGGCGCAGGTATCGGTAACGGTTTGATCGTTAGTAAAACTGTAGAAGGTATTGCTCGTCAGCCGGAAGCAAAATCCACTTTGCAAACAACTATGTTTATCGGTGTAGGTTTGGTCGAAGCCCTTCCAATCATCGGGGTAGTCCTTGCGTTCATTTTCTACGCAGCTGCTTAATAAACGGACAAGAGAGATATGGCGGGGAAGGCGAGGCCGTCCGCGCCATATCTCTTTCACCTGAATCCATCTTTAAGCTTCCGGGTCCGGAAGCTAGAATGTACCGATGACTGGAAAGGAGTGACTGGGATTGGAATTCTCATGGGAATCTCTCGTGTTTGCGTTAATAGCGTTCCTGATTCTCTACTTTTTGCTTAACAAGTATGCGTTTGGTCCTCTTTTCTCCGTAATGGAAAAACGCCGCGAGCTTGTGCTTCAGCAGGTAGAAGAAGCCAAGCAAACGCGCGAACAGGCTAATGTATATGTAGAAGAGCAGAAACAAGCGCTGCAGCAGGCACGCAAGGATGCATACGATATTATCGAGCAATCTAAGCAAACAAGCAGCAAACAAGCGGCCCAAATCATTGAGCTCGCGAAAGATGAAGCCGTACGTCTCAAAGACGAGGCTGTCCGCGATATCGAAAACGAGAAGAACAAAGCGGTCGAACAGCTTCGTTCGGAAGTGGGCGTTGCATCTGTCAAGATTGCGTCCAAGCTGCTTGAGAAAGAGGTTAAGGAAGACGGCGTGCAAGAAGAACTCGTTGACCAATACCTCAAAGAGGTCGGTGGCCGCTCATGAGCAGCAAAGTAGCGGTTGTTGCCTCCCGTTATGCCAAAGCCATTTATGAAATCGCGGCTCAGGAAGGCCGTACGCTTGAAGTCGAACAGGAACTGAAGGCGGCGGTCGAAGCATTGACGGCCGACAAAGAGATCGTCAACTTCATCGCGGCTCCTAGCATTACCGATCAGGCGAAACTGCAGGTAATCGAAACTAGCCTTTCCGGCAACCTTTCGAAACCGGTTATTTCCCTGCTCAAATTGCTGGTAGAACGCGGAAGAGTCAATGTTTTGCCAGAGCTGCTTGAAAGCTATATCCGCATCTCCGGGGAAGCGCTCGGCCTCGCTACGGCTGTGGTATATACGACTTACCCTCTGAACGAAGAAGAAAAACAAGAGGTTTCCGAACATTTCGGCACTCTTGTGAACAAGAAAATCCGCGTGGAAAACGTGGTGGATAACAGCCTGCTCGGCGGCATGAAAGTCGTCATCGGCGATACGCTTTACGACGGAAGTCTTGCCGGCAAGCTGGAACGGCTTGAGAAATCTTTTCGAAGACAAGCACTGTAGATAGGGGTGAAACACTTGAGTATCAGACCTGAGGAAATCAGCACACTGATTAAAAGTCAGATCGAACAATATAAGACGGAAATCGAAGTAGCCGAAGTCGGAACCGTTATTCAAGTCGGTGATGGTATTGCCCGTGTTCACGGACTCGAAAACGCGATGGCTAACGAGCTTCTCGAATTCGAAAACGGGGTTGTAGGCCTTGCGCTCAACCTTGAAGAAAGCAATGTAGGTGTCGTTATTCTGGGCCCTTACAGCGAAATCCGCGAAGGCGACCAAGTGAAACGCACCGGACAAATCATGCAGGTTCCTGTAGGCGAAGCTATGCTTGGCCGCGTAGTGAATCCGCTGGGTCAGCCGGTAGACGGCAAAGGCCCGATCGCGACTACGGAATTCCGTCCTGTAGAGCATAACGCTCCAGGCGTTATCGACCGTAAATCCGTACATGAGCCTATGCAAACGGGGATCAAAGCGATCGATTCCATGGTACCTATCGGCCGCGGCCAACGGGAATTGATCATCGGCGACCGCCAAACCGGTAAAACGGCTATCGCGATCGACACGATCATCAACCAAAAAGGCAACGGCGTGAAATGTATTTACGTTGCGATCGGTCAAAAACAATCCACGGTTGTAGGTGTAGTTGAAACCCTTCGCCGCCATGGCGCTTTGGACTACACAATCGTGGTAACGGCTTCGGCATCCGAGCCGTCCCCACTCTTGTACATCGCTCCTTATGCGGGCGTAACTATGGGTGAGTACTTCATGTACAAAGGCGAGCATGTCTTGATCATCTATGATGACCTTTCCAAACAAGCCGCGGCATACCGCGAATTGTCCTTGCTGCTTCGTCGTCCTCCAGGCCGCGAAGCGTTCCCTGGTGACGTATTCTATCTGCACTCCCGTTTGCTGGAACGTGCAGCGAAGCTTAGCGATGAACTTGGCGGCGGTTCCATTACAGCCCTGCCGTTTATCGAAACTCAGGCTTCCGACGTTTCCGCATACATCCCTACCAACGTGATCTCGATCACCGACGGTCAGATCTTCCTGGAGTCGGACCTGTTCTATTCCGGTCAACGTCCGGCGATCAACGTCGGTATCTCTGTATCCCGTGTAGGCGGTTCCGCGCAGATCAAAGCGATGAAGAAGGTAGCCGGTACGCTCCGTCTGGATCTTGCCCAATACCGTGAGCTTCAAGCGTTCTCCCAATTCGGTTCCGATTTGGATAAATCGACCCAAGCCCGCCTTAACCGCGGTGCCCGGATGATGGAAATCCTGAAACAAGGCGTGAACCAGCCGCTGTCTGTTGAAAAACAGGTTATCAGCTTGTACACAGCTGTTAAAGGATATCTTGACGAGATTCCGGTTGGCGACATCCGCCGTTTCGAAGCTGAATTCTTGTCCTTCGTTGAAAATCAGCATGGCGAAGTGCTACAGTCGATCCGCGATACCAAGGATCTGACCGCAGAAAACGAAACCGCGCTGAAAGACGTAATCGAGAAATTCAAAAAAGGCTTTGCAGTTAAAGCCTAATATATAAATATGCACGGGCTTTGGCGATGGCCAAAGCTTGCGTGCATACGGACCAATAAATGCTTTGGGCTTCGCTCAAAGTCAGGTTTATGCTTACGAAGTAGTTTTGGCTCTGCCAAAACTTTAAGGTGGTGAAATCATGGCAAAAGGAATCCGCGAGATTAAACGCCAGATCAAAAGCGTACAGAACACCCGTCAGATCACGAAAGCGATGGAGATGGTCGCTTCCGCTAAGCTGAGAAGAGCCCAGGAGAAAGCGCAAGCTGCCCGTCCTTATGAGGAGAAGCTCAAGGAGGTCGTGACCAGCATTGCCGCCGGTTCCCAAGGGGTCAGCCATCCGATGCTGGAGACGCGCCCTATTAAAAGAACGGCGTATATCGTGATTACTTCCGACGGCGGCCTTGTCGGCGGCTACAACTCCAATATACTTCGTAAAGTCATGGAGCGTTTGTCGCAGCATGCTTCCAAAGAAGAGTACGGATTGTTCGTAGTAGGACGAAAAGGTCGGGATTACTTCAACCGCCGCAACCTTCCGGTAGTGGAAACGGTTGTCGAGTTGTCCGACACCCCTTCATTTGCCGATATCAAGAAGATTGCGAGCGCAGCCGTTCAGGGGTTTGAAAGCGAACAGTTTGATGAAATCTACATTTGTTTTAACCGATTCATCAATCCGCTTACGCAAATTCCGACGATCGATCGTCTGCTCCCGTTCGAACGGGCGGAGAGCGGTGCCGTTAGCGGTGAATTGAAAGCATCCTACGAATACGAGCCTTCACCGGAAGGCGTTCTTGAAGTGCTGCTTCCCAAGTATGCCGAAACGCTCATTTACGGGGCGCTTCTGGAAGGTAAAGCGAGTGAGCTTGGCGCCAAGATGACGGCGATGGGATCTGCAACGAAAAACGCATCGAAGATGATCGGCGAATTGACCTTGACTTACAACCGGGCTCGTCAGGCTGCAATTACCCAGGAAATCACGGAAATTGTCGCAGGCGCAAACGCCCAGTCCTAAATTTAAAGGCTATGATGACAGTTTGCGGGAACAAGGCGCTTAGGCTGCTTATTCCGGGGCTGTCATGTGCATGAAGCCGGAATTGCACCTTAAGCAGTGCTCCGCAAACTTTGAGGAGGGAAACAAAAGATGAACAAAGGACGCGTTGTCAGCATTATGGGTCCGGTTGTCGACGTTGAATTTCAACGCGGTCAGCTTCCGGAAATTTTCAACGCTATTAGTATCCCGGGTGATGCCGCTGCCGGCCGCCCGAACGATTTGACCCTGGAGGTCTCTAACCATCTGGGCGACAATCTGGTTCGCTGTATCGCCATGTCTTCTACAGACGGATTGGTTCGCGGCGTTGAAGCCACTAACCTCGGTGCTCCGATTTCCGTGCCTGTAGGCGAAATAACATTAGGCCGCGTATTTAACGTACTTGGCGAAACGATCGATAATAAAGGACCGGCTGAAGGCGGAACTAAAAATCCGATTCACCGTCAGCCTCCTACTTTTGAAGAACTGTCCACCCAATCCGAAATCCTGGAAACAGGCATCAAGGTTATCGACTTGCTCGCTCCTTACGCTAAGGGCGGTAAAATCGGTTTGTTCGGTGGCGCGGGCGTAGGTAAAACCGTTACGATTCAGGAACTGATCAACAACATCGCGCAGGAACACGGCGGTATCTCCGTATTTGCGGGTGTTGGCGAACGGACTCGCGAAGGTAACGACTTGTACCATGAAATGTCCGATTCCGGCGTTATCAGCAAAACGGCGATGGTATTCGGTCAGATGAACGAACCGCCGGGCGCACGTCTTCGCGTAGCCTTGACGGGTCTGACTATGGCTGAATTCTTCCGCGACGAAGAAGGCCGCGACGTTCTGCTCTTCATCGACAACATCTTCCGCTTTACCCAAGCGGGTTCCGAAGTATCCGCCCTGCTCGGACGCATGCCGTCCGCGGTAGGTTACCAGCCTACTTTGGCAACAGAAATGGGTCAATTGCAAGAACGGATTACATCGACCAAAAAAGGTTCCGTTACGTCGATTCAAGCGATCTACGTGCCTGCGGATGACTATACCGACCCGGCTCCGGCGACTACTTTTGCTCACTTGGACGCCACAACGAACCTTGAACGTAAAATTTCCGAAAAAGGGATCTTCCCTGCCGTGGATCCGCTGGCTTCCAGCTCCCGGATGCTTACGCCGGAAATTGTTGGCGAAGAGCACTATAATGTAGCGCAAGGCGTTAAACAAATCCTTGCCCGCTACAGAGAACTTCAAGATATTATCGCCATCCTCGGTATGGACGAATTGTCTGAAGACGACAAATTGGTTGTTGCACGTGCTCGTAAAATCGAGCGCTTCTTGTCGCAGCCATTCCACGTTGCCGAACAGTTTACAGGTATTAAAGGTAAATATGTTCCGGTTGCGGAAACGGTTCGCAGCTTTAAAGAAATTCTGGACGGCAAACATGACGACCTTCCGGAAGCAGCCTTCATGTATGTAGGGACTATTGAAGAAGCTGTGGAGAAAGCAAAAACTCTGTAAGCTTGTAGCTGACGGAGATCCTTTGCAAATAGCCTAAGGAGTGATGAGCGTGAATACCTTTTTGCTTGAAATCGTCACACCGGAGCGCGTAGTTTTCTCCCAGCAGGTGGATAACGTCATTGTACGCGGCACAGAAGGGGAATTCGGCGTTATGGCCGGCCACGTGCCCTTGGTTACTCCTCTTCAGGTTGCGCCCATTGTAGTTAAAGCCGGCAGCAATAGAACCTCAATCGCCGTTCACGGCGGTTTTATTGAAGTGCAGAAGGAGAAAGCGATCATTCTGGCCGAAAGTGCGGAGCTTTCGCAGGATATCGATGTGGAACGCGCCAGAGCGGCTAAAGAACGGGCCGAACGCAGACTCGCTAACCGCAGCAGCAAGGACCATGTTGATCACCGCCGGGCGGAGTTGGCCCTGCAAAGAGCCGTAACCCGGATTAACGTGTCTTCGAGAAGCAAGGAATAGTAATAAGCAAAGGTCGGATCCCGTTGGGATTCGGCCTTTTTATTTTTACATAAGAAAGCAGATTCACCCCGATTTGCGGTTGAATACCGGATTATCAGCGTTTTTTGAGGGAAGGTACCGATTTAATACTGCCTTTAAAGTCCCATGTTACTTTTTGATTATCCAATGGATTCATGAAGGAGCTCTACAAGAAATCCGGACGGTTGGGGTAAACTAAATGAACCAGGATGCCGATGATAATGAATGGGACCAAATTCCAGGGATTAGAAGAAATTGAAACTATTTTTTTCATTCATAGGAATCGATTTCATATAAAGGGTTAAAAAAAATCTTTAAAAAAGACACATTGTTAACGCTTTATTACAATAAAAAACTGGATTATTACCCGTTTGGCAAGTATGATATAGAAGGTCTATTTATTTACAGGTTTATGCGGAAGACAAAGTTTTTGGTTATATTAACCGAACGACGGCTGCCGGCATAACATATCGTACACAAGGAGGAAGGGCTGGAGTGGATATAACGCTGAGTGAAATTTCGTCTTCAGCGGCAGTCAGCTCGCTTACGGCGATTATTATCAGCCTAATCTGCATCTGCATCTCCTGGTGGGCATTGCAGAATCTGAAGCTGGATCTTGTTATCAGGCATCCAAAAGGACCTCAAGGCAAGCTGCTGCAGCTTTTGCTTGCGATTGTGCTGGGTAAGTTTGTTGCCGATTTTGTGATCCAGTACCTGGGCTATACCCATATGCTGCGTTACTTGTTTTAATTTTAATGACAGTGGTTATATGTGTGTTAGGCCTCGCAAGCTCTAATTTTTTGTCGAATAACATCAAAACGAAGTGTTAACAATGGTGAATAAGGGTCTTGTTCTTTTTATGATTCATTAAAATGCCCAGTGGTTAGGGTCCTGATTCCTATGTCCTATCCCTCCGGCAAAAGTACCTTGTGCGCCTGAATTTAACAATGCTAAGATGAACTTTGTGATTTGAAATGGAGTTCCATTATGAATTTCATACCAGCGGAGCAATCCGCCAATCATGGTGAGAAAAGAGAAAATGAACGCGCGGAGGGAACCGTATGAGTAAATTTATCGTCCGCGGCGGCAATGTGTTGACCGGGAACGTTAAAGTTAGCGGAGCAAAAAACTCAGTGCTGCCGATTATCGCAGCTTCTTTATTAGGTGAAGAAGGAGTCAGCATTATTCGAGATGCTCCACCTCTTGACGATGTTAGGACGATCAGCCGAGTATTGGAGTCGTTGGGGGCTGAGGTTACATATGACCAGGAGGTTATTACCGTTGATGCCCGCCAGCTTTCTTCTTATGAAGCTCCATATGAGTGGGTCCGTAAAATGAGAGCGTCTTTTCTGGTCATGGGTCCGCTTTTGACCAGACTCGGTCATACGCGTATCTCGCTGCCAGGCGGCTGTGCGATCGGTACAAGACCGATTGACCAGCATCTCAAAGGTTTTGAGGCCATGGGGGCTAAAATTAAACTGGGGCAAGGTTTTGTTGAAGCCACCAGCGAAGGAAAGCTCCGCGGAGCAAAAATTTACCTGGATGTCGCAAGCGTCGGCGCGACTGAAAATATTATGATGGCCGCTGCTTTGGCGGAAGGCACTACCATCATTGAAAATGCCGCCAAAGAGCCGGAGATTGTCGATCTGGCCAATTACTTAAACAGCATGGGCGCGATCGTGCGCGGCGCAGGAACGGAAATGATCCGGATCGAAGGCGTCGAAAAGCTGCACGGCGTAGACCATACCGTTATTCCTGACCGCGTAGAAGCCGGTACTTATATGATTGCTGCAGCAATCACCGGCGGGGACGTGTTTGTGGAAGGCGCGATCGCCGATCACCTGAATCCGGTCATCGCGAAGCTGGAGGAAATGGGCGTTCAAATCGAGATTAAGGAAAACGGCATTCGCGTGATGGCGAAACATCCGCTGAAATCGGTAGACGTTAAAACGCTGCCGTATCCGGGATTCCCGACTGATATGCAGTCGCAGATGATGGCGCTGCTGTTGAAATCCGAAGGCACCAGCGTAGTCACCGAGACGGTATTTGAGAATCGCTTTATGCATGTGGAACAATTTTCACTGATGAACGCGCAAATTAAAGTCGAAGGACGTACGGCTATCGTTACCGGTGCTTCGAAGCTGGTCGGCGCCAAAGTGTGCGCAACGGATCTTAGAGCCGGAGCGGCCCTGATCCTTGCCGGATTGATCGCAGAAGGCACGACGGAAGTCAGCGGTACTCATCATATTGATCGCGGATATGTGAACCTGGCTGAAAAATTGTCCGGACTTGGCGCCGATATTTGGCGCATCGAGCTGGATGAGGAAGGCAAAACCTCTGAACGCAGCCGAGCTGCGGAAGAATTGCCAAAACTGAAAGTTCAAACGAGCTGGGTTTAAAGTCTTTTAGATCCGGGTCGCTTTTGGAAACCTATAAAACCGCCTCTTTGGGCGGTTTTTGCTTTTTTATTGAAGTCTCTTCGTTCAAGGAAGGAATCTTACATTTACATAGAAGAAATACGAAAGTTTTGCAGCTTGCGGAAAAGGACAGCTATAATAGAAAACAAGAAAGCGCAATCAAACATTCGAATTTCGGGAGAAGGGATGACGCAGATGGCGTTGATTCAATGTCAATTTTTTTCGGAGGTTTTGGGGCTTAGTACGCAGATGACGGTTATTCTTCCCCAGGAAACGACCCGGGAAATCGGGGTGGAAAGCGTTCGGCGCGAGGGGAAATATCCGGTGCTTTTTCTGCTGCATGGATACAGCGACGATGATACGATCTGGCTGAGACGCACGTCTATCGAACGGTATGTATCGGCACTTGGAATTGCGGTAGTTATGCCTAACGTGCACCAAAGCTTTTATAGCGATATGGAATATGGCAATCCGTATTGGACGTTTTTGTCTGAGGAGCTGCCGAGGTTGGCGGCTTCCTTTTTTCCGCTGTCAGAGCGAAGAGAAGACCGTTTTGTGGCTGGGCTGTCTATGGGCGGCTACGGAGCGGTCAAGTGGGCGCTGCGCTGCCCGGATCGTTTTGCGGCTGCGGCCAGCTTGTCCGGCGTGCTTGATCTGGCGGGTCATATGAATAATAATCCACATACGTTAAGAAGCCTACAGCTGGTGTTCGGGGACCGGAATATCGAAGGCTCGGAGGATGATACGCTTTGGCTGCTCGAAAAAACGGCGGCTTCCGGCGGGCCGAAACCCCTGATTTATCAATGCTGTGGAACGGAAGACTTTCTATATGAAGGGAACGTAAAGTTCAAAGAGCTGGCGGACCGGGTCGGTTACGAGATCACTACGGTTTTTGATCCGGGCAATCATAATTGGGAGTATTGGGACGATCATATCCAGAAGGTTCTGGAGTGGCTGCCGATTAAAAGTCGGGTGAAGGCCTAGCTTCAATTAAGCTCATCAGCTAAGTCCATTAACGCAAACGGGAATAGAAAAAAAGCAAGCGGAGCCTGGCATTAGCCGGGTTCCGTTTTTTAATTTGCTGGGAGGTTTTAGGACCAGATTCTATCTTTCTTTCAGCTTCCGGTTGAGATTAAAAGGTTCTAGCAGATACGAAAAACTCATATCTATAAGTATACTGAAAGCCGCAGCTAGAAAGGCTGATAACGGCAGCAGGTAAAGCAGCAAGAGAATGCGGTGCGGAGGTTAATAGCCGGAAATGAACAAGGACAGGGCATCTCTTACTTTTAAACTTACCGATCAGACGCAGAAAAAAGCGTTACCTGCTAGCGGGAAGCATGAAACGGAAGACGGGATTCCAGAGGAACGGCGGGAGGATCCAAGAAGCGGCACGGAAGATGTAAGGCACGTGAGCTTAGCAGGTAAGGCGGTTCAAATGAGGCATAAGGATAATATGGGCCGGATGAGGCATGCGAATCTTGCGGGCGATGCGGATAAGGCGAGCCTTGCGCGGCAAGCGGGTGGGGTGAGCAAGGCAAGCCATGTGGGGCAAGCGAATCATGCGAGCGATGAAGGTAAGGCGAGCCGCGCGTGGCAAGCGAACCTTGTGGGCGATGCGGGTGAGGTGAGCCAAGCGAGTCATGCGAGCGATGCGGGCGCGCGGCCGCTGCGCTGGCCCGCGGGCGGACGCCGGCCACCCCGCTGGGGCGGCCCGCGCCGCCGGAGGCGCCTGCGGCTGCCCTTGGCAGCCGCAGGAATTGCCGCGCTGGCTGTGCTGCTGCCAGCGCTCCTGGTGCACCGCGGCGGCGTAACCGCGCCGCAGAGCACCCCCGCGGCCGGCCAGCAGGCGCCGGCCGCTTCAGCCCCGCCCGCCGCTGCGCAGCGGGCGGACGGGCCCCCGGTGTCCGTGTACCTGACGGACACCGGGGCCGTGGAAACCCTGCCGCTCGAGCAATATGTGCTCGGCGTGCTGGCGGCGGAGATGCCGTCCGATTTCGGCATCGAAGCCTTGAAGGCCCAGGCCGTTGCCGCCCGGACCTTCATCGTCAGACGGCTCGCCGCGGGAGAGCGCAGCGGCGTCCCGGACGGCAGCGCCGATGTGACCGACACCGTCACTCATCAGGCGTACTTGTCGAAAGCGGAGCTTGCGGCCTGGAAGAAGGCCGGTAAAAGCGCCGCGCTGGAGAAGCTGCAGAAAGCGGTGGAGGACACGGCGGGAAAAATCATGACCTACGAGGGGCAGCCGATCTCGGCTTTGTTTTTCTCGGCCAGCGGCGGTTATACCGAAAATTCGGAGGATTACTGGAGCGCAAAAATTCCTTATCTCCGCAGCGTACCCAGCCCCTGGGACGCGAAAATTGATCCTTCTTATAAAGAAACCGTGCAGATTCCATTAGATGAGGTTTATAGCAAACTCGGATTAAGCGAACCTTCGCTTTCCGCCCTGGCTCAGACGGGATCCGGCCAAACGGCCGCCGCATCTCTTTTTTCAATACTGGGCCGCACACAGGGGGAGAGCATAAAAGAGATAAGAATCGGCGGCAAGCTGTTTACGGGCCGGGAGGTCAGAGAGAAGCTGGGGCTCCGGTCAAGCCGTTTTGATATAAAGGTTCAGCAGAACGAAGCTCTCATTACCACCTACGGGTACGGACACGGGGTAGGCATGAGCCAGTGGGGCGCTAACGGAATGGCTCAGGAGGGATACAGCGCCGACGAGATTTTAAAGCACTACTATACCGGGATTTCCTTCGAAACTTCTTCCAAATTTCTATAAATGAAAACTTTTGAAAAATTTACTATAAACCAAGTATAAAAGAGTTCGCCGCGGTAACACTTGTTACTGAGGTGATAAGCATATGAATGAACAAAAAAACAAACCAAACCAAGAAGAATCTCCTAAAAACCTTATAGGAGAACCGGTCGCTCCGGTATCTGCTTGGAAGAAAGCATTGTCGAAAAGATGGGTTTACCCGGCAGCCTATATGGTCGCAGCAGCTCTTATCCTAACGTTAGTTTGGGTCTATCAGGACGCCAGTCACAAGCAGGCGGCTGAAAATACCACGACTACCGTAACGGATGACGTGAGTTCGGTAGAAACAGGCGCCGAACCGGCAGCCGATCCGCAGGCCGGCCAAAAAGGCGAAGAAGCTGTAGAAACCACAGCGGTAAGCGAAGATTTTGCATGGCCGGTAGCCGACGCTTCCCAAGTAACAATTGTTAAGCCGTTTTATGATAAAGACGGTTCCACGGAAGAGCATGAAGCAGCAATGGTACAATACAAGGATGAATTTATGCCGAATACGGGAATCGACGTAGCCCGCAGCGACAACGCCGCTTTTGAAGTTCAGGCATCGCTCGGCGGCAAGGTAACGAAGGTTGAGCAGCACGCTTTGAACGGATACACCGTCGAAGTGACGAACGCCAACAACCTGAAGACCGTTTATGAAAGCTTGGCTGACGTGAAAGTGAAGCAAGGGGACGAAGTGAAGCAAGGTCAAACGATCGCATCCGCCGGTAAAAATGAAATCGGCAAAGCGCTCGGCAACCATCTCCATTTCGAGGTTTACGAAAACGGCGAAGCGGTGAATCCGGCTTCCCTGCTGCCTGACAACGGCAGCGACAATAAATAATCAGCGGTTATAAACGCCGTATGAACAGAAACCGGAGAGAGCGACTCTCCGGTTTTTCTGTTTTTCCCAAAAAAATCCGATGCTTGTACCGGCCGCTGCCGCAAACGCCAATATGCAGGACTGGCGCGGTTTTGTCCTTGTCCCAATGCGGGGCCGGATGTTTACCTCCCGATGACCTTTTTCCCTTTGCGAATCGAAGGCCGCATGAAACAAAGAATATCTAGGCCCGCCCCTCATATAATGTACCAAACTATCTCGAGTAGGGAGGCGGGAGCGTGCACGATTACATTAAGGAGCGTACCATCAAAATTGGCCGCTGCATCGTGGAGACCAAACATACGGTCAGGACGATCGCCAAGGAATTTGGCGTCTCGAAAAGCACCGTGCATAAGGATTTGACCGAGCGGCTGCCGGAAATCAATCCGGATCTTGCCGACCAGGTGAAGCACATCCTGGAATACCACAAATCAATCCGGCATTTGAGAGGGGGAGAAGCGACCAAAATCAAATATAAAAAAGGCAGCTCCAAAAATCGGGAAATCGTGACATCCGTTCAATAACCCTGAATCCCTCAAAAAAGTGTTTAAGTCTGTGGAAATTCGGGTAAAAAATAAGTTTAAACAGCAGGATGCAGCTTTTAGGATTGAATCGCTCCCCTGAAGTATGATATTTTAAAATATGGTAACAGAATGCGGAATTTTCCATGGAAAAAGCCGGATTCTCTCGAAAATCGCATAATTTTGTCGGAAAGCCGGATGATGCGAATACAGCGGAGTCTTTTTACCATATTTTTATAAAATAACGCTTTGGGGGATGCAGGTATGGGCAAGGATATCGGGATTGACCTTGGAACGGCGAATGTGCTGATACACGTAAAAGGAAAAGGAGTAGTGCTGGATGAACCGTCTGTTGTTGCTATAGAAAGCGACACCAAACGTGTCCTTGCCGTGGGTGAAGACGCCAGGCGCATGGTGGGCCGCACACCGGGCCATATTGTGGCAATCCGTCCGCTGATGGACGGCGTAATTGCCGACTTTGAAATTACGGAAACGATGTTAAAGCATTTTATCAACCGTGTCGGAGGGAAAAACTGGTACAGCCATCCCCGCATTCTCATCTGTGCGCCTACCAACATTACGTCCGTCGAGCAAAAGTCGATTCGCGAAGCGGCGGAACGCAGCGGCGCCAAAGAAGTTTTTATGGAAGCAGAACCTAAAGCTGCAGCTATTGGCGCAGGTATGGATATTTATGAACCGAGCGGCAACATGGTAGTCGATATCGGAGGAGGAACGACCGATGTGGCGGTGCTCTCCATGGGAGACATCGTCACGGCTTCCTCTATAAAAATGGCGGGGGACAAGCTCGACGACGCTATCATCCGTTATATCAAAAGCAAATACAAATTGATGATCGGCGAACGTACGGCCGAAGACATCAAGATTAACATCGGTACCGTCCATCCGGGCGGCCGGGACGCCAGCATGGACATCCGCGGCCGGGATATGGTATCCGGTCTGCCGCAGACGATCGGCATTACTTCTGCTGAAATTCAGGAAGCGCTTTGGGATTCCGTATCTTCTATCGTATCCGCAGCTAAATCCGTGTTGGAGCGCACGCCGCCGGAACTTTCCGCGGACATCATCGACAGAGGTGTCATTTTGACCGGCGGGGGAGCGCTTCTCCACGGGCTGGACGAGCTCCTGGCGAACGAGCTTCGCGTTCCCGTGCTTGTAGCTGAAGATCCGATGCATTGCGTAGTAAAAGGAACGGGAATTATGCTCGATAATTTGGACCGAGCCGTAAAGAAAAAATTTTAATAGCCGATATATAGAGAAGTACGCGTAGGATTTTGAGGCAGAATTTCGATGTAGGATTTGAAGGTTTAGGATAAGATGTCGCAGCAAGCTGCTACATAAAAAATAGATCAATGGAAATCGGAGGCTTCTTCCATGCTGAGAGGACTTTACACGGCTGCCGCCGGCATGATGACCCAGCAGCGTCTGCATGACACGGTGACCCAGAATATCGCAAACGTCAATACGACGGGCTATAAGCAAGCGAACAGCGTTGCACGTTCTTTTCCGGAGGTTTTGCTTTCGGCTGTCGGCGGTAATCAAAGAACGGTCAATCCGATCGGTAAGCTGAACACGGGCGTGTTTGCCGAGGAAAGCCTGCCTAACTTTACGCAGGGAGATCCTGAAGAAACAGGGAAAACCACGGACTTCGCGCTGGTCAATTCGCTTCAGCTTCAGAATCCGAATACCGGGCAGAATTACGTCTTTGACGCCAACGGCAAGTCCGTCCAGGAAGACGGCAGCGTCGTTTACGAGCCGCAGGCCTTTTTTACGGTTCGCGATAATGACGGCAACCAGAAATATACCCGTGACGGCGGGTTTCATGTAGATGCGGCCGGCCGCCTTTTGACCGCTCAAGGCTACGAAGTGCTGGGAGCGGATAACAATCCGATTACGGTTGACGGAGCCGTAGATCAATTAAAAGTAGACAGTCAGGGCAGAATGATAAATACGGATGGAACAACCGGACCCCAGCTTCTGATTAGCGTCGCCAATGAGCCGAATCAGCTGGTTCGGGACGGCAACGGGGTGTATGAAGCGGCGGATCCGGCTGCAGCGGGAATCAATCCGATGGCAGCGGGCGCCCAAGTGGAAGTCCGCCAGGGTTCGCTGGAGAGCTCCAACGTGGATTCCGCGCAGGCGATGGTCGATTTGATGGCGGCACAGCGCGCCTATGAAGCCAACCAGCAGGTCATCCAGTATTACGATAAAAGCTTGGACAAAGCCGTTAACGAAATAGGACGGGTATAGGAGGTGCTGCATGAATAACTCGATGATCAGCTCCATGGTGGCCTTAAACAGCCTGCAGCAGCGGCTGGATCTGCTTGCCGATAATGTTTCCAACCTGAATACGAACGGATATAAAAGCAAAGACGCTTCTTTCGAAGATACCTTGACCAGCGTGCAGCAGCAGAAGGAAGGCATGACCAAGCTTGCCGGACGCAGCACGCCGCCGGGATACAATGTCGGTTACGGAATTAAAATGTCCGGCCTCAGCCTGGATTTTACGCAGGGCTCGATTAAAGATACCGATTTGCCTACGGATCTGGCGATTAACGGCAACGCTTTGTTCCAGGTACAGACGCCGGATGGCGTCGCCTGGACGCGCACGGGCGATTTCCAGCTTCATCCGGATCCAACGGATCCTGAACAGGCTGCGCTGGTGACTAGTCAAGGGTATAATGTGCTGGATACAACCGGGCAGCCGGTTACGGTGCCGGTGAATGCCAAATTGCAAGTGGGCACCGACGGCACTTTGACGATCACCGATTCCACCGGCAGCTTCCTTTACGGCAAACTCCAGCTGGATTACGTTAACCGGCCTGAGGGACTTGTAGAGCTGAACGATAATTTGTACGGCTTGGCCAACGGAGCGGTTCAAACGGACGTGTTGTCTTCTCTCGACACTATGGCAGTGGACGATCCCCGTTTGAATTCGGTTTCCGTGCGCCAAGGGGCTTTGGAGCAGTCCAATGTGGATTTGTCCAAAGAAATGACGGATATGATGCGGGTGCAGCGCGCTTATCAGCTTTCGGCACGCGCTTTGACATCGAGCGAAGACATGATGAACATGGCGAATCACTTGCGTGGATAAGGTGGTGCTGAAATGAACGAATACACCGGACCGGAGCAGCAGGAACGGATAGACGGACCGAGACGCTCGCGGGTACAGGAAAGAAACGGGGAACAAGAACAACGCCAGGCCGAGGCTGCTGGGCTTGAACAGGAGGCTCCAAAGAAGGAACGGCGGAAACGCCGCTGGGTTTGGAGACTGGTTTGGACGCTGGTGATCCTTATTTTTCTGGCCGCGGCCGGTTTCGGCGGCGTGGTGGTAGGGTATGTATTCTTCGGTAAGCAGCCCTGGAGCGAATTGCAGGATTGGAGCACCTGGCGTCATGTTTATGACCTGGTTTTTGCTCCGTAAATACGGTTTGCCTTCATAAGATAAACGTTTTGCAGCAACCTCTGGAACTGCCGGATCAGGCGGGGCCAGAGGTTATTTTATGGAAAAAACATCCCTCTAAAGGCGGGGGCGGAGTAGACGAAGGTGGTTTCCTTTTTCATGGCGGAAAATGTATAATGGTGGGGGATTGTTATACAGCAGGCAAGGTTGGGTAAATCAAAAGGGCTGTATCCTTTATCCGGCATGCGGCCGAATTCAGGATAAGCCCCTTATCTTAACCTTCGCTTCTGCAGGGACGAAGGATAATTAAAGTATGGCCCTTTATTTTGGTTTTATGCGGGGCCCTTAAATTGAAAGGGGTAACAACCAACCATGATGGATGTACGTGAAATTCAACAAATTATTCCGCACCGCCCTCCGTTTCTTCTGGTCGACCGGATTCTGGAGATGGAGCCGGGCAAGCGGGCTGTAGGCATCAAAAACGTAACGATTAATGAACCTTTTTTTGTAGGCCATTTTCCGGACTACCCGGTGATGCCAGGCGTTTTGATTACGGAAGCTTTGGCTCAGGTGGGAGCAACCGCTATTCTGACGCTCGAAGATAATAAAGGGAAAATCGGCTTTCTTGCCGGTCTGGACGGCTTCCGTTTCCGCGGACAAGTCGTGCCTGGCGACACGCTTCGGCTGGAGGTGGAGATCATCCGCGTTAAGGGCTCCATCGGCAAAGGGAAAGCGGTAGCGAAGGTGGAAGATAAGGTAGTAGCCGAAGGCGAAATTATGTTTGCTTTGTCTTAAATGTAGAGAGACATAAATAAACCTTACCAATAGGAGGAATTGTGATGAGCGACCAATTGACCGTGCAGGACAAAGTACAAAGCTGGCTTGAGGATGTCCATATCGACGAAACGACCAAAGAGGAGCTTCGTTCGCTTGAAGGCCATGTATCCGAACTTGAGGACCGTTTTTACAAGGACCTGGAATTCGGCACAGGAGGGCTGCGCGGCGTAATCGGCGCAGGCAGCAACCGGATGAACCGTTATACGGTCGGACGGGCTACGCAAGGTTTTGCGGCCTACCTGCTGGCAAATGCCCGGGAACATGGGAATACGGCTCCTTCCGTGGTGATCGCCCATGACTCGCGCCACTTCTCTCCAGAATTTGCTTTGGAAGCCGCACTGGTGCTCGCGGGCAACAGGATTACGGCCAAGCTGTTCCGTTCGCTCCGTCCTACTCCGCAATTATCTTTTGAAGTACGCCGTTTGAACGCCGACGGAGGGATCGTGATCACAGCGAGCCATAATCCGCCGGAGTATAACGGCTATAAGGTTTACAATCAAACAGGGGGCCAGCTTGTTCCGCATGAGGCTGAACAGGTGATCGCCCGGATCCGCGAGGTAGCCTCTTTTGCCGAAGTCAAAAGATTGACCCGCGAAGAAGCGGAAGCCAAAGGGCTGCTTGTCTGGCTGGATGAAGGGGAAGACGAGGCTTTTGCAGATACGGTTGCTTCGGTCAGCGTAAACCGTGAGCTGCTCCAAGGCGGTGCGGGCAAGGACGTTGTAGTGGTTTATACGCCGCTTCACGGGACCGGCAATAAACCCGTCCGCCGCGTTTTGGACAAGCTGGGCTTTTCGCAGGTCCACATCGTGCCGGAACAGGAACAGCCGGACGCGGAATTTTCCACCGTTAAGTCGCCGAACCCGGAAGAGCGCGAAGCCTTTACGATGGCGATTGAGCTCGGCAGCAAGGTAAATGCCGATATTCTGATCGGCACGGACCCGGATGCGGACCGGATGGGCGCAGTTGTCCGGACGGCTGAAGGAAAATATGAAATTTTAACCGGTAACCAATCGGGGGCTTTGCTCGTTAATTATTTGTTGAGCCAATTGAAGGAGCAGGGCAACCTTCCGGCAAACGGAGCCGTCGTGAAGACGATCGTAACCAGCGAGCTCGGCGCGGTTATTGCCCGCCACTATGGTTTGACCGTGTTTAACACGCTCACCGGCTTCAAATATATCGGCGAGAAAATGAACGAGTTTGAGCAATCCGGCGATCATACTTTTGTTTTTGGTTATGAAGAAAGCTACGGCTATCTGGCCGGCAACTACGCCCGGGACAAGGATGCGGTGGTAGCGGCGTCATTAATTTCCGAAGCGGCGGCATACTACAAGCAGCAGGGCAAAACGCTGATGGATGCGCTTGAGGACATTTACCGCGAATTCGGTTATTACCGGGAGGCGTTGTCTTCGCTGACGATGAAAGGCAAAGACGGCGTAGCGAAAATCAATGATCTGATGACGACTTGGCGCGTAAGCCCGCCCGCTTCGGTTAACGGCGCCAAAGTCACCGAGGTGCTTGACTATTCGAAGGGCCTGGACGGCCTGCCGAAAGAAAACGTACTGAAATTCCTGCTGGAAGACGGCTCCTGGTTCTGCCTGCGTCCTTCCGGTACCGAACCTAAGATCAAATTCTATTTTGCTGTAAAAGGTTCGTCCGACGAAGACGCGAAAGCCAGACTGGCCTCGCTGCAGGAAGAGGTTTTATCCCGCGTTGAGGCGTAAGTAAGCCTTGCAAGCGGTCCGGGCGGGGACGGCCCCGCCCTTTATATGAATCCATGGAATGGACAGGCCTTTGGCCTTTCCATTTTTGGATTTTTAGCGGGAAGGATGAGGAAGTCCGAAACAGGCAGTTCGAGGGCCGATTCTCGTTCCTACTATAATGAGGAGGTTCATTCGTGCATTCAACATGGAAAAAGTGGAACAACACCACCCGCAAATGGCTGTGGATTTTGGTTGTTGTGGGATTGGTGGCCTCTCTGCCGCTCATTTACGAACGTGTAGAGACGGAAAATTCCGCAAAGCAGGTGCAGTTCGTTTTTAATTACCGCAGTTTGCTTGATATTTCGTCCTACCAGGCCAATCAGGAAACGGCTCTCTCGGATGAGCTGGACAGGCTGAAGGATGCCGGAGTGAACACGATCGCCGTGTTTGAGAGCAACCTGGACGAGCTCAAGAAGTCCCGCCGCATCATGGTGTATACTGCCCAGGATGTTGCGGAAATGAACAAAACGGCGGTTACGTCGCAAGACAATGCTACTTATATTGCTTTTACGTCTGCTGAAAATGCGGCCATTTATGCTCCGATCATTGAAGATGCATTTAAACCTTTTAATATTGAGGTAACGCCATGGAGCGTAAATAATCTGCAAGGGCTTCGGCTTAATACTTCTCCGGAGGATGCCGGGTTAAAAACGCTCCAGCCGGATCCGCAAGCGCTTGAGCTGATTCACGGTAAAGGATTTATGATTCTGCCGCGCATGAACGACAACGGTCCTTACAACCAGGAAACGGTGAATAAGGAGCTGGATTTGTTCGCAAGCTACGGCGTCAACCGGATTTTGTTCGACGGCAGTGCCGTCAAAGGTTTTGGAGACAATGCGGATAAAAACACGCTGCAGGCTTTTGCCGATGCTCTGAAACAAAGAAATATGGGCATTACGGTCATCGAAGGACTAAAACAGCAGCAGGACGGTTTTGCGAAACTCGCTTACCTGCTTGATTACAATGTGGTGAGACTGCATTCGATCAGTGACGCGGACGCGACCCAGTCCACTTCGACGTTGTCCGACCGGATTGCGCTGGCTGTGAAGGACCGGAAGATCCGGATGGTTTATTTGAACGCCTCCCCTTCCCGCAATCCGGCCAAAGCTACGATTACCGACCCGATCGACAACCTGATCCATACGCTGCAGGAACCGGGAAAGGCAATCAGCCGCGTGGAGAAAGACGGTTATCAGATCGGTACGGCCCAGGCGTTTAACGTTGTCGATCATTCCTGGGAGAAAGCGGCCAAGCTGTTTGTCGTGCTGGGAGCCGTCGCTTTTACGGCCATGATGATTTCCTTGTTCCTGCCTTCCTGGACTTTGGCCATGCTGATCCTGGGACTGATCGGAAGCGCAGGCTTGTACGTTCTGAAGCCGACCCTGCTGGAGCAGATGCTGGCGCTCGCTGCCGCGATCAGCGCGCCAACGGTGGCTACCATCTTGGCGATCCGCAAGGTAAAAGAGCTGGGTTCTGCTCATTCGGACATGAGCGTATCCCGCCGGCTTTCGCACAGCATCGTGCTGTTCATCAAATCCGCGCTGATCAGCTTAAGCGCCGTACCGTTTGTGGTCGGGCTGCTGAACAGCATCACTTATGCGCTGGTTCTGAACCAGTTCCGCGGCGTAAGCCTGCTGCATGCGGTACCGATGCTGCTGGTGGCCATTTATGTGTTCCTCTATCAAGGGAACTCCGTTTTGGCCGAGCTTCGCAAATGGCTCCGCATGCCGATTACGCTGCTGTGGGTGGTCATCGCCGGGATTGTCGGCATTGCCGGGCTGTATTACCTGTCCCGGACAGGCAACTCGGGCAGCTTGCTGCCGGGTGAAGCTGCCTTCCGGGCTTTTCTGGAAGACACGATCGGCGTCCGCCCTCGGAACAAGGAATTTTTGTTCGCTCACCCGCTGTTTATCGTCGGCGTGTTTGCGTCCCTGCGTTATCCGAAAATTTTGTACATCATGATCATCGCCGCTATCGGCCAGCTTTCCATGGTGGATACGTTCGCGCATATTCACTCGCCGTTCTTCATCTCCTTGATCCGCGGCGTTCTGGGCCTGGGCTTCGGCTTGATCTTCGGTTTGATTTTCGTACTCATTTGGCAAATCCTTGAAAGGTGCTGGAAGAAATGGTCGCCACTGCTGCTCGAAAAATAGTCCTGTCCGGCTACTACGGCTTCCGCAACAGCGGTGACGAAGCGGTGCTGCGCTCGATTTTGTCCGCGCTGGAGGAAGAAGGAACCCAAAGCGGGATAACGTTTGAGCCCATCGTGTTATCAGCCGATCCGGAATGGACAACTAAAATGTATAACGTTCGTGCCGTTCCTCGGATGAAATTATCCGAAGTCAGGAAAGCTATACAAGAAAGTGACGGATTGATCAGCGGAGGCGGCAGCCTGCTGCAGGATGCAACAGGACCTGCTTCCGTCCCCTATTATTTGGGGATCATCAAGCTGGCGCAGTGGCTCGGAAAACCTACCTTTGTTTACGCGCAGGGCATCGGGCCGGTCTATCGCAGGCTCTTTCATCGGCTGATCGCTTCGGTCTTCAAAAAGTGCCGTTACATCTCCGTCCGGGATATGGAATCCGCGGAGCTCCTCCGCACGATGGGCTTAAAAACGGAGCGGATCGAGGTTGTGCCGGATCCGGTAATGGGTATGAAGCTGCCGGAAGCCGGAGCGGCTTCGGCTTTCGGCCCGGGATCAGAACCGGCGTCTGAAGAAGAAGTGCCGGTGGTCGGCATCTCCGTCCGCTTCTGGAACAAGGAACGGGCGGAGCTTTCCGCCCTGGCTGCAGGGCTGGCCGATCTGGCCCGCCAGCGCCGCGTGCATCTGCGGTTCCTGCCGTTCCATCTGCCGTCCGACGAAGAGGCCTCCCGCTTCTGCATGGGACGGATCGGCGAACTGGACGGCACGGGCAGCGTCGTCAGCATCGCGCCTGCAACCGATAACCCGCAGGATATGCTGCGGGAGGTGGACGGCTGCTCGCTGCTGATCGGCATGAGGCTGCACAGCCTCATTTACGCCGCTTCCCGCCGCGTGCCGCTGCTGGGCATTTCCTATGATCCGAAGATCGATCATTTTCTGGCCCGGCTCGGCAGCGTCCCGGTCGGGACAAGCGATCAGCTCTCCGCAGAGAAGCTCACCGCCAAAGCGCTGCATTTTCTCGGAAACCGCGAGGAATGGCAGAAACAGCACAGCGGCCAGATCGAGCAGCTGAAGCGGGAAGCGATGCTTCCGGCGCAGCGGATCGCGGATTATTTTTTGAAAGATAAAGGGTGACAAAGGTGAATCAGAACAACTCGATTCCTACGGTGAATTTATTCGGCATCCGGGTCAGCAAGTGGGGAATGAAGGATACGGTCCGTTACTTGGAACACGCGATCGAATCGCGCCGGCCGCATCAAGTCGTTACGGCAAATCCGATTATGGTCATGGCGGCCCTGGAAGACCCTTCTTATATGGATATCATGAAAAAGGCGGAGCTGATCGTACCCGACGGCACCGGCGTCGTATGGGCGGCCGGCAAAGCCGGCAATCCGGTTCAGGAGCGCGTGGCCGGCTTTGATCTCCTGCATGAGCTGATGAAGCTGGGCGAGCAGCGGGCTTGGAAATTTTACCTGCTCGGTTCTTCGCCCGAAGTGATTCAGGCAGCAACGGAAAGGTTACAAATGCTTTATCCGGGAGTGAACATTGTCGGCTCGCGCGACGGCTATTTCAAAGCCGAACAGGATCAGGAGATCGTGGACGCGATTAAAGCGGCTGAGCCTGACGTTTTGTTCGTGGCCCGCGGGGCGGATACGCAGGAGCCTTGGATCGCCAAGTACAAGCAGCAGCTGGCTGTTCCGGTTATGATGGGTGTCGGGGGAAGCTTTGACGTCATCTCCGGACGCTCGAAAAGAGCGCCGAAATGGATGCAGAAGCTGCGTGCCGAATGGCTGTACAGGCTGATTAAGGAGCCTACCCGCTATCGCAGAATGCTTGCGCTGCCGAAATTCGCCGTAAAAGTGCTGAAGGAGAAAGAAAACCTCGGTTAAATTCGTGAAAATGGGCTAATTCGCTAGAATATCGGCCTACAATAGCTGTTTGGAGAGGTTGGTCTTTAGTTGCTTTCGGAGTATAATTCATTCCGGTAGAACAAATGGGGGTTGAAATTAACATGTTGATGATTTATATCATCGGGTTTGTGCTGACGCTTGCTTTGGCACTTGTCCTGACTCCGCTCGTTAAGAAGTTTGCTTTCTTTATTGGGGCAGTTGATAAGCCAAATGCTCGGAAGGTGCACACCACCGTTATGCCTCGACTTGGCGGACTGGGCATTTTCATCTCCGTCATGGCTGCATTGTTTGTGATCCTGCCTTTTATTCCGGATAATATCTTGTCCGCGCGGGACGAAAACTTTGTTAAAGCCTTTATGGTTGGCGGTACGATGACTATGCTTCTTGGAGCGCTTGACGACCGGTTTCAATTAAATGCGAAACTTAAATTTTTGGTGCAGATCGCGACAGCTTGCGTGGTTGTTTTTGGATTTGATATTCGACTTGAATTTGCAAATATTCCATTTCATTCTTATTCTTCCGTTGAAAGCTGGATTGCCATTCCGTTTACGATCCTTTGGATTGTAGGAGTAACGAATGCGATTAACCTGATCGACGGCCTCGACGGCCTTGCTGCGGGCGTTTCCGCCATTGCCATCGGAACTATTGCTGTTATGTCCTTTATTATCGGGAATGAAATTATAGCGGTTATCTGCTTGCTGCTGCTGGGCAGCATTATCGGTTTCCTTTATTACAACTTCCATCCTGCAAAAATCTTCATGGGCGACTCCGGCGCGCTGTTCCTGGGCTTCAGCCTGGCGCTCCTGTCCCTGCTCGGATTTAAACAAGTGGCAATCGTATCGTTCCTGACGCCGCTGATTTTGATCGGCGTGCCTCTGTCCGACACGATGTTTGCGATCGTACGCCGCTGGATGCAGAAGAAACCGATTTTCTCGCCGGACAAAGGCCATCTGCATCATTGCCTGCGCGAGCTCGGCTTCAGCCACCGTCAAACGGTGCTGATCATTTACGGCATCGCCGCTTTCTTTGGGGTTTTGGCGGTCATCCAGTCTTCGGCTGCGCTTTATTCGGCTAACTGGGTAACGTTTGTGGTGATCTGCATCATGGCCTTCTTCCTGCAAATCGGTGCGGAAGTCATCGGCCTGATCGGCAAAACCAAACGCCCGCTGCTCAACTTCCTGATGCGCCTGCGCGTCAAAGCTACAGCAGAACGCGGCTCGAAATGAGTTGAAAATGGACGAGCCTGCCGCTAAGGCAGGCTTGTGACCGGACCGGTCGCCTTAATCGGCGAGCGGTCTTTTTTTGTTGTCCGGATAATTTCCAATCATTCAATTTCATATTTTTGCTAAAAAAATGGGACTTTGCCTCCGATAAAAGATAAGAGTCCTTATTGCTTATTGGACGGGCTTCCTAAACAAACTGTGTGACAAGGACAAATATCATTTGGACAAGGAGAGATGAAGGCATGCAGCGCTTTAAGAAACCGTTGGTCTGGCTGAGCCTGTTGGCACTGATCGTCGGTTTGATCCCAGTTGGTGCAACTCCGGCGGCCCATGCGGCAGGAACGACTACTTACTTTACTCCCGAGGACCGGGACATTTTGAAGACAGCAAACTTTGAGCTTGGGGAAATCGGAAACGATGCCTCGCTTAGAAACAAAGTCAAAGTGACGAATAATCCAACCATTTCTATAAGTGGAACTTACTCCAAGGTATCCGGAAGTAGCCTCAGCGCTCAAATTGATTTGCTTTCCTGGGATGCTGCAAACAATACCTGGGTTGCTGATGGAGTAAGCTCAGTACCGGGAACCGTGCTGGCAGACAGTAACAATGCCAACCGGTTTAATGCCTCTAATCTGACGTTATTCCCCGGTCTGAACCGTATCACCTTCAAAGGCACATTCGGAAGTGTGCAGGCTGCGGAAACTTTTTACGTGCTTTATGATAAAATCCCTTATTTCGCCAAGCTTTCTATAGCCGGCAGCGGTTTTCTTAACGATATTAGTCTTAATGAGGGCACTCGCGCTGTGGTTAAGAATCCGCAGATTTATTTAACGGGGGAAGTCTATAACACAACCAAAGCTACCGTTTCCGTGAACGGCGGATCGCCTCTCTCGACGGACATTTTTAGTAATCAGCTGACGACGCCACCGCTCAGACTTACGGCAGGATTAAATAAACTGAGCATTACCTTCACCAACGGTTCCGATTCAATTCAGATCACCCGGGACGTTTATTATTTTACAGATAAGGATCCGTTTGTGGACCTTCACATTTTGGATAATAATAATAACGGGAAGGCCTATGATGCGCTTAACAGCAGCCCTAATTTGAAAGAGGGCACAGTGGTCAATGACCTGGTTGTCCAAATGTTGCTTCCTTATTCGGCAAGTACACAAAGCTTTATGGCGGACCATTCCGTAACGGTCGATGGTACTGAAATGCCCATTACGTTATTGTCTCCAAATCTTTACAATGCTGCTCAGGACTTCGTGACTCCTCCTTCCACAGCAGGAGCTGAAGAGGTGATTATTGAGGATGCTACCGGGCCTGCGTACCGTTTGGTGACTTTCAAAATAGCCGGTGCGGCTTTCCAGCCAGATCCTGCTTCAACAACAACGCCACCAGCTAATAAACCTCTACAAAGCCCGAAGATTGTAGTTAATTATGGTACTAAGAGCGTAGATGCAACTACAGGTTTGAAAACGTGGAACTACACGGCTACCAAAACGCCGTCATATAAACTGTCAAATAAGACGACGATCAAGAGTATAAAGTATCTACCGGATTACGTCCCGGCGGATGCGGGGAATGTTGACAATATCAATCAGCTTCCACTGAATGGCGCAACTGTAGGAAAGAGTACGTTTTACATCATGGTTGCGACGGACGGTGCTGTTGCTGTCAACACGTTGGCGGGTAAATATCTGCCTTTAGGCACAAAGGGTGTGGAATTCGCGAAAGACGCTGCGGGTAATCCTCTGCCTCCGGTGCAAGCCAAGACAGGCACGACGGGTGACCTGATTCCTAATACTTATATTTATCAAGTAACTAATTTTGCCGTAGGAGAGCAAAAGGTTGAATTTGCCTATACGGATTCCTTGCCGTTCGATGTGACGATCTCTTATTCGTCTATTAGCGGGATTCTGGTCGATAATCTGACGGATGGACAAAGCTACACTTATAATTCGAGCGAGTCTACGTCTACTACGCCTACCCAAATTTTGATTACCGGCGAATATTATGGCTTTGATACCAGTACGCCTGAAGCGATTCAGGACATCAATGCGGAATACTTTGTCAACGGAATAAACATCGAGAAGGATACTAAACCGCCGACGGGAGGGTATGGTTCAGACATCGAACTGAACGGTCCCGATTCAGATACCGGTACGGTATTCCCAAGATTTAAATTGTCCCTTAATATTTCTCCGGAAGGTCCTTTTGTTGCCGGAGAGAATACGATTGAGTTCAGAGGACAATACCGGGATGCGGCCGGCAATCTTGTCCCTGTATCTAAAAAGCTGCGCATTTATATCATTGATGAAAATGTAGCCAGCGTCACGCAGTTCCACCCGGGTAAAGTTCCGGCGGTGGGATCCGATCGGATTCTGTTCCCTTCGTATGATGACTTTACGGCTACTCCTCGTTCAGCAGCTGTGGATCAACAAATTGGACAGATCCTGCAGATGCCGACGGAGTTCACTTTCAAGGACGATAAATACACGACCAGTGAACAAAACTATGATCTGATTCTTCGCGGAAGCGGGGCGACGAAAGTCAATTTAATGTCCGGAACGGAAACGATCTTTTCGGTAAATTTCAATGTTCCTGATACTAATGGAAACATGTTGCCTGACCTGGGTTCAGTTGGCACGTATCCTAAAACGAGCGCTCCAAAATACAATTATGAAATAGTAGGCAATAGCAAGGATTTCATGATCCGGCTAAGCAATTTCGAAACGGTTGATCCAACGGATAACAGCGTACAAGTAGCGGGTGATCTTAGCTTTGCCGGTGACAGTACAGGTTCTCATGTTTACAATTTGGAGCTGATTAACCCGACTGGTGCACGTACCACCCAACGTCTTGAAATTGACCGCGAATTGCCGCCATACCGTTTGTTGTCCCCAGTACCTACTGTGGGCGACCAGTATGTAGTGAACAAAAACTTTGTCCGTTTTGATGTTGAAGCGGAAGGCGCGACTAGCGTTGTCATTGGCAAAGATGAAGCTGTACGTAGTACCGATCCCGACAAGCAGGATCGCTTTACCTTGGACTATGTCGGCTTGAAGCCGGATAAGCAAAACGCGATCAAGATTCAAATTGTTCGCGTGAGCGGAACGATCAACGATACGATCAACGTGTATTATACGGGCCAGGTCGGCATTGACACGCAGTTTATGGCCGAGAAACCGGCAACGAAATATGCAGTGTTCAATAAACAGTTATCATTGTCCTTCCCTAAAGGAACGATTATGGAGTCTGCTAATCAGGATAGCAACCAGGTAACTAAATTTTATCCGGATACCAAGCTGTTGTTCGGGATTGCCGATCCGAAGGATGGCGTAGTTGAACGCCGCAACGATTATGGCGTTTATATCGATAAGAATACAGAGATCAACAATAACAACAATTTGCTGGATTCCTATAAGAGCAACTTTACGGCAACCGACCAAACCTTTAACTTCACGCGGGTTTCGAATATTTACTGGATCAGCGGCGGGGTTGGGGAGCTTGGCAATAAAGGACAGCCGGGTTACAAGCCGGCCACAAATGGTTTGCCTCCATATTCAACAGAAGGTATCTTTACGGCGTTTGAGCCTGAACGTACGGTTGTTCCTTCACAACGGGGCACTCTGACCATCGGATTCGACTCAAATGTCGTGGATGATGCGGGAACAACGATTACGGTCTTCAAATATACCGATGTCGGCGGGATCGGCAAATGGGCGCGTGTTCCAGCCGAGGTGGATACCAAGGCCCATACAGCTACTGTTCCATTTGACGAGTTTGGTTACTATGCTGTTTACAAACTGAACCGCAGCTTTACGGATATCACCAACCATCCTTGGGCCAGAAATATCTTGAATGCTTTGTATGCCAAAGGCATTATGGATTATCTGAGAGCGGATGCGTTTGGGGCCGATGACCAGACCACACGCGGCGAATTTGCTACCTTGCTGGTGAAAGGACTTAACCTGCCGATTAACGTAAACCAAGATGATCAAAGTTTCTTCGACGTTCCTTTTGGATCGAAGACGGTGACTTGGGACTTCGAACATTTGGAAACGGCAGCAAGAGCCGGGATTATCACCGGCATGTCGGAAGGCTTCTTCTCGCCGAACATGCCGATTACCCGTCAGGATGCGGCCGTTATGATTGCCAGAGCGCTCCAACTCAAGCTTCCGCTGAACGACGACAAGCTGAAAGCGAACCTGGCCAAATCGTTCGTAGACTCCGGCAACATTAATTTCTATGCACAGCCGGCCGTTCAGGCCGTTGCAGCGGCCAAAATCATGACGGGCAGCCCAATTACGCTGCCTGGCGCGAAGAAACCTTCATTCAACTTCAACCCGACCAGCAACATGACTCGGGCGGAAGCCGGTAAGGTCGCGGTAGAGCTGCTTAAGAAGAGCACAAGCTTGTTCCCCAAGAACTTTAGTTAATATCAGCTAGTGCAAAAGATGTTTTTGAAAAATGGGAGGGGCTTTCGGCCAAGCGGCTGGGAGCCTTTTTCATGGGAAAGCTATAATTACCAATTACATCTTTTTGTAATTTAATAGAATTTAGGATACAATAACTGAAGGACAGACATTTTTTGCAAAAGGGTGAAGGGGTATATGAAACCGATTTTATCGAAACCGCAGCTGAACTATACGAAAGCTAAGACGAAATTTGAGGATAGAGCGAAAGTTTTGGAGAAGAAAATCGAAGAAACACAAAAGCTGCAGGAAATTACGGAAGAGGTTATGGAAGGTCTCGTGCTGGAAACAGGATTTCATGAAGCTTATGTGGCCCTGACTGAAGCGGAAAACGAGCTGATCGAGTGGTCCCGCGTTACGATGAAACACGAGAAAGAGTATAAGGATAACAAAAACGCCATCGATAATTTCTATTCCAATGTAAGTACAAATCCGGAGCTGCGTTCGCAGCTGATCAATTTGGCTATGAAGGTAAGATAATTCAGCGACTATATAATAGTAGAAACAGTTTGAAGTTCGTTAAAGACATCCTGACACAGGATGTCTTTTTCTCGTTTCAGCTGCATAAAATTAGGTTATTGTATTGGGAAATGTTGCTTGATGACTGGGAGAATAAGGGGTGATATACTGAGTTCCGTAAGCAGCCATAACTGCTAAAATGTTGAAGAAAAGGCGAGCGGTAACAGTGGTTAAAAAAAAGTAATTTTTTTTAAAAACAGCCGCAACTTTTTCGAAACTACAGCGTTTAAGATGTAGAGCATTACGCAAGAGCGACCTAATTAGACATGGAAAACTGTACCTAATGGGGAAACTTGTCTATCTATTAGAAAATTTAGCTTTACGGCTAAAGTCGCACATTGTATAATGTGATAGGTAGTATTAGGAAACTACTCTATTTCTATCTGTGGAAATGTTTACAAGTTTCTGTGACGAACTCACAGACATCATTCATATGAAATCGCTCAACTCGGGAAAGGGGGTGCACGGCTAATGAGTAACACGAGCTATTCATCTAAAGAAAACTCTTATAACATGAAAGTTATTCAAGGAGGAGAAAAAAAGGTTATGAAGAAAATTTTATCCGTAGCTCTGTCTACAGCAATGGCATTCTCCATGTTTGCTTCTGTAGCATTCGCTGCTGACGCAGCAACAACTCCAGATCAAAAATTCGACGCTCTGAAAACAGCGGGCATCGTTAACGGTTTGCCAGATGGTTTGGCTCACCTGGAAAAAACTTTGACTCGCGCTGAGCTTGCAAAGATCATCACTAAATCCCTGGGGCTGAAAGAAGTAACAGGCGTATATTCTTACAAAGACAACAACTATGGTCCTAACCACTGGGCAGCTCCATTCATCGAAGCTGTAACAAGTGCTAAGATCATGCAAGGTTCCACAGTTAACGGCAAACAATTCTTCAACCCTAACGGCAACGTAACGGCTCAAGAATTGGCAATCGTTCTGACTCGCGCTTTGAAACTTGAAGTTCCTACAACTGACATTACTAACAATGCTGCTGTATGGGCTCAAGGCGAAGTTCAAGCTGCGATCAACGCTGGCTACCTGGACGCTAACACTACTTGGACTGCAAACGCAACTCGTTCCCAAGCGATCGTAGCTGCTTATGCGGTTTGGGAACAATCCCAAATCCCTACTGTAGCTTCCTACAAAGTAGTTGACGCTAGCAATGTTGAATTCACTTTGTCCACTGGTGAAGTTGTTAAAGTGAAACTTGACAAAGCTTTGGAAGCTAACGTTGAAACTCCAGTTGAGTTCAAAGACGCTGCTGGTCAAACAATCGCTACTAAAGTTACTTATGTTGTAACTGACGCTACTAAAGTTTCTAGCGTAGCAGCAAGTAACTTGAAAGAAATTACAGTATCTTTCGATGGTAATGTTGATAAAGATACTGCTGAAGATGTTTCCAACTACTCTTTGAGATCTGGCAAACAAATCAACACTGCTGTGCTTAGTGATGATGAGAAAACTGTTACGTTGACATTGAAAGACAACTATGCTCTTAACAACAACAAAGTTGACGCTTTAACAGTTTCCGGAATTAAAGCTGGTTCCAAAACTGTAAGTGCTTCTGCTGTTGAATTTACAACAGTTGACAACACTCTTCCAACTGTTGATTCGGTTGAATCTTTGGGGACAAAAGCCGTTAAAGTAGTATTTAGCGAACCGGTCAATGGGTTGGCTCAATCTAACTTTACTCTTGATGGAAAAACGTTTTATGGTAAATTAACTGTTGGTGCTAATGGACGTTCTGCTATTCTGACTCCATATTCCAGTGGTGCTCTTGCAGTGGGAGATCATTCTTTGGTTGTTAACGGGGTTAAAGATTTTGCTGGTTTTGTAGCTTTGAGCAAATCCTTTGACTTTACTGTAGCAGAAGATACTACTGCACCAACTATTACTGATGCTACTGCAACTTTGGAAAGTGTAACATTGACTTTCTCTGAAACAGTGGATCAAGATACAGTATCTGCCTCTAATGTTTACTGGTTGTCTGGAACTACCAAAAAAGTGGCTGGTTCTTATGTGAAATTGGCGGATGACAAGTACAAATTTGTATTTGGTGCTGGCGCTAACTCTTTGCCAACGGGTGCAGTTTCCATTAATGTAACTGGTGTTAAAGACTATTCTGGAAACGCAATTGCTACTGGAACAACAGTAACGGTTACTCCGACGATTGACCAAACTCGTCCTGAAGTAACTAAAGTTGTTGCTGTGGATTCCCGTACAATTAATGTTACTTTTAGCAAAGCTTTGGAACCTACTAGCGTTTCTTCTTCTAGCAACTACACTGTAACTGATAAAGATGCTAAAAACATCTCTGTTAAGAGTGCTAAGTTGCTTAGTGATGATGCCAATACTATTCAAATTACTTTATATTCTGATCTTTCCGCTGGCACTAATACAATTGCTATTCGCAATGTTAAGGATGCTACAAAACTTCAAAATACAATGTTGGATTATAGCGGTACAGTAACACTTGGGGATACTAATCCTCCTACGATTACTTCTCGAGTTGTTAGTGTTAAGGATCATCGTGTAGTTATTGGATTCAGCGAAGCGATGGATGTTGAATCTCTGACTAACTACTCTAACTACTTTGTAATTGTTGATAATAAAACAGTGCCATTGAATTCTTCGTTGGCAAGCTTTGATGTGTTGCAAGATGGCAAAACAGTAGCGATTACTTTTGCTGAATCTTACAACGGCAAAACTGTCTCCTTTACAAATCCTACTAGCACTACTGTAGCTAATGTATCCAAATTGACAGTTTTGGCACTCAAAGATGTAGCCGGTAACTTGTTGAAGGATTACAGTGACCCAGCCAACCCAGCTGATCCTACTAACGTAATTGATCTGAGTGATGAGGCTAACCAAGGTACTACTGTGGTTGCGTATGATACTACTTCTAGTAACCCTACAGCAGTAGCTAAACTGATCGACAATAAAACTGTTCAGCTTAGATTCTCTGCTCCAATTGTGTCTCAAAACGGTGCCTTCTCCGCAGGTGCTACAGTGCTTCCAAGCGACCATGTTGATGTCGATGGTTCCGCTTATGTAACACTTCACTTCGACAATAGCATTGGTACTGATGCTGCTGGTTTGAACGTAACTATTGATTACGCAAAATTGGTAACTGCCGCTGGTGATGCTGTTGCTGCTGATGGTGCAAAAACAGCAATTGTCAAAGCAGATGTAATTGATGCTGTAGCACCTGAACTTGTTTCTTCAGAGCCTTACACAGTAGGAACTGATGCTGATGGTAATGCTACTATTACACTTCAGTATTCCGAAGCTCTTACAGTACCTGCAGTTTGGGGAGCTAGCGACTTTACAGTAGTTCGTGACTCAGACAGCACTAAGCTTGATCCTTCTAGTGACTACACAGCAGTTCTAGGCGCTGATGGCAAATCGGTTGTTATCACACTGAAGGATTCCGCTGACAGAAATGACGGAACTACGTATAAAGTTTCTGTAGACTCCACAAAAGCGAAGTATATTACTGATGGTGGTGGCAACACACTTCCAGATTCTGAAGGGTTTTCCGGAATTGTGAAAGTGGATATTGATGCTCCTACTACTGCAGTAGCTCATGATGAAACTGTAGCTGGTGCAAACGATGGTACAATTACCGGAGTGACAAATGCGATGGAATACAAACTTTCCACTGCTACTGAATGGACTCCAATTACAGGTACTGTTGTAGAAGATTTGACTCCTGGAGATTACCAGGTTCGTTATGCTGCAACAGCAACTAATAATGCAAGCCCAGTACAAACAGTTACTGTTGCTGCCGCTGAGTAATCTAGGGATAATCTTCCTTTAATATTCAGCTAGTTTTAAGGCGATTTTCACAAAATTGATGTTAAGATAAAGTATAACCTTATAGTCTAATGACTATAAGGTTATACTTTTTTCATTTATGGGAATATTTAAAGAAACATTCTCCCCTGCCAAACGTTAAATACTATATCAAAGATTAGGAGGTCATAGCTTTGAAAAAGATTCAAATCACGGCAACAGCGCTAGGAATGACTCTTTTAGTTGGCGCTTCTCTCCCTGCGATGGCGGCAACAACTAGTACGCAGACATCCAAGACATCGACGGCAAAGTCCTCAACAGTTGTACATACGATAAACAATCTCCCCTCTGTCAAACTTACTTCCAAGAGCTACATAAGATTAACCGATATCAACACTCTTTCTCAGGACGACTCCAATTTAATCACTTATACCTTGACGGTAACGAATGGGGATACCAAAAGTCTAAGTCTGCTTGACTACTGGACTAAGGTGAAAACTGTCAGCGGCACTTCTTATAGTCCGACTTTAATTACGGCGGATAAAGAGAAGAAAACTGTTGCACCCGGTTCTTCGGTGACTTTAACTTATTACGTTCAAGTGGCCAAGCATATTACACCTTCCAGCTTGATTTTTGATATTGTAAAGTGGGATTTTAGTCAGCCGAACTATGAAAGCAAGCTGGGGCAATTTAAGATTCCGGCCGGTTATTTGTTGTCCACTCCTGCGGCTTACTCCAAGACTATCCGGATCAATGAGGCGCCTGTAAAATTAAAAGTAAACAATTTGACTTCCTTTCTTTCCGGGAATTATAACTATGTTGGTGTGGATCTGAATGTCCAAAATATCGGCTATAAATTATTAGAAGATCCGAAACTGAAATTTGTAATTAAAACGGCCAGCGGATCCAATTACCCGCTTACTGCTGATACATCCAGTACGGGTTACACGATTCAACCGCAGGATAACCAAACCTTAAAATTGATGGCTTCTATCCCTAAATCCGTTTCCCTTAAAAATTTGGAGCTGCAAGTCATCCAGGATGACGAAACGGCTAAAACAAGTCTGCCGATTGCAACTATGCAGCTTTCGTCCGTCAAAAATGAGACCATTGCTGTTAAACCTTATACGGAGAAAGCCATCGCTTTAACTAACGGGAAGCTGGCTGCCAGCGTAACCGGGGCTTGGGTAAATCAAAGTTATGGAAAAAGCGATTTGTCTATTCAGTTCCTGCTCCGCAATTCAGGTTCTCAAACGGTTACGATTCCTAAATACGGATTTGAACTCCATACTTCAAACGGGTATACTCTTCCGATTTCTACTACGGCCTTGGACAGTTTAACGCTTGCTCCGCAAGAGAGCCGAAGCATTAAACTGAACATTAACTTGGATTCTGCACTAGTTACGGATGGACTTCAACTGTTTGTAAATGCACCTCAGGTTTCCTCAAGCGATGTGGGAGGAAGTGGTGGTTCAGGCGGCACATCAACTTCTACTGCCTCTTTTAATTATCCAGTTGGTATTTTCCAATTGCCGGAGGCGACACAATTGCAAAATACGCTCGGAACCGAGCAGGTTATGCAAACCAATAGCGGTCTTGTTGGTGTAACCCTGTCTTCTATCGAACGTCTTCCTTGGAGCGATGGAGACCTGGTAAGCGCCAAAATCACTGTTTCAAACCGTGCCGGCAAAACGATTACGCTTCCTGATTTGACCGGACAGTTTACCGTGGATTCTGCCCAGCTTTCAAGTGATGTCAAACTGGTGAGCACCGCGGCTTCTGGTTTGCTTGGGGCTAATCAAAGCACAAACTTCTATGTGGTTAGCAAACTTCCTTCCAGTCTTGACGTGACTCAGCTCCAGATTGCGCTAATGGAAAAAATCGGAGAAAGCTCATCCGAGTGGTTCCGCTTCACCCATTTAGGCGAAATGCCGGAGCTGCCTGCCATTGATAAAGGCGACAGCTATAAGATCGATAATCAAGGCCGTGAAGAAGAAGTGAAGGAAATAAGATCAACCGTCTATACAGGTTCTTATAACGATATTATGTACACTGAGCTCGAGGTCAAAAACCTGGAGAATCATCAGCTGGACCTTTCTCAACTGGTAGGTTATTTTGAAACCAGCTCCGGACAAACCTATCAAGCCCAAGCTGTACAGGTAGATACTCCTGCACCCTCCCAGCAAAGCGGATTGGTTGTGCTTTGGACCAAGCTGCCAAAAGGTATTTTTACACAGGATATGAAGCTTGTAGTAGGGGAAGGCATTGCGGATAACAAATTGACCCCACTCAAAGGAGAGTCAACTGGTTACATTAATGCTGCCGAAATGGCTTTGAACGTGATCAAGCCTGGAACCAATTCAACGCTTACTGGAATGGCTATCAATCCATATGCTTTAAGCATTACAGATGTAGCCGCGACATTAACCGGGTCTCAAAATGTTCAGGTTGAATTCACTTACAATATGAGTAAGAGCAACGCTTACGTGATGGGCGAATTTGGCCATAAGTATGTACTCGAAATTAAGGATAACCTCGGCCAAGTATTCGAGAAGGAGTTAACTCCGGAAACGGACTTGAAGGTCGGTTCCGGAAACACCTTTAGCTTCAGCAACAGCAATTCCATTTATGAAGGAATTAAAGGCGGCAGCTTTACGGTAACGGTTTATGATGAATTCCAAGACGCTAGAATTCCGCTTGCTAGTCAAGGATACTATTACCTCTATAACGGAAATAATAATTAATCAGGTCTATTGCAGGGTTGTAACTCTTCCAAAAACCCCCTATCATTAAACTATCAAAACGTGAAATGATAGATTGATGTAATCAGGAGGATTTATGAACAGAATTTGGAAAGTTACGGCTGCAGTAGTATTGATCGGCGGAGGCCTGTGGGCCGGTTCGCTTCTGAATAGAAATGCGGAAGGTGCAGGAACGAGTTCCCAGCCGGGGACGGCAGATGATCCTGTGGTAACAAAGAGTTACGTGGACCAGCAGATTCAGGCGGCTTTGAACGGGAAATCAGCTTCTAATCCGTCATCGCCGTCCACACCATCTTCTCCTGCTTCGGGAAGCGGATCAGGTTCATCTACTGACAGTGATGCTGTTGAAGTAGTTACCGTTAAACCGGGTGAGAAGCTGATCGCGAAAGCCGGCGCAGAGTTTATTGTCCGTGTAGGTAAAGCCGCCATTTACAGCACCGACTCTAACGGAGTGGCCGACCTGACGGACGGAACGGATATTATGGATGGCAAGCCGGTAGGCAACAACCATTTGCTTTCTTTTCCGAGAGACGGAAGAGGAATTATGGTGCAGGATGGCGTGACCAGCAGCTTGACCGTTATGGTTAGAGGCGGCTATACGATTACGAAATAAGCTTTCAAGAATATAAGCATCAAAACAAAATGAACACCTTCAGGTATGTTTTTCCCTGTTTAACAATGATTCATACGTGTATGTCTAAAGCCAGGCGGCATAATACACGTACGGGGAACAAATATCATCTGGAGGTGTTTTTTATGGCGAGAAGTAATAATAATCGTAAGCTTATTCCGGAGTCTAAAGATGCGATTAAACAAATGAAGTATGAAATTGCGGCCGAGTTTGGTTTGCCTGTAGGATATGGCGCGGGCAGCGGTTTTGGGGATACAGAATTTGCCGGAGAACTTGGTGCTGCTGGAGAAGGTTCTTCCCAATCCAGTTACTGGGGACATCTGACTTCGCGTGAGAATGGTTCTGTAGGCGGCGAAATCACCAAACGTCTGGTGGCGATGGCGGAGAAAAGATCGCTTTTATAACTTTTTTAATCAGAATCTTTAATAAAATAGGGCTCGTGATCTCGGCGAGTTTCGTCAAAACCGGCTTTTTTTCCGCAGGCTGTTGATTGACAGTTGAGTTTTTAAATAAGATAATAATCATAAGGCTTGTATAACAACCTTTTCCATTCGGAAAAGGTTCATTTTTTGTGTAGGATGGTCAGGCAGCAGCCATACTATCCTTAATGGGAGGTTGAACATTTATGTCCATAAAAGGTCGACACCTTTTTACTTCCGAGTCTGTAACTGAAGGACACCCGGATAAAATTTGTGACCAAATCTCTGATGCCGTTCTTGACGCTTTTTTGGAGAATGACCCGAATGCCCGTGTTGCTTGTGAAGTTTCCGTAGCGACAGGTCTTGTTCTCGTTATTGGCGAAATCAGTACCAAATCAGAGTATGTAGATATTCCATCCATCGTGCGCAACACGATTAAGGAGATCGGCTATACGCGGGCCAAATACGGCTTTGACTCCAATACATGCGCTGTGCTGACGTCTTTGAACGAGCAATCGGCAGATATTGCCCAAGGCGTGAATGCAGCTCTTGAAGACCGTGATCCTGCCAAGGTTGCTGAAGAGACAGCCAATATCGGCGCGGGCGACCAAGGGTTGATGTTTGGTTTTGCTACTAATGAAACTCCTGAACTTATGCCTCTTCCTATTGCTTTATCCCATCGTATTGCACGCCGTTTGTCGGAAGTGCGTAAAGACGGTACATTGGAATACTTACGTCCAGACGGAAAAACGCAAGTGACTATCGAATATGTAGACGGAGTTCCTAAACGTGTAGATACTGTTGTGGTTTCTACTCAGCATTCGGAAGACGTTACTTTGGAGCAAATCCAATCGGATATTAAAAAACATGTCATCCTTCCTGTTGTACCAGCGGAATTGCTGGATGGGGAGACTAAATATTTCATTAATCCTACCGGCCGCTTTGTCATCGGCGGACCGCAGGGGGATGCCGGTCTGACAGGCCGCAAAATTATCGTAGATACTTACGGCGGTTATGCCCGCCATGGCGGCGGTGCCTTCTCTGGTAAGGATCCTACGAAAGTGGACCGTTCCGCAGCTTATGCTGCGCGTTATGTAGCCAAAAACCTGGTTGCAGCAGGACTCGCTGACAAAGTGGAGATTCAACTGGCCTACGCGATTGGCGTGGCTAATCCTGTATCCATTAACGTAGATACTTACGGCACAGGTAAAGTGCCTGAAGAGAAGCTGGTAGAGCTGGTTCGTAAAAACTTCGACCTGCGTCCAGCCGGTATTATCTCGATGCTGGATCTGCGTCGTCCGATTTACCGCCAAACGGCGGCTTACGGTCATTTCGGCCGTACGGATCTGGATTTGCCTTGGGAACGCGTGGACAAGGCGGAGCTGTTGAAGGAGCAGGCGGGACTGTAATTTTCATTCGATCCTAGCAACTAAATTCAAAAGTATTCTTAAAAACAGATATTCCAACGGGAATATCTGTTTTTCTTTTTCGCTGCGCCTTAAACGGTCCATGTCTAAAGTTTTTGATCTTCTTAACCGAAAAAAAGGATAAGTATGGATTTTTTTAAGAGGATCTAAAGGAAATGATGAAGAGTCTGCGTAGTAGAAGAATTGGCAGGCTTTGGGGGCTTGGACGGGACTGTTGACTGGTCAGCGAAATTTCAAGGAGGATTATACATAATGAAGAAATTTTTGATTTGTCTGGTTGTTCTGGTGTTGATGTTGAATATGGCGGGGATCGGGAACAAAGGGTATGCGGCAGCTGGATCATTTAGCTACCAGACGATTTCTCCGGCCCAGGGGGCGAAAGGCGTTGCTGTGGATACCCAAAGCCTGGTGATTACATTTGACCGTCCAGTTAAGAACAATCAGGGGACTATTGTTGTGAATCAGGTCAGCCCGGAAACCGAATACACACAGGCTTCGGTTACGCCTTCACCGGTTGGCGGCTACACCGAGGAAGTTAGTATTTCTTTGCCTAGTGATAAAACCATGGAATATGCCACGGATTATCATGTGACTGTACCGGCGGGAACTTTTATCGATCAAGACAACAATTTGTCCGTTGCCTTTGATTGGACTTTTACAACGGTCCATCAAAACAGCACGGTACCTACGGCAAGTTTGGAAAATCCTCCTGTAGTAGACAGCTCAACCGTAAAATGGACCATGGTTTTTGATCAGGTCGTGAACAGAGGCACCGGTAATATTTATATTAAACGTGCCTCTACGAATGAAGTGGTGATTTCTTTTCCGGTTTCTGACTCTCAGAAGGTTTTGCTGACCAATCAACCGGGTACCTCAGTAACGTCCGTTTTGATTTCGGTCCCTAGGACAAGCAGCATGACGGCTGGTGAAAGATACTACGTATTAATCGATCCGGGAACGTTTAAGAATGAGGATGATCTGCCTTTTGCAGGTATTTCGAGTGCACAGGGGTTGTATTTTAATATTGCGGGAACTCCTGTAACTTTTACACCGCCGGGAACGACGAATCAGCCTGTCACAAACCAAATTCAGCTGAAGTTTAGTCGTCCGGTATATCCGGATCGCGGAAATGTAAGGGTACGGCAGTCTAACAACGGGACAGAGCTTTTCAACAAACCGGTCACTTCTGACGGGATCAGCGGCGGGGGCACTAATACAATCAATTTGAGTTTGCCGTCCTCTCTGCAGTCGAACACAACTTATAACGTTCTAATATCCGCGGGTGCTTTTGAAGATACGGACGGTAATCACTTCCCGACGCAAGATTATACATGGAGCTTTACAACGGGAACAGTAAACTCCACGACACTTGCGATCAGCAGCCTAAGTCCTGCGGATAAAAGCACGGGCGTAAGTGGGAGCCCAACGATCAGAGCTACCTTTAACAGAAGTATTCGGGGAGCTAGCACTAACAGCTTCGCCAACGGAACAAACGGGGTAACCCTGCGGAAGTCGGGAAGCTCTGCGGTTCCGGCGGGAACGGTGACGATCAGCGGAACCACCCTGACCATTACGCCTTCGCAAGCCTTGGATAGAGGCGGAGTCTACTATGTAGATATTGCCGCCAATTCGATTCTCGATGCCAGCACAGGAGCGGCTTTCCCGACTCTGAGCGGCGCTGCCAGCTGGAGCTTCTCCACCACGTCTCCGGATCAGACGGCGCCTATTGTGCAAAGTGCGCAGATGTATTCGAACAGTGTCATCCAGCTCCAATACAATGAGGATCTGGACTCCAGTTCGGGCCTTCTTACCAGCAGTTTTTCGGTCAGTGTAAATGGGGAATCCCGGAACTTGTCTAATGCTTATGTCAGCGGGAGAAGCGTATACGTAACGCTTGAAACGGGTGTTGCGGTAGGTCAGGTTATAACGATCAGCTATAACGGGGGTTCGGTGAGGGCTATTCAGGACCTGGCTGGCAATAAGGCAGTTTCTTTTTCTAGTAGAAGTGTGACAAATGGCGTCGATTCCATCACCTTTAAACCAACGAACGGTTACGTATCGGGGAATACGCTGGTTCTTCAATTCCCGAACAGCCTGAAGACGGTATCAGGTTATGCCTACAGCCAATTTAGTGTTACGCAGGACGGCTCCAGTGTAGGGGTATCCGGTATCACGATTAACGGCAGCACGTCTCTTAGTTTAACGTTGTCGAGTACGGTCGGGAATGGAACGGTGGTTAAGGTCTCCTATTCGCCGGGCAGCTATCCGCTGCAGGATTACAATGGAACCAATATTTCCGGTTTCTCGGATTATTTTGTCCGCAATTCTAACGATACGGTTCCTCCGGTCTTTGTGGGAGCAGCAGGCTCGGATAAACAGGTCACCCTTACTTATAACGAGGCGCTTAGTCCAACCAACATCCCTATGAACAGCCAATTTTCCGTGTTGGTCAATAACAGCCCTATCTATGTAACAGCCGTGTCTATTGCGGATAACCAGGTTAAGTTGACTTTGGCTTCCTCTTTTACGAATACTCAAGGAGTGTCGGTTTCCTATGTGGCCGGATCTCCAGGAATAACCGATCTTAACGGGAACCGGGCGGTGTCCATTAATTTGGAGCCTGTCAGCTACAGCATAACCGTAGACGGGGTAAAGTCGGCTTCCATTAATGGCGATGCTTTGACTATTCAATTTACAAGCAATTTGACCTATAGCTCTCCTACTCTATCTACCCGAATGTTTTCAGTCATGGTAGACGGAACGCAGGTGGAGTTAAGCCAAGCTGTGGTGAACGGAAGTGTTATTACCTTAACGCTGACAGCGCCGGTTTCGAAAACGCAGACGGTAATAGTCTCGTTTATGAAGGGGACCACGCCTCAGGTTTATCAGAACGGAACGGCCTTGGCGTCCTTCAGCAGTTTGCCTGTCACTAATGCGACATCAACGTCTTCGGACAGCTCTAATGCCGGTTTACCTTCCAATTTAACCAGATTGGCTACCGCTGATTTTGGAGTGCAGGGTTACGTATTAAATTCCGGTAGTGCAAGTATCTCCACGGGAGGATCAAGAGCGGGGCAAACGGTCAAAAAATATTTGTTGGATGACAGTAAAACGCAAGCCGCTTACAACTTTATCGCCACGCAGCCATCTTCGGATGATAAGCAGCTGGTATTTGAGGTCCCGAGCACAGAAAAAGCAGCGTATGTCGGCATACCGCTCAGAACCTTAATGGCGGCTTATAATAGAAAAAGCAATGCTTCGTTTGGGGTGCGTTATGGCGATGTGCTGTATATGATCCCTCTCGACAAGGTTCCTTTTACGGATCTTTCCCGATCCCAAGCGTCCAGCTTTTCGAATGCGAACCTTTGGATTCAATTGGAGAGAAAGTCCAGAAATAACCTGAACGTGGTGACAAGCATGAATGGGGTAACGGTTTTGCCGGTTGTTGACCCTGTGGAAGTGTTTGATTCGATCAGCACGACTGCTACGGCCGCGCAAACGGCAGCTGCCATGCCGGGCAACCTCTTGTTCCGGATGAGCGGCACGGCTCAGCCTGAACAGACATCCATGGACAAGTTTGATCAGACTACACGTCAGATTTCATTTTTGCCTACCCAAATTACCAATTCAGGTTCAAGCACGATTGTCGGCGGCAAAATAAGCGGCGGCAATCTGATCGCAGGTCCAGCCAAAGGATATACGAACTACAGCGACATTAATAATCACTGGGCGAAGTCCGATATTGATGAACTGGGAAGCAAGCTGATTGTGGATACCCGCAACGGCCCGGGGTTCCTTCCAAAGGCGAACATCACACGCGCTGAATTCGCCAGCTTTATCGTTAAAGGGCTGGGTCTGACGCCGGACAATAACAGCGCCCGCCAATTCGCGGACGTATCCGGCTCATCACCGGCTTCCCCTTACATTGGAGCGGCCGTTCAGGCGGGCATCGTTACGGGCGTTACAAGTACGGCTTTTAAACCGAACAGTAATATCACCCGTGAACAAATGGCCTTGATGATGGTTAGAGCGATGTCGGCTGCCGGAAAAAGCATAACCATAAGCGGAACGCCCGCCCAGCAATTGTCAAAATTCAAAGACAGCAAGTCTATAGCGGATCCAAGTACGGTAGCTAAAGCGGTATCTGCAGGCATTATTCAGGGGACAAGCGCGGGAACCTTTAATCCGAAAGGAACGGCCACCCGCGCAGAGGCTGCCGTCATGCTTAAACGGGTTCTGGATAATCTGGGTTATTTGCAGTAACCTGTAAAACACAGGTTTCCTATCGAAGAAAATCAAGGCAGAAAAGATCAAATTACATGAGCCACTCTTATCCTCGCGGGGAAAGAGTGGCTCTTTTTTTGTTTTATTTTCCCATTTCAAGATTTTCCCTTAACATAAATTTCACTAGATTTCGTAACTTTTTTGTCATTTTGTAGTCTATTAATCTAGAGGAAGTATTCCTGACTTGGTAGTTTGAGGGGAAAAAGCCGTAAATAGACTGGGGAATAGATGGGAGAGTCGCTTCAAAAATGGTAGAACAACACGATGCAAAGCCGAAGTTGGTTTGGGGAAAAGCCGGCAGGAAATGGGTAGTCCTTTCATTGGCCGGATTGATTTGGGTGCAGCCCGTTTTGGGGGCAACGCCTTTTTGGGGAAATACATCTAAGATCTATGCCGCTTCCAGCCAAGCGGTTAAGCTGTCGGAAGATATTATTACGTCGGGTGCCAAGCTTCAGAAATACCAATACACCGTAACCCGGTCCGGGAAAGCGGTTAAGGTTTTGGCGGATGTGGTCCAGATTGATTTATCGAACCCTTACGTGAAGCTGGATACTATGACCGGCAAGAACGGCCAGGTCACAACCCGCCAGTCCGTAAGCGGCATGGTCAAGGAGACCGGCGCGGTGGCCGGGGTGAACGGGGATGTTTTTAACACTTCCGGCCAAGGGGTTGCGATGGGAGCCTCGGTTTCCGAAGGAACGCTCGTAACCAGTCCGAATGAGCTGAAGGGGATGTATGCTTTTTATCTTGATAAAAATCGCGTCCCGGCCATCGACAGTTTTACGTTTGAAGGCAGCGTGAAGGCTGCGGACGGGTCCACCTTCCCGCTTACCGGCATGAACAAAGAATCTTATAGAACCGAACCGGACAACGGCTACAGCCATGTCAACGCCATGTACATTTATACGAGCGCCTGGGCGTCTACCGACCGGCCGAAGGATTCTTCAACCACGCCGACGGAAGTGCTGGTGCAGAATGGAGTGATCCAGCAGATTTCGCCGGGTGCAGCCATTCCGGGGCCGGTTCCGGCTGACGGTTATATTTTGCGGGCGCATGGGACGGCGGCGACTTATGTAACTACGCATTTGCAGGTAGGCCAGGCGATTACCTCCAATTATGAACTGCGCACGGTTGCGGGCAACAAATGGGTGGATCCGTCCAATCTGGAAATGCTCGTCAGCGGGCATACGCTGCTTGTGGATCAGGGAAAAGCCTCCTCGTTCACCCGTTCCATTACGGGAGTCAGCGGAGGCAGCGCGGTGGCACGTACCGCCATCGGGTACTCCAAGGACGGCAAATATGCTTATCTGATTACCGTTGAGGAAAATGATAACAGCAGCGGCATGAAATTAACCGAGCTGCAGAGCTTTATGACCAGCATCGGAGTCTGGAAGGGTCTCGACCTGGATGGAGGCGGTTCAACGACCCTGGTTTCCCGCCCGCTCGGCGAAACGGCCGCAGCTTTGACGTTTACGACGTCAAACGGAGGAACCACGCAGCGGCAGGTGGCCAACGGCGTCGGCGTTTATACGACCGCACCGCAAGGTACGCTGAAAGGGTTGACCGTGAGCGGCACACAAACGCTGCTGATCGGCCAGGAAGCCAATTATTCGCTGAAAGGTTATGACACTTATTATAACCCGATAGATACATCCACCATTAGTCCGGCCTGGAAATCCAGCAACGGCAACGTGGTATGGACCGGCAGCGCATTTAAGGCGGTGCTGCCGGGAACGGCCCAATTGACGGCCGTGAGCGGCCAGGCTTCCGCCAGCACGAAGGTTACGGTTCTCGGCGCGGACAGCCTTAGCAGCCTGAGCCTGGGTGCGCAAAGCGGACCGCTGCAGGCCGGCGCTCAGGTTACGATTACACCGACGGCAAAGCTGACGAGCGGCAGTACGGTCGACGTGCCGGCCAGTGCTTTGAAGTGGGAGTTCAAAGGCATGAAAGCGAGCGTCGGCGGAGGGGTCTTGACGATCAGCTCGGTTGATCCCGGCGCTAAAGTGGCTTACGCGATTGCCCGCTATGACGGCTTCAGTTCCGTCATTACGTTCAGCGCGGCGGGAAGCCAGTCGTGGGAGGATTTTGAGAACCTCGCCTACAGCATCGGGTTTACAGGCAGCCCTGCACAGGTAACGGGGCAGGCGCAGGTCGTAAGCAGCGGGGACAGCCACGGAAAAGTGCTGCAGCTGAACTACGACATGACGGCGGGAACCGGCAGCCGGTTCGCTTATGCCCAGTTTAACGGAACAAGCGGGCGTGCAATTCCGAACGGAGCGTCGGCGATGTCGATCGATGTGCTGGGCGATTCCAGCCTGAACTGGCTCCGGGCCGAAATCGACAACAACGGTAAAACCGCCTACGTCGACCTGGCGAAGAAGGTAGATTGGAGCGGCTGGAAGAATATCAACATCGACTTAAGCTCATTTGGACTGGCTTCCGGCGCCAAGCTGAAACGGATTTACCTGGTGAATCTGGAGGACGGCCAGGATGAACGTGCGATGACCGGCAGCGTTTCGCTCGATAATATCAAATTTACGGTACCTTCTGGCGGAGACGATTTGTATCCGGATGCCCAAATGACGATGACCGTAGGACAGAAAGCATATTTCCTTAACGGACAGAAAAAAGCCTTTGACGCCGCACCGGTCGTTAAGGACGGGACAACTTACGTGCCGATCCGCTACGTAGTGGACTCCTTTGGAGGAAGCGCGGGATGGACGGCCGCCGATAAGCGGATTACGGTGCTTCGCGGCAGCGCGCTGATCGATTTGTTCGTAGGCCGCAAAGACTATGTTTTGAATGGCAGCCGCCAGGCCGCCGAGGTGACGCCTTTGATCGTTAACGGTAGGACTTTAGTCCCTCTGAGATTGGTGTCGGAGCGTCTAGGCATCTCTGTAAAATGGGAACAGAAAACGAAGCTTATTACCCTGGAATCATGATATGATAGGTTTGATAATTACACGGATGTAAAAGAATGGAGATTGGGCCTACGTGGATTTTCAAACCGATGCGATCGACCGCGTCATTAAAAATGCGATAAACGTCATGCAGGACAGCAAAATGCAAATGATCGAAATCCTCGATGCCGCTCAGTCCGAGCTGAAAATGCTGAGCTCTGAGCTTCAGCAGGTAATGAAAGAGACGGCTGAAACCGTTGAAAAGGTGGATCAGCTCGAACTGAATTACCGCCGCTCAAGAATCCGGCTGACGGAAGTCAGCCGGGATTTTGTGCGTTACAAGGAAGAGGATATCAAGCAGGCCTACGAGAAGGCCACGCAGCTGCAGCTGGATCTGCTCATTTACAGGGAAAAGGAAATGTACCTGAAGGCCCGCAGGGACGAACTTCAGAAGCGGGCGCGCAATGTCGAACGCTCCGTGGAACGGGCGGAAACCATAGGCACACAAATGAATGTGGTGCTGGAATACCTGTCAGGCGAGCTCGGTCAGGTCACGCGAATCTTGGAGTCGGCCAAGAACCGGCAGCTGATCGGCCTGAAGATCATTTTGGCCCAGGAAGAAGAACGCAAACGGATCTCCCGGGAAATTCACGATGGTCCTGCCCAATTGCTCGCTAATATGGTGCTAAGGACGGAAATTGTCGAAAGAATGCTCATGAAGCAGGATTTTAACACGGTAAGGGACGAAATAATAGATTTGAAGCAGCAAGTCAGATCCAGCCTGGAAGAGATGCGCAAGGTCATTTTCAATTTACGTCCGATGGCCTTGGATGATTTGGGGCTGATCCCTACACTGCGCAAATATGTTCACGATTTCGAAGAAAAATCCAAAATCAGAGCCACTTTTGAAACGAGAGGTAAAGAGCAGCGGTTGTCATCTGCAATGGAAGCGGCTATATTCCGTCTTGTACAGGAAGCTCTTAACAATGCGGCCAAACATGCCTATCCTACCTTTGTCGGTGTCGAAATTACTTATCAAGCACAGATGATAAAAATCGTGGTACAGGATAATGGTCTTGGCTTTAAAGTGGACTTACTAGAGCAGAAGACCAAAGAACACTCTCATTTTGGCTTGATAGGAATGCGTGAACGGGTTGAGCTGCTCGATGGCCGAATGGAGATTGAGTCGGCGGAAAACCAGGGAACGAAAATTATTATTCATATTCCGACAAACGTAGGAAAAGAGAAGGGAGCAATAGGAGATGGAGCAGAGTAACTTACAGGAAAACAAGACTATAAAAGTGCTTTTGGCGGACGATCACCAGTTGTTTCGTGAAGGCTTGAAACGGATTTTAAATATGGAGGAAGACATCGAGGTTGTCGGGGAATGCAGCGATGGATCGCAGGTTTTGGAAGCCTGCAGCCGTTTTTCTCCGCAAATCGTGCTGATGGACATCAATATGCCGGGCACAAACGGTGTAGATGCGACTGAGCAGCTGCGCGAAGCGATGCCTGAAATTAAAATCATTATTTTATCCATCCATGATGATGAAAGTTATGTGTTTGAAACGCTGCGCAAAGGCGCCACCGGTTATTTGCTGAAGGATATGGAAGCCGAGTCGCTGATTAACGCGATCCGTTCCGTAGCGGAAGGACATGCCTTTATTCATCCGAAAGTGACGGGCAAGCTCATTCAGCAGCTCCGCCGGATGGAATACCTGCATGAAACCGGAGCGATTGCCGAAGACGGCACGCTGCGTGAAGCCGGGGTCAAGTTCGTGGCCGGCGACGATAACCCGCTTACCCGCCGTGAAGCGGAGGTGCTTCGCCTGATGGCTGAAGGCCGCAGCAATAAAATGATCGGCGAACATCTGTTTATCAGCGAAAAGACGGTGAAAAACCACGTCAGCAGCATTTTGCAGAAGATGGAAGTTGACGACCGCACCCAGGCGGTTATCAATGCCATTAAGTTTGGTTGGGTAACCTTGTAACAACGGTAAAAACATCTATGCGGTTTTAACCGGCAGCAGGTTCAACTCATTGGCTGGAGTTGGAAGCTGGAGCTAAGAGCTAAGATCTAAGATTCGGAGCCAAAAGCCGGGTTAGCCCAGTAACCGCTTTTCCCATGGCCGCATATATTATCTTAGTTTAAAACTAAGGTTCCGCGGCAGGCGGCTTATGCTTTTCAAAAGCACTTCCGCCTGAACATCGGGGAGGTGGACTCCATGATCATGTTGGCTTTATGGATTGTTGCCGGATATGTTTTGGCCGCATTGGCCGTGCATGGGTTTTATCGCCGGTCGTTAAACAAGACGACTGCCGGCGAACGGCGTTTTGTTCATTATGTATTGGTGACGCGAAATCATGGGCGGCAGGTGGAATGGTATTTACGCGCCATTTCCTGGTACGCCAAATTGACCAGCATCCCTCATCTGGTAACGCTGGTGGATGAAAACTCCGAGGATGATACGGTAGCCATCGCTGAGCGAATGGGGAAATCGGAAGAGATGGAGCTGCAGGTCATCCTTTTTTCAGGGGAGCTGTCCAGGGAAGACTTGGCCCAGCATTCGCCCGAGCTCCAAACGGATGGATTCAAGTTTATCGATCTTCGCCAGCCCGGGGAGGCTTCCAAAATTCCCTATGTACATGTCGTTTAATTTCATACTCCGTTTCTGGATTTGGAAGAACAAAAGAAACGCCGGGTGAAGCACACTCTACAAGTTTTGAACTTGGAGTGTGCTTTTTTTGTTGCTTGGAACGCATGAAATTTAGAGGGGTAAGGGCCGCGCCGGTTCACTCTTAAAAATCAAATTATTGCAATGCAAAAGGAGGAGCGAAAGATGAAAGTTTCCTTGTATGTGGTGCGACGCTCAGGGCAATGGAGCGCATGGATCAGCCTGGATATGCGGGTGGATTTTCTTTGGTGGACAGGCCGGTCTCCTATGAAAGATTCAAGTATGGTTACGGCGGATAAGCTTATCTTGTTGGCATGCGGCGTCCCGCTGGGGGAAGCCGCAGCTTGGCGCGATCAGTTTATCTCCGGGCAGAGTTTGGACCGATTCACTTTGGAGGATTGGGCACGGTTGCTTTTGAATGGTGGGAGTGAAGGGGGAGGGCCGGGGGAAGCGCAGCGATTATTACGCTTTCCGGTTTGTCTATTTGCTTCGGAGGCGGGGATCCACCCCCGGTGGATGGAGTTGTGCAAGCCGGAGGACAACGGGGAAAAAGGATTCGCCGAGCCGGGCCGGTTTCCGTCGGCGGCCGATGCAGGGCGGTTCGCGGCCCTGATCCCGGGCCGCTCGCTGCTGCAGCCCGAGCTGCGAGGGCTGCTGGAAGCGGAGCTGCCGGGGCTGGCCGGCAGCTGGCGGACCCTCGCGCAGCTGGCCCAGCTTGCCGGGCACGCTGCGCTCATGGCCGGAGTCGCCCCGCCTGAAAGGGGGCGACGTGGGCCCGCCGGCCTGCTGCGCGGGCCGGCGCTTCCCCGCTGCCGGCGCTGCGGCAGCGAAGTGACCCGCACGGCGCCATGCGCCTCGTGCGGGCAAAGCGGCTGCGCCTACTGCGAGGCCTGCCTCGCGCTGGGGCGCAGCCGCTCTTGTGCGCTGCTGCTTCGCGGCAGCGCAGGCACCAGGGCCGCGGCGGAGCGCGCGGCCCGCCCGGCCCCCATCGGTCAGCAGCTCGACCGATGGGGGCTCAGCCCGGCGCAGCGCGAGGCAGCAGCCGCCGCGCTTCGCTTCCTGGCTGGGCGATATGAGCCCAAGCTATCCGAGCGATCCCAGCTATCCCGGCCGCCCTCGGCCTCCTATCGCTCGGGCCCATTCTCCCGTAGCCAGGCCTTGCCGTCAGATCAGCCAATCCTGCCCTCCAATCGTCAGGCTCGGCCACCAGACCAGCAAGCGCGGCCCTCTCACCACCCAACCCGGGTGCCGCGCACTGCAGCGTGGCTTTCAACCCTATGGGCCGGCCTTTCATACCCGGGGAAGCTTGCTTCTACGATAGGAAAAGTGGTCATCCCATCCCCCCCTCCGCCCGCTCGTCCGGCCCGCTTCCTGCTCTGGGCCGTGACCGGCGCAGGCAAAACGGAGATGATTTTCCCGCTGCTTGCACACGTGCTTGAAGCCGGAGGAAAAGCGCTGGTGGCGACGCCGCGACGGGACGTCGTGCTGGAGCTTGCGCCGCGGCTGGCCAAGGTTTTTCCGCAGCAGAAAATGAACGTTCTTTATGGGGGAAGCCAGGACCGCTGGGGCCCGGCTAATCTGGTGTTGGCTACTACTCATCAGCTGCTCCGGTTTCACCAAGCCTTTGACCTGGTCATTGTGGATGAGATTGATGCTTTTCCTTTCCACAACGACCCCATGCTCGCCTATGCCGCTGAAGCCTGCTGCAAAGATACGGGGCATTTCATTTTCCTTTCGGCGACTCCGCCTCCAAAGCTTCAGCGTGATGCCGCTGCCGGCCGCTGCGGAGTCGCCAAGGTCCCGGCCCGTTACCACGGCCATGCGCTTCCGGTGCCAATAAGAGTACAAATCCCCAGCACCGCTGAAAATCTCAACCGCAAGCGGCTGCCTGGCGAGCTGCTGTCCGCCTTGCAAAATTCACTGCGCCGGGAAGCGCAAATCTTCCTTTTCATTTCCCGGATTCAGCAAATTGAACCGTTTTTAACGCTGCTGCGGAACAAGCTGGCAGGGATACCAATTGAGGGGACTTCCTCGAGGGACGAAGGCCGTACAGTCAAGGTGCTTGCGTTTCGCAGCCGGGAGATCCGCATTCTGGTTACCACCACCATTCTCGAACGGGGAGTGACGGTGCCCCGCAGCGATGTTTTTATTTTGGATGCGGACAGCGGGCTGTTTGATGAAGCGTCCCTGATTCAGATGGCCGGCCGGGCCGGAAGATCCCAAGAGGATCCTGACGGCAGGGTTTATTTTTTCTCCAGACAGCCGACTGCGGCGCAGCGTGGAGCTATCAGGCAAATCAAGCAAATGAATCGGATCGGTTTGAGGAAAGGTTACCTTCTGCCTGAATCCAAAGAGCATTAAAGCAGTAAAAAAGAATATAAGGAGATGAACGTTCCATGCCCTCCATGCCTTTTTTTGAAAAGCTTTACTCTTTGCTCGCTCCTCCTGTAAGTACCTGTTTAGGCTGTGGGGCAACGATTCGGTCAACCTCCGCGAAATTTCCGGAGCTGTGTGAAGCCTGCGTCAGGGCCATTCCGTGGATCTGGAGCCCGCGCTGTCCCGTTTGCGGCAGGGGAATCGGCTGTCCGGACTGTACGCGCGGCGAATGGGCGGAGCACCGCTCATTCATTTTGAACCGAAGTGCGGTCATGTACAATGAGCAGATGCGCGAATGGCTGGGCCAATACAAATATAGAGGGCGGGAAAGCCTGGCTCCCCTGCTTGGACGAATGTTGCTTCAAGCGTATAAACTTATGGAACTGGAGATGCGGACAGTCTCTGGGGACCGAGGCTGGCGTGTAGACCTGATTACCAGTGTGCCGGTAAGCCCGTCCAGGCTGCTGGAGCGCGGGTTTAACCAGGCCGAGGTGTTGGCAACGGCAGTAGCCGGGGCGTCGGGACGAGCTTATATGCCGCTGTTGCAGCGTTCCCGCGAAACCGAAAAACAAAGTCTGAAATCCCGCTCTGAACGACTCCAGGATATGAAAAAAGCTTTTATTCCCCTTTGGCCTGCAGCAGAACAATTGAAGCAAGAATTGAATCAGGGAAGCTCGGAGTTTTTCATATCCGGAAAAAATCAACCCAAACAAGCGCTTCGCCTGCTCCTTGTGGATGATATTTATACGACGGGCAGCACTATTGGCGCTTGTGCCGCTCAATTGCGGGAGTTGTTTTTTTCCATGGGCCTGGAAGCCGAGATTTACAGCCTGACCTGGGCGCGTTCCTGATTCATTTTCCATGTTCTTCTTCCGATATAGAGAAATAGACTGGATAGACTTAAACGAAGGTATGAAGTAATCTATATATTAAGCATCGTTTTTTTAACATTTTTGGTGGAGGAATGAGCATGAATTTGGATAACTGTCCTCGCTGCGGAAAACTATATGCAAAAAACTTCATGGGTATGTGCGGCAACTGTATTAAAGATATCGAGATTGAATACGATACATGTAAAACTTATCTCCGTGAGAATAAGGGAGCCCATATGCAGGAACTGTCCGATGCAACGGGCGTCACCATCAAGCAGATCACCAAATTCATCCGGGAAGGCCGAATTTCTATCGAGAACAATCCCGGGATGATGTATCCTTGCGAGGTCTGCGGAACGACCATGCTTCGTGAAGGGAACATCTGCGAAAGCTGCCGTTCCAGGCTGACCCGCGACTTAAGCGCGGCCGCCAAGGAGATTTCCGGGGAAACAGAGGTCCAGGGAACTAATACATACGGGGCATTAAACAAATTGCGTAAGGAATAAAGCTCCATTGTGGGATTGGGCTAAATATCTATTAACATTGTTTTGAACCATGCCGATAAACTTTATATAAAGGTTATCGGCTTGTATTTTTTTAAAGGAGGACTACAATCGTGAAGATAAATGATATTGGACGGCTCGGAGCGGTGAATTCCTATCAGCGTCAAACGGACAATCAGCGTCAGGTTGAAGATAAGAAAATTAAAAAACAGGATCAGGTTTCGATATCTAATGAAGCGTTGGAGCTTCTCAAGTCGAAAGAAGGGGCCGATCCGGCTAAAGCGGAAAGAATACAAAATCTGAAGGCCCAGGTTTCATCCGGCACCTATCAGGTAGACGCCGGAAAGCTTGCCGAAAAGCTGGTGCCTTATTTTAAATCGTTTACCGATAAATAGTTGCGGCAATAGGAGGTTCAAATGTCAGTAGACGCATTGGTCGAAGTGTTAGAACGGCTGGATGAAGAACATCAAAACATGCTGAGCTTTGCGTCTGAGAAACGCAAAGCCATTATAGGCAATTACGTGGATAAGCTCATAGACATTCTGAATCAGGAATCGCGCTGCGTGAAGCGGATCGAACAGCTGGACGAACAGAGAGTGGGAGCTTGTCAGTCTTTTCTTCGTGAACGGGGAATTAAATCCCGGCTGAATCTTAACATGACGGAAATATCCCGTTTGGTGTTTGACCCTGTGGAGAAGCAGAAGCTTCAGGAGATCCAGGCCAAGCTTAGCCAGTCGTTGGATAAATTGAAAGCGGCTAATGATTTGAACCAGAAGCTTGTGGAACAGTCATTAAGCTTCATTGATTATTCGCTGGACCTGTTGGTCGGTCCCCCGGACGACGAAACGACATACCGCCATCCTGGAAACAAGTCTGGCGGCTACAATCGCCCAGGACTTTTCGATACCCGCGCCTGAGCGCTTTAAGGAGGAAAGTATGACATCTACATTTCATTCCATAGAAACGGCAAAGCGAAGTTTGCTGACCCAAACGGCAGCTTTAAATACAACAGGACATAATATCGCAAATGCCAACACGGAAGGATATACTCGGCAAACAGTGAATATGCAGGCTTCACGGCCTATTGAAGCCTATGGCTTGAATCGCTCCAATGTGCCGGGACAATTGGGTACAGGTGTTGAATTTGGCTCGATTAGCCGAATCCGGGATGCTTTTTTGGACTCTCAATATCGGAATGAGAACCAGTCCTTAGGTAATTTTACGATCCAATCGGATACGTTAGCCAAATTGGAACAGATCTTTACTGAACCTTCGGATACCGGCCTGAATACGGTTCTCGGTAATTTTTGGACAGCCTGGTCCACGCTCAGTAAAGATCCGCAGGATGTTACTGCTCGAAAGGTGCTTAAGGAAAGTACTTTGGCATTGACGGATGCGCTTAATCATACAAGCCAGCAGTTATCGGATTTGAACAGCGATTTGACGTCTAGTATTAGCATTAAGGCCGATGAAATAAACAATTACCTGACAAACATCTCAGATTTGAATACGTCGATTACACGAATTGAAGGGCTCGGGGATGACGCCAACGATTTGAGGGACCAGCGTGATCTGATGGTAGATAAGCTGTCAAACATCATTAATATTAATGTCACGGATGGGGATCAGGGATATTCAATCTCTATGGGCGGACAGGATCTGCTGACGGATGGGACCACTGTAACGCCGGTGACCAGTGATCTTTTGGAGGGAGCTTTCGCAGGCAATAACCTGACTAGCGGAGAAGTTTACGGAATGATCTACTCCAAGGATAATTACGTCGCTGACTATACCAAACAGTTAAATCAATTGGTTAACACGATTGCGAACGGTTCCGTTACGGTTACGGTTCCGTCGGGGATCACGATGGCTCAGGATACCGTTGCAGCCAAAGATACAGTCGTGCTGGTGAATGGTGTGGCGACGAATGTGGCTGCCGGACAGACCATTGCTAAAGGCTCTGTACTGCAAAACAGCACGGACATCACAGTGAAGGGTATCAATGGCCTTCATCAGCTCGGGTACACGAAAGACGGCTCGGCCGGACTCCCTTTCTTTACCGCCGCTGACGGTTCTTCAACGCTTACAGCTGGCAATATTACGATGAATCCGGACATTGCAAACAACCCGGATATGATCGCCGCCTCCATGAGACTGGACGAGAATGGCAAGCCGGTGATGGGGAATAACTCGCTTGCTCTGATCATGAATGATCTCCAAAACGGAGTGTTTACGGTTGACGGTACTACCAATCAGTCGACGATCAGCAGTTTTTATAACGGGATTGTCGGCCAACTGGGTGTCCAGTCTTCGGATGCTCAAAGAAAGGTCGAAAATGCAACGAGTATGGTGACATCAGTGGACAACAGCCGGCAATCCGTAAGCGGAGTATCCCTTGATGAAGAAATGTCCAATTTGATTAAGTTTCAGCACGCCTACAGTGCGGCAGCCAGATTTATGACCACTTTCGATGAAGTACTTGATAAGCTGATCAACTCGACGGGGACGGTTGGCAGATAATAATAGCCATTAGATGAGGTGATTTTATGCGTATTACGAATAATATGATGAGCAATCAAATGCTGATGAATCTAAACCGGACGGCTGTGCAGATGAATAATACCCAAAATCAGATGTCGACGGGCCGCAAGCTCAACAAACCTTCCGATGACGCTGTAGGGGTCACTTACTCCCTCCGTTATCGTTCGGAGCTTTCTTCTAATGAGGAGTATCAATCCAACGTTGACAGTGTGACTTCGTGGCTCGACTATAATGATACGGTGCTCAGCCAGGCTAACGATGTTATGACGCGATTAAAAGAACTGACCGTACAAGCGGCTTCTTCTACGAATTCGCAAGCCTCGCTGGACAGCATCAATCAGGAAGTTCAGCAGTTGAAGGAGCAAATGATCGATATTGCGAACAGCCAACTGAATGGCAAATATATTTTTAATGGACAGAACTATACGCAAAAACCTTATGACTTCCCGCAGAACGCCGACGGCGTTTCGGATACGTCTGATTTGACGATTCTTAATGTCGATACGAGCCCGATTAATTATGCGGTAAGCGGAGGAGCACAGTTAACTATTAATACTACCGGGGATCAAGTGTTCGGCAGCCCTAACGATGCTGATCCGGACAGTAATATCTTTACTATTTTTAATAATCTTTCGTCCGCTCTTTCGACCGGAGATTACAGTACCATTTCGGAACAGTTAACTCATCTGGACAATCGGATGGATACGATTAACTCGGCGCAAGCGGAAATTGGAGCCAAGTCAAACCGGGTTGATTTAATGAAAAGCCGTCTCGAGGATTTTAACGCGAACCTGACCGATTTGCAGTCCAAAACGGAAGATGTGGATTACTCACAGATCGTTATCCAGTCGAAAGTTCAGGAAAACGTCTACAATGCTACATTGTCTGCAGGGTCGAAGATTATTCAGCCTTCTCTGGTTGATTTTATGCGTTAATCATGAGAGGAGGAGTCTAGTTGGTTCCGATCCTGGGCATTCGCCAGACCAATGCGCTTATCGGAATAGATGCCGATCTCGGGCAGTATTCCATACGTCAGCCTAAGGCAGATCTTGAAATCCGCCAGCAGCCGGCGGAACTTGAACTCCATCAGCAGCCAGCTGATTTACATGTGGATCAGTCGCGTGCTTTCGCCGCTTACACTGGCGGGAATTTTCTGGATACGCTGACGCGGATGAACGGCAATATCAAACAGCTTTTTCTGCAGGGGCTTGCCAAACGGGTAGAAGAGGGCAACAGAATGGCTGCCTTCTATAAACCGGGGAATACGATTCCGGAAATTCTGGACGGGGACTGGAATGACAATCCCTTTGTAGAATTTCGGGGCGAAGCATCCCGGGCCAATGTGGACATTTCCTTTACTCCGCACCCCACCCAAGTGGAGGTCCGGACGCATAAACCTGACATCAGCGTTCAGATCAATAAACCGGAAATTGAGTATACCCGAGGGAAGCTGGACATTTATATGAGGCAGTACCCTTCAATACAATTTATTCCGCCTGCTTTAGATATCCAAATGTAAGAAACTAGCTATAGAGGAACTTTACTATTCCGTCTATAGCTTTTTTATGTAAACCCGTTATAGGAGCGATGTAGGATGAATATTGAAACCGCGGCCTGGGGCCGAATCGACATTGACGAAAATCAGATTTATTCCTTTCCAAAAGGAATACCTGGCTTCGAGCACGAAATACAATTTGCTTTAATTGAGCTGCCGGACGGCCCATTTAGTTATTTACAGTCCGTTAAGGAAGAGAATCTGTCTTTTTTATTGACGAATCCTTTTCAATTTTATCCGAAATATGAATTTGAGCTTCCGGATGCGGATGCGGAGGAACTGGAAATTGCCGGGGAGCTTCTAGTGCGTTCTGTAGTTACCTTGAGAGAACCGATGGATCAATCGACTATGAATTTGTTGGCTCCGGTGGTCATGAACCCCGTCAAACGGATCGGTAAGCAGATCGTACTCCATCAATCGGTTTATCAGACTCGTCACCCTTTGTTTTCGGTGTCTGCACAAAAACTAAATACCGGAAGGGGCGGTGAATGAAGTGCTTGTATTGTCCAGAAAAAAAGGAGAATCGATCATCATTGGCGATGAAATCGAAATTACAGTACTAAGCGTAGAAGGCGAACTGGTGAGAATAGGCATTTCTGCCCCTAAACACGTAGATATCCTCCGGAAAGAAGTCTATTTATCGATTCAGGAGTCCAATCGCGAGTCAGCAGCTCCCGATTCGAAGGGCATCCAGGAGCTGCTGAACCGTTTTCATTCGCCCCAGGATTAAGTATTTAGCAAAATTGGCCAAAATTTTTTGAATTAGCTATAAACAAGTCTACAGCGATAAACGATATAAATATTAGGTGCCAGTGAGGGGCGGCCGACCCACAAGCTGGTGTCACCACATGGACGTGGATATAACCAAATTTCAAGGAGGAAATTTAACATGATTATCAATCACAATATTGCGGCTTTGAACACTTCCCGTGCTCTGAACTCTGCTTCTAACGCACAAAGCAAATCGATGGAAAAACTGTCTTCCGGTCTTCGCATCAACCGTGCCGGTGACGACGCTGCCGGTTTGGCAATTTCCGAAAAAATGCGTGGTCAGATCCGCGGTCTGGATCAAGCTTCCCGTAACGCTCAAGATGGTATTTCCTTGATTCAAACAGCTGAAGGCGCGATGAACGAATCCCACGACATCTTGCAACGTATGCGTGAACTTTCCGTTCAATCCGCGAATGATACGAACACAGCTGATGACCGTGATCAATTGCAAAAAGAAGTAGATCAACTGTCCCAAGAACTTTCCCGTATCGGTAACGATACTGAGTTCAATACTCAGAAATTGCTGAGCGGTAAATTCAGCGGTACTTTCCAAATTGGCGCAAACCAAGATCAAAACATTTCCTTGTCTATTGGTGATGTTCGTGGGTTCCAACTGGGTGTAGCAGGAGCTACTAAAGTTACTGAGACCACTACAATTACTGATGGTGGTGATGGTAACACTAATTTCTCAGATGGGAACTATACAGTTAGTGAAGGTGCTACTGCCGGTACTTTCGAAATGAAAAATGCTGCTGGTGAGGTAGTTGGTACAAGTACAGACGGACTTACGTTCGAGTCTAAGAATGGCGATGATACCTTTGTACTTGACCAGAAAGCTGGCGCTGGTAGTAAAATTAATATCTCAGGCTCTGATGTAACCGCTCAAGCATCCTTTGCGAATACAAATGGTCTGCAAGCAGGGGATTACACAATTAAATTTGCAGCTGGTGCTTCCACAATTGAAGATCAAAACGGTAAAGTTATTGCTACTTCTACTGATGATCAAACCTTTACAAGTGTTGAAGATCCAACAAAAACTTTGTTGTCGCTCACTGCAGCAGTAACGGGAGATACAAATCTCTCCGTAGGCGGTATTGATATTTCTTCCCGTGATGCAGCCAACACTGCTATTACAACAATCGATAAAGCCATCACTAGCGTTTCCAGCGAACGTTCCAAACTGGGTGCTTACCAAAACCGTCTTGAACACACCATCAACAACTTGGGAACTTCTTCCGAAAACCTGACAGCTGCTGAATCCCGCGTTCGTGACGTGGATATGGCTTCTGAAATGGTTAACCAAACGAAGAACTCCATCTTGGCACAAGCGGCTCAAGCAATGTTGGCTCAAGCGAACCAACAACCGCAATCCGTGCTTCAATTGCTTCGTTAATTTTAAGCTTAATTCTCAGCCTCGGGCGTTTGCCTGGGGCTTTTTATTTTCCCCATAAGTCTAAAACAACCTCGTGAATCAGCCGATATATAAGGTAAACTATTCTGCCGGAGGTCATGTTTATGAATCTTCAGTTTTCGATGTCCGTAAATGCAGCTGTACCTCAGCCGAAAGCTCAGGTAACGGGAACCGCGCAGCAGGAATCACTTTCAACAGGTTCAACTCCGCCTGCTTCTGGTTCAGAGAAGATCCAAACTTTGCAGGAATTAAAGAGAGTAGAGAAGCAAGGTGTTCCGGTTTCTGTAGCGCAGGAAGCGTTGGTCCGCCGGATTGATCAAGCCATTAAGGCGTTGGATGGTCCAGAGACGACACTTGCGGTCAGCGTGCATGAGCCCACGCATTCCATCATGGTGAAGGTTCTGAACAAGGATACGGGAGAAGTGATACGGGAAGTACCTCCGGAGAAGACACTTGATCTGGTGGCCAAAATGATGGAGATCGCCGGAATTGTCGTAGATAAACGGATATAAATAAAGGAGGTTTTGAATTTGTCATCTGTAAACCCATCAAGCGCTTTAAGAATCAGCGGTCTGGCTTCAGGAATCGATACGGACAGCATGGTCAAGCAGCTGATGGCGGCACAGCAAGGGCCGCTGGATCAGTTAAATCAGCAGAAACAGATTTTGCAATGGCAGAGAGATACTTATAAAGATTTGAACAGTAAACTGGTTGATTTTAAATTAAATAAACTTTCTTTATACTCCAAATCCCAATCACTGGTTACCCAGACCGCTTCGGTTTCCGGGAATAAAGATGCTGTTAGTGCTCAGGCTACAGCAGATGCGAGCAGCAGCTCTATGTCGGTAACGGTAACCCGACTGGCACAAAAACAGGGTGTGCAGGCAAAGCTTATATTAAACGATCAATCAGGGAATTTGAACTCTTCAACAACGCTATCCCAATTGCAGGGCGGCAGCGGATCAGACAGTTATAAGATTACGGTTAATGGTACTACGCTTACTTTTAGCGGCAACGATACGATTGGCTCTGTGGTCGCGAAACTTAACAGCAGCAGTGACGCGGGCGTATCCGCTTCCTTTGATGAAGTCAGCGGAAGACTTCTGATCTCTTCTAAAGACTTTGGCGGGAAATTCAATTTGGACTCCGACATGGATAATAATAATTCCCTGCTGAAATTAGTTAATTCTACGAATGTTGACAAACAACAGGCTGAAGTGACGATATCGGTTCCAGATCCGGATAATACCAGCCAAACCATCGAAAAGACCTACACTTCCGATAGCAATACGCTTGTTGTAAACGGCGTGAGCCTCACGTTTAATGAAGTAACGGGGAACAACGGGCCAAGTAAAGTCACTACTACAACAGATAGCACGCAGCTAATAAATACGATAAAAGGGTTTGTTGATGCTTATAACAGCTTGCTCGGCGCTTTAAATGATACAGTGGGTCAGGAACGATACCGCGACTATCCTCCGCTTACGGACGCTCAAAAGAAAGATATGAGCGACGATGATATCAAGGCTTGGACCGAGAAGGCTCAGAGCGGTTTGCTCAAAAACGACGACATTTTGAAATCGGCAATCAACGATATGCGTTCGGCTATGACAAATGCCATGGGCGGCCACTCCATCAATCTGTCGGATATTGGTATTACAACCGGAGAGTGGTATGAAGGCGGCGTGCTTACGCTGGATGAAGACAAGCTTAAGCAGGCCATTGAGAACAACCCGCAAGGTGTGACAAACCTTGTTCATAATAGCAGCAGCACTGGAATATTTGATTCTCTTAGTAATTCACTAAACGATGTTATCAAGCAAATTTCGGATAAGGCGGGAACTTCCCAGTTCTCTACAAGCACTACGGCTGCATTAAACTCTCAAAGCGTCATGGGCAAATTGATGACGGATTATGACCAGCGGATCTCTGATATGCAGGATAAGCTGGATGCGATGGAGCAGCGGTATTACAGCCAGTTCAGCGCTATGGAGCAGGCGATTAGCCAGCTCAATAACCAGTCTACAAGCTTGACAAGTTTACTCTCCAGTTAAAGGAAGGAAGTTAATATGATTACAACTCCTTATGAGAAATATCGGCAGGCATCGGTGCAGACTTCTCCGGCACAGCTCCTGATGATGCTATACGACGGGGCCATCCGGTATACTCAGGCCGGGATCAAAAGTATTGGAGAAAACGATTTTGAGAAAGTAAACTTCAATTTGGGCAAAGCCCAGGCTATCTTCAGCGAACTGATGTCTACGCTGAACTTTGATTATGATATTTCCAAAAACTTATACGCTTTATATGAATATATGAACTACTTGCTCATTCAGGCTAATACCAAGAAGGAATCCGGGCCAGCTGAGGAAGCACTCGGATTTTTAAAGGATCTAAGAGAAACCTGGTATGAGGCCAGTAAGCAGGCAGGTAATTTGCCGGGCGGCCAAGCATGAAGCAGGAAGAAACGATTAATATGCTTGTGGAACTCACGGCCAATACGGTTTCCGGCTGTGTGGCGCTGACGGAGGAAGATCTCTCGGCCTTCATTCGTCAGCGTGAATATTTAACAGGTCAGATTATGCAGCAGGCCAAGCAAGAGCCATTGACGCCTGAACAAAAAGGGAAATTATCCTCGCTGCTGGAACATGATCGAGAAATATTGGAAAGAATGACTCTGCTAAAAAATCAGGCGGCTAAATGGCTGCTCCAGCGGAACCAGGCTAAAAAGCAGCGCGGAGCCTATGAAAATGATTTTTATGCGGATAGTATTTTAATGGATAAAAGAAAATAATAAAAAATAATTTCCTTGTTTCGATAATGGAAAATTTGTTTATATATATTTGCAGACTCCATTTTGTTTACGTCACAAAAACACCCGTCTCTTGCCAAAAGACACGAAAAAAGACAGTTTTCTACATTTCCCAACAATTTAACTGTTTTTACCCCGATTGACGTAGGGGGGAGCGGGTGGTATATTCGAAATGTGGGACTGACTCACTTATTTGACAATGAAGGGAATGTTAGTGCATGCAAGGTAAAGTTAAATGGTTTAATGCTGAGAAGGGTTATGGATTCATCGAAACTTCCGAAGGTGGAGACGTATTTGTTCACTTCTCCGCGATCCAATCAGAAGGCTTCAAAACGCTGGAAGAAGGACAAGACGTAGAGTTCGACATCGTCGAAGGCGCACGTGGACCGCAAGCGGCTAACGTTATCAAATTATAATCATCCCGGCACGGCCGACCTACATATACGGTATTGATGGTTAACAATTGAAATCGCTTAGCATAGCAGCAGACCCCAGAAATGGGGTCTTTTCTTTGTGTATTGCTTATGTAAAAATAGCTCTCCCGGCTCCTGCGAAATTTTTACACTGCCCTTACAGTGTGGTATAATTAAGGAGCAAAGGAGGAGTGCTTTATGCTAAATATAAGTGTTCGAGGTCAACAGATTGAAGTAACTGATGCTTTGCGTGATTACGTAAGCAAGAAGTTAACACGGCTAGAGAAATACTTTGATGCACCCCCCACTTCTGACGCAACGGTTACGTTGAATGTGGCCAAAGGCGTACACACGGTTGAAGTCACGATCCCGCTCCCCGGCATTCTGCTTCGGGCAGAGCACAAAAGCGACGACATGTATGGCTCCATTGATGCCGTTGTGGACAAGCTGGAACGTCAGATCCGCAAATACAAAACCAAGGTAAACCGCAGACGCCAGGAAGGCATTAAAGGCCTGGTGATCGAGGAGCCGGTGGATGGTCCTTTGCTAGCAGCGATGGAAAACGATGAGGAGGATTACAACGGACTTGAGGTTGTTCGGACGAAACGCTTTACGCTGAAGCCGATGGACGTTGAGGAAGCGATTTTGCAGATGGATTTGCTGGGACACAGCTTTTTCGTCTTCTCCAACATTGATTCGAGAGATGTCAACGTGGTTTACAAACGGAACGACGGACGGTACGGTTTGATTGCTCAGGATTAATCGCTTGAAGTCCTGATTCCGAGCCAAAGTTATCCATTGATGTGACTAATATGTGAATATAATATGAAATCTTTTGGAAAATGTCTGAAAATGGAGCCTTATTCGCACCCGAATAAGGCTCTTTACTCGTATATATTAGGAAGAGAAAAAGGAATTGGCATCAACACCCGTGTTGCGGCGTGTCTTACAAACTGTTACAATTTAGGCAAACGACCTGTTTTGCGTGAAAGGGGAAAACCATGCTAGGACTTGTAAAGAAGATTTTTGGCGACATGAACGAGCGTGATGTCAAACGTCTTTCAAAGACTGTGGACTTTATTAATACATTAGAACCCAAATTTACGGAGCTTACGGACGAGCAGCTGCAGGCGAAGACTGTAGAATTCCGTGAGCGGCTTGAAAAAGGAGAAACGCTGGACGACCTGCTTCCGGAAGCTTTTGCAACCGTTCGTGAGGCTTCCAAGCGTGTGCTCGGCAAACGCCATTATGATGTGCAGCTGATCGGCGGCATGGCGCTGCATGAAGGCAGAATCGCCGAAATGAAAACCGGTGAAGGTAAGACGCTGGTCGGTACCCTTCCGGTTTATTTGAATGCCCTTTTGGGCAAAGGCGTTCACGTCGTTACGGTCAACGATTACCTGGCGCAGCGCGACAGCGCGGAAATGGGCCAGATTTATAACTTCCTCGGCATGACGGTCGGCGTTAACCTGAACGGCATGGAGCATGCGGATAAGCAAGCTGCTTACGCGTGCGATATTACTTATGGTACAAACAACGAATTTGGTTTCGACTATCTTCGTGACAATATGGTTCTTTATAAAGAGCAGATGGTACAGCGTCCGCTGTATTTTTGTATTATTGACGAAGTGGACTCCATCCTCATCGATGAAGCGCGTACGCCGCTGATCATTTCCGGACAGGCTCAGAAGTCTGCGGAGCTTTATTATGCAGCGGACCGTTTCGTGAAACGTCTCGTGAAAGAGGAAGATTACACGGTTGATATTAAAGTGAAATCGGTTGCGTTGACGGAAGCGGGCGTGGCTAAAGCGGAAAAAGCCTTCGGCATTTCGAACCTTTACGACCACGCTAACGTTACGCTTAACCACCACATCGTGCAAGCCTTGAAAGCCAACGCGATCATGCGCCTTGACGTCGACTACGTTGTGTCGGAAGGCGAAGTGCTGATCGTCGACGAATTTACGGGCCGCATCATGCAGGGCCGCCGTTACAGCGATGGCCTGCATCAGGCGATTGAAGCGAAAGAACAGCTGGAAGTGCAGAACGAAAGCATGACGCTCGCGACGATCACTTTCCAGAACTACTTCCGGATGTACCGCAAGCTGGCCGGCATGACCGGTACGGCGAAGACAGAGGAAGAAGAGTTTAAGAAAATTTACGGCCTTGAAGTGCTTCAAGTGCCTACGAACCGTCCAAACCGCCGTGTGGATATGCCGGACGTCGTTTACAAGAGCGAAGCGGGCAAATTCCGGGCCGTCGTAGACGAAATCGTGAAACGCCATGCGAATAAACAGCCGGTGCTGGTAGGTACGGTATCCATCGAAAACTCCGAGCTGTTGTCCGAAATGCTGAAACGCAAAGGCGTTCCGCATAAAGTCCTGAACGCGAAATACCATGCTGAAGAAGCTGAAATCATTTCCCATGCCGGTGAAGCCGGTTCGGTAACGATCGCCACCAACATGGCGGGCCGTGGTACCGACATTTTGCTTGGCGAAGGCGTTGAAGAGGTTGGCGGACTGCACATTGTGGGTACGGAACGCCACGAATCTCGCCGGATCGATAACCAGCTGCGCGGCCGTTCGGGCCGTCAGGGCGACCCGGGTTCCACCCAATTCTATCTGTCCATGGGCGATGAGCTGATGAAACGGTTCGGCGCCGACAACGTGCTGGCGATGATGGACCGTCTCGGCTTTGATGAAGATTCGCCTATCGAATCCAAAATGATTACCCGTGCGATCGAATCGGCTCAGAAACGGGTTGAAGGCAATAACTTCGACGTTCGTAAGATCGTCCTCCAATATGACGACGTCATGAACCAGCAGCGCGAAATCATCTACAAACAGCGCCGCGAGGTTCTGGAGTCCGAGAACATCAAAGAAATCGTGCTGGATATGATCAAGCCGGTTGTTGAACGCATTGTGGAAGCGCACTGCAGCGACGACATCCCTGAGAACTGGGAGCTTGAAGAAGTGGCCGACTACGTAAATGCCAAACTGCTCGACGGCGAAATGACCAAAGACGAGCTATGGGGCAAAGAGAAAGAAGAGATCGTCGAGTATATTTTTGATAAAGTGCTGCAAAAATATAATGCTCGCGAAGAGCAAATCGGCGAAGAAATGATTCGCGAGTTCGAGAAAGTGATCGTGCTCCGCTCTGTAGACAGCAAGTGGATGGATCACATCGATGCGATGGATCAGCTCCGTCAAGGTATCCACCTGCGCGCATACGGCGGTACGGATCCGCTCCGCGAATACCAGTTCGAGGGCTTTGAAATGTTCCATGAGATGATCGCAACGATCCAGGAGGAAATTGCGACCTACATCATGAAAGCCCAAATCGAAACCAACCAGGAGCGTCAAGCGGTTGTCGACGAGAACCAGGTTTCTACGAACGGCGAACCGGCGGAGAAACATCCGGTACAGCGCGGCGTAGAGGTTGGACGCAACGACCTTTGCCCATGCGGCAGCGGCAAGAAGTACAAACACTGCCACGGGCAGGAAGCGTAAGCTTTCGCCGTTGGACGATTCGCCCGAAGCCCTTTTTGAACTTAATGAGTAACAGTTCTAGATACAAGGTTATATTCTTTTACTAATGCGGCCCCGTCTCTTTTTGCAGTTTTGGAAAGAGGCGGCGGCTATACTTTTGCCTGAGGTGATGAAATCAAATGATCGATCCAAGCGTGAAACAGGATCTGCGTGAGATAAGCAAGAAATTAACCAACCTTAGGGGGTCTCTTTGACTTAGATCTGAAGCAAGAGATGATCGCCAACTTCGAAGAGAAAATGGCTGCGCCTGATTTTTGGGATGATAACGATTCCGCTCAGCAGCTGATCAATGAAATGAACGCCGTTAAATCCTCTGTGGACCAGTACAGCAAACTGCAGCAGGAATATGACGATATTACGGTCATGATTGAACTGGCCGAGGAAGAGGGCGACGAGTCTCTCGAATCCGATATTGAAGCCTCTGTGCAGGAGCTTGTGGAGAAGCTGAACACGTTTGAGCTGCAGCTGCTGCTGAACCAGCCTTACGATAAAATGAACGCCATCCTTGAGCTTCACCCGGGCGCGGGAGGCACGGAATCCCAGGACTGGGGTTCGATGCTGCTGCGGATGTACACCCGGTGGGCGGAGAAACGCGGCTTCAAGGTCGAAACGCTGGACTATCTGCCGGGCGACGAAGCCGGTATCAAAAGCGTTACGCTGCTCATCAAGGGCTACAATGCTTACGGTTACCTGAAGGCGGAAAAAGGAGTGCACCGGCTCGTCCGGATCTCGCCATTCGATTCCTCGGGCAGACGCCACACTTCGTTTGTGTCCTGCGACGTGGTGCCGGAAATTTCCGATGATGTCGAAATTGATATCCGTACCGAGGATTTAAAAATCGATACCTACCGCGCGAGCGGCGCCGGCGGTCAGCATATCAATACGACGGACTCGGCCGTGCGGATTACACACATCCCGTCCGGGATCGTCGTGACTTGTCAGAATGAACGCTCCCAGATCAAAAACCGCGAGCGCGCCATGACGATGCTCCGTTCCAAGCTCTATGAACGCAAGATCGAAGAGCAGCAGAAGGAACTGGCCGAAATCCGCGGCGAGCAGTCCGACATCGCTTGGGGCAGCCAAATCCGTTCATACGTTTTCCATCCTTACAGCATGGTCAAGGATCACCGGACCAGCGTTGAAACGGGCAACGTAGGCGCGGTGATGGACGGCGACCTGGACGCTTTTATCGATGGTTACCTGAGAAGCCAAATCAAAACGGAACAGAATTAAGCGTGATTGAACAGATATCCCTGCAAGGTTTTCTTTCGAGAGCTGCCGGTTTTGCCGGCGTTTTCCGGGAGAGCTTTGTGGGGTGTTTTTATGAAGAACAATGCTTAGCCGCGTTAGAGGAGTGAAGTTCACATGCCGACTAAAGGCCGCAAACGCCGGATCAACGAATGGGTACCCGTAAACGGGCCGGGCCGCCATGCCGTCGATACCTTAATGATTATCATCGGTTCGTTTATTACGTCGCTGGCGTTTAATTTGTTTCTGCTTCCGGCACATATCGCTTCGGGCGGTGTGTCGGGGATTTCCGTTATTTTGAATTATACGCTGGGCATCAATCCGGCTTATGTGCAGTGGGCGCTCAACATTCCTTTGTTCCTGGCGGGCTGGTGGCTGCTGGGCCGGGAATATTCGATCCGCTCGCTGCTGGGCACCATTCTTCTCCCGCTGTTCGTTTTGTTTACGCAAAATTGGACAGCGCCCACTACGGATCCGCTGCTCGCCTCCTTATACGGCGGGATCGGCGTCGGTTTGGGGCTTGGCATCGTGTTCCGGGGACGCGGCTCCACAGGCGGTCTGTCGACTTTGGCGCAGATCGTGCAGAAGTACAGCGGTCTTAACCTGGCGACCTGCGTCGTACTGATGGACGGCACGGTTATTACGGCCGCGGGCTTTTTACTGAGTTGGGAAAAAGCGCTTTACGCCCTTATCGGGCTCTACATCACCGGAAAAATCATCGACGCCGTCGAGCTCGGCTTCAGCTACACGAAAGTCGCTTACATTATCGCCGACAAAACGGATGAGCTGTCTGAAGCCATATTGGTTCAGATGGACCGCGGGCTCACGAAGCTGGAGGGTCGGGGCGGATATACCGGTGATGACCGGACCGTTTTGATGGTGGTCGTAAACCAAAGCGAGGTTATCCGGCTGAAAACGATCGTTCAGGTGATCGATCCGGACGCTTTCGTCATCATCAGCAATGCGCATGAAGTGTTGGGCAAAGGGTTCAAGAGACAGGACTAGCTTTGAGAGGTTTTTTGCCGCAAGGGTTTAAAGATCACTGTAGGGTTCAAACCAAGCTCCTTTGCCGGAGCTTTTTTGATTTTTCGGGGGAACTGCGGGTTACAGGGTTACCTATTAATAATTTCTATCCACGTATAGGGCAAGTCTATTATCCAAATGATTGACTGCATAGGGGGAACAAGATAAAGTAAGATTCACAATCCTTATTTAACCTGTAGGAATTAACTGGATTAGGGGCCGATGACAGCCAGGAAGGCTGGAAAAGCCGGGTTTATTAACGAAGGGGCAGGGCGCTGAGCAGCTGCTAAACCGCTCTGTGACCTTTTTAAAGAGGAATCTGGCTGGATGTATTTCCGGCAACGACGGGGAAGATAAAAGGAGGCAGGAAACGTGACGGAATATCCGGGCAAGGAAGAAAATCAAGTGATAATTCGGGACGCGCAGGAAAAGGACCAACCGCAGATTGAACGGCTGCTGCTGGAAGCTTACGGCCAGTATGAAGAGACCATGCCTGCCGACCGTTGGTTGGAGTACCGCGAGAGCATCCGGCAATCGGTGTATAAAGAGGGGCCAGTCGCCAGGATCGTGGCGGAACTGGATGAAGAGATTGTAGGCAGCGTGCTGCTGTTTTTATCGTCGGATATTGCCTACGGTCGTCCCGAACTGGATATTCAGAACCCGATCATCCGGCTGCTTGGGACCTCGCCAAAGGTCCGGGGACGTGGGGTGGCCACCCTTCTGATCCGCGAGAGCATCAAGCGGTCCAAAGAGCTTGGAGGAGAAAAGCTGTACCTGCATTCCTCCGACCTCATGGCGCCGGCCATTCGCCTTTACGAACATTTGGGTTTTGCACGGACACCGGAGAAGGAGATGTACAACGGAACAACGCTGGTGAAATGCTACAGTCTTCCTTTACAGCAGGAAACAGCCGAAGCGGGAGCTGGCGACTCTTTAAACAGATAATAGGAAAAAGATACAAAGGGACTTTAGGCCACGGCCTGGAGTCCTTTTTTGTTTGGCACAACGGAATGAGCTTTCAAAAGGTAGAGAAACGGAGTTTCGCTAGAGAGGGCTTCTCCGTATGTACACCATCCGAGCAGATAGTAAATTTTTTTAAAATCGTTGTATTTATATAAACGTGAATGTATAATAATTCATAAATGTTATCGGCCATGAATAATTCATTAATAACAGTCCGAACAAGAAAGCGGGGTTAGCAGGTTGGCAGAGTCAAACAAAGTGAAAATCGCTATTGTAGGTTCCACCGGGTACGGAGGGGTGGAGCTGATTCGTTTTTTGTTAAACCATCCTAACGCGGAAATCACCTCGGTCATCTCGTCTTCGAATGCCGGAGAGCTGATTACGGAAGGGTTTCCGCATCTGTCGGACCTTTTGGTGCTCCCGCTGGACGGGGTGGACCCGGCCTTGATTAAGTCGAAGGCAGACGTGGTATTCACGGCAACGCCATCCGGCGTCAGCGGCAAGCTGGTGCCCCAGCTGCTGGATGCAGGCCTTAAGGTGATCGATTTGTCCGGTGATTTCCGGATTAAAGACGGCGCTGTATACGAGCAGTGGTATAAACATGACGCGCCTCCGGCAGAACTGCTGGAGCAGGCGGTTTATGGCTTATGTGAGGAAAACGGGGACAAGGTGCGGGGTCTCGACTTCGTTTCCAATCCGGGCTGTTATCCGACGGCAACCCTGCTGGGGCTTCTGCCGGCAGTCAAAGAAGGCTGGATTGATCCGGACAGCATCATTATCGATGCCAAATCCGGCGTATCGGGGGCGGGCCGCGGAACAAGCCTGATGACCCATTATGCGGAAATCAATGAAAATATGAAAGTTTATAAAGTAAACAAACACCAGCATATTCCGGAAATCGAGCAGGCCTTGTCGATAGCGGCAGGCAAACCGGTGACCGTAACGTTCACCACCCATCTCGTGCCCATGACGAGGGGAATTATGAGCACGATTTATGCCAAGCTGAAGGGCGGCCGAACGGAACAGGAGCTTGTGGACTTATACCGACATTATTATGAAGGAAAATCTTTTGTGCGGATCCGTGAGGCCGGCAAGTTCCCGGCAACCAAAGAGGTTTTTGGGTCGAACTATTGCGATATCGGATTCTCCGCGGATGTCCGCACCGGCAGGGTGACGATCGTATCGGTCATCGACAATGTGGTGAAAGGCGCGGCAGGCCAAGCGATTCAAAATTTGAATTTGATGATGGGCTGGGAGGAGACGACCGGACTCAAGCTGAGTCCCGTATATCCGTAAGGCTTCGAGAGGAGACAATCATGGAAACAGTTGAGCTTTGGAAAGTGGTGGAGAACGGCTCCGTCACTTCACCGTTAGGATTTCAGGCAGGCGGACTGCACTGCGGTTTGAAAAAGAACGACCGCAACGATCTCGGCTTCATACTCTGCGAAGTGCCGGCTGTAGCCGCTGCGGTTTATACAACTAACGTATTCCAGGCCGCTCCGCTGCTGGTTACGCGGGACAGCTTAAAGGACCGGAAGCTGCGCGCGGTTGTGGTGAACAGCGGCAATGCCAATGCCTGCACGGGCAAGCAGGGTGAGGACGACGCTTTTGCGATGCGTGCGGCGGCGGCTTCCGTTTTGGGCCTGAAGGAAGGTGACGTAGCGGTAGCGTCTACCGGCGTGATCGGGGAGAACCTGCCGATGGAAAAGGTGGTAGGCGGCATTGCCAAGCTGCCTCAGGCAGCGGCTTACGGCGACGAAGGGGCGGAGCAGTTCAGCCAGGCGATTTTAACCACGGATCTCGTGAAAAAGACAGCCTGCGTCAAACTTACGATCGACGGCCGCGAGGTCACGATCGGCGGTGCCTGCAAAGGTTCGGGCATGATCCATCCGAACATGGCGACGATGCTGGCGTTTGTCACCACCGACGCCGCCGTGGAGCCGGAGGCGCTGCAAAGCCTCCTGGTAGGCACCACCAACGTGACCTTTAACATGATCACGGTTGACGGGGATACCAGCACCAACGATATGCTGCTCGTCATGGCCAGCGGGCTGGCGGGCAACCGGCCGCTTTCGGCTGAACATCCGGAATGGGAGCCGTTTGCGGAGGCGTTCCGTTATGTCAACGAATCGCTTGCCAAACAAATCGCGCGGGATGGAGAAGGCGCTACGCATTTAATTGAGGTTCAGGTGAAAGGCGGGATTAATGATACGTCGGCCGGCGCCATCGCGAAAACGATCGTAGGCTCCAGCCTCGTTAAATCGGCCGTCTTCGGAGCGGATGCCAACTGGGGCCGGATCATAGCGGCGGCAGGCCGCGCCGGTGAACCGATTGACCCGTCCAACGTTGATATCCGGCTGGGACCGATCATTGTGCTTAAGGGTTCCAAACCGGTCGCTTTTGACGAAGAGGAAGCTCTCGCTTACCTAAAGGGCGACACGGTACAGATTTTTGTGGACCTGCACGGCGGTGAAGGCGCGGCAACGGCTTGGGGCTGCGATTTGACCTATGACTATGTGCGGATAAATGCGGCTTACCGGACTTGATCTTTTTTTAGTTTCGATAGGCAAACCTGCTATCCTATAAATCATTTTAGAAACGAACTAGCTTTTTCTTTTTCTTGATAGAGCATAAGTAGGACGTCATAGAGTTAATCGTTATAGAGACAAAGATTATGGACCGAACTCGATAAAATAACTTGCAGACCCCCGTTCCGGTCTCCGCGTGAGCCGGATTAAGGGTCCAGGGAGAGGGGCAGGAAAGATGAGCATATTGTCCGGTCAGGCCGTGCAAACGGGAAATCAGTCAGAAAGCGGCGCCGCTTCGGCGAAAGGCATGTTCGTCATGAAATGTGGGGGCAGCACCCTGGCGGCGCTGCCGGAGGTGTTTTTCGAGGAGCTGGGCGCCCTGCAGCGGCAAGGGGTTGAGCCGGTGATCGTTCACGGCGGCGGACCGGCGATCTCGGACAATTTGTCCAAACTCGGCATAGAGACGAAATTTGTGAACGGTTTGCGGTATACGACGGAAGAGGTGCTGGATGTCGTTGAAATGGTGCTGGCCGGCACGATCAACAAACAGATCGTCCGCCGCATCCAAAGCGCCGGGGGGAAGGCGATCGGGCTGTCCGGCAGCGACGGTTCGCTGCTCCTTGCCAAACCGGTGGCCCAAAGCCGCGAGGTGGGTCTGGTCGGCGAAGTGACCCGGGTGGAGGCAGGAATTTTGAAGGGCGTGCTGGAACTGGGATATATACCGGTTGTAGCTCCGCTTGGCGTCACCCCTGACGGCCAGCGCCTGAACATTAACGCCGATACCGCCGCAGGAGCCGTGGCTTCCCGGCTGGGGGTCAAACAGATGATCGTGGTGACTGACGTCCCGGGCATCATGCGGAATGTAAACGGCGAAAAGAGAGTGCTGCCGGTGGTGACCGTCCAGCAGACCGAAGATATGATCGGCAGCGGCGAAATTTACGGCGGCATGATTCCGAAGGTGCGGGCGGCCATTGACTGCATCCATGGTGAGGTGCAGGAGGTTGTTATCGTGCCGGGGGCTGAACCTAAGGTCCTCAGCCGCGTGCTGGCGGGCGAACCGATCGGGACACGAATTGTACGGATGTAATAGTGGCGGATGTAGATCATAAAACCATTTCAGGAAGGGGTAGAAACAAATGACCATGACACCATCCGAAACCCAAGCGGCCGAAACGCCGCAGGGGCAAGGTTTGAACCAGGCGGCGGGGGCCGCTGCCGGAGAAGCGCCAAGCGCGCTTTTTCCCAATTACAGCCGGTATCCGCTTGCTCTGGTGAAAGGCCACGGCAGCTGGCTGTGGGACGACAAAGGCAACCGTTATCTGGATTTTATGAGCGGCATTGCCGTCACGAATCTTGGCCACGCGCCGGAGAAAGTGAAGGAGAAGCTGAAGAACCAGCTGGACCAGCTGTGGCACGTCTCGAACCTGTACCAGCTTCCGCTGCAGGAGCAGGCGGCGCAATTGCTCACGAAGCACAGCGGTTTGGATGCGGCTTTTTTCTGCAACAGCGGAGCTGAAGCGAATGAGGCGGCGATCAAGCTGGCACGGCGTTATTTTCAGAAGGTAAAAGGCGAAGAACGTTATGAGATTATCACGTTTAAACAGTCTTTCCACGGACGGACGCTCGCTACGCTGACGGCTACGGGCCAGGATAAGGTCAAAGAAGGTTTCCTGCCTCTTCCGGAAGGTTTCAAAACGGTGCCTCTGCATGATGAAGAAGCGCTGAAAGCGGCGATCGGCCCCAACACGGCGGCTATTATGCTGGAGATGGTCCAGGCGGAAGGCGGCATTTATGCCGTAACGCCGGAATTTGTGCAGACGATTACGGGGCTCTGCAAAGAGCACGGGCTGCTGCTGATCATCGACGAGGTGCAGACCGGCATGGGCCGGACCGGGCGATGGTTCGCCCACCAGCATTACGGCATCCAGCCGGACATCATTACGGTGGCCAAAGGGATTGCCAGCGGTTTCCCAGCGGGGGCGATGCTGGGCAAAGCCTATTTGCGCGAAGCTTTTTCTGCGGGCAGCCATGGCTCGACGTTCGGCGGTACGCCGCTGGCGACATCAGCGATCGTGGCGACTCTCGAAGTGATGGAGGAAGACCGGCTGCCGGATCGTGCGGCAGAGATGGGCGTTTATTTGAAAGAACAGCTGGAGCAGAAGCTGTCCGGGCTTTCTTTTGTGAAGGAAGTCAGAGGACTTGGCCTTCTGGTTGGCATCGAATGTGCCGGCTCGGTCGGCGACCTCGTGCTCGCCGGGCAGGCCAACAAGCTGCTGTTCATCACAGCCGGCCCTAACGTGATCCGCCTGCTGCCGAACCTTTATGTGACGCATGAAGAAGTCGACCAGGCGGTGGAGACTTTGTACAACGTGATCAGCGCTTATGAAGCGCAGAGCCAGGAGGACGTTTAACATGAGTTTGGCACAAGCAGGAGCAACCTTCGCGCTGAAGGGGCGCGATTTCATAGAATTGACGGACTACACCAGCGAGGAAATCCGCTATTTGATCGATCTGGCGATCGAGCTGAAGCGCAAGCAGAAGAACGGCGAGGTTTACCAGCCGCTGGCGGGCAAGACGGTTGGACTTATTTTTGAAAAATCCTCCACCCGCACCCGTATTTCCTTCGAGGTTGGGGTGTACCAGCTGGGCGGGCATGCCCTGTTCCTCAGCAAAAACGACATCCAGCTCGGCCGCGGCGAAACGATCGCCGACACGGCCGGCGTGATGTCCCGCTATCTGGACGGCATCATGATCCGTACGTTCGGTCATGACCGCGTCCTTGAACTGGCGAAACACGCCGACATTCCGGTCATCAACGGACTCAGCGATGCGGCGCATCCGTGCCAGGTGCTGGCGGACTTCCAGACCGTGTACGAATACAAAGGCAAGCTGGAAGGCTTGAAGCTCGCTTATATCGGCGACGGCAACAATATGGCTCATTCGCTGATGCTCGGCGGCGCCAAACTTGGCGTTCACGTGTCGATCGGCTGCCCGGCCGGCTATGAGCCGGACCCGCAGATCGTGGCGCAGGCCCGCGAGATCGCGGCAGCTACGGGCGCTGTGATCGAAGTTGTAGGCGATCCGGCTGCGGCCGTCAAAGACGCCGACGTGATCTACACCGACGTGTGGGCGAGCATGGGTTTTGAAGAAGAGCAGAAGGTGCGTGAAGCGGCTTTTGCTGCTTACCAGGTGAACGAAGAGCTGGCTGCGCTGGCGAAGCCGGATTATCTGTTCATGCACTGCCTCCCGGCCCACCGCGGCGAAGAGGTGAGCGAAGGTGTGATCGACGGCAAACATTCGATTATTTTTGACCAGGCGGAGAATCGTCTCCACGCGCAAAAAGCGCTGATGGCGGCTTTGATTGGATAGAAGAATGGAATAGAAAAATGGAATAGAAGAACCACAATTGGAAGGGGAACCGGAACTCTTATGGCAAAAGAAAAAATCGTCCTCGCCTACTCGGGCGGACTGGACACCTCAATTATTTTGAAATGGCTCAAAGAGACTTATGACGCGGAGATCATCGCTTTTACGGCCGATATCGGCCAGAAAGAAGAGCTGGACGGCCTGGAAGCGAAAGCGCTGGCGACCGGCGCCTCCAAAGTATATATCGATGACCTGCGCGAAGAATTCGCCAAAGACTTCATCTACCCGATGTTCCAGGCGGGCGCTTTATATGAAGGGCAATATCTGCTCGGCACCAGCATTGCCCGTCCGCTGATCGCGAAACGGATGGTCGAGATCGCACGTGCTGAGGGCGCAACCGCCATTGCTCACGGAGCAACGGGAAAAGGCAACGATCAGGTGCGCTTTGAACTGAACGCGGCGGCGATTGCTCCGGAAATCAAAGTAATCGCCCCTTGGCGCCTGCAGGAGTTCCGGGATACGTTCCCGGGCCGCGCCGAAATGATCGCCTACGCGGAATCGCACGGAATTCCGGTTACCGCCTCCGCGGCGAAACCTTATTCCACGGACCGCAACCTGCTGCATATCAGCTACGAAAGCGGCGTGCTCGAGGATCCTTGGTTCGACGCCAGCGCGCCGGAGAACAAAGATATGTTCCTGCTCAGCGTAGACCCGGAGGATGCGCCGAATGAGCCGGAATATATCGAAATCGAGTTTGCGCAAGGCAACGCCATCGCCTTAAACGGCGAGCAGCTTGAGCCGCTCCGCATGATGGAGAAGCTGAACGAGCTAGGAGGCAAACACGGTATCGGCCGTGTAGACATGGTGGAAAACCGCTTCGTCGGCATGAAAAGCCGCGGCGTGTATGAAACCCCGGGCGGCACGATCCTGTTCACCGCTCACCGCAAAATGGAGTCCATCACGATGGACCGCGAAGTCATGAGCCTGCGCGACAGCCTCATTACCCGCTACAGCAACCTCGTGTACAACGGTTTCTGGTTTGCGCCGGAACGGCTGGCTCTTCAAGCTCTGGTGACGGAAAGCCAGAAAAACGTATCCGGTACCGTACGTCTCAAGCTGTACAAAGGCAACGTTATCGGCGCCGGCGTTAAAAGCCCGGTCAGCCTGTACAACCCGGACATCGCTACGATGGAAGCCGACCCTACTCAGTCATACGACCAGGCCGACGCCGCCGGCTTCATCCGCCTGAACGCTTTGCGTCTTAAAGTAAGTGCGGGTGTTAACCAGCAGAATAAGTAGTATTTTTTGTATAAGAAAAATAGCTTTATAGGACTTGGGATTTGTGGAAGAAGGAGCCTTGCTAGTTGCAGGACAGAAGTTTAGCGGAGGGCTCGAATGATTCTGGAGAAGCGTGAGCGTTCGCCTAAAAGCTTTCCGGAGGAAAGCTGCATCGGAAGCATAAGCTTGTATCTGAATTTTTTCCATGAGTTCATCTAATCAGAAAAATTCAGATACAACAGCGATCGGAAGAACATTCGAACTGTAGCGGACCGGAAGGACGTAACTTTTTAGCGAGGTCTTTCTCCCCCATGCCCTATAAAGCCACCCAAGGAGTGAACCATTTGAGCAAGCTGTGGGGCGGTCGCTTTACGAAGCAGACCAACAAGCTGGTAGAAGAATACACCGCTTCGATCGGATTCGATCAGAAGCTTGCGGAAGAGGACGTGCAGGGCAGTCTGGCGCATGTCACCATGCTCGGCAAATGCGGGATCGTGCCGCAGGAAGACGTAGAGACGATCAAAAAAGGCCTGCTGAACGTGCTGGAGAAGATCCGCAGCGGCGAAATCGAATATTCGGTATCCGACGAAGATATTCATATGAACATCGAAAAAAACCTGATCGAGCAGATCGGACCGGTCGGCGGTAAGCTGCATACCGGACGCAGCCGCAACGATCAGGTGGCGACGGACATGCACCTTTACCTGCGCAAGCGGGTTGTGGAATTCGTAGAACTGCTGAAAAACCTCCAGGAAGCGCTGATCGGCCAGGCCAAGGCTAACACGGATACGATCGTTCCCGGGTATACGCATCTGCAGCGGGCGCAGCCGATTTTGTTCGCCCATCATCTGATGGCTTACGTCGCCATGTTCGGCCGCGATATCGAACGGCTGCAGGACAGCTACAAACGGATTAATGTGCTGCCGCTGGGCGCCGGAGCGTTGGCGGGAACAACATTCCCGATCGACCGTCATTTTGTGGCGGAGCAGCTGCATTTTGACGCTGTATATGAGAACAGCCTCGACGCAGTCAGCGACCGGGACTTCATTCTGGAATTCCTGTCGAATGCATCCGCCATCATGATGCACCTGTCCCGGCTCAGCGAAGAGCTGGTGCTGTGGAGCAGCACGGAGTTCCGGTTCGTCGAACTGGACGATGCCTTCTGCACCGGCAGCAGCATCATGCCGCAAAAGAAAAATCCGGACGTCGCCGAGCTTGTCCGCGGCAAAACAGGCCGTGTCTACGGCAACCTGTTTGGCCTGCTGACCGTGCTGAAATCCCTTCCTTTGGCGTATAACAAAGACATGCAGGAAGACAAGGAAGGCATGTTCGACACCGTGGCTACCCTGCAGGGGGCGCTGCAGCTGTTTGCGCCGATGATCGCCACGATGAAGGTGAACACCGGACGGATGCGCGAGGCGGTGAACCAGGATTTTTCCAACGCTACGGATATCGCGGATTTCCTGGTCGGCAAAGGCCTGCCTTTCCGCCAGGCGCATGAAGTCATCGGCAAAACGGTGCTGTACTGCATCCAGAACGGCAAGTTCCTGCTGGACCTTACCCTGGACGAGTTCAAGCAGTTCTCCGACCTGTTTGACGACCGCATCTACGAGGTGCTCCAGCCGGAGACGGTCGTGAACGCGCGTAACGTTTACGGCGGCACGGCCACCGCGCAGGTGGAAGCCGCCATTGCCCGGGCCGAAAGCAAGCTGGCCGAAACCGTCAGCTGGGTGCAGGAGTTTGAGGCGAAGGTGAGTATTTAAAGCAAGCCATGATAGACGCTGAAAAGTGGGGATGTTCCCTACATTCAGCGTTTTATTTTTCTATCAAAATAAGGAAAAATAAGGTTGAATAGTTAGAAATGCTTTATTATACTTTAATACATAGATTTGCGATGTATAGTGATGCGATGTATGAAACGGAAGATATACAGAAAAGAGGACAACTGATGAGGGTGAACAAAGAACTGCTTAAAGGGAGTACTGCCACTTTGATTCTCTCTGTGTTGAATAAACAGGAGATGTATGGGTATGAACTGATCAAGGAAATCGAATCCCGGTCAAATGGCGTCTTTGTGATGAAGGAAGGGACTCTGTATCCGATCCTACATACATTGGAAGCTGAAGGCTGGCTGCAGTCTTATTGGGATCAGAAGGATGGAAGGAAACGGAAATACTATAAAATTACTGACCAAGGAAGCACGCAGCTTCAAGAGAAAACTCGGGAATGGGTTCAATTTCGCGATGCTGTCGACACCGTGATCAAGGAGGGATCTTAAGTTGGATCATCACTTGCAACGTATAGAGGATTATCCGGTCGTTAAAATCTTTTTGGATGAAGTATGCTCTTATGTCAGGACGAAGAAAATCCATTATGAGATCAGGCAGGAGCTGATCAGCCATCTTGAGGACAGAATCGAAGCTTTAATATTGGAGGGGTCTTCTTCGGAGGACTGCATTCAATCTGCTGTCTCCCAAATGGGTTCGCCCGAACAAATCGGCAGACGGTTTGATGCCGCTCATCGTCCTGTTACGGACCGGATGCTTCTTTTCCTTGTCGGCTTATTTGCTGGATTAGGGCTCTTTGGGGCTTTGAATGTGCAGTTTATGGATACCGCCTCCCCCTTGTATGGTCAAAACTTTATCAAAGTGGCTTCTTTTATGGGGATCGGGCTCCTATTTTTTATTGCTTTTTATTATCTGGATTACCAGAAAATCAAAAGGCACTCAGATCTATTATTCCTGGGGATAATGATCCTTTCTCTGCTGGCTAATTCTAGTGGAAATGTTACGATCAATGGAAAGGGCGGTTATCTCATTGCTGGTTTCCTCACCGTTAACTTTGTCGGCTTATCCGTACTGCCTCTGCTTATTGCCTATGGCGGAACCAGACCGGCATCCAAGTGGGGAAGAACAGAAGGGCTGTACCGGATATTCTGCCAAGGAATTTTGCCGATCGGGATATACGTCTATACCAACCAGTTCGTATCAGCCCTTATGTATTTGGCTGGTTTCCTGGTGCTTACATGGATCGCCAAAAGGAGCCTGATTCAGTTCGTTTCCCTGGTGGCTTTGCCTTTTACATTTCTATCTGTTTATTTATTTAATCATCAGGATTATTTTAGGACCAGAATCGAAAACAGCTTTGGTCCTAATTCTTATTACGCCGTCAAAACCCTTGAAGCGGTTCGCTCGGCGGGCTGGTTTGGGCAAGGATTTGGGGCGGTAAATACCAATTTGCCTAACCTCTTTAGCGATTACATCGTTCCTTATCTTATTTATTGCTTCGGCTGGAGTTTTGCTTTGCTGCTGGGCTTTATGGTGACCCTGCTTCTGGTAAGGATGTGGGAGGTGAGAAACACGGTACAGGACTTTCACGGCCGTCTGATGATGACCGCAATCATCGTTATTTTTGGCTTTAGGTTAGTTTGGCCTCTGCTCGTAGCCTTTGGGTTTCTCCCGCATATCAGCGTCGTTATTCCTTTCATCGGGTATGGAGGTACTGCTCAAATTTCTGACTTTGCTGCAATGGGCTTCTTGCTTTCCATTTATCGGCGGAAAAATATGAATCCGAGTTTAGTGTAGAAGCCGGTGCGAGGAATAAGATCTTGAACTCATTAATGTTCTTGAAAGGCGCAGACAAATCAAATTGGGAGGTGCTGACTGTGAAAGAGCCCATGCTGAAAAAAGCGATGAATACGCTGGAGTTCCTTAGCCAGGATGCTGCAGCCCGCATGGCCTACGATGCCCGGATGAAGGCGCTTAGCGATGAGAAGTCGAGGATTGAGAGTGCTATGAAGGTAGGAGAAGCTAAAGGGAAAGCGGAAACAGCACTCAAGCTGCTAGAAATGGGTATGGCTATTGAGAGGATAGCCGAAGCGACCGGGATGTCGGAAGAGGAGTCAAAGCATTAAAACCGCAGCAACCGTAAAAATAATTCTATACATGTACAGGTCACGGATACAGGGCAGCAGCTTCTTTAGAGGCGGCTGTTTTTTTTGCTGCCATAAAATAAACTAAATTCCTTTACGGAGAAGAACAGTGGAGGATTGTTTCGCCCCACCCTTTACAACGTAACAATGTTATGTTACGATGGCTTCAGATTAGCAAGGAGGCACAACCTATGAGTGAAGATTTAATTTCGAAGAAAGAGCTGCTGGATTTGACGGGGATATCTTACGGTCAATTGTACCGCTGGAAGCGGAAAAACCTCATTCCCGAGGATTGGTTTATCCGCAAATCTTCTTTTACCGGTCAGGAGACGTATTTCCCCAGACAGCAGATCTTACCGCGGATCGATAAGATTTTGAATATGAAAGACGGCTTGTCGCTGGATGAGCTGGCGAATGTTTTTTCCCCGGCGCTCGGCGAAGTTCAGCTGGATCGTACCCAGCTTATCGAACGAAACATTGTTTCGGATAGCTCGCTGTTGTTGTATAAAGAGATCCATGGCGAGCCGCCCTTTTTCAATCTGGATCAGACGCTACAGCTTTACGTGCTGGATAAACTGCTGCGCAGCGGGGAAATTACCCGCGAGGAAGGCCGGATGCTGCTGGAGGTTATGGGCACGTATTACGGCCGATTTGCCGGCAAACCCTGCGATTTGGTGCTGATCCGAAAAATGGGCGTCCCCGTGTTCCTGCTGATTGCAGGCGGCACGGAGGTTTTTGCCGATCATGAAGCCAAATTCGTGCTGAAAAAGCCGATCGGGCAGTTTACGGAAGAACTGAAACTATTAATCGGGGACACGGGAGGCAGAGTCCATGAATAATCAGGAACCGCAGCAAATTCGCAATGATTTGAACATATCGGGCATGAGCACGACAGCCGGCGGGGTCTACCGGAATGTGCGGATCGACGGCATGGCTAAAGTGAACGGAAATCTGGACTGCTCCAGCTTGAGAATCAACGGAACGCTTAGCATGAAAGGAAGCGTAAAATCCGAAGAAATTACGGTTAACGGCATCGGCACTATCGACGGACCGGTTGAAGCGGCAGAGATTCGGATCGATGGGATGTTTACTCTTAAGGGAGAGGTCAGCTGCACCGATCTGGACGTGAACGGCAAAAGCAAAATCGAAGGCCGGCTGCAGGGCGACAAAATTAACATCGGCGGCGAAGTCACCGTGAAGGGTGATGTGCAGTGCGAAGCTTTTGAGGCGGAAGGGAACATCAAGCTGGACGGCTTGCTGAACGCGGAGACGGTGGATATCCGGCTTCATTCCTTGTCGACGGTGAAAGAGATCGGCTGCGAGCGGATCGAGGTCCGGCGGATCGAAAGAGGTTTTTGGAAAAATTTCAGTCTCATGGGCGGGCCCCGTTTGAAGTCGGAGGTTATCGAAGGCGACGATATTTTTCTGGAGGACACGGAAGCCGAAACCGTACGGGGAACCCGTGTGTACATCGGGCGCGGCTGCAAAATCAAACGGGTGGAATACAAGGAAACGCTGCAGACGGACGGCGATGCGGTTATCGGCCAAAGCCTGCAGGTATAAAGAGCGGAAAGGAGGGGCTAAATGATGGAAAGATCCAATATAAATATCATTGGCGAGGGCAGTTCGGCGGGCGGCCAATACGGCAAGGTAAAGGTTGTAGGGGAAGCGGATTTTTTTGGAGCGATGGAATGCGAGCAGTTTAAAGTGACGGGTGAAGTGACGGTGGACGGCGGGCTTGCCGCCGAAGAGATTAAAGTGACCGGTACTCTTTTGTTGAAAAAAGCAGGCGCTGCGCAAAGAGAATCTTTTGCACCGGACACCCCGGGAGGCACAGTAGAAGCGGCGGGAGCAGCCCCCGGCATACGGGCCGAATCCGTCAAAATTACGGGGGAGCTTACCGTGCCTGGAAGCTGCGAGGCCGAAGAGTTTAAGCTGCGCGGGCAGATCGAAGCGGGCGGCGTGCTTAGCGCCGAAGAAATCGACATCAAGCTCCACGGGGCAAGCCGGGTCCGGGAGATCGGCGGATCGCGTATTTCGGTCAAGTCCAAAACGAACATTCCGCTGGGCGGACTTTTTCAAATCGGATTGGGCACGCTGAAAGCGGAACTTATTGAAGGCGACTATATCTATCTGGAAAATACGGAAGCGGACAGCGTACGTGGCATGCGCGTCGAGATCGGTCCGGGCTGCAGGATCGGCAATGTGGAATACCGCGATTCGCTGGACATTGATAGCCGGGCAGAGGTGCTTTCACAAAACCGGGTGTAGGAATGGGACTGGGCAAAGAGACGGGCAAGAGACGGGCAAGAGATCGGTCCCGAGACCGATTATACGTTCGTATTCCCGCCGCTATAATAGTTGAGGACTGAATTAAAGAGAAGAAACGGAGAGTGACCTGGTGTCGGCGAGTAAAAATAACATGGGCCTTGTGCTGGCAGGCCTGCTGCTCGGCATTTTGATGGCATCGATGGACAACACCATCGTGGCGACGGCAATGGGCGACATTGTCGGCAAGCTGGGCGGCCTGGATAAGTTCGTCTGGGTAACCTCGGCTTATATGGTGGCCGAAATGGCGGGGATGCCGATTTTTGGCAAGTTGTCGGATATGTATGGCCGGAAGAGATTTTTTGTGTTCGGGATAATCGTGTTTATGCTGGGTTCGGCTTTGTGCGGAACCGCAACTTCCATCGTGCAGCTCAGCATTTACCGGGCGATCCAGGGGATCGGGGGCGGCGCGCTGGTGCCGATCGCGTTCACCATCATGTTTGACGCCGTTCCGGCGGAATCGAGAGGCAAGCTGGGCGGCTTGTTTGGCGCGGTATTCGGCTTGTCCAGCATTTTTGGTCCGCTGATTGGGGCTTATTTGACCGAATATGCGGCCTGGGAGTGGGTGTTCTACATCAATCTCCCGTTAGGTTTGATTGCGTTTGTATTTATCGCTTTCTTCTATAAGGAGTCGCATCAGCATCAGCGGCAGCAGATCGACTGGGCCGGCGCGGCCAGCCTGATCGGCGGCGTCGTGTGCCTGATGTTTGCCATGGAGCTTGGCGGCAAAACCTATGCCTGGGATTCGTGGCAGATCCTGCTTCTGTTTGCGGGATTCGTGGCGCTGACAATCTTGTTCCTGGTTGCTGAACGGAGCGCTCGCGAACCTATTATTTCGTTCGGCATGTTCCGGAAGCAGGTGTATTGGTCCAGCAACGTAATCGCGATATTCAGCGGGGCGGCTTTTATCACGGCATCGGTTTATATTCCGATTTTTATCCAGGGTGTGCTTGGCGGTAAAGCGACCAATTCCGGTCTTGTGCTGCTGCCGATGATGCTGGGTTCGGTCGTGACGGCCTCTATGGGCGGTTTTCTGATGACTAAGCTGAAATACCGGACGATTATGCTGCCGACGCTGGCGCTGCTGGTCATCGGGCTGGCGCTGCTGACGACCTTGGGCGAAGGATCCAACATGTGGACCGTTCGCGCCTTTATGGTGCTGGTCGGCCTTGGCATCGGAGCTTCCTTCTCTGTGCTCAGCAATGCGGCGATGTTTTCCGTACCGGCGAGAGAGCGGGGCACCGCGAGCTCTACGCTGAACTTCCTGCGTTCCCTGGGTATGACACTGGGCATCACCGTGTTTGGCATTATTCAAAGCCATTTGTTCAGCCGGAAAATGGAGGCCTTGGCCGGCTCGGCCGCTGACGCGGCGGGCAGCGGAGCAGGGACCGATGCGGCAGGTTCGGCGGCCGGAGCTGCGGGAAGCGCCGGCGGCGGAATGCCGCCGGGGCTCGATCTGAACGACCCGCATGCGCTGCTTTCTCCGGAAACGCGGAGCCAGATTCCGCACCAGCTGCTGGAAAGCATCACAAGCGCTTTGTCTTCCTCGATCGTGCATACCTTCGCCTGGGCAGTTCTCCCGGCAGGGCTCGCCCTGATTGCGGCCTTGTTTATGGGCCGCGACAAGCTGGAGCCGGAACAGGACCAGGACCAGGGAGAATACACGGCGATGCATTAACGGCAATTAGCCGAACAAAAGCTGAAAAGGGCCTCGTCCTCCACGAAAGCGTGGAAGATGAGGCCCTTTATCATTTTCCGGGGTTTACACAAAGCCTGCTCCCTCGGCTGCTAATCTAACCTTTTCTATATCTCTATTATTCTATTGGTTATTTCGATTCCTGCATTTGTTTAAGCTGGGTTTCATACGCTGTATACAGTTTAGACAGGGCCGCTTTAATCGAATCGGCATCTTTGGAATCTACGGCTTTAGCCAAGTCGAATTGTCTTTGAAGGAAGGAATCGGCTGCAGGCGTAACTTCTGTTAATCCGCCGGTCATAGAATTTGAATCTTGAGTTCCAGCAGGTTTGGTAACGGCACCGGCAAATTGGGAAGCATCAATTTTGACGCCTGGAACTGGAGTAGCTGTGCCTGATTGAACGTCCACGCTGCTGAAGTCGAAGTCGCCTTCAACAGGGACAAGCGTAAGACTTTCATCCGGTGCGGCTGTCGTAGACTTGGTAATGCCCGAAAGTTTGGAAGCATCGATTTTGACGCCTGGAACCGGAGTAGCTTTTCCTGGTTGAACATCAATGCTGCTGAGGTCGACACCTGGAACAGGAACTACGGTCAGGTCTTGGCTTGCTGAAGATTTTGCGATCAGGCTTGCTGTATTTTCAGAAATTACCGCATTGTATTCATTCAGGAGTTTCTCCCAGGCTGCGGCTGTCTCTGGCGCGTATTGTTTGGCGACAGCCAAAGGATCCTGCAGCTTTACAGCCAGATGACCAGGTGCGGTGACGGCGGCCTTGACAGGCTTTACGTCAGATACGGAGGCTGCATTCGCAATGGCAGCGGCGCTGCCAAGGGCGGATACCATCAAAGCGGACAAGGCGATTTTTTTGAATACGATTTTCTTTTTGTTGTTCATGTTTGAACACTCCTTTGGTTTGGTTTGGCCTTACACGTTTAAAGATACCGCCCAGCTATGGCGGGAGATTGGTGAAATTGTGGAAAAACAATGGCACGTGCCGCAATTCGGAACGCTGTTGGTATAATGAAGCTGTGGAGAGGAGAGTCAGACCTATGGGACCTTTGGAGGATTATTACATCGCCGTCGTTGACGATGATCAACATATACGAAACCTTGTCGAAGCTTATTTAATCAAAGAAAACTTCCGGACGATCGGGTTGTCTTCAGCGGAGGAAGCGTGGACGCTTTGGCGGACGGATCCTCCTGATCTGTGGGTGCTCGACATCATGCTGCCGGAGATGGACGGCTATGAATTGTGCCGGCGTATCCGCCAGGAAGGCGATGTGCCCATCATTATTATCTCGGCCAAGGACCGCGAAGTGGACAAAATTTTGGGGCTTGAGCTGGGCAGCGACGATTACCTTGTGAAGCCGTTTAGCCCAAGAGAGCTTGTGGCCCGGGTAAAAAGACATTTGCAGCGTTCCTATAAGCAACGTCCGCCCGGACATGGACAGATTCCCGATGCGGGTTCACCGCAAGCCTTTCTCCAGATCGGCCCGCTGCAGCTTTATCCGGATGAGCGGCGCGCTTTTTGGGACAAGAAGGAGGCAGACTTGACCTTTAAAGAGTTCGCCTTGCTGCAGGTGTTCGCCCAGCATCCGAATCGTGCTTTTACCCGGGAAGAGCTGCTCGTTCTGGTCTGGGGCGATGATTATTTCGGCAGCGATCGGGCCGTTGACCACCTGATTAAAAGACTGCGCAAAAAACTGGAACAGCTGCCGATCGAGGCGGTCTGGGGACATGGCTACCGCCTGCGCGCGGAGGAAGGGGACAAACTATGAAGCTGGTTCATCAAATTAACTTAGCGTTTGGCCTTTTGCTTGTCGTTGTGCTGGGAGCAACGGCCGTTATTATTCATTTTGTGCTTCTGGATCACCTGATTAACGCACAGAAGCAGGATATGAAAACAATCGGAGCAAGCGTCGCCGGGACTCTTCAAAATCAGGCGGTTTCGGGTCTAGTTACGAAACCTGGGACCCTTACAGCAGGATCAAAATTGCAGGTAACGGGCGTGCCGCTTGCAGCCGGCGTGCAGGCCATTGTCTCGGATACCGAAGGCAACGTGTTGTCGGGGACGCTTCCCGAAGCTTCAACGGTTACAAAGTCTGGTGAAGTAATGCCTATTGCGACCCTGCAGCCCGCCCCTGTTTCGATTGACAGCCAAAAGCTGCAGGCGCTGCAGACCGGTAAAGACAGCAGTTACATTGTAGATGTCAGCGCGATCCCTCAAGGAACCTTGACGCTGGTTACTCCGGTAAGCAAAGTGAATTCGCTTGAACGAACCTTGTTCGGGCGGCTGCTCATTGTGCTCGGCGTTGGCGTAGGGCTTGTCCTGATGCTCAGCTTGGTGATTACCCGAAAACTGATCCGCCCTCTCATGAAGCTGCGCGAAGAGCTGAAGAAGGTAAAGGAACGCCGTTTCGCAGATGTGCGCAAGGTAAAAGCGGGAGGGGAGATTGGAGCGGTCGCTCAAGTGGTGTATGAGCTGGCGGGCGAGCTGGACCGGTACATCCGGGTGCAAAAGCAATTTTTTCAGAATGCCTCCCATGAGCTGAAGACTCCTTTAATGTCCATTTCGGGGTATACGGAAGGGATTCGGGACGGCGTTTTCGAAGGGGAAAATATGCGCAAAGGCCTCGACATCATCCTCAGCGAAAGCAGCCGCTTGACCCGAATCGTGTCCGAAATGACGCTGCTGGCGAAGCTGGATAGTGAAGAGGATATTTTTCACCCTGCTCCTGTCGGGATCAAAGAACTGCTGGATGAGACCGTTGAACGCGTCAATCCGCTCTTGTCTTCGAAGGGGTTAACGCTGGAGATCATGTACGACGAAAGGGAGGCCGAGCAGCTATTCGTATGGGCCGACCAGGATAAACTGCTGCAAGCGTTTCTGAATGTGACCATGAACGCCACCCGGCATGCGGCCGGAAGGATCGCAATCGATGTGAAGGGCGAGGAAGACAGCGTGGTTGTAACCGTATCCGATGACGGGCAGGGCATTTCCGAAGAGCTGCTTCCGCATTTATTTCACAGATTCGTTAAAGGGAAAAACGGGGAAAACGGGTTGGGGCTTGCCATCTCCCGGGCGATCGTGGAACGCTGCGGCGGCCATATCGAAGCCGGCAATCTGAAAGAAGGGGGGGCGGTTTTTTCATTCCGGCTTCCCCTCTTGGATCCGGCTGTCCAGCCCTGGGGCGGCGTCCCAAACCTTCCTCAACCGGGACGGGCGGAGGACGATTATTCGGCCATAAGCTGACGTAAAATTTTGATCGGGATCGTCAGTCGGGGAGCAATCCGTTTCCATCCTTCTGATTTCCAATACAAAAAGCCACAGTCTCGAAGGTCAAGACTGTGGCTTTTTGATTTAACTGAGGCTTTTTGATTTATATGTTTGTTCAGCCTATAAGAAGCTTCTGATTTACGGCTTTCCGGCCGGAGACACGGGTAGACGCAGTCCGGCCTGCTCCAGCAAAGGAATGACGGCTTCTCCGAAATAGGCCAGCTCAGGCTCGTAGTCGTAAAAAGTGATCTGAATGCCGTCGATGCCCGTAGCATGGAGCTGCTGAAGCTGCTCGGCTACCTCCTCCGGCGAACCGATGATGTGCAGATGCCCGCCGACGGCACGGCCTCTGGCCGTATGCTCCAGCCACGACTGGCTGTCTCCGGCCGTGTGGCGCGCCGTGAAATTGCGGATGGACTCCAGGTCGGCATGGTCCATGATGGACTGGTAATAAGCGAAAGCTTCTTCACGGGTCGGACGTACGATAATCGTCGGGTTTATGATGACTCGCACCTCGCGGCCCCGAGCCGCGGCCGCATCCTTGACCTTGGCGACATGGGCGGGCAGCTTCGGCAGCGCGTCCGCCAGCTTTTCCCCCGCAGGGCTGGAAACAAACACGATGTCCGAATAGCGGGAGGCGTAATCGAAACCGGCCGGCGATCCCGAGGCCGTCGCAAGTACAGGGCGTCCGTAGCGAGGACGCGGGGAGACGTAAGCATTTTCCAGGGAATAAAATTCCCCGCTGTAAGTCAAATTGTCTTCCCCCGCCCATAAAGCGTTGCAGATTTGGGTGAACTCGGCCGATTGGGCATAACGAAGGTCATGATTACCCCGGCTGGTTCCGAACATGGCGGGTTCGTTCTCCGCATACCCGGTGACGATATTGGCGCCGAACCTGCCGTTCGAGATGTGATCGGCCGTCGCCAGAAATTTTGCAAGATGCATCGGATGCCATGGCCCGTAGAGAACATGAATCGTGCCCATGAGCAGAATCCGCTTGGTCACTGACGCGAGAGCAACAGCGGAAATGAAAGGATCAAGGAAATTTTCCCGGTAATGCGTCTCGCCTCCGAAACCGCCTTTGGGAAGCCATTGCGACAAGCCGAAGGCGATGTCGAAGCCGAGGTCCTCCGCCTGCTGCGTCAGCCGCGCATTATACTCAAAGGACCAGTCGGTTCCTCTCGGAAGCGTGGATTGGGACCAGCCGCCGGTTTGCAAAGGTAAAAAAAGACCAAGCATCAGCGGTTGGGCGAAGGCTTGGGACAACGGGCTGTCCTGGAAATGCTGCGGCTCCTTTGGGGTCGGAAGCAATTCTTTAGGCAAAACGTCTGATGGTTGGGATATGCCGCTCATTATGCATCTACTCCTAACTGAGGTTCCATTCTGAAATCTGATGCCGAAAACAAATAGTCCGAATTTCGGAAAACCAATTCCGATATTTAATCCGATATATACGATCATTATAATGTGATTTTTGTCAAAATCAAGCGAGAAATGAAAGAATTCCGGTTTATAAAAGAGGAAATGGCAGAGGCAGCGGTTCCTCCGAAGCTGCCGGAAACCAGAAATCAATGATTGACTCCATCCTCAATAATGTTCGGTTCAGGAGGCGTCTGCCCGGCCCCCGGGTCGGTGGCGGCGGTATGCACGGCTACGAGCGACGGCTGCGCCGGGTAAGTATCCCGAGAGATCCGTTCTTCTTTGCCGGCTTTCCCTGCCGTCCATTTGGTGCGATAGGTCTCCACGATATAGCCGGGAGTTCCCTGCTTGAGCGTTTGGCGGAGTCCGGCGGGCAAAGCGGGGTTGCTGACGTACCGGATGCCCGGATTCAGCACCTTTACGATTTGGGAGCGAATCGTGTAATGGACATTGCTTGGCAGGTTGCCGAACAGCTTGACGGTCATGCTGCCGCTGCCCGATTTCGCGCTGATCAGCAGGTAGCCGGAGGTGTTATTTTTAAACTTAAAGTTGATATAGCCGGTGGAAAAAGTAGCGTCCTGTCCTTTGGGCAGATAACCGACCGGTTTGGAGTGATTGCGCCGCTCCACGATTTCAAGGCCGGCCCGGATGACGGCCCCGTACAAGGTGCCGGAAACCTGGCAAATGCCGCCCCCGACGCCCGGAGTCAGGCGTCCCTGGACAATGACCGGGGCTTCGCAGAAGCCGTATTGGCTTTCAGCCCGCCGTACGACCTCGGCGTAGTCGAAGACCTCGCCCGGCGCAAGCAGCATGCCGTCAATAACTTTGGCCGCGGCATCGACGTTGTGAAGCCTGCCGGATGAACCGGACAGCCTTGTAGTGAACTGAGAGACACGGCGGTCAACGCCCTGCGCTTTCAGGCTGGCGACGGTGACTGGCGGAGACGCCATAGCCAGCGGGAGCTCGACCTGTGCGGTTTCATGATCCGGATTGGCGTCAAATACGCGGGGCACTTTATTTAGCAGGGCTTTCCCCAAAAGGTCCCATTGAATGCGAAGAGCTTGTACCTCCGGAATATATCCGATCTGGTCCCCCGGTTTTATAACCCGCTGGGCATTTTTCATGGCTCCGAACTGCCGTGTTTCCCATTCCTCGTTCAGCGATTTCTTTAAGACCGCTTCGTTAAATTGGATGACGGGGGCCCAATTTTTCCCGAAGGTATAGCGGTATTTGACCCTCTCCCACAAATTGCCCTCCTGCAATCCTTTCAGCGCCTGAAGCAAAGCCTTTGACTGCATGCTGATGCCGGCCCGGGCCCAGGTCGCTTTGATGGAGAGCTTTGGATCCCGGCTGACAAGCATGACGGGCTGACGAAGCAGCGACTGCGTCTCGCGGGCAAGCACGGCGGAAACCTGGTTGACCTCCATGCCCCCGATCGGCAGCCCGCCCGCCGTAACGCCGCGCGGTACCGTAGTTTGTCCGGCATACCAGAACAGGGCCCCCCAAACGGCCGCGGCGGCCAGCAGAAGGGAAGCGGGCATATAAATTAGCAGTTTTCTGTTCTTCATAAACGGTTTGTCCCTCTCTTCTGATAAAGGGTTTGTACACTTATTTTTTATGTATATGCGGAAGAAAGAAGGAAAAGCAGGAAAAATTTTGGTACTCAAAAGGTAACAAATTTGTTACAATAAAAAACAGGCTGATGAATTTGCTCGTGTTTTAAAGGAATTGACGGGATTGTGTCGAAGTATAACCACAGCTGTTGCCATTTTGCGATTTGTATTTATATCAACAAGATTTAGGAAGTGATGCAGTGATTGAAATGCAGGACGTCTGGAAGACTTATCCGAACGGTGCCCATGCCCTTCAGGGGATATCCGTCAAGATCGACCGGAATGAATTTGTTTATATTGTTGGTCCCTCCGGTGCGGGGAAATCGACATTCATGAAGCTTATCTATAGAGAAGAAGTACCCACCAAAGGCCAAATTTCGGTAAGCGGATTTAATATCGGCAAGCTGAAGCCACGCAAAATCCCTTATGTCCGCCGCAACATCGGCGTTATTTTTCAGGATTTCCGGCTTCTGCCCAAGCTGACGGCTTACGAGAATGTGGCCTTTGCGCTTGAAGTCATTGAAGCGCCGAAGAAGATCATCCGCAAACGGGTGCTGGAAGTGCTGGATCTGGTCGGTCTGAAAAACAAAGCGAATCGCCTGCCGGCGCAGCTTTCCGGCGGTGAGCAGCAGCGCGTGGCGATCGCGCGCGCCATCGTGAACAATCCAACCGTCATCATTGCGGACGAGCCTACCGGCAACCTGGATCCCGAAACGTCCTGGGAGATCATGCAGCTCCTGGACGAGATCAATTTCCGCGGCACGACCATCGTGATGGCTACGCACAACAAAGATATCGTAAATACGATGCGCAAGCGGGTTATCGCCATCGAACACGGCAACATCGTGCGCGACCAGCCGAGAGGAGAATACGGATATGACTTTTAGAACCTTCTTGCGGCATTTGCGGGAGGGGATGAAGAACGTATTCCGCAACGGCTGGATGTCCGTAGCCTCCATTACGTCTATCATCGTTTCCTTATTTATACTCGGCGTATTTGTCCTGCTGGTGATCAACGTCAACTCTTTTGCGGACGATGCGGACAGCCAGGTCCAGATCAGCGCCTTTCTGAATACCGGCGTGAAAGACGCGACGAGGGAGCAGCTGCAGACCACTATTGAAAGCATGCCTGAAGTCAGCAAAGTGACTTTCGTGGACAAAGCTCAGGGCCTGAAGGATCTCCGGTCGAAACTGGGCGCAGACGGCGATGATTTGCTGGAAGGTTATACGGAGGACACCAACCCGATTCCCGACACGCTCAAAGTGGAGGTTGTCGAGCCTTCGACGGTTTCTTTTGTAGCGAACAAAATTGAAGATTTGAACAAGCAGTACAGCGAAGGCGATCAGCCGATTTATAAAGTCCGGTATGGTAAAGGAACGGTAGAGAAGCTCTTTAAAGTAACCCGACTGGTCCGGAATATCGGCATTGCGTTTGTGGCCGGCCTGGCGCTTATGGCCATGTTCCTGATCTCCAATACCATCCGGGTCACCATTTTGGCTCGGCGCAGGGAGATCAGCATTATGAAGCTTGTCGGGGCAACGAACTATTTTATTCGATGGCCATTTTTTGTCGAAGGCGCTTTGATCGGGCTCGTCGGCTCGCTCGTTACCGTGGCCCTGCTTTACGTCGGTTATCACACGCTGGAGAATGCAATCGGCTTTGACGTTACTCTGAGTTTCAAGCTGGTTCCCCTGCAGCAGTTTTTCTACCCGTTAGGCGGGTTAATCATTTTGCTCGGCGTTCTGATCGGCGTCTGGGGAAGTACCATGTCGATTCGTAAATTCTTAAAAGTGTAATTGCAGTCGCCGGAAAGTCAAACTGATACAGAAACGGAGAAGTGGATATTGAAAAAGTGGATTTCTGTCGTTGCCGTTATCGTTTTGGCCATAGGGCTTGTACAGCCAACCTCAAGTTTCGCCGCAAAAAAAACCATCGATCAGATCGATCAGGAGCTTAAAACGCTTAAAGAGCAGGCCAAACAGGCGCAGGCGAAGCAGGATCAGGCCGAGAAAGACGGCCAGGTTGCGCAGCACTACGTCAATAAAAATACAAATTACTTAAACGATTTGCTTGCCCAGATCAAAACGGTAAGCGATGAGCTGACAAGCATCTCCAAAGATATCAGCGATTCGGAGGAGCAGCTGCGCAAAACGGCCAAGGAGCTTGATGATACGGAGCAGCGGATTCAGGAGCGCAGCAAGCTGTTGGATAACCGGGTCCGTCTGATGTATACGGACGGCGCCGTTTCTTACCTGGACGTCGTGTTGTCTTCGACGAGCTTTTCCGATTTTCTTGACCGGATCGACTCCCTGACGGCGATTGCCAACCAGGACAAGCAGCTGCTAGAGGAGCATAAGAAGGACAAGGAACTGGTCCTGAAGGAGCAGAAAGAGCTGGAAGCGGGATATGCCAAAACGAAAAAGCTTTACGCCGAAGCGGAATCCCGCAAACAGGTTCTGGCCGATAAAGAAGACGAGAAGCAGCAGCTGATTGCCAAATACAGCGATCAGGTGGAAGAAAGCGACGATATCAGCGATGAGCAGGACAAGCTGCTCGTTGAACTCGTAACCAAGCAGGCTGCTTTGGAGAAGGAGAAAAACAAGCTTCGCGCCGATCAGATTTATACGTACAAGAAACAGCAGGCAGCGAAGGCAGCCGCGGCTAAAGCGGCCGCTTCCAAAACCTCGTCGTCTTCCTCGGAAAGCTCGTACACTACAGGCGACGGTTCGCTGGGCCTTCCGGTTGGACATGCCCGCATCTCCTCGCCGTTTGGTTACCGGATCCATCCGATTACCGGGGTGAAGAAGCTGCATGCCGGCGTGGACTTCGCCGTGCCGATCGGAACGGACGTCCATGCGGCTGAAGGCGGCGTAGTCGTGCTGGCGGAATGGTACAGCGGTTACGGCAATGCCGTCATCATCGACCATGGCAACAATACGTGGACCGTATATGGTCATCTGAGCAAGTTTAAAGTAGAAAAAGGGGATACGGTCAAACGGGGCGACGTGATTGCCGAATCCGGCAATACGGGACAATCGACAGGCCCGCACCTTCATTTCGAAGTTCGCGTCAACGGAGAGCCGACCGATCCGATGCCTTTTGTGGCCTATTAAGGAATGCCGCTTCCTTTCCGTAAATATTTCGGACAAGCGGAACATATAATATAATAGAGTGGATAATTGTGGACGGATGTTTCTCCAAAGGTTTCAGGGAGGGGCATCCGTTTCTGAACAATCGGTGATCATGAACCGGTCCTTCCGGTACAGGATACAGCTGAACAACGAAAAGGCGGTGCATGATTGATGTTCAAGAAGCAGACGGTGATTCTGCTGATGCTAGTAACGCTGCTCGGCAGCAGCGTGCTGACCCTGCTGTTTACCGGCCAGCTGAATTTTACGGCGAGCGGCAGCGCGGCCTCGACCGCAGGCCTGCTAACCAATCTTTCTTCAGGCCAGTCCGGCAGCAGCAAAGCTGATATTGCCAAGGTGGAAACGGCACTGAAGCTGGTTAAACAGAATTACTACCAGGACGTCGACACGGACAAGCTGGTAGACGGGGCGATCCAGGGGATGATGGACGCGCTGGACGATCCTTTTTCCTCATATATGAGCAAAGAGACGGCCCAAGAATTCAATTCGCAGATTCAGGGCTCCTTCTCCGGCATTGGGGCGGAGGTTTCGCTGGATAACGGCAACGTGGTCGTCGTATCCCCGATAAAAGGTTCTCCGGCGGAGAGGGCCGGCATCCGGGCCAAAGATATTTTGCTGTCGGTGAACGGAGAGTCGCTGGAAGGGTTAAGCCTGAACGAAGCGGTGGCTAAAATCCGCGGTCCGAAAGGCAGCAGTGTGGAGATCAAGGTCCAGCGGAGCGGGACGGCCGAGCCGATGGTTTTTAATATTAAACGGGACGATATTGCGCTTGAAACGGTAAACGCCAAGATGACCGACGATAAGATCGGCTTGATCGAAGTGACCGAATTCTCCATGAATACGGCGGACCGGTTTAAGACAGAGCTGACCAAACTGGAAAGCCAAGGCATGAAAGGGCTGATCATCGACGTTCGGAACAACCCGGGCGGCGTTTTGTCGGTTGTGGTCGACATGGCCGAACAGCTGGTGCCGAAAGGGAAAGTGATCGTGCAGGTCGAGAACAAAGCGGGCCAGCGGGAGAAAACCATCTCAACCGGCTCCAGTACAGGGAAATCTTATCCGGTGGTCGTGCTGACCAATAAAGGCAGCGCCAGCGCTTCGGAAATTTTGGCGGGTGCGCTGAAAGAATCGGCCGGGGCCAAGCTGATCGGCGAAACGACTTACGGCAAAGGCACGGTGCAGCAAAGTTACGACAATGAATTCGGCGACGGCAGCCTGATCAAAATTACGATGGCCAAATGGCTGACGCCTAATGCCGAATGGATCCACAAGAAGGGAATCAAGCCGGATATCGCGGTTGACCAGCCGGCGTATTTCTCGGTGGCTCCCATCAATAAAGATGCGGCGTTAAGCTATGACAGCAACGGCGACGACGTAAAAAGCGCGCAAACGATGCTGATGGGCCTCGGCTACAAGCCGGGACGCGACGACGGTTACTTCAGCCAGGAGACGGTAGCGGCGGTCAAGCAGTTCCAGGTCGACCATAAGCTGACCGAAAGCGGCAGCATCGACAAACAGACTGCCGAACAGCTGGAGGCCGCTCTGGTGACGAAAATCGCCGATCCGGCCAACGATGCGCAGCTCAATCGCGCCTATGCGGAAATCCGGAAGGAAATCGGGGCGCCCGCGTCGAAATAAATAGATCAAGCTGGGAAGGCTGGAAGCAGCCTTCTCTTTTTTTAAGCCTGGCCTCTTTGTTTTTATGCAGCAAGCTGAAGGAGAGTGATCGCTTTGGATCTTCTTATGGAATGGTTGTCAAACTTGGCTAAAGCCGGAGCCGAGCTGCTCCTGCAGCCTTTTTATTATATTTCGATTATTATGATCGCGCTGCAGTACCGCAGACAGGTGCTGCTGGAGCGGAAATTGTTCCATGTCCGGTTAAACCGCTGGGGGCTCCAAACGTGGAGGACATTCCTCGGGGGACTGCTTGCCGGCATAGGCGTGTCCATCGTGTCTTTATTTCTGGGCATGAACCTCAGCCTGGAAGGAGTGCTGCTCATCTGGGGCGCTTCGATCCTGCTGATGCTGTTTAAGGTCCGTTATCTTTGTTTGGCTTATGCCGCGGGTCTGCTTGGCGTCATTCAGTTTGTGGTCAACCTGTTTCCCGAAGGGACGGGGACAGGCTTCGGAGCCGAAGTCCTCGGGGCCATCCGCGATTTGAATGTGCCGGCGCTGCTGGCCCTGGCGGGTCTGCTGCATATTGCCGAAGCCCTGTTGGTTCGCTGGCAGGGAGCGTCGTTTGCGGGACCTTTATTTTATGAGGGGAAAAGGGGCCGCCCGGTCGGCGGTTACCAAATGCAAAGCCTTTGGCCGATTCCGCTATTCCTGCTGATTCCCGCCCATACGGCGGGCAGCGTGCTGCCATGGACGCCGATTTTTGGCGGGGAAGGCTGGCAGGAAGGTTTTGCGCTTGCCGGTCTGCCGGTCATGATCGGCTTCTCCGAAATGACGACCAGCCTGCTGCCGAAAGCGAAGGTCAAGCTGACGTCAAGCCGCCTGCTGTTTTATGGCCTCGTGGTGCTTGGGGCGGCGCTGCTCGCCCGCTGGTTCGGCGGGTTTACGCTGGTTGCGGCGCTGCTGGCTTTTGCGCTGCACGAGGGGCTGATCTGGTACAGCCGGTTCGAGGAACAGAACCGGAGCCCGTTTTTTGTCCATCCGCAGCGGGGGCTTAACGTGCTGGCGGTTATACCGGAAAGCCCGGCGGCCGAACTCGGCATTGCCGCGGGCGAAACGATCGTTCGTGTGAACGGGGCGTCCGTGAACACGAAAGAGGAACTGCATGAAGCGCTGCGCATGAACCCGGCGTTTTGCAAGCTTGAGGTGCTGAATCTCGCCGGGGAAGTCAAATTCGTGCAGCGCGCGATTTATGCCGGCGAGCACCACCAGCTTGGCGTGGTGCTCGCGCCGGACGAAGACGCCCCGGCCGTGGTGCGGCCAGGGGCGGTGTCGGTGCTCGGGCTGCTGTCGCCGAAGCGCAGCGCCGAGGCGCGCAGCGACCGGAGCCGCGGAGCCGGGCGCGGGCAGGAGGAGCCGGCCAAGCTGTAGGCCGGCTCGGGTTTGGCCGCTGGGCGGATAAGGCGGCAGCGAAACGCCGCATCCGCGCAGCGGCAAGCCATGGGCTGCAGGGCATAGCCTGCAGCCGGAAGGCGCTGGCGGCTGTGCACGCCAGCGTAAACAAACCGGCCGGGCTCAACTCCCGCCCTTGCGGAGTTGAGCCCGGTTTTGTTTTGCCTGCCGGCTAAATATAATAAAGCCCGGCAGTATACGGAAATGGAAGCGGGAATACGCCTTCCAGCAGCTCTTCAATTTCGGCCGGGAGGACCAAAGCCTCCTGACCGGCAGAGTGTTGGAACAGCAAGGCGTGGAACTGCTCCATCGTCAGCTCCGCCGCCGTTTTGCCGTCGAGCAGCAGCGTGACGGCCGGTTCCTGCGATCCCTCCATGGTTGGGGCCGACGTGGCCGTTTCGGCAACGGTCAGCCGGGCAGCGCCCGGATTTTTTGCCGTAACAAGCGGAAGGAGCTGCTGCCAGAGGACGGAGGGATCCAAAATTTTAACCGTTCCCTCATTAAATCCTGCTTCTGAAGGGAAGCCGCTGCGGTCCAGCTCCTGGATCAGTCCGGTACGGTGGAGGCTGACAGGAAATTCAAGCGACTCCAGTCCGCCGCGGGCCATCGCTTCCAGGCAGATGGCGGCAATAGCCGCTGGTTCTCCGGCAGCTTCAATAACCTTAGGCGCGGAAGCCACATGGTCGCCGTACGGGACGCCGATGATGGCAAATGCGGCGGCTTCGCCATTTTCCCGGGCGGCTATCCAGGTTTGATGGGAAAGCTTGTAGCAGCTGGCCAGCGATTCGGCCTGCATCAGCCTGGACAGGTCATACAGGCTCAGGTCGTAATGGCTTTCTTCCCGGTCGTGGAGAACCGACATGGCGAGCAGGTCTTTAGCTTCCGCAGATCTGACTTGATAGGCCGCCGCGGGGCTTTTTTCCAAATTCAAAATCGGTAAAACCTCAGTAGACGGCTTTAATACATATTTTCTGGTGCCGCCGAATAAACGGCAGCCTGCGCGCAGATACAAGGAACGGTCGCCGGATACGAGCATCAGCGAAGCGCCGGCGTTTCTCATATGGCGGATGGCCCGGTCCAGCAGCTGGCTGGCATAGCCCTTTCCGCGGGCATCGGGATGCGTGCAGACGGAGCCGATGGAGTAGACTGCCAGTTTGGCGTCACTTGTCGTAATAGTAACCGGCACGATGCCCATAAATGCGGCTAACCGTCCCTCCTCATAAACCCCGATGGATTCCGGAGCCTCTGCGGCAAAAATATAAGGGAACGCCGCCCCCATCGATTTCTGCTCCCCGTCCCGAAAAACCAAATCCGAAAGCCCGACGGCTTCCTCAAGCTCGTGGGTGTTCAGCACCCGAATGTCAGCCATAACCTTTCCTCCTGTTCGGACAATAAAAATGAGTGTGATAAAAGAATGCGTCCGGCGGTGATTCGCCGAAGGTTTATCCTTATCCTTTTCTTTTCTACTTTTACTATGAAGAAACCGCTTTACTTTTTCAAGTGTTCAATACTATAATTTAGTAAGATACTTATTTTTAGAAATTGGAAGTTATCATTCATACATAAAGAGGAGAGAGAATATGAGTACCTTCGATGATTTGGTGAAATCCCGCCGTTCCGCCATGAAATTTCAGACCGATGTTGAAATCAGCCAGCAGGAGCTTTCAGAGATGTTCCGGATGACCAGCTTCGCCCCTTCCTGTTATAACCTGCAGCATACGCATTACGTGGCTGTAACCGACCCGGAATTGAAACTTCAACTGAAAGAAGCGGCGTACGGGCAGCATAAAGTAGTGATGTCTTCGGCTGCGATTATTGTGCTCGGCGATATGGAGGCGCATAAGAAAGGCGAAGAAATTTACGGCGGCATGTTGAGTCTGGGCATGCTCAGCAAGATCGACTATGATCTGATGATGCAAATGGTAGAAGATCTTTATAAAGGATCCGGCGATGGTTTTGCCCATGACGAAGCGATCCGTAATGCCTCGCTATCGGCTATGCTGTTTATGCTGACCGCCAAGGACCGGGGCTGGGACACCTGCCCGATGATCGGTTTTGATCCGGTTAAAGTGAAAGAGGTTCTGAATATCCCGGATCATTTGCTGCCGGTGCTGATGATTACGCTGGGGAAAGAGGATACGTCCAAACAGCGTCCGCGCGGTTACCGCAAGCCGGTAAACGAGTTTGTCACCTTCGGCAAATTCAGCTAAGCAAAAATAGAGGCTGTCCGAAGTCGCATGACGACCCGGGACAGCCTTATTTTTATGGAAGCTTTGTATGAACCTTCTTCTTCCGAAAAATTCCTCTCACTGCTGCAGCTGGCGCAGCACCGTAATTTCCACGCGGCGGTTTTTCTGGCGTCCGGCTGCGGTGGAGTTGTCGGCGGCGGGGTGAGTGTCCCCGTAACCTGCGTATTGGAAGTTGTCCGGATTGAGATGCATCGTATCCAGAAAATATCGCAGCACCGACAGGGCGCGCGCACCCGACAGCTCCCAGTTGTCTTTATACTGGGACGAATGAAGGATCGGCTGGTTGTCGGTGTGCCCTTCGATGCTGATTACCGTATCCAGCTTGCTGAACAGGGTACCTAGCCGGGACAGCGTTTTTTCCGAACCAGGCTTCAAGGCGGCTTTGCCGGTATCAAACAGAAACTGGTCGCTTAGCGTTATGGCAATTCCCTGCGGCTTGTCGGCTACAAAAATCTGATTGTCCAGATGGTTCTCCTGCACGTACTGCTGGATCATCTTCATCAGATTGGCCAGCTGCTCCTCCTGCTTGCGGAAGGCGAGCTCCCGGTCCGACAACGTCGTTTCTCCGGCGCCGGGAGCGGCGGATGCGGAAGGCGCCGGGCTTGCGGCCGGATGGTCGCTGGCGTTCGGAATATCCGAACCGGTCAAGCCGGGGTTGCCCTCCAGCACCGATTTGCCGCCGCTGCTGTTGTTAAAGGTCAGCTGCAGAGACTGCGTAACGTTTTTATATTTTTCCGTGTCGAGCCGGCTCATCGCATACATAATGACGAAAAAGATCAACAGCAGCGTAATCAGGTCGGCGTAAGTAATCATCCACCGGTCTTTGCCGTCTCCGCCGCTGCCGCGTTTCCGGTTCCCGCGCTGTCTCATAAGCTCTCCTCGGCCTCCTGATTCCGCCGCCGTTTATAAGGTCTGTCCGCTTCGCGCGGCCCCGCCGCAAACGATTCAAGCTTTTTGCGGAGCAGCAGCGGATGGTCGCCGTTTTGCAGGGAGAGAACGCCCAGCGTGATCATCTCCATGCGCTGCACTTCTTCCTCGCTGCGGGACTTGATTTTGGAGGCAATCGGCAGAAAAATCAGGTTGGCGCTGGCTACGCCGTATAACGTGGCGGTAAAAGCCAAAGCGATCGACGGGCCGAGGTTCGTCGGCTCCTGCAGGCTGCCCAGCACATGGATGAGGCCCATGACCGTGCCGATGATGCCCATGGTCGGCGCATATCCGCCGGCGGCTTCGAAGATTTTGGCGAAACCTTCCCAGCGGCTTTCGTGGGCGTCGATTTCCAGCTCCATAATTTCCTTGACGATCGGCTGGTCCGTTCCGTCCACCACCAGCTGGATGCCTTCGCGCAAATAAGGGTCAGGATGGGCTTCGCCCTGGCGCTCCAGAGCAAGCACGCCGCTGCGCCGGACGGTGGAAGCCATATTGGAAATATCTTCAATCAGCGATTCCGAGTCATGCCGGCTTGAGAAAAAGGCGAACGCCAGCGCTTTGGGAATCGTCTTCAGCTTGGCCGGAGAAAAGCTGACCATAACGGCGGCGGCGGTGCCCCCGAATACGATCAGCGCAGCGGTCATCTGCAGAAGGCCGCCCATATGGCCTCCTTCCCATAAAAACCCCCCCACTACGGCGGCAAGTCCGAACAATATGCCTATAATCGTTATTAAATCCATGCTTAGTGATCACTCCTCATTGTTGGCGGGATAAACCGCTTATCCAAGCAGCGTATTGCCTGGACTTTCCGTTTGCATCCATTCCATGAAACAGTTATAATACATGGGAACACGCATTCTTATAGGATGACAGATATAGATTCGGGTATATAATGGTGAATGCAGAAACGGAGTTGCCTTCTTACACTTTATCGGCGAAGGTTACCCGTTTTTGTTGCATACGCATGTCTTGAGAAAACATTAATCCGCTTGATTTGTTTTTCATGGACAAAGGATGAATGTTTCATTATTTATTTATACCCTTGGCGGATGATATCGAATGATGCAGAAAGTTGACATACAGAAACAATCATAGTTTTCATTTTAGACGATAAGGGTGATGTTGGACAATGAGTGAAATTGTTGTCAGTAACCAGAAATTTGAGCTGATTTCCGATTTTCAGCCGCAGGGCGACCAGCCTGCGGCGATTGAGGAGCTGGTGGAGGGCGTAAGACAGGGCAAGAAACATCAGACGCTGCTCGGCGCAACAGGTACGGGCAAGACGTTTACCATTGCCCACACGATTGCGAAGCTGGGCCGTCCGACGCTTGTGATCGCCCATAACAAAACGCTCGCGGCCCAGCTGGCCAGCGAGTTTAAAGAATTTTTCCCAAACAATTCGGTTGATTATTTCGTCAGCTACTACGATTATTATCAGCCTGAAGCTTATATTCCTTCCTCCGATACTTATATCGAGAAGGACTCCAGCATTAATGAAGAAATCGACAAACTCCGCCACTCGGCGACGAGTTCGCTGTTCGAACGCCGCGACGTCATTATCGTGGCCAGCGTGTCCTGCATCTACGGCCTCGGTTCCCCGATCGAATACGGCAACCTGCTGCTGTCGCTGCGCGTCGGCATGGAGAAGCCGAGAAATCAGATTTTGTCGCGGCTGGTGGACATTCAGTACCAGCGCAACGACATCAACTTTGTACGCGGCACGTTCCGCGTCCGCGGCGACGTGATCGAGATTTTCCCCGCTTCGAAGAGTGAACATGCGATCCGGGTGGAATTTTTCGGCGATGAAATTGAACGGATTACCGAAATCGACGTGCTGACCGGCGAGCTGATCGGTGAACGCGATCATGTTGCGATTTTCCCGGCGTCTCACTTCGTTACCCAGGAAGAAACCATGCGGGTGGCGCTGGTGAACATCGAACGCGAGCTGGAGCAGCGTCTTGAGGAGCTCAAAGGCCAAGGCAAGCTGCTGGAGGCCCAGCGTCTGGAGCAGCGCACGCGTTATGACATCGAGATGATGAAGGAAGTCGGCTTTTGCTCCGGCATCGAGAACTACTCGGGACCGCTGACCTTCCGCGAACGGGGCGCTACGCCGTATACGCTGATGGATTATTTTCCGGACGATATGCTTGTCGTGATCGACGAATCCCACGTGACGCTGCCGCAGATCCGGGCCATGTACAACGGTGACCAGGCGCGCAAAACGGTGCTCGTGGAGCACGGCTTCCGCTTGCCTTCGGCGCTGGACAACCGGCCGCTCAAATTCGAGGAATTTGAAGAGAAAGTGAGCCAGATCATTTATGTTTCCGCGACTCCGGGTCCTTATGAGCTGGAACATACTCCGGAGATGGTGCAGCAGATCATCCGTCCGACGGGGCTGCTGGATCCGATTATCGAGGTGCGGCCGACCAAAGGCCAGATCGACGACCTGATCGTCGAAATCCGCGACCGGATCGAGAAGGATGAACGCGTGCTTGTTACTACGTTAACGAAAAAAATGTCCGAGGACCTGACGGATTATTTGAAGGAAATCGGCATCAAGGTGCGGTACCTGCACTCCGATATCAAAACGCTGGAACGTATGGCCCTGCTTCGGGATCTGCGCCTTGGGGTTTACCATGTGCTGATTGGGATCAACCTGCTTCGCGAAGGCCTCGATTTGCCGGAGGTTTCGCTGGTGGCGATTCTGGATGCGGATAAGGAAGGTTTCCTGCGCTCCGAGCGTTCGATGATTCAGACGATCGGCCGGGCCGCGCGGAACTCGGATGGGCGCGTCATTATGTATGCGGACAAAATTACCGATTCCATGGATAAAGCGATCAAGGAGACGGAACGCCGCCGCAGCATTCAGATGGCTTACAATGAGAAACACGGCATTACGCCGCAGACGATTCGCAAGAAGGTGCGCGACGTCATCGAAGCGACGAAGGTGGCCGAAAGCAAAGAGGATTATCTGCCGGACGGCGCGGGCAAGAAGCTCAGCAAACGCGACCGCGAAGCGGTGATCAAACGTCTGGAAGCCGAAATGAAGGAAGCAGCGAAGAACCTGCAGTTCGAACGGGCCGCACAGCTGCGCGACGCGATGCTGGAACTGAAGGCGGAATAAGGAGGATAAAGGAAACATGGCTTTTGAGAATATCGTTGTGAAGGGCGCAAGAGCCCACAATTTGAAAAATATCGACATCACCATTCCGCGCGACAAGCTGGTTGTCATTACGGGCCTCAGCGGCTCGGGCAAATCGTCCCTCGCTTTTGATACGATTTACGCGGAAGGGCAGCGCCGCTATGTGGAATCTTTGTCCGCTTACGCCCGCCAGTTCCTCGGCCAGATGGAGAAGCCGGATGTGGACTCCATTGAAGGTTTGTCCCCGGCGATTTCGATCGACCAGAAGACGACCAGCCGCAACCCGCGTTCCACCGTAGGGACGGTAACGGAGATTTATGACTATTTGCGCCTGCTTTTTGCGCGCATCGGCAAACCTCATTGCCCGGACCACGGCGTGGAAATCACCTCGCAGACGGTCGAGCAGATGGTGGACCGGATTTTGCAGTACCCGGAGAAAACTCGGCTGCAGATTTTGGCCCCGGTCGTTTCCGGCCGTAAAGGCGAGCACAAAAGTTTGTTCACCGAGATCGGCAAGCAGGGGTTTGTACGCGTACGCGTCAATGGAGAAATCCGGGACCTTTCGGAGAACATCGAACTTGAGAAAAATAAAAAACATACGATCGAGGTCGTTGTCGACCGGATCGTGATTAAAGAAGACGTGGCTTCCCGTCTGGCGGACTCCATCGAAACCGCGCTGAAAATGTCCGGCGGCCAGCTGCTCGTCGATATTATGGGCCAGGAGGAGCTTCGGTTCAGCTCCAACTATGCCTGCCCGATCTGCGGCTTTAGCATTGAGGAACTGGCGCCGCGGATGTTCTCGTTCAACAGCCCGTTCGGGGCTTGTCCGGATTGCGACGGCCTTGGCGTTAAAATGGTCATCGACCCGGACCTGCTCGTTCCGGACGATAGCAAAAGCATTGAGGACGGCGCTTTTGAAGCTTGGGCCGGCGGGTACTCGAACTATTATCCGCAGTTCCTGAAATCGGTCGCCGAGCATTACGATATTCCGATGGACGTTCCCGTTTCGGAGCTGACCAAAGAGCAAATGAAGATTTTGTTGTACGGTACAGGCCAAACGAAAGTCCGCTTCCGGTATACCAATGATTTTGGTCAAAGCAAAGACGCGTACGTGACCTTTGAAGGCATTGTAAACAATCTGGAGCGCCGTTACCGGGAAACCGGCTCGGAAGGCATACGCGAATATATTGAAGGGTTTATGGCGGCCAAACCTTGCGAAACGTGCAAAGGGCACCGCTTGAAACGAGAAGTGCTGGCCGTTACGGTGGGTACGGCGAATATTGCCCATGTGACGGATTTGTCGATCGGGGATGCGATGAACTTCTTTAGCGGTCTGGAATTGAATGAGAAAGACCGAGCGATTTCCAACCTGATCCTGAAGGAAATCAACAGCCGTCTCGGCTTCCTTGTGAACGTCGGCCTGGATTATCTGACGATGAGCCGTGCGGCAGGCACGTTGTCCGGCGGCGAAGCCCAGCGGATCCGCCTGGCGACGCAAATCGGCTCGCAGCTGATGGGCGTGTTGTACATTTTGGACGAGCCCAGCATCGGGCTGCACCAGCGGGATAACGACAAGCTTATTGCCACGCTCGGCCAAATGCGCGATCTCGGCAATACGTTGATCGTCGTCGAACATGACGAGGATACGATGCTGGCCTCCGATTATATTATCGATATCGGGCCAGGGGCAGGCATCCATGGTGGACAAGTGATCTCCCAGGGAACGCCGCAGGAGGTCATGAATGACCCGAAATCGTTGACGGGCCAATATTTGAGCGGCAAGAGGTTTATTCCGGTTCCTTTGGAGCGGCGGAAGACGGATAACCGCTGGATCGAAGTCCGCGGCGTGAAAGAGAACAATTTGAAGAACATCAATGTGAAGTTCCCGATCGGGGTCTTCACGTCCGTGACCGGCGTATCCGGTTCGGGTAAATCCACGCTGGTCAACGAAATCTTGTATAAAACGCTGGCGCGCGACCTGAACAAAGCGAAGGTCCGTCCGGGCCAATACAAAGAAATGCGCGGGCTGGAGAACGTCGAGAAGGTCGTTGATATCGACCAGTCGCCGATCGGCAGAACGCCGCGTTCCAACCCGGCTACTTATACCGGCGTATTTGATGACATCCGGGACCTGTTCTCCCAGACCAACGAAGCGAAAATTCGCGGATACAAGAAAGGCCGCTTCAGTTTCAACATCAAAGGCGGCCGCTGTGAAGCGTGCAACGGCGACGGGATCATCAAAATCGAAATGCACTTCCTGCCGGATATTTACGTGCCTTGCGAAGTCTGCAAAGGTAAACGTTATAACCGGGAAACGCTGGAAGTGAAGTATAAAGGGCAAAGCATTGCGGATGTGCTGGAAATGACCATCGAAAATGCAACGGAATTTTTCCAGAACATTCCGAAAATTCACCGCAAGCTGCAAACCTTGCTGGACGTGGGTCTCGGCTACGTGAAGCTCGGTCAGCCGGCTACGACGTTGTCCGGCGGCGAAGCGCAGCGCGTGAAGCTTGCTTCCGAGCTTTACCGCCGAAGTACGGGCAAAACGATCTACATCTTGGACGAGCCGACAACGGGTCTGCATGTCGATGATATCGACCGTCTGCTGGTTGTGCTGCAGCGCCTCGTGGAATCCGGAGAAACGGTTGTGGTCATTGAACATAATCTGGATGTCATCAAGACATCGGATTACATCATTGACCTGGGACCGGAAGGCGGCAGCGGCGGCGGCACCATCATAGCGACCGGTACGCCGGAGCAAATCGTGAAGGTAGAAGAATCCTACACCGGCCGGTATTTGAAGCCGATCCTGGAGAGAGACACCAAACGGAGCGAGGAGCTGCTGCAGCTGCAGAAGTAATCCTACACCGGTTTAAGTGATCCTGCGCCGGTATAAATGACCTTTCATCAGCATGAACCGCCAAAAGTATTCCTTAACAGGCATTCAGCCAGAATCAAGTCATAAGTTTGGAATCGTTAGCGGAAGGGAGCGGCAGAACCTAAGAAGTCTGCCGCTTCTCTTTCTTTTGTTTTCGTATGCCGGGCATTCCCTTTTTGTAGAAGAAAGGCTTGCTAGAATCATAGACGACGATCGTGGACTGACCATCCGCACAGAAAGAAGCGGAGTTTTGTCGGAAGCCGGAAAGCCTTGTCAGATCAGGTTTTTTTGACTGAAATTTTACAATTCCACCCCGATTCCAATAATTGTTTCGTTCTATAAACTGTGTTACATTTGGTATCTACCACATCGATAGCAATTGCTGAATAAAATGAACTTGCGAGATTTGGACCGTAACGCAAAACGCGACCAGCAAGTTCTTTTTTATAGATAGATAAAAGCATATGAAACGTTAGGTATGCTATTTGAGGGGAAGGATCAAGCCGATGAAAATAACCAGAAAAATCAGTATGGCAGCTCTGCTGCTGGCCTCCATCATGCTAGCCGGAGGATCGCTTGAAGTCATGGCGCAAGCATCAACCACCGGAACTAAAGGAACAACGGCCGGCCCAAAATCCGCTGCCGCCAAGACTGCAGCCAGCACCGGCCTTAAACCAAGCGCCGCCGCAGCTGCCGCAAATCCCGTTCCGGGGATTATTCAGAAATTAACGCCCTCCGTGGTAGGCATTATCGGAGAGGCCGCGGACACCGATGATGATCCGGATTCAGAAGACAGTTATAACGATTCCAGCATGGAGACGGGGAGCTATAACCTGGCCCATGGCACCGGGGTCATTATTAAAGCCGACGGCTGGATCATCACAAATGCCCACGTCGTGAACGGCATCGTGGATCCGACGGTCGTGACTTCATCCGGCAAACAATATGAAATCGATAAATCGTACATAGACGTACCGAGTGATTTGGCGCTTATTCATATTCAGGCAGCAGGCCTTAAACCGGCGGCGTTAGCGCCTGCGGGAAGAGCTGTGCAGGTAGGCGAACAAGTTGTGGCGCTTGGCACGCCGGTTTCCTTCTCCCTGCGCGGATCGGCAACGGAGGGGATTGTCAGCGGCATTAACCGTGCGGTGAACGCTTCCTACCGCCTGATCCAGACGGATGCCGCCATTAACCCGGGCAACAGCGGCGGACCGCTGCTGAATATGAAAGGCGAAGTGATCGGCATCAATTCGATGAAATATGAAGCGGTTGGCGTCGAGAATCTGGGTTTTTCCATTCCGTTTGATACCGTCCGTTATGTGATCAATCAGCTGTTTGCTTACGGCGAGGTTCACCGCCCGTCGCTTGGCGTAACGCTTCAGGAGGGCTGGTCCGCCGAAATCGGGCTGCCTAGCCACGATCCTTTGACGGTGGTCAGCGTCAGCTCCGCATCTGCGCGCAAGGCCGGGATTAAAGCAGGAGATCAAATTTATAAATTAAATAATACCTCCCTTACTTCGATAGTAGATCTGAATGAACAGCTTAAGAAATACAAGCCGGGCCAAACCGTATCTCTATGGATGCAGTCGGGCGGCGACATCGTGAAACGCAGTCTCGTCCTGACGCTGGATGACAGCGGCAGCGATTCTGACTCGGGTTCGATGGACGACGAATAGAAGCAAAAAGGCGGTGCCCTTAGCTTGCATACCGGCGTGTTACGGGCTTCAGGAAAATCCAAGGAACAGGAAGAGGTCGGACGATCATGATCAGAAAAAATAAAACGGCAATCCTGCTTGCAGCAGCGCTGCTTGCCGGAATTTCGCCAACGGCCGCCCAGTCGGCGTTGGCCGCATCGGCGGAAGCGGGAAGCACCGCCATTTCTGCGGCGGCTGCCGGAATATCCGCTGGGGCGGATTCGATGAACGGAAGCGGCTCCGAATCCGCCGTCAATGAGCTGCGTCTTAAAGTCGGCAGCCGCCGCGTAACCATAAACGGGACCTCGGAGACGATTTTGCGTACGCCTTATACAGCTAACGGCACCACCATGGTTCCGCTTGGCGTTTTCACCAGCTCTTTTGGCGCTCAAAGCGGGCTGGGGGATGGGGACGTCGTGAATCTGACCCTCGGCAGCAGAAAGGTTACGCTGACGATCGGCAGCTCCGTGCTCTGGACGAATCAAGGAAAAAGCCAAATGAAGGCCTCGCCGGCCATGGTCGGCGGCGTATTGATGGTTCCCCTCCGCCCTGTGGCGGAAGGTCTTGGCGCGTCCGTATCCGGCTCCAACGGTGAGGTCGTGGTCCGGCTCTCCAAAGCGCTCAGCGGAGACATCGGGGGAATCCCGGGAGAAGGGGAAGAAGCCGGAACGGCCAAAGTGGGCAACAGTTATTATGGCTGGAGCATCGACAACCCGGGCGACTTGGTCAAACAGGCCAGCCAGGATGAAAGCACGGCTGTGTTCAGCGACGGCGGAGGAACTTATTATCTGCAGATTCATGTGCTGGATCATCAGCCCGAACAGGATAATGATTCCTTGCTAGACAATTTGGCGGAGGAAGCCGGGGCCAATCAGGAAACGGTTCTTCATGAGGAATTGGTGGACGGGAGCGCCGCGTCTTACGCCCGGATGATCACCAGCGATGAGGACGGGAATTTGGCCGAAGTACGGGCTTATTATTCGGACCATAAGATTTATTTGCTCTATTTGACTGTGACGGATGCCTATGTTTACCAAGACTTTGACAGCTACGCCCGGCTGCTGAATTCCTTCCTCCCATCTTTTGATGCAGGCAACCCGCGTCTTACCGACCTTTCGCACATGACGGAGGGAGAACAGACACTGTACAGCGACGCTTACGGCATTGCCCTGGATGTGCCATCCGGCTGGACGGCCGCTGCAGGAGGCACCGATTTTAGCGGAACGGACGGCGGACGCGTTCATTTTAACGTTTCCTCCAATCCGGCGGGACAAACGCTAGAGGACTGGACGGAGCAAATGAAGCAGCGTTTGGCCAAGCTTTACGTACCGTCGGCTCTGCGGATGGATGGAGTAACCGAAACGGAAGTATCCGGCGAGAAAGCCGCTGTGCTGAAAGCCGAGGTAAACTCGGGGGATGGCTGGAAATCCCTTGACCAGTTGTTTTTGGTGGAGGGCGGTTACCGTTTCCTGATGGAATATCAAAGCCCGGTTAAGACCCGGACGGGAACTGCCGAGAATGCCGAGGGGATTGAGGACGCTGAGGGCACAACACCGGGATCCGCTGCTTCGGAGGATGTTGTTTTTGAGGCGATTGTAAAAAGCCTGGATATTCCTTTTGAAGACATAGAAGGTTATTTTGGCAAACTGGATGACCGTACCCAGGAAAACGATCTGGCTAAAACCATAGTGAAATCCTCCTCAGCCAATGATTTTACGATCCAGATTCCGCGTTATTGGACGCCAGATTATGACCAGTTCGACCAATCCAATGTCCAGTACAGCTTCCCGGGCGGCAGCTTCAAGCTGGCTATGACGCAAACGGATGACCCGGAGCTTTTCCTGGGCGATTTGGCCAGCGCTTATGCGGCGGCGGCTTCCAGCGGCAGCGGCGTGACGGTGAACACCGACAAAGCCGTGCTTTCCGGCGCTCCGGCAACCCTTTTTACGATCCATAGCACGCAGGACGGTATTCCGGTTACTAAACGGGTTGTGGCTTTCAGCCACAAAGGCGTATTCTATCAAATGACCTTTGCGCTGAACGACGCCAATGCAACGGACGAACAGAAAGCGGCGATGAGCAAGGTAGAGAAGTCTTTTGCTTTTACCGAATGAGGAACAGCTGCGGAATAAGGAACAGTTATGGATGGGGGAAGACAAACAGAACCTGCCAATCGCAGCAGTAAAACGTTACCCGGCCGATGAGCGAACGTCAGCCGGGTTTCCTTTTTCCACGCAAAGGTTTAAGCCCACTTTTTAATCAACGATTTTAATCAACGATCCCTGTGCCTTTGTGATACAATGTTCTAGTCTTTTTTATTAACGAACGATTTAAGCGCCACTAGCAAGCGATGCAGGAGGACCCCGAAGAGATGAAACCATGCCCGTTTATTGCGGTAGAAGGAGCGATCGGTGCCGGTAAAACCACGCTGGCCACGATGCTTTCTGACCGCTTCGATATTCCGCTTCTCAAAGAGATCGTGGAAGAAAATCCGTTCCTGGACAAGTTCTATCAGAACATCGAGGAATGGAGTTTTCAACTTGAAATGTTTTTCTTGTGCAACCGGTACAAGCAGTTGGAAGACACCGGACTGCAGTACGTCTCCCGGCACCAGCCGGTCATTTCCGATTATCATATCTATAAAAATCTGATTTTCGCCCAGCGTACGCTGAAGGGCGTCAAGCTGGACAAATACCGGCAGATTTATCATCTGCTTACCGAGGATTTGCCGAAGCCGAACATCGTCATTTATATTCGGGCCAGCCTGGATACGCTGCAAAAGAGAATACAGATGCGCGGCCGGGAGTTTGAAACGGCGATTGATCCTGCCTATTTGCAGCAGCTGATCGAAGATTACGAAACGGCATTTGCCGAGCTGGCCGAGCGGGAGCCTGAGACCCGAATCATTACGGTTAACGGGGACGAAATGGATTTTGTGGAACACCCCGAGCATTTTGAACATATCGCTGCCCAAGTAAAGGAGCTTTTATAAATGAACAAGCTGTACAACATTCCGGATGACGCGCTGATCACGGTTGCGGGAACGGTAGGCGTGGGCAAATCCACGCTGACGCAGGCACTGGCGGACCGTCTCGGCTTCAAAACCTCCATGGAAAAGGTTGATCACAACCCCTATTTGGAAAAGTTTTATCATGACTTCGAGCGGTGGAGCTTCCACCTGCAAATCTATTTCCTGGCGGAGCGCTTTAAGGAGCAGAAAGCGATCTTCGAAGCGGGCGGCGGTTATGTGCAGGACCGCTCGATTTACGAGGATACGGGGATTTTTGCGAAAATGCATGCCGACCAAGGCACGATGTCCAAAACGGACTACGAAACGTATACCAGCCTGTTCGAGGCAATGGTGATGACGCCGTATTTTCCGCATCCGGACGTACTGATCTATCTCGAAGGAGAGCTTCCGTCCATCCTGACGCGCATCAAGCTTCGCGGACGCGAGATGGAGATCCAGACGGACGTCTCCTATTGGGAGCATATGCATGAAAGATACGCCAACTGGATTAACGAGTTTACCGCGTGTCCGGTTCTGCGCTTGAACATCGATGATTACGATGCCACCGATCCGGCTTCTTTGGATGAAGTAATCGCCAAGGTCAGCGCGATGATCCAGCGGTCGAGAGCGGAGCGGGGGAAAGTCTGAATCTGTGCTTAGCAGTAAGCCTTTAAAAAATGGCCGGCAGCGGACCGGAGAATGAGAAGCGGGAGCCCTCCCGCTTTTTTTAATGCCTATTTACACCAATATTGCTGCCAACGTAATATAGTTACACCAAAACTCTATAAAGTGAGGAATGAGGTGATGGCTCTGCTGGCCGTACAAAAAACCGTCCAAGCTATTTTGCAGCCGTTTCGGACAAGCCTGAGATACAGGCTGATGCTGCTGATGGTGGCGATTGCGGTCATTCCGCTTTCGCTCGTCACCGTGTTTGCCGCCAGAACAACGCGTGAGACATTAAGTTCGGAGGTCATTCGTTCCAATGAAGCCAGAATGGAATGGGCGGCCAAATATTTTGATGAAAAATTCGATCAATTGCAAGCGGTTTCATATTCGCTGCTGCTGGATCAAAACCTGTTTCCCGATAAGGAGGATTCCGGAACGGAATCGGACAAGGCTTATGTGACGGACGGCTATGTGAAGGACAAGCTGAGGGCCCTTTACGGGGCGAATAACAAAAACATCGCGCAAATCACCTTGTATCTCCATTCCCGCAGCCGTTTGTTTATTGTAGACAAGGACGCGGTCCGGACAACGTCAGAGCTACGTCAGGCCGGTATCGATTGGGGAGAAATGGGCGATCGTTTTGAAAGCGTCAACAAGATTAGCAACGGCTCACACCATACGTTTACCCTCACCCGCAGCATGAATCGTTTTGAGAACCGGGCTGTGCTGGGCGGTGTGTCGCTCGATGTCAGGTGGAGCATGATGTCCAGCGTGCTTGATATGGTTCATTCCGAAGCGGGAAGCGAGGTGTTCATCCTCGACAATACCGGAAATATTTTGTTTAATCCCTACAATCCGCAGTCCACATCAAATCCGCTGTTCCTCTCCAAAATCCTTTTTAATCCTTCGTTCCCCGGCTACACCCAATTGAAAGACGGGATCCTGTTTTATCAGCCGGCGGTGTCCGGCCGCCTTTGGATCGTCAAATTTATACCGATCAGCTACGTGACGAGCGGCGCGGCTTCCACGCTGCAGTTCAGTTTTTACACGGCTGTTCTGTTCAGCGGCATTGCGATCTTCCTTTCCATATTAACGGCTTATTTTACGACACGGCCTATTATAAGGCTGACCCGGTCGATGAAAGCGATGGAGGTACAAAATTTCGATGTGGGGCTCAGCAAAATCCGCAATGATGAGATCGGTACATTGGAGCGGCGTTTTAACTCCATGCTGATTCGAATCAAAGAGCTGATCCAGATCGAATACAAAAGCAAGATCGAGAAACGGACGGCTCAGTTGAAGGCGATGCAGGCGCAGATTAATCCTCACTTTTTGTACAACGCGCTGCAATCCATCGGGGGAATCGCCCTTTCCCGCAACGTTCCTGAAATTTATGAGCATGTCCGGGCGATCAGCGAGCTGTTCAGATATACGGTGCGAATGAAGGCCGATCTGGTCGCCGTGTCCGATGAACTGGAGCATGTCGGGAATTACTTGCATATTCAGAAGCTGAGGTTCAGGGACATGCTGCAGGTTCATTTTGATATCGAAAAAGACTGTTTAGCCTGCCCGATCCCGAAATTCTCTCTGCAGCCGATCGTGGAAAACTGCTTTATTCACGGACTTGAAGGACAATCGGGCATATGGTCGATTACGCTCCGTGCCAGAAAAGTGCTGGATGAAATTGAAATCAGCATTGAGGATAACGGGGTTGGCATCGGACCGGGACGCCTTTCCGAAATCCGTCAAAAGCTGAAATTTGAACCGGACGACGAACTGCAAAGCGGAGGCGGGCTTGGCATGAGCAACGTGCATGCCCGGATCAAACTCAATTTTGGAGATGAGTATGGACTTTTTGTTTCAAGCGAACAAGGGACCGGGACTATGGTCCAAATGATCATTCCGGCACACCACTTTGAAGGCGGGGAGGAAAAACCATGAAAGTTGTCATCATCGACGATGAATTTTGGACCCGAAGCAGCATTAGAAACCTGGCAGACTGGGACCGTTTTGGCATAGATCAGATAGAAGAAGCGGAGGACGGTTTGGCAGGACTGGGTATCATCCAGGCAGTCCAGCCGGAAATCGTCATTACGGACATGAAAATGCGCTGCCTCGACGGCGCGGAGCTGCTGCGGACGCTGACGGAGCAGTATCCGTTTATCCGGAAAATCGTAGTAAGCGGCTACGACGACTTTGCTTATACGAAACAGGCGATCGCCTCCAGGGTGGATGAATATATTCTGAAGCCTATCCGTGCCGAAGATCTAAACAAAGCGTTGGAGAAAGCCGTGCGGGAGCTGAAAAGTAATCAAGGCCTGTACACCGCCGGGCTGCTCCGCAAAGAGCTGCTGCTTGGCGTGGGCGAATACAAACGTCAAATCGTGCAGGGGTTTATGGAGCTTCATACCGACGTGGTTCAGGAACGGTTCAAGAAGCTTGCGCTCTTTTTGCAGGAGCAGGCACCGTTGGAGCCGGGGATCGGCAACTCCTTGTACAAGCAGTTTATGCAGCTGCTGAATGAACAGGCAGCCAAAATGGAAGCTGAAATCAGCGTCTTCCTGCCGGGGCGAGCCGACAGCTTTTTCGTGACGGATCAAACCGAGGTGGGCCAGTGGGTTGAAATGCTGGCGGAGTCCTATACGGCCGTGCTGGAGCAGTTGATTCAGCAAAGAAAAAACAAAAACAGGCTGGATGTCGAAGCCGTCCGTCAGTTTATTGAGCGATCGTTTGCCGAGCCGATCACCTTGGAGTCTGTTGCGCAGCAGTTTTTCGTCAGCAAGGAGCACCTGTCCAGAACGTTTAAGCAGGAAACCGGCTCCACGGTCATGGACTACATTATCAAGAAACGGATAGAGGAGGCGGTACGGCTGCTGCAGGATCCTAACCTTTCAATCAAAAGTGTGGCGGAAGCCGTAGGTTATTCGGATCTGACCTATTTCTACCGGCTATTCAAAAAGGTAACGGGAAGTACTCCCGCCAACCTGAGACTGTAAAAACCTATCAGAACCGGATATCAATATTGTCCAATCCAAAGCGCCAATCCAGTCCAATGTGGAATCACTTACAGATCCTGTATATTAACGAATGTAAGCGTTGTCATTAAAAGGGAGGTTCAGCCTATGAAAAAAGCTTTGGTATGGGTGACGATTCTGATCATGTTCACTACAATGGTTGCTTGTTCCTCGGGCGGAAACCATGCGGGAGGAGCGGCAAACACTTCCGGAAGCACGGATGGCAAAAATACGGAAACCTCGGATAACAAGGGTGCCCCTAAAAAAGTAGAGCTGAAAATCTACCTGGGCGGCCTGGATCGTTTTCGCGAGCAGTTCGACAGCTACTTTCAGCAATTTGCCGAAAAGGAAAAAGCGGAGAAAAACATCGAGGTTACGTTCAACTCCGAATATCCCGGCGCCGACAATGCGCCGCAAATTTTGAAGACCCGTTTGGCCACCGGGGATATGCCCGATATTTTCAGTCTGCACGCGGGTAACGATTTGCCCTCCTTCTACAAAGCCGGTTACGTGGAAGATTTGACGAACCAGCCTTTTGCAGACAAGCTGCTGGACGGCATCCGTTCGCTTGTATCGATCGATAATAAAGTGCTGGCCGTGCCGATGGAAAGCCTGGAATGGGGATTTTTGTATAACAAAAAAATATTCAATGATCTTGGTTTGCAGCCTCCTTCCACGCTGACGGAGATGAAGGCGGTGGTGCAGAAGCTGAATGACAATAAAATTACGCCGTTTATGCTGAGCTATAAAGAAAGCTGGATTCCGCAGCTGTTCCTTCCGCTCACGGTGGGAGGACTGACCAACTCCAGCCATCCTGATTTTCTGGATAAAATGAACAGCGATCAGGGCAGCTTTGCGGATATTGGCGATATGTTCGGCATTATCGATCTGGTCCATGCAAACGGTACGGATCATGCTTTTGATATAGGCAATGATGACGGTGCGGCCGATTTTGCCAACGGCAAGGCGGCCATGTGGATTCAGGGCCCTTGGGATGCGGACAGCATTTTGAAGGCAAATCCGGATATGGATTTCGGGGTAGCTCCGCTGCCGATCAACGACGACCCTAAGGCGACATTGATCAACGTTTCCGTATCCACCGCACTGGCGCTGGCTTCGGGCAGCAAAAATAAAGAGGTAGCGGCGGATCTGTTGAACTATATTTTGGACGATCAGGCTTCCAATGATTTTTATCAAAGCTTGAAGTTTAATCCGGTTTCCAAAACCCATACCTTTAAGCCTTACCCTTGGGTGGAGGATGCTACGCCTTACGTGGATAAAGGACAGTCCTACCAGGACCCGTCCATTCCGCAAGCGGTCAAAGACGAATCGGGAAAAGCGCTGCAGTCTTATTACAACAAACAAATGAGCAAGGAAGAGGTCATCAAGGATTTGGATAAAACATGGAAGGACGCCAATGCCGCCGCGAGAAAATAAAGCCGGCAAAGCGATCCCGCTCTGCCCTGCCGGGTGCCGTCAAAGCCAGACGGCCGGCGGGGCACGGGCATTCCGTTCCACCATTTGCTGGTTACCGCTTAATGAAAGGGAGTGGAAAACATGAAGCGGCAAACAAGAATGACGGTTTCGCTGATCTCATTTGTGCTGCCTGCCTTTGTCCTCTATGTTATTTTTCTCGTTATTCCGATGCTTCAGGGCTCGTATTACAGCTTCACGAACTGGGATGGCCTTAACAAGACCTATGGTTTTGTAGGCCTGAAAAATTTCATCGAAGCGATACGCGAAGATACCCATTTCCGCTCGGCCATTTTGTTTACCGCCAAATACGTAATTTTTGCCGTTATTCTGCAAAATGTTTTGGCTTTGCTGCTTGCGCTGCTGATTGAATCCCAGCGCAAAGCGAAAGGATTTTTCCGGACGGTGTTTTTTATGCCGAACATGCTGAGCATCATTATCAGCACCTTTATGTGGGTGTTTGTGTTTTCCAAAGTGCTTCCGGCGCTGTCCGACTATGCGGCGTTGAAGTTTTTGGACGTATCCTGGCTCGGCAATCCGAACCTTTCGTTCTGGAGCATTATGCTGGTATCCGTTTGGGGCGGCGTAGGAACGCTGATGCTGATCTACATGTCGGCCATCCAGGGGATTCCCCAGCATTTGAAGGAAGCGGCGATCATCGACGGTGCCAAACCGTACCACATGCTTCGTTACATCACGTTGCCGCTTATCGCGCATGCGCTGACGATTTGTATTTTTCTGACCCTGAACAGCTCGTTTAAGGTATACGACCTGGTTTATGCCTTGACAGGCGGCGGGCCGGGCCGGGCGACGCAGGTCATCACCATGAACATTCTGGAAGAAGCCTATCAGGGCAACTACAGATACGGTTATGCCAGCGCGAAGGCGATCATCCTGTTCCTCATCATCCTTGTAATCACGCTCATTCAGGTTACGGTGATGAAAAGGCGGGAGGTGGAAGCGTGAGCAGACGCCTGTATTCCGTGTTGACGCTGGTCGTGCTGGGGCTGCTGGCCCTCTATTTCTTGTTTCCGATCTACATGGCGCTGGTCAACTCGTTTAAAACGGAACAAGAAATGTATCGTTCGGTGCTCGGTTTTCCCAAAACCTTTCACTTCAGCAATTATACCGAAGCCTTCAAAAAGGCCAATATGCTGCGCAGCGGCTGGAATACGGTGGTGGTCACGGTAACGGGCATCGTAGGCATCGTGCTGTTCAGCTCGCTCGCCGGCTACAAGCTTTCCCGGACCCCGGGAGCCTTAAGCAATATGATTTTTATGTTGTTTGTGGCTTCTATGCTGATTCCGTTTCAGACGATTATGGTGACCTTGACCAAAATGGCCAAAAACCTGGGACTTCAGGGTACTCCGTTTGGCCTTGGCGTCGTCTGCGCCGGGCTTGGCATCAACATGGCAGTTTTTCTGTATCATGGTTTTGTCAAAGGAATTCCGCGGGAGCTGGATGAATCGGCACAAATGGACGGATGCGGTGAGTGGAGAGCGTTTTTTAAAATCATTTTCCCGCTGCTGCTGCCCATTACCTTCACTATAGCCGTGCTGAACTTGCTTTGGCTCTGGAACGACTTCCTGCTGCCGATTCTGCTGTTAACCGATTTCCGCCAGTACACGCTGGTTTTAACCATCAACATGTTTTTCGGCAAATACAGCCGGGAGTGGGCGCTGATTTTGGCTTCCTTGATTTTGTCGTCCATTCCGATCGTGGTGCTCTTTGCCGTCTTCCAGCGCTGGATTATCCAGGGGATTACGGAAGGAGCCGTGAAGGGTTGATCCCGGTTCCGGGGATATAGGGGGAAACCAATGAACAAAGTCCACAAGTTATTATTTGGGACAGCGTATTATGCGGAATATTTGCCTTATGACAGGCTGGATGAGGATATCCGGATGATGAAGGCCGCAGGCATCAACACGGTCAGAATCGCCGAGTCGACCTGGAGCACGCATGAGCCGCAAAACGGCGTGTTCGATTTTTCAACGGTGGACCGGGTTCTGAAGGCGATGCACGCCGCAGAAATCGGCGTCATTGTGGGTACGCCAACTTATGCGATTCCCACGTGGCTGGCCAAGGAACACCCCGTCGTCCTTGCGGAAACGCCGCAGGGTCCGGGGCGCTATGGGGCCCGGCAGATCATGGACATTACGCATCCCGCCTATCTCTTTTACGCCGAACGGATAATACGCAGGCTGATCGGTCATGTAAAAGATCATCCTGCCGTCATCGGCTACCAGGTGGACAACGAAACGAAACATTACCAGACCTCCGGTCCAAATGTGCAGCTTTTGTTTTTGAAGGACATGAAAGAAAGGTTTAAAACGACCGACAGGCTCAACTCGTCTTTGGGGCTGGATTACTGGAGCAACCGGATCAACAGCTGGGAGGACTTCCCTTCGCCGGTCGGGACGATCAACGGCAGCCTGGGAGCGGAGTTTTCGCGTTTTCAGCGGAAGCTCGTCGCTGATTTTCTCGCTTGGCAGGTCTCGATCGTGAACGAATATAAACGCCGGGAACAATTTGTGACCCATAACTTCGATTTTGAATGGCGGGGTTATTCATTTGGCGTGCAGCCGGATGTGGACCATTTTGCGGCTTCGGAGTGCCTGGATATCGCAGGCGTCGATATTTATCATCCTTCGCAGGATGAACTCACGGGCGCGGAAATTTCGTTCGGGGGCGACATGGCCCGTTCGATGAAAGGCACAAATTATCTGGTGCTGGAAACGCAGGCGCAGGCTTTTCCGCATTGGCTGCCCTATTCGGGACAGCTGAGGCTTCAAGCGTTCAGCCATCTGGCCTCCGGGGCCGATATGGTGGAATATTGGCATTGGCACTCTATCCATAATTCGTTTGAAACGTACTGGAAGGGGCTGCTCAGCCATGATTTCGCGTCCAACCCGGTATATGAGGAAGCCGCGGGGATTGGCCGGGATTTCTCGAGACTATCGCCGCATCTGCTCCATTTAAGCAAAACCAACCGGGTCGCGTTGCTGGTCAGCAATGAAGCTCTGACGGCCATGGACTGGTTTCCGCTGCCCGGGCGCAGCAAAAGCTATAACGACATCGTCCGCTTGATGTATGATGCGTTGTACCGGATGAATATCGGCTGTGATATCATCCATACTTCCCGCCAAACGCCGGACAACCGTCTGGAAGCTTATGCGCTTGTTTTAGCTCCGGCGCTTTATGCGGCTCCGGACGAGCTGCTTACCAAGCTGAATGATTATGTGCGAAAAGGCGGACACGCCGTTTATACGTTCAAAAGCGGATTTGCCGACGAACACGTAAAGGTCCGGACGGCCGTTCAGCCGGGCATTATCGGAGAAGCCTGCGGCATTTCGTATAGCATGTTTGCAGAACCCAAATTCGTTACTCTTCGAGGCGATCCGTTTGGAGTCGGCATGGAGCATAATCGCGTGGAAAATTGGATGGAGCTGCTTACGCCAACAACGGCGGAGGTGCTAGCCTCCTATGAACACCCTCATTGGGGCCGGTATGCGGCCATCACGACCAACCGCTTTGGACAGGGGACGGCCACCTATATCGGCTGCCTGACCAGTGCGGCTGTCATGGGCAAAGTGCTGGAAAGGACGGCTAAGGCGGCGGGAGTGTGGGGAGTCGATCAGCAGCTTGCTTTTCCTTTGATCGTCAAGTCCGGTGTCAATACGTTGGGCCGCACGATACGCTACTATTTTAATTATTCGGACCAGCCGCAGTCGTTTACTTATCCTTATTCGGATGGACGGGAACTGATAGGCGGGCATGATTTAAGACAGGGTGAACACGTGGAGATTGACCGCTGGGGATTTGCTATTATTGAAGAAACTACCTGAACGTTGAGCGTGCGACATGCAAGCTCTTTTGGTTGAGGTATAATTTTAAGTGTGCTAAGATAACAATAAATAAAGGAGCCGTGCGGTAACACGACTCCCCGTACACTTGCCGCTTTAAAGAGCGGTCGGCTGTAGGATTTCGAAAAGCGACTGAAATAGACCGCTTCCTTTGTCCAGGGCGGTCTATTTCTTTGTGTTTTGATTAATGGCAACGACAATAGCAACTACCAGCGTCAGCAGCGCAATGATAAGCGCGCCGAAACTGATCATGATCGTCAGAGCATCCTTAATCGCCACAGGCATCACCTCCCTTCCGGGAGACTAGCCGACCGTCCTTATAAGCCAGTTTCATGTACATGTTTAATTATAGCAATTCTAGTAATCGTTTGGGAATCGGAAAAACTGCCAACCGGCAAGTTCATTTTGTTGAGGTATATTTTTAAGTGTGCTAAGATAACAATAAATAAGGAGCCGTGCTGGAACACGGCTCCCCGTACACTTACCGCTTTAAAGAGCGGTCGGCTGTAGGTTTAAGAGCGATTTGAAATAGACCGCGTCCTTACCTGAGGGCGGTCTATTTCTTTGTGTTTTGATTAATGGCAACGACAATAGCAACTACCAGCGTCAGCAGCGCTATAATAAGCGCGCCGAAACTGATCATGATCGTCAGAGCATCCTTAATCTCCACAGGCATCACCTCCCTTCCGGGAGACTAGCCGACCGTCCTTATAAGCCAGTTTTGTGTACAGGCCTAATTATAGCAGGAATAGTAAAATTTTAGGAGCGGAACGGTTGTATTTTGGGCTAATTCCCTTGGTTGAGGTATATTTTCAAGTATGCTAAGATAACAATAAATGAGGAGCCGTGCGGGAACACGACTCCCCGTACACTTGCCGCTTTAAAGAGCGGTCGGCTGTAGAAAAAGTTACGGTTTGAAATAGACCGCATCCTTTAGCTGAGGGCGGTCTATTTCTTTGTGTTTTGATTAATGGCAACGACGATGGCTACCACCAGCATCAGCAGTGCAATGATAAGCGCGCCGAAACTGATCATGATCGTCAGAGCATCCTTAATCGCCACAGGCATCACCTCCCTTCCGGGAGACTAGCCGACCGTCCTTATAAGCCAGTTCATGTACACTTCGATTATAGCAAAAATCTGGAAGACTAACGAGCTTACAGACCGAAGGATTAAGTCTTTTATTCTGCCGTTAGACTATTGCCGTGCAGACGCGAAAGGGAGCAGAAAAAAAGTTTTTTTCGCAGAGTCTGAGTATTGATGGAAAAGCTAGAGTACCGCAGCAATGTCTGATAAAATAGATAAGTCCGTGAAGTTAAAATTTTAAGGATTTACCGACAATGTATTGTAGCCTTCCGTTTTAAGGGAAAGTGAACATAAATAAAGATTTCACCGGCGATGCCGGTTTGGGAGGATAACCATTTTATGAACAAGATTACAAGGCAAGACGTGGAGCTGCTGGCGCCGGCGGGGGACTGGGACTGTATGCGTGCGGCGGTGGCGAACGGGGCGGACGCGATCTTTTTTGGCGTCGAGAAGTTTAATGCCCGCGCCCGCGCGAATAATTTCCGGATGGACGAGCTGCCGGAGATTATGGCGTTTTTGCACAGCTACGGGGTTAAAGGCTTTTTGACGTTTAATATTTTGGTGTTTGAAGACGAGCTTGCGGATGCTAAAGAGCTGATCGATGCTTGTATCGATGCGGGCGTGGATGCGGTGATCGTGCAGGATCTTGGTCTGGTAAAAATGATTCGCGAAATCTCGCCGGACTTCCCGATCCATGGTTCAACCCAAATGACGATCACTTCACCGGAAGCGGTGGAGTTCACCAAACCTTGGGGCATGGAACGTGTCGTGCTCGGGCGCGAAAACAATCTGAAACAAATCAAACAAATCGGCGACCAGGCCAAACTGCCAATGGAAGTATTTGTGCATGGCGCTTTGTGCGTGTCTTATTCCGGCCAGTGCCTGACCTCGGAAATGTGGGGCGGACGCTCCGCCAACCGCGGCGAATGCGCACAGGCGTGCCGCCTGCCTTACGACCTGATGGTCGACGGCGAGCAGAAGCCGATGGGCGATGTGGCTTACCTGCTGTCGCCAAAGGATTTGGCGGCGATCGATATTATGCCGGAGCTGATTGAAGCAGGCGTCATGTCTTTTAAAATCGAGGGCCGTCTGAAAAGCCCTGAATATGTGGCCAACGTGGTCAGCAAATACAGTAAGGCGATTGACCAGTATTTTGCGGGCCAAGGCGAACGGCCGTCGAAAGAGGAAATCCGCGAGCTGCAGCAAAGCTTCTCGCGCGGATTCACGCACGGCTTCCTGGAAGGGACCAACAACAAGAAGCTTGTTGAGGGGACATTCCCTAAGAGCCGCGGCGTTTATCTGGGACGTGTCGAGCAGGTGCTGCGAGACGGCGTCGTTTGTAAAATCGAGGCGCCGCTGAAGCGCGGCGACGGGATTGTTTTTGACGCTGGCGACCCGACGAAGAAGGAGGAGGGCGGCCGCGTTTACGATCTTCGCCGCAAAGGCGTGAAGATCGAAGGGGAAGCCGGCGAAGGCTGGTTTGTCGATATTGTGGCTGGCAGGAGTGACGTGGATCTTCGCCGCGTGCATGTGGGCGACCGGATCTGGAAGACCAGCGATCCGGCGCTGGACAAGCGGCTGCGCCAAACGTTCGAGACCGAGAAGCCGTACCGGGTATTCCCGGTACATGTGCGCGCGGTCGGTAATCCAGGGCAGCCGCTGATCACCTTCTGGACGGATGTCCAGAAGGGCACCACGGTGCGGGTCGATTCGGAGCTGGAGCTGGACATCGCGAAGAAGCGGCCCATGGACTACGAACTGCTGGAGGAGCAGTTCGGCCGCCTGGGCGGCACCGTCTTCCAGCTGGAGAAGCTGGAAGTGGACCTGCACGGCGACGTGATCGTGCCGATGCGTGAGCTCAACAGCATCCGCCGCCGCGCCGTAGAGCAGCTTGCGGGCGAACGCCCGAAACCTCCCGTTTATACGAAACGGGAGATCGAAATCTTCGGCGACGCGGCTGTGGCCGCTGCGCCGGTACCGCTGGGCGGTGCGAAGCTTACCGCCCTCTGCCGCAGCCTGGACCAGGTGCTTGCTGCCGTGAAGACCGGCGTAGATTTCATCTACGCGGACTTCGAGTTCATCAAGCAGTTCCCGGCTGCGGTCGAAGCCGTTCATGCCGCGGGCAAACAAATCGCGCTCGCTACGCCGCGCATTCATATGCCTGGCGAGAACGGCTACCACAACAACATCCTGCGTCTTAAGCCCGACGCCGTTCTGGTGCGCAACACCGGCGCGCTTTACTTCTATCTCCGCCACCGGCTGGAGAATCCGCTCGCGCACCAGCCGAAGCTGATCGGCGATTTCTCCTTGAACATCGCCAACCACAAAGCCGTGGAGCTGTTCCTGGAAGCGGGCTGCGACGTCGTGACTCCATCGTATGACCTGAACATCCAGCAGATGGTCGATCTGCTGGGCAAAAGCCGTACCGCTCAGATGGAAGTGGTTATCCACCAGCATCTGCCGATGTTCCATACCGAACATTGCGTGTACTGCACCTTCCTCAGTGAAGGCACGGACTATACGAACTGTGGCCGTCCGTGTGAAGAACACCGCGCGTCCCTGCAGGACCGCATTGGCATGAGCCATCCGGTACGCGTAGACGAAGGCTGCCGCAACACGGTTTATAATGCTATCGAGCAATCCGGCGCCGAATACCTGACGAACTTCCTGCAGTTGGGCGTATCGGGTTTCCGGGTCGAGTTCCTGGAAGAAACGCCTGAGCAGGTGCAAGAGGTCATCGACCTGTACACCCGTGCTTTACGTGGGGAAATCAGCGGCACCCAAGTATGGAAAACGCTGAAAGCCACCAACCAGCTCGGCGTAACCCGCGGTCAGCTGGTGAAATAATTATTTCCGGGGAAATTCGGCAAGCCATGACGGATTGAACTAAAAATAAGACTAGAAAAAAGAGTCTTCTGTTCCTTTTTCGGAATAGAAGACTCTTTTTGTTGAAATGAAGCTGAATTGGCCGATATGACTTATATAAGTCATTATTTTTGCTAGAAAATCATTAAATTACTTAATTGCGTAAAAATAGCAATTGACCATTGTAATATATTGGAATATGATAATAGTTAGAAATGTAATTTTTTTCTATTTTGAGGAGGTGGTTCAATAAGTGGCAGCTACAATTCAAACTGAGATGGAGCTTTATATGAAACGGGAGGGCTTAACAGTTACCCGTTTTGCAGAGAGAGTGGGTATCAACGCCGGAACCGTTAGCAATATCTTAAACGGACACCGCTCCATATCCATTGCTCATCTGGATCGAATGACGGAAGTGATGGGACTCCAGGAAGGAACTTATTATGAAATGTTTTTGGAGGAATATCTGGCAGCATCCAGTTTGGATTGGCGCAGAATAGGTCCTTTTTTTGAACGATGTGCCGAACTGGACAAGCTTGATTTGATGCAGCAGGCTGCCCGAAGTGTGATGGAGAATTTATCTTACGCGGCCCCTATGTTTGAAATGGCGGAACAATGGTTCCGCGAGGAGAAGAGGTCCGCTGCGGCCATTCTTTATCAAACTGTGGCGGACAGCGAGAAGTATCAGCATTCGGAGAGGCTGGCGTTATGTCATTATCGGTTGTTTCATAGTGCATTAGGGGACGATCAGGAGTTAAACGCGCTGGCTGCTTCCCGATTTGAGCTTTACGTGGACCGGTTAAATGAAATTGATCAACTCGATGCTATAAAGGAATTGATTGATATATATGCCTCTTTGCATCGTTATGATAGGGTAGATCAATTGTCTGTTATATTGGGAGGGCGGGCTGAAACCCAATATAAACTAAAACAAAAGGCAATTTCTGATAATCAACCTTTTCGTGAACCCTCTATGGCTTTGGTTGGTTATATTCTATACTCCTACCTTATGCGTGGAATGGTTTGCGAGGTAAAGGGCGAGTTGGAGCAGGCTTTGAAATACGCTTTACTATACGATAAGCCGGATTGGGCTGTGGAAACTGATGTTAGATCCATGAAGGCCTTGGAAATCTTTCATTTTTGGTCTGTTGCTAATCAATACTTATACCAAATGAGGGGAGGGAACAAGACATATATAGATAAATATATAAACCATGTAAATACCGTAGAGGGAGAAATTATCCCAAGTTTATTTCAAATTGTTATGATGGCTAACAAGCACGGTTGGGAAATTGATTATTTGCTAAAACGATTCGAACTAATAATTCAGGATGCCGTTAATAATGGTCCTAAAGTAGATTATAACGAACAGGTAATAAACAATGATTTTTCCTTTTTTTTGGCCGACTTGGCTGTTTATGAATTTAATCAAAAGAGGTATTTGGCTGGCATTAAATGGTTGATCATGGGTTTCAAATATTCATTAAGAATAAATAATGAAGCAGCGATTATTAGATGCTCCACTTTATTCGAAAATTACCGTCAATTTGCAAACAAGGATCAGTTGGAGCAATACAAAAATTATATGTTAGAGGTGTATAAACAAAATGAAAAAAAATTGGCGTCTTTTGGTCGGGTTGTTTAGCGTTGTTGTAGTGGTTCTTGTCTCCTCGGCTTTGCTTCCAAGTCTGAACTTGGCAGGTGGACCAGACGGCTCATTTGTGTTTGCTCCTTTAAATGGTAAAGGCGGTAATTGGTCAACGGCGTTTACATATCTACTGAACAATTAATAAATGCCAAGTATTAAAAGGATCATGGTCAAGATATCGTTTAATACTCAATGAAAAAACAAGTTACAGGCTGGCGCAGTGTTCTATCAGTGTCAGCCTGTTTTTTATGTTCTTTACTTGTTGCAAAACGAGTGAATTATCCCTCCATCTTCTGTATTCCAAACAAGAAAACCGCTGCTCCCTATAAGCATTTCATCCAAAACTTGCATATATATGTTCGATAGCACAAATTAAATCATATCAAAAGTTTTAAGCTGTCTGCTCGTTGAAACTTTAAGTAAAGGAGAGTAGGAAAGGTGAAGATAACTCCTTTGAAGCTGGAGGGGGCCCGTCTGCTGGAGCCGATAGTTCACGGAGACCAACGTGGTTTTTTTATGGAAAGTTACAACGAACAGGTTATGCAAAATAATAGCCTTAACTTTCAGTTTGTCCAGGATAATCAGTCCTTATCAGCTCAGCCGGGTGTGCTGCGAGGTCTGCACTATCAGTTGAATCCTAAGGCGCAGACTAAACTGGTGCGGGTCCTGTCTGGGGCTATCTATGATGTTATTGTGGATGTACGCCGCAGTTCACCGACATTTGGACTGTGGCAGGGTTTTATCTTGAGTGAATTTAATCACCGTCAGCTGCTGGTGCCGAAGGGATTTGCACACGGCTTCTGCACGCTTGTTCCCAATACCCAAGTCATGTATAAAGTGGACGAATATTATTCCCCCGAAAATGATCGCGGCATATTATGGAATGACCCTGCGCTTGGCATTGATTGGCCAATCTCCAATCCGGTTTTGTCGGAGAAGGACCAGCGGCATCCGCTGCTGCAGGACGCGGAACTGAATTTTGACTAATCGATGAATGTGAATGAGGGGGACCTATTCATGAAACTGCTTGTCACCGGCGGCGCCGGATTTATAGGCAGCAATTTTGTGCTTTATATGTTGAAGGAGCATCCAACCTATGAAATCATAAATGTGGATGCTTTAACTTATGCGGGCAATTTGGAGAATTTAAAATCCATTGAAAGCCACCCGAACTATACCTTCGTTAAGGCGGACATTCAGGATGCAGCGGCGATGGATGCACTCTTCCAGCAGGGAATCGATATAGTGGTTAACTTTGCAGCTGAATCGCATGTGGATCGGAGTATTTTGGATCCCGGGATATTTGTGACAACCAATGTTATGGGTACCCAAGTGCTGCTTGATGCAGCGAAAAAGTACGGCATTACAAAGTTTGTTCAAGTATCAACAGACGAAGTATATGGAACGCTTGGCGCAACGGGTCTTTTTACGGAAGAAACACCTCTGGCTCCGAACAGTCCTTATTCGGCTTCCAAAGCCGGCGGGGATTTGCTGGTGCGGGCTTATCATGAAACGTTCGGGCTACCGGTGAATATCACCCGCTGCTCCAATAACTATGGTCCGTATCAATTTCCGGAGAAGTTAATCCCATTAATGATTTCCCAGGCGCTAAATGATCAGCAGCTCCCGGTCTATGGGGATGGTCTTCATATTCGTGATTGGCTCTATGTGGAGGATCACTGCAGCGCGATTGATCTGGTCATCCATGAGGGGGTAAACGGCGAGGTATATAATGTTGGCGGCCATAACGAACGGACGAATATTCAAATTGTAAAAACAATCCTGGCAGAGCTCGGCAAACCGGAATCACTGATAACATTCGTTAAGGACCGTCCTGGTCACGACCGCAGGTACGGCATTGACGCTGCCAAGCTTACGAACGAGCTCGGCTGGTCACCCAAACATAATTTTGAGAGCGGCATTAAAGAGACGATTCGATGGTATTTGGAAAATCGGGAATGGTGGACCCGGATCCAATCGGGTGCTTATCAAACATATTATGAAAAACAATATGGCACCCGACTCGGTGATCAGCCATGAAAGTGCTGGTAACGGGCGCTGGGGGACAACTTGGCAGGGATGTCGTTTTAACCTTCTCGGCCGCCGGCAACTCCGTTCTTGGATGCGATCGTGTGGAGTTGGACATCACCAGCCAGGAGCAGTGTGAGGAAGTTATAAGCCGGTTTAAGCCGGACGCAGTTATTCACTGTGCAGCGTATACGGCTGTGGATGCAGCCGAAAACGATATAGATACGGCTTATCTGGTGAATGCGGTAGGGACACGAAATGTAACGATGGCGGCTGAGAAAAACGGATCCAAATTGATTTACATCAGCACGGACTATGTTTTTGACGGTCATGCCAAGCAGCCTTATCAAGAGTATGACAATACGGATCCTCAGTCGGTTTACGGTAAAGCCAAACGGGCTGGAGAAATTATGGTACAAAGCTTGTCTTCCCGGTATTTTATCGTGCGTACCTCCTGGGTTTATGGCTTGTACGGCCCTAATTTCGTCAAGACGATGCTACGTCTGGCCCAGGAAAAACCGCTCCTTCAGGTCGTCAATGATCAAACAGGTTCGCCGACCTATACGGTGGATCTCGCAAACTTTCTGCTTGAGCTGTCCCAAACGGAGAAATATGGTATTTATCACGCGTCTAACAGCGGTTCCTGCAACTGGTACGAGTTTACGAAAGCCATTCTAGAAGACGGGGCCGAGCTGGCGGGATTAACTTTTACAGCCAGACTTGAGCCTTGCACCACCGAGCAGTTTCCGCGTCCCGCCCCGCGCCCGAGTAATTCGGTGCTGGAGCATCTTTCGATCCGTACAAACGGATTTCAGGATCTCCGCCATTGGCGTGAAGGACTAAGGGATTTTTTGCGGCTAATGAGATCCAAGAATTAATTCGGCATAGAACGGAATGGCTTTTACTTCTTTTCAAAATAGGCAACAAAAGGCTTCTCAGAAGGGGCTTTAAAAGAATGAATATACACTTGAGAATAATGTCTCCTATAAAGAGACATTATTCTTTTTCAGACGCACTAAATGCTCTCGCATGTCAACTTTATAAGTTAATTTAACGGGATTTTTACGAAAATTTAATGTACATTTGACACGGACACCACTTCCAAAAGGTGGCGGGTTATGTTATGATGTAAGCGTAACCAATAGGGGTTGCAAAATCACTGTAAGTCATCCAAGGAGGATGAAAAGCCATGCTGGCAGCCATTAAAGAAATCAAAAATTTTGTAACGGGAGTACGCGGGGAACTGAAAGAAGCCGGGGATGAGGAATACCGGAAAATCGAGTTCGGCACGGAACGTCTTTTGCATACGCCGCAGCCGCCTCACGGCCTGACTTCCATGGAGGAATCCCGGATCAAACAGGTCATCTATCATTAAAATTCCGATTCCACAGGGGCGTCGACCCTGCAGAGAAAACATCATCTATACCACTACCACGATTTGAATTCCCTTTTCGGGCCAACTAACATATAAGTATTTACAGACCGCCAGATTTGGAACGAAGGTTCCGCATCGGAGCGGTCTTTTATTATTTTGCGGCCGCCCCCGGAACCGGCCGGGCTTATGCCTCATATGCTGGTTTATAACCAGAAAAGAGAAGGTGCGTAAAATGATTTTCAAGGCGGATGACCTGCATCCCTACGCGAATACATTCGGAAATTTACGTTCGGTATCGGCGGCGGGCGAGGTGCTGGATCAGGCGGTCGGCGAAGTGACGGGGAACGGCAGGCTGGATAAAATTCTGCTGACCGGGAGACGGACCGAAGACAGTCCCTTTGTGCAAAATATTACGCTCACCGTGAAGGAAGGCGGCACTGGCCGGGAACAGATCATTAAACTGCCGGAACCTTCAGGCTACAATCCGAGAATGGTGCTGGCTGATTTTACCGGTGCCGGTTATAAGGATATTTTGGTGCAGATCGATTCAGGCGGTTCAGGAGCATTTACGTATGATGACGTCTACCATTACCAAAACGGGAAGTTCCGGCATATTTTCAACTCGGAGCATTTCAGCGGGCAGTGGAAGTATACGGTTGATTTTCTGCCGCGATACAAACTTCGAGTAACCGCTCAGGAGACCGGCGACACTTATACGATCGATATAAGCAATAGAGGAAAAGAATATCTGGACCAAATCTACAAGCCGGACGGCTCTTTGATCAAACCCGTTCAGGGATTTGTGGATCCGGTCAGCGGGCTATATCCCGTGGATACCGACAGGGACGGCAAATATTCGTTAATGGCTTTCCAGGGCGTCAGCGGCCTTTATCATGCGGATCGTTACGGCTATATAGTCAGTATTCTGACCTGGAACGGCCACGGCTGGTCGCTGCAGGATCAGTGGTTTGCGATGAACGGCATGTAAGCAGAGCCCTCGAATCTCTTGAATCACCCGTATCAACCGTATCTCCTATTCTCCTGAATCTCCCTTTTCTGCAAACTCGGCACCCGCCAGATGCTATGATATAATTGATATAATCATGTTCATTTAACCCGATTACGGATAAGGGAGAAACCAACTCTATGAAAATAAGAAAAGCCATCATTCCGGCCGCGGGCCTCGGAACCCGTTTTCTGCCGGCCACCAAGGCGATGCCGAAGGAAATGCTGCCGATCGTCGACAAGCCGACCATCCAATACATCATTGAAGAAGCGGTGGCTTCGGGCATCGAAGATATCATTATCGTTACGGGGAAAGGCAAACGTTCCATCGAAGACCATTTTGATAATTCGTTTGAGCTGGAGCATCACTTATCGGAGAAAAGAAAATGGGATCTGCTGGAGGAAGTCCGCAAGCCGTCCAACATGGCCGACATCCATTACATCCGGCAAAAAGAGCCGCGCGGCCTTGGACATGCCGTTTGGTGCGCGCGCAAATTTATCGGGGACGAGCCGTTTGCCGTTCTGCTTGGCGACGACATTGTAGAAACGGAAGGAACGCCGTGCCTGAAGCAGATGATGAACGTGTTTGAACGTTACGGCCGTTCGGTCGTCGGCGTCAAGCCGGTGCCGCATGAGCAGGTGTCCCGCTACGGTATCGTGGATGCCGATCTGCTGGAGGAGCGCGTTTACCGAGCGAAACGTCTGGTAGAAAAACCTGCGCCCGAGCAGGCGCCTTCGAATCTCGCGATTATGGGGCGGTATATCCTCACCCCGGGCATCTTTGACGAGCTGGAGGCCCAGCAGGAGGGTGTCGGCGGGGAAATCCAGCTGACGGATGCCATCGGCCGTCTCGGTGAAAAAGAAAGCATCATGGCCTACCATTTCGACGGGGAGCGCCACGATGTAGGCGAAAAGCTGGGTTTTATCGAAACCACGATTCATTATGCGCTGCAGCAGGAAGATATGCGGGAGAAGCTGCTGGAGTATATGCAAAATATCGTAAACAAGACGTATGCCTAACGAAAGATTAATAAAATCAATTCAAATCAAACCGAAAACGAAGAACCTACAACGCCGTTCGGGCAAAGTTAGGCTGGAGGCCATGGATCATGAAACGATTGTTATGTCTTCTCGGCGTGGCTGCAGCCGTGTTTCTGCTTCTGCTTTCGGGAAGCAGCCTTGTATTTTCCACCGAGGGACTTGCGCTTGATGACGGCGGCTTTACGCAGTACAAGGCGGTATCCCATGCGATGGGTTCCATCAACGGGCTGACCTACACCAATAGTTATGAAGCGTTTATTGCGAGTTACGCTGAAGGCAACCGGGTGTTTGAGATGGACATGCTGTTCACCTCGGATAAAGACGAGCGGCTGATCGGCCGCCATGAATGGGGCGCCAGCTTTTCCAAAATGATGGGACAGCAGGGAGAGCTGCCAGCGGATCGGCTGGATGCCCGTTTTACTTATGAGGAATTCCGGCAGGCCAAAATCCAGGGCAGGTATGATGCCTTAAGCTGGGCGGATGCGGTGCAGCTGCTCCATGAGTATCCCGATATTTACATTGTGACCGATACCAAGGAGATTGAGCCGGAGCGGATCCGCCAGATGTTCAGCACGATTGTGAAGGAAGCGAACGAGGTGGATCCCAGCGTGCTGAACCGGATCGTGCCGCAGATTTATAACGAGCCGATGCTCGCCGAGGTGAAAGCCGAATACGATTTTCCTCAAATTATTTATACCTTATATGTGTCCAAAGATACCGATGCCCAGGTCGTGGACTTTGTACGGAATAACGACATTGCGGCGGTGACGATGTCCAATACCCGGGCCAACCGCAAGCTGATCTCCGATTTAAGAGATTTGGGGGTTCCGTCCTACGTCCACACCATCGATAAAATGAGCGACGTTTTGAAGTTTCAGGCGATGGGAGCTTATGGCTTTTATTCCGACGATTTATCGGAGAAAGAGCTGCGGAAGCCCGCTTGGAAGGTTTTGCTGGGATTTTGAATTTCTGTGAAAAAATGCTCTGCCGCATCTCCGGGCCAGCCTGGGACGGCAGGGCGTTTTTGTTCCCCTTTTTCATCCGAAATACGAACATTGACACTCTCCGGTGCGTAGCATAGACTAGGAAGTAGTTTCTGATTTGGACGATTTTTAGCTTATTATACGCTGGAGGAATTCGACGTTGAAATCGATGATTGGCACGTGGCGGCACGTGTTTAAGCTGGACCCCGACCGGAGCCTGACGGATGAGCAGCTGGAGGCGGTATGCCTGTCCGGGACGGATGCCATTATGCTCGGCGGCTCCAGCGGACTAACCTATGGGAATACCGTGGATTTAATGTCCCGGGTCAGACAGTTCGAGCTTCCTTGCGTGCTTGAGGTTTCCGATTTGGAAGCCGTCGTGCCGGGTTTTGATTTATATTTGATTCCGATGGTGCTGAATGCTCCGGATGCGGACTGGCTGATCGGCCGGCACAGCGAGGCGGTTGACCGCTATGGTTATTTGATACCCTGGGACATGGTCGTGCCCGAGGGTTATATCATTTTAAATCCCGATTCGACAGCCGGAAAAATAACCGGAGCGGACGCCGGCCTGCCGGCTTCGCGTGCCGCGGCCTACGGACAAGCCGGGGAACGGCTGATGTCGCTGCCCGTGATTTATGTCGAATACAGCGGCAAGTTCGGAGATATGGAGCTGGTGGCCGAAGTGCGGCGTTCGCTGGACCATTCCCGCTTGTTTTACGGCGGTGGGATCGTGGATGCGGCGACGGCGGCTCAGGCGGCCGCGGTCAGCGATACGGTGGTGGTCGGCAACATCGTTTATAGCGATTTGGACAAAGCGCTGGAGACGGTGCGGGCGGTTAAGGCAAAAGACGTTTATAAGCAAAGCACGTTTTAATGATGTACGTTCGATGATCTAGGATTTATGCAATTAGGAAAGGGGACATTCACATGTCTGTTGATATAGAACAAGCGATACAGAAGCTGAATCCGGAGCAGAAGAAAGCCGTAGTGGCGACCGAAGGTCCGCTGCTTATCATGGCCGGCGCGGGCAGCGGCAAGACGCGCGTGCTGACGCACCGCATCGCTTATTTGATCGGAACCCGCAAGGCGCCGCCTTGGGCGATCCTCGCGATTACTTTCACCAATAAAGCCGCCCGGGAGATGCAGGAGCGGGTTTCCAGCCTGGTCGGTCCTGAAGGGCGCGACATCTGGGTATCCACCTTCCACTCCATGTGCGTGCGTATCCTGCGCAAGGATATCGACCGGATCGGTTTCACGTCGAACTTCTCTATTTTGGATTCGACCGATCAGCTGTCCGTGATCCGCAATTGTATGAAGGAACTGAATCTCGACACGAAAAAGTTTGAGCCGAAGGCTATTCAAGCCATGATCAGCGCGGCGAAAAACGAACTAATCACTCCTGAGCAGTATGAGCAGAAGATCGGCGATTATTTGCAGGACATTGCGGCCAAAGTGTACAAGATGTACCAAAGACGGCTTAGAAGCAATAACTCGCTTGATTTTGACGACCTGATCATGAAGACGATCGAGCTGTTTAAAGAAGTACCGGAAGTGCTTGACTTCTATCAGAAGAAATTCAAATACATCCATGTCGACGAATATCAGGATACGAACCGGGCCCAATACATGCTTTGTAAAATGCTGGCCGACAGCCACCACCGCATCTGCGTGGTGGGCGACAGCGACCAGTCCATCTACCGCTGGCGCGGCGCGGATATTTCGAATATCCTCAATTTTGAGGAGGACTATCCGGAAGCAACTACGATCATGCTGGAGCAGAACTACCGCTCCACCTCCAATATTTTGAATGCGGCCAACGAGGTGATCAGTCAAAATGGCGGACGCCGGCCGAAGAAGCTGTGGACCGACAAAGGCGAAGGCCCGAAAATCAAAGTTTACCGCGGCGATTCGGAGCATGACGAGGGGTATTTCGTGACCTCCGAAATCCATAAAAACATTAAAAACGCAAAATCCTACCGCGATCATGCGATCCTTTACCGGACCAACGCCCAGTCGCGGGTAATAGAAGAAATCCTGATCAAATCGGATATTCCGTACCAGATCGTCGGCGGCATCAAGTTCTATGACCGCAAAGAGATCAAGGACCTGCTGGCCTACCTGCGCCTGCTGTCCAACCCGGATGACGACATCAGCTTGACCCGAATCATTAACGTGCCCAAACGGGGCATCGGGGATACGACCGTAGCGAAGCTGGCCGCAGCGGCGGCGGAACGGAACACCTCCATCTTTAAGGTACTCGAATATGTGGACGATCTCGGCTTTGCGGGCCGGACCCGCAACATGCTGGTCGAGTTTTACGACATGATCGTGTCGCTCTACCGGATGGTCGAATTCCTGTCCGTCACCGAGCTGACCGAAAAAATGCTGGAACTGACGGAGTACCGGATGGAGCTGCAGCGGGAGAACACGCTCGAATCCAAGTCCCGTCTGGAAAATATTGACGAGTTCCTGTCCGTAACCCAGGAATTCGAGAAAAACAACGAAGACACATCGTTGGTTGCTTTCCTGACCGATTTGGCGCTGATCGCCGATATCGACAGCATGAACGATGAGGAGCAGGAAGCCGACTCCTCCGATGCCGTTGTGCTGATGACCATGCACAGCGCCAAAGGCCTGGAATTCCCCGTCGTGTTTATCATCGGGATGGAGGAAGGCGTTTTCCCGCACAGCCGGGCTTTCCTCGACAACGAGGAGCTGGAAGAGGAACGCCGCCTCGCTTATGTGGGCATTACGCGGGCGGAGGAGCAGCTCTTCCTGACCTGCGCGCAGATGCGCACCTTGTTTGGCCGCACGACGGCCAACCCGCCTTCCCGGTTCCTGGAGGAAATTCCGGAGGAACTGAAGGAAGGGACCGACATCGCCCGCGACCGGTACCGGCGCGGGGCGAATAATGGCGGCGCCTTCAGCGGACGCGGCTTCGGCGGCGCAGCCGGCGGCAGCAACTTCGGTGCCGCCAGAAACAGCGCTGGCGCTCCAGGCGCTGGCCGCGGCTACGGCGCGGCGCCCGGCACAGGCGCTACCGCGCGCCCGCTTGGCGGCGGCTCGGCCCCGGCGGCCGGCCGGCCGGGCGTAACCGTGACGACCGGTGCCTCAGCCGCGCCGGCCGCACGCGCCGCAGGTGCCCCTGGCGAATTCAAAGCCGGCGATAAAGTATCGCACGGCAAATGGGGCACCGGCACGATCGTAGCCGTCAAAGGCACCGGCAACGACATGGAGCTGCAAATCGCCTTCCCGGCTCCCGTGGGCGTGAAACGCCTGCTCGCCGGGTTTGCCCCGATCACCAAGGTGGAAGGCTGATCGGACTGTTTTTACCAGCTTGCGCTTTAACGTTTGTAATTGCGTTTTTCCCCGTTATCGTCTCCTGCTCTCGGGTTAGATCCCGGGACATTGGCGAAACTAACAAATAAAGAGTTTGAACGGTGAGGTTCTGCTCTACTTATAGCTGCAACAACGATAAGGAGATGTGCTGGTTCAGCAGTCTCCTTATCTAATATTTTTTTCATTAAATTTTGATTACATATATGGAGGGTTGTCCCCGCATGGATCCAATGCAGAGGATGGAAGAGCTCGTAGAGGAGCTTGGCAAATACAACTATCATTACTACACGCTTGATGAGCCGCTGGTCAGCGACAAGGAATACGACGCGCTTTACGATGAACTGGTCCGGCTGGAGGCGGAGAGCGGCATCGTCCTGCCGGATTCGCCCACGCAGCGGGTAGGAGGCGAGCTGCTAAGCGGATTTACGCCGCACCGGCATCTTGTGCCGCTTTGGAGTCTGGATAAAGCCCAGAACGAAGAGCAGCTCCTGAACTGGAACAACCGTGTCGTTAAGCTGACAAGCGACTATAATGCCAAAAATCCCGACACGCCTCTTCCGCCGCTTTCCTATGCGGTTGAGCTGAAGTTTGACGGCCTTACTTTGAATTTGACCTATACGGACGGCAAGCTGGTGCAGGCTTCCACGCGCGGCAACGGAGTTGTGGGGGAAGGCATTCTGGCCCAGGTGAGGACGATCAAGTCCGTGCCGCTGACCATTCCTTTCCGTGACGGAACGATTGAAGTTCAGGGCGAGGGCATCATGAACCTGTCCGTGCTGGAGGCGTACAACAAACAGGCTGCCGAGCCGCTGAAAAATGCCCGCAACGCCGCAGCAGGCGCCCTCCGGAATCTCGATCCGAAGACGACTGCCAAACGGAAGCTGAGCGCTTATTTTTATAACGTAGGTTACGCCGAAAAGATCACCTTCCGAGATCACCGCGAAATGATGGATTTCCTGCGCGCCAATAAGTTCAAAGTGAATCCGTTTATTTCCTATTTCGATGACTTTAGCGAAGTTGCCGCCCAGCTTCAACAAATTCAAGAGCAGCGTAATACGCTGGACTATTTGATCGACGGAGCGGTCGTTAAGATTACCGATATGCGGACCCGCGAGGTACTAGGTTATACGGACAAATTCCCGCGCTGGGCCGTGGCCTACAAATTTGAGGCGGAAGAAACGACAACCGTGCTGGAATCCGTAACCTGGAACGTAGGACGCACCGGAAAAATCACGCCCCTCGCCCGCGTAGAACCCGTGGAACTGGCGGGGGTAACCGTTCAAAACTGTACCCTGAACAACGTAGGGGACATCGAACGCAAAAACCTGAAATTTGCGCTTGGCACACGAGTATTTATCCGGCGTTCCAACGACGTCATCCCGGAGATTCTCGGTAAAGTAACGGAAGATAACGACGGGGAAGAAATCGTTTATCCGGAAAATTGCCCGGCCTGCGGTTATCCGCTCCAGCAGCGCGGCGCACATCTGTTCTGCGACAACCGTTTCGGCTGCCGTCCGCAGATCGTAGGGCGAATCACGCATTTCGCTTCCCGCGATGCGATGGATATCGAGACCTTCAGCGATAAAACGGCCGGCCAGCTGTATGACGAGCTTGAGCTTAGGGAGCCTGCCGATTTGTACAGTCTGGAATATGACAGTTTATTGAAGCTGGAGCGTTTTGGGGAAAAGAAAGCCCGCAATCTGCTGGACGCCATCGAAATCAGCAAAAGCCGCGACCTCGCTTCTTTCCTGTTTGCATTAGGCATTCCGAATACGGGCAAGTCGACGACCAAGCTGCTGGCCGATCATTTTGGCTCTCTCGACGCCGTGATGGCGGCGGATGTGGAGGAGCTGACCGCACTGCCTGATATCGGCGGGATTGTGGCCGAGTCGATCGTAAGCTTTTTCGCCGATCCGTTTAACCAGGCCTCCATTCGCAAAATGCTGGATCTGGGCGTGCAAGCCAAGGCGCCTGAACAGGCTGAACCGGCCCGCACTGATTCCTACTTCAGCGGCAAAACCGTCGTTCTGACCGGAACGCTCCATAAAATGACGCGCGACGAAGCCGCCGAACGGCTTGAGGCTTTGGGGGCCAAAGTGACTGGCAGCGTCTCCAAGAAAACGGACATCGTCATCGCCGGCGAAAAAGCCGGCAGCAAACTCGCCAAAGCCCAAGAATTGGGCATAGAGGTCATTGAAGATGAAGACGAGTTGATCCGTCTGCTAGAGTCTTGATCGGGGAGCGGCCGCTTCACTATGGAACTTGAAAGAGTCGTTAAAATCTTGAAATAAGAAAAATCGCTGAGCAGAAGATCTGCCCGGCGATTTTTTTTCAGATGCAAAAGTGTCCCGGACTTACGTATTCGAAACCCAGCCGTCTTTGTCATAACCCCGTTCTTCCCAATATCCGATATGCTCTTCGGCGATCAGTTCGATCCGGTTCAGCCATTTGACGGATTTATAACCATACATTTTTGGGGCAATCAGCCGAACGGGCCCGCCAAGATCGCTTGGAATCGGCTGGCCGTCATGCAGCACGGCTACCATCATATCGTCGAAGTTCGCCTGCTGTAGACTCAGACAATCCGTGTAAACGCCGTCCCCCGAGTAAAATTTAACGAATTTGGCTTCTCCCCGTACGCCCGCCATTTTCAGCAGTTCCTTGAGCGGAAGGCCCTCCCACGTATTTTGGTAGACCGACCAGCCGGTGACGCAGTGGAAGTCGCTAACCTGAACCGTCCGGTGAAGATTGTTAAACTCCTCCCAATTCCAGTGGAACGGCTTGTTAACCAGCCCGTCAATGGTGAAAGACCAGTTGTTGTTATCGAAAGCAGGAATCTCGGTAACGGTGTACACCCGGAATTCCCCTTTGGCGCCGCCGCCAACGGGAGGAAGCGATTTTGGAGCCGGAGAAGGAGGGGGAACCATCCGATTGGCATCATTGGCCAACAGGTCCTCCATCGATTCGGTTTTCCATAAATCTTTTCCTATCCATTTCAGAAAGGGAGGACCAAAGATAACCGCTATAATGCCGGCTACGGACCATTTTAGAAAAACGCGGCGCGAATATAAAGGCCTTTCATCCTCCAAACCCAGTTTGACGGTTTTTTCCTCGATCTTAACCGCTCTGCGTTCGGGTTGTTCTTTGAGCCATTTTAAACGGGTTACAGAGTGATAGATAATATAAGGAAGGCCTACCCAGGTAAGGATATCGTGGACCACCAGTGCAGGATTCGTCCAGGAAGGACCAAAAAGCTTAAGCAGCCACAAGATGATGCCGGATAATAACCAGCCAACCAGCAAGGCCAGTACAAAAATGACATTTGCTTTTTGCTTCGGTCTGCCGCGCAGCTGTTTCCAGTGCTTGCCCGCAAGAAAAAGGTAATAAACCACCGGCGCGATAAGCAGCAGGCCGACATAGATGTGCACATATTTGATCCAGACGCGTCCCCCGCCGAGAGCTTCCCGCCAATAGCCGCTGACAAGGATCAGGCCTGTTATGGCCAGGACCAAAACAATCCAAGCGTTCCAGGTATGGATAGACCGAAGTTTCTTACCGTAGCCTTTTCTGAGTTTAGCAAGCCAGCTAGCCAAATACGTGACCTCCATTTCGCTATTAAAAATTTAATATGTAATTTTAAATACATCCTTCACTTATTATACGATGGAAATGAGCGAAATTTCCAACTTATGTATAGAAGCTTAAAAAATATTAGGTCTTTCTTTGCTAAAACCTATTGGTAAAAAAGGCCTGCAAAATAAATGTCGAATTAAGTTGCCAAGCGTGTAGATCCGTGATATATTATTACTTGTCGCTTCGAAAGATTATCAAACATTGCTAAACAATGTCGGAAAAAGAAGTTGACATGCATTCGCTAAGTTGATATAATATTTAAATGTTCGACAATGAAATATGAAAAACAAGTTCCTTGAAAACTGAACAAATGAATCACGTTAATGTTTTAAGATAGTCAGATTCAAAATGAGCTAAACAAACACTTTGAATGGAAAACCTACCGCCTTCGGGTGGCAGGAACCTTCCATCTTTTATGGAGAGTTTGATCCTGGCTCAGGACGAACGCTGGCGGCGTGCCTAATACATGCAAGTCGAGCGGAGTTAATCGGG